>JBBQWM010000004.1:0-211553 GCA_038210655.1 Chloroflexia bacterium
AAGCCAATCGAGGACAGCCATCAGATAGCGGATTAAGGATGAGTGAGGGTCGCTTTCAGTCACTTTTTCTTCCTCAAGGAATAAGAGAAACTCGGCATAGCCGGGCCATTCTTCGAGCCTTTTCAAGTCCTGGGTTGACATATGATGTTACCTCCTGCCCCTGTGTTATAGCATATTTAGCGGCTTGAAGCAATCAGATTTTTTCCAAACCTATCTATAACGCGACTGAATAGGTGGACTTAGCTCAGGCCATAACCACACTCTAAGCCGTACCAAACAACCTCTAACTAACCTTGTCTGGGACTTGCTCATGGGCGTGATAGCTGCTCCGAACCAATGGGCCGCTTTCGACGTGTTTGAAGCCGTGTTCGAGAGCGATTTCCTTGAGTTCGAGAAATTCCTGAGGCGTGTAATAACGTTCGACTTTAAGATGCTTGGGCGAAGGTCGCATATACTGTCCGAGCGTCATCACGTCACAATCGACCGAGCGCAGGTCTTTCATCACCTCAACCAGTTCCTCTTTGGTCTCGCCTAACCCGACCATTAAGCCCGATTTGGTAACGACATTATAATGACGACCTATCTCTTTGGCTTGCCGTAACACTTCGAGGGTGCGGTCGTAGCGAGCTTTATGACGTACCCGTCGGTAGAGACGCGGCACAGTCTCGGTATTATGGTTTAGAATATCGGGCTGGGCCTTCATCACCACCGCCAGATTGTCCCAGTTGCCCACGAAATCCGGGATCAGCAGTTCTATTCGGCAAGCGGGGGTTTCCTGCCGGATCAAGCGCACCATTTCGGCAAAGAGATGCGACCCGCCATCTTCCAAATCATCCCGATTGACCGAGGTAATCACGACGTGTTGCAAACCCATCACCTTGACTGCTTCAGAAACCTGACGTGGCTCGTCTTCGTTTAGAGGGAGCGGCTTGCCACTGGTTACATCGCAATAACCACAAGCCCGTGTGCAGATGTCACCCAGTACCAAAAAGGTCGCCGTCCGATTCGCCCAGCATTCGGTAATATTGGGACAACTGGCTTCCTCGCAAACGGTGTGTAGCCCACGTTCACGCATCACCCGCTTGAGTTCAAAATAATTCGGGTCGCTGGGCAGTTTGGTCTTGAGCCAGGCCGGTTTCGGTTCACGCGGCAAGATTTCGACTTTCGGAGTCGCCCGATGATACTCACTCGCTTGCGTGCGTTGGGCGATCAAATCTATCGTTCGCTTTTCCAATTGAATGCTCCCTAGTAGTTGGCGGTTCGTTCCGTCATAATAATTGGCTCAATTTTCCTGAATATGTCACTTACTTTAAGCCGAAAGCCTGGTAGAACTGGCTCACCTTGTAACTCATCCTGATCGCGTTGGGTATTAAAAAAAGCTCCGCCATCCGGCTTGAAAACAAAAAACGACCTGGAATAAGGGTCTACTACCCAAACCAGACTGACTCCGACGCGAAGATAATTTACGGCTTTGCTAACAATTGCTTTCCAATCATCCCGGCTTGATATAATCTCTACTGCCAGATCAGGCGCAAGCGGAACAGTGTCATCAACATTTTGGGGTAATCTTTCCAGCTTTACAAAAGAGACATCGGGTTCTCGTTTAGGCTGGTCAGGCTCAATCTGGAAAGTGGTACGTCCATCAAAAACGCGGCCTACGTCGTTTTGCAAAAGGTAAATAAAAATGTAGCCACTTATAGTGGTAGCAATTTCACCGTGAACTCCACTCGCTACTTTTTCTAATTCCTCGTCTTCAACACTGAGGTTGGTTTCAGTAATCAATCTATAACCCTCTCTTGAAGCTGATTCAGATAGCGCCATCAAACGGTCTGCTTTGAATTATATTACTTCCACCCACCAACCGCAATCTAGTCGCCTCGATTAAGTGTGCATCGGTTTTGCACACTAGCCAGGCTGTGCCACTCCCGGTTCCCGTTCTTATTCCTTGAACCCAAGCAAAAATCTGACGCTCACTCATCTCGATTTACATTCTACCGACTGCTTTTTGACACCAAAAATACTCTCAAAACCTATAAGCTTTGAGAGCATACTAAAAAGCAGCTTTATTAGCTACCCTGTAACACGCTGGGTCGAAATCATTAAGCGCCCGTTTACTACTTCGGTTTTGTAGCGTTCGAGGGGTCGGGGGGCCGGGCCAGCCAAGTTTTTGCCCAGGTTATCGTATTCACTGCCGTGACAGGGACAAAGAAAGCGCTTGTTGGCCTGGTTCCAGTTCACTTCACAGCCCTGATGGGTACATATGTCGCTCAGAGCCAGATATTGGCTGCCACTTTGCACCACAAAGACGGTCTCCTGGGGCTTGGTGTTGGAGAGTTTCAAGCTGACCGATTTAGGTATAGTAGCCACATCGGTAAAGTCGGTCAGCGGGCCAGCATCCACCAAAGCGCCAGTAGTAGCAGCACTGCTGCCAGCCGGAGCCTGGGTAGTTTGGTTGGCCGGAGCAGTCGAGACGACCAGTGGCCCGACCGTCGCGGTCTCTGCCGGGACACCGGCCAGGGTGGTATCGCTGATCTCTGGGCTGGGTCGTCCGGGGATAAAGTTCACCGTCCGATAGCCGATGGAGCGTAAGAGGTCGTTGGCTGGTAGCTTGTAAGCGTTGGGCTTTTCCACGCCGGGGCGGTGCTGGGGGAAGGCCGTCGCGCTGGCGGTGTAAAAGTGCAGGTTGCCTTCGACCTGGCTCATCACTTGATGGATGTGACCGTTTAGAACAGTCACATTGCTGAAAGGTTTGAGCATTGCCAGGGCCGGGCCAGCGTCTTTGGTTTCCCAACCCCACTGAGGATAGATTGTGAAAAGCGGCACATGGGCGAAGATCACCAGAGGGACATCTTTCTTTAGCCCGGCCAGGTCTTTCTTCAACCAATCGAGTTGCTCGTTGCCCAATAGACCAAAAGCATCCAATTCTCCGGCGTTGGAAAGCGCGATAAAATGCACCCCCTTGTAATCCAGGCTAGACCAGGGTTTAGCTCCCGCCCCAATCTGAAAACGCTGGCGGTAAGCGCTGCCCTGATCGCCCAACACATCGTGTTCGCCCGGCACGGTCAAGAACTTGTCAGTCTTGATCGTGTTCAAAATCTGGTAAGCCATGTCAAGTTCCGGCGGTTTGGAGTTATGCGATATATCGCCGGTATGCAAGACCAGGGCCGGACGGGTGGGTAGAGCATTAATCCGATCTACCGCCTGCTGGAAAGTTCCGGCTACATTGGTATTGACCCCATCCGTATTGAAACCAATATGGGTGTCGCTGATCTGGATAAAAGTAAAGCTTTCCCCGGCAGGCGCAGTCGTACTGGTAAGATCACCACAGGCCGTAAGCAAGCCACCAGCGCTGAAAGTCCAGACCAACCCGGTTCCGGCCCAGGCCATACATTTTAGAAAATTACGTCGGTTGACCCCGCTGTTATCTTGAGCATTTTCGCCCGGTTCGACCGCTCGGTTGTCTTGTGCCATTGATTTACCTCCGTAAATATAAAGTTCACTGTACAAACTCAACAATTAGCCCCGGAAGTGGCCCGCACTGCTAAGCTCGCTTCCCGGTGGGATCGCAGAACCTGGCAAGGTGGGCGCACTAAACCAGACCCCAGGCTTTCATTCGCCTATATCCTGGGATCGTAACTCTTAAACTTAGTTCACTTTGTCAGGACTTAGATTGAACTATTTGGACAAATTCATTCAATTCGCTGTAGTTCAGGTCGGACACGGCCCAGTAATTCATCCCGGCGTGGGACCAGGAAATCAATTGATAGCCCTGGCGCTCGGTAGTTTTAGGTCTTACGTCGGCCCCAGATTGTGCAGGCCAGATAAACAGATTAATAAAATGTTTTTGACGCTGATAAATCAAGGCGACTACCGCACGACTATCGAGATAATCAAGCCGTCCTCCAATTAGCGGAAAACCTTTATAGGTCAAGTCTTCCACCGGGGGCGAAAAATCCAGCTTGCCATTGAACCAGGGTTTAACGGTATGCTGATCGCTCGAAGCCACATCCGACAAATGGTCTACCATCAGGGAACGAACGTGGCTGGCTAAAACCTCCTGGGCCAAAAGATCGTTATTAGAATTAGAAGAATTGGGAAAGGCCAGGAGAAAGCCCCAACCGACTATTACAATAGCGGCTATAGCCGCTGCCCCTAACAGCCATCGGCGGAACCCTACGGGAGTGGCACTTTTGAGTTGGTTGGCATTAGTCTGGCGTAAAGTGGTTTGAAGGCGTTTTGGGAGGCCCGGCGGCAACTCGAAATAGACTGCGCCAGTTTTAAACGCCGCTTTTAGGGCCAGTTGGCTCTGGTAGATTTGTTGGCAGGCCGAACAGTCTTCGAGATGGTGTTCCACCTCCAGACTTCTAACTAAATCTAACTCACCATCGACATAGCCTTCAAGCAGGCTTTGTATCTCTTTGCAACTCAACTTTAGCCTCTTTACTTACTTAAACGCTGGACACAATTCTTTTGTAGGAGCGGGCTTCTGCCCGCGATTGTCCTATACCACAGACCTTGCCTAACCAGATAAATCTGGCTACCGGCAAAATCGCGGGCAGAAGCCCGCTCCTACAGATTAAAGATTGTCCTACACCACAGACCTCGCCTAATGAGATAATCTGGCTACCGGCAAAATCGCGGGCAGAAGCCCGCTCCTACAGATTAAAGATTGTCCTGCACCACAGACCTTGCCTAATGAGATAAATCTGGCTGCCGGCAAGATCGCGGGCAGAAGCCCGCTCCTACAGATTAAAAGCCTAACCGAAAGGTCGATTGGCAGAGCAATGTCCCACAGATTGATTTTTCGGTTAGGTTTTTAATTCGTGATTTATAGCCAGCCTTCAATTACTTACTCGTTCGCCAATTGCTGTTGTAGCCGTTTGCGACCCCGTGCCAGGCGGGACATAATCGTGCCAATCGGAACGCCGACCAGTTCGGCTATCTCCTTGTAAGATAAATCTTCTAACTCGCGCAAAACAATTACTTCACGATATTCGAGGGGCAATTCCAACAAAGCTTGCTTGAGAAGTTGCTGGTCAACATAGCGTAAAATGATTGCTTCCGGGTTGTATTCCTCCGAACTCTCGATCTCAAATGCTTCATCAAAAGAGGAAGCCAGGGCTTGCTTTCGGAGTTGGGGCAACCGGCTATAAAAGGTGTTGCGAACAATTTTGAGTAACCAGTTGCGGCTATCCTGCCCGTGAAACCCCTCGAAGAATTTGAAGGCGCGTAAATAGGCCTCCTGGACTAAATCCTCGGCATCCTGATCATTATGGGCTAACCAACGGGCCAGGTTGTAAGCCGCTGGCAAATGGACTAAAACGGTTTGTTCAAAATTATTCAGCTTATTTTGCATTTTAGCCTGGGTTGTTTTCCTTTCCACTTAATAAGACTGCTTAGCTGGCCGTTTTATTCCCAGTATAGCTAAAAATGTTTGAAATGAAACAAAATGGGCGGTGGGAGAGTCATACATTTTGTAACTTGCTACGTAATATAAATCCGTTAAAATGAGAAGGTACAAATTTATCTATCCTGTGGAAATGAAGAAGGAGTAATTCTCGATGCAAGTAGAACGCGCCGAACGGCGTGAGAAAAAGCAACCGGCGACCGTAAGGGTGGCAATGTGGAGCGCCCGCCATCGGTGGCTGGTTTTCGGCTTGTGGTTTGTCTGCGCTATTGGCTTATATGTGATCGGCCTGGGACTGGGAACGCAACTCGACGACGGAACCAGTATCAACGGCTCATCCAAAATCGAAGCTTTTAAAGCCTCGGATGTCTTTAACGCCGGAGGCGGCGCGGCAGCCTCGGATAATTTGATTGTGGTGGTCAGCCACCCAACCCTCAAAGTAAACGACCCGGATTACAAAACAGTCGTGAGTGCGATTTCCGCTAAATTGCGGGCGGCAACCTATAACGAGGATGGCAAGCCTCAGCCGATTTTTTCGCAAGTGATAGACACTTACTCGGCTCCCTTGCCCGGTCTTGGTCTGACCTCGCAAGATAATACCAGTACCCGCATCCTGGGAACCGTTACCGGCGAATTTGAATTGCGAAAGAAAAAGCTGGAGCCGGTCAAACCGTTGCTCAAGACTTTTGGCGAACAATACCCGACTTTCCAGGTTTATACCTTTAATAACTACTTGCTAAACCAGGAAGTCAATACGTTTGTCGCGCACGAACTGGACGGCTCGCTCAAGCTGACTTTGCCGCTAACCTTTATTATTTTGCTGGTCGCATTTGGGGCGGTCGCGGCGGCAGTTGTCCCGCTGATCCTGGCTGTTACCTCGCTGTTGGCGGCTTTCGGTATTTTGGCGATCTACAGCCAGGCAGTCGCGCCGGTCGATAGCAACGCGACCCAGGTTATCGTCTTGATCGGTCTGGCAGTTGGCATCGACTACTCGCTTTTCATGATTACGCGCTACCGTACCGAACGACGGCACGGGCGGGAGAAGATGGCGGCTATCGAGGTTGCCAGCAGCACGGCAGGGCGGGCGGTTTTCTTTAGCGGCCTGACCGTTATGATTAGCCTCGCCGGGTTATATCTGGTTGGCGATAACATTTTTAACTCGATAGCAACCGGCACGATTGGGGTTGTGCTGGTTTCGGTTATCGGTAGCCTGACCTTTCTGCCTGCAACGCTCTCAATCTTGGGTAACGGGGTCAATTGGGGTCGTCTTCCCTATTTCGGACGCGACCGCGAAGAAGGCAGCGGCTTTTGGGCAACGCTGGTCGGAGCCGTAATGCGCCGCCCGCTGGTCTTCAGTCTGGGCGTGCTGGTGTTGCTCCTGGCGCTGGCCTCGCCTATTTTGCATTTCAAGCTTGGTACAAACGGGCTGGACGGTCTGCCTACTTCGCTGGATGGGGTTAAAGCCCTCAAGCTGATGGATGCGAAGTGGTCGCAAGGTACAACCCTAAAAATGAACGTGATCGTGACCGGGTTCGACCGGACGGAGACCAAAGCCGCCCTCGAACAATTCAAGGAAGCCGCCCTCAAAATCAACGGCTTAAGCGGCCCGGTAGATACCACGCCTTCCCGCAATGGCAAGGTCGTTTCGCTCAGTTTCTATATGGGCGGTTCGCGCAATAGCGACCTTAACCACGACATCGTCAAGAAAGTTCGGGCAGACCTAATCCCAACTTACTTCGGCAAGCTTGGTGGGGTCGAGGCTTACGTCAGTGGGCAAGCCGCCTCGACGGTAGACCTGGTGCAGTACTATCTCAATGCCATGCCCGCCGTCTTTGGCTTCGTGTTGGGTCTGAGCTTCTTGCTCTTGCTGGTCGCGTTCCACTCGCTGGTGATCCCGATCAAGGCAATCTTGCTAAATTTGCTTTCGACCGGGGCCGCTTACGGTGCGATGGTGCTGGTCTTCCAGGATGGCTATTTGTCGGAGCAAATCGGCTTTAAGCCAACCGGGGTGATCGAGAATTTTGCGCCCCTCTTTATGTTCACGATCATGTTCGGCCTTTCGATGGACTATCACCTGTTCATCCTGACCCGGATCAAGGAGGCCAAAGACAAGGGCGCGACCTCCAACGAGGCTGTCGCCAAAGGGATCAGTGTCACAAGCGGGACAATCACCAGTGCAGCAGCTATTATGGTGGTGGTCTTCGGGGTCTTTGTCACCTTGCAGATGATTATAATCCGGCAGTTGGGCTTCGGGTTGGCGGTCGCTGTCTTGGTCGATGCTACTTTGATCCGGTGTGTGCTGCTCCCGGCTACGATGCGGCTTTTGGGTGACTGGAACTGGTGGATACCCAAATTCCTGGATTGGATACCCCAGGTTACTATCGAAGGCGCATCCGAAGACTTCGTCCCTACCGAACAACCGGTCGAGGTGGAGAAGAAAGCACACTCCGAAGAAGACAAAGATAAAGTGTTGAGCGCCTGATTTTCTTGGCGATCTTCCTTAAAAAAAGCCCGCCTTTTTGATAATCAAAAAGGCGGGCTTTTTTTGCAAATTTGCTTTTGCTAATTACCCTTTGAAGATTTCGTAATTCTCGGCCCGGATGCGCAGCAAGCTGAAAAAGCCGGTCTTAGTATCAACACCCTCGCCTACTTCCAGCTTACCGATCAAGGTGATGGGTTCCTCGACCTGCCTGATCGTCTTGCCTTCGGGCATCGTAACCAGGATAATATCTTCGGGCCAATCTGCCGCCGTCGAACAGAAGGGACAGGTTGCCAGCCGAATCCGGGTTAGTACAAAGAAATCCAGGTCGGGCTTGAGCGGGGGAGCCATATAGCCGGTAATTTTCACCCGCTTGTTGTTGGCTCCCTTTAGTTTATCGCTCAAAACCAGATTGATCGCGCTGGTCTCAGGAGCATAAAACTCGTTAAAACGCAGCAAAATCGTGTCACTATTAGCGGGCGCTCCATCAGGCACGGCGGCCGTTGTGGTTTTGGCGGCAATCGCCGTAGTAGCCGGGGCCGCTGTGGTGGCAACCTTCGAGATTGCGGTAGTAGCAACTTCTTTAGTAGCGACTGGCTGGGTAGTCGTAGCAGCTATTTCTTTAGTAGCGACTGCCGCCGAGGTGGACGACACACTAGCCGAGGTCGGATTGGGCGAACTATTATCCCCGCAACCACTTACCAGACCTGCCACTAGCAGTCCTACTACCACTATTAGCCAATTTCTTTTTTTCATAGTTTTTTGCCTATTTACGTAATTCTTACTAAGCACAGCTAAAGGGCTAACTCTAGCCAGCCCTTTAGCTATTATACAGGTATTAGGTCTCAGGTGTCAGGTATCAGCGAACCTATTTGCGTTGGAAATTGCTCCGCCAATGGATAAATCCCCTAACTTCACAGCATCTGATACCTAACACCTAACACCTGATACCTATTTCCTCGGCATCCGGCGGGCCGTGAACATACCACCGCCAAAGGCGACTACCAACCCGACGATTGCCAGCAATACCCAGGCCAGTACTGGGATTTCCAGACTGCCTGCCGTGCTACCACCGCCAATACCACTGGCCGGAGCGCCTGCCGGAACCGAACCGCCGCCAGTAGCAGGATTGCTTGCACCACCTGCCGCCGCACCGCCTTGTCCTGCCGCTGCCCCGCCCTGCTTGGTGAGCGGGTTGGTCGGGTCGCCGATTACACCGCCGGTCACAGCCGCCAGGGTCGAACGACCATTAGCAGCCGTTACGTCGAGGCCGAGCGCACTGGTCATCACAAAGAACAGGTCGGTATTGTCGAGCAACCCGTTGACCATTTCGGCCCCCGGCCCACTCGCCATAATCGGCACATCATCGGCACTGTGGACTTCCTGAGCCTGATCCGGCGGTATATTGCCAGGCATCTTGATACCAGTACCGCGTTTGTCGTTAGCAATATATTTGCCCTTGTTGTTGGGGTCTTCGATGGTCGGGCTAAGTGGGTCTTTGAAGAAAACTTTGAAGTTCTCCACATATTCAGGATGTGAGGCAAAGCCTGCTACGATGCTGCGGCTAGGATTCGGGTCGTCCGGGAAGCCGTTATTGTTTTTGTAGGTATAAGTCGGGAATTTGGAATTTTCGTAAACTCCAATCGCCTCAATCCCCTTCTTACCGTCTTCTTCGCTGTAAGTACCATAGGTACTCAAAGAGTGAGCATGATCGGCAGTCACGACGATCAGGGTATCCGGGTTTTGTTCCTGGAATTTCTTGGCAAGACCAATTGCCTTGTCCATTTCAAGGGCATCGTAAACCGCCCGTGTTACATCCATCGGGTGCAGTTGTTTATCAATCGAAGCACCTTCGACCATCAAAAAGAAACCATTAGGGTTCTGGCTGAGGCTCTTGATCGCCGAATCGGTCATATCCATCAGGCCCGGTTGATCTTTGAAGTTACCCAGCACATTGGCATCTTTCAACACTTCTCGATCCAGGTAAACGTTCATTGTACCGGTGTGATAAAGACCGAGAATTTTTTGAGTGTTAGCAGGAAGGGCCTTCAATTCGGTTTTAGAAGCAGCAATCGCATAGCCTTGCGTCTTGGCCTGTTCTACCAGGTCTTTATCGTCCTGGCTGGCCCCCTGCTTAGCTTTGGGCAAGAACCAGCGTGAGCCACCACCCATTATAACGTCGGGCTGATGGGCCGGGTCAAAGTAAGTATTGGCGATAAAAGCCGACTCACTGCGGCGGCGGGTGTGGGCTACGAATGCTGCCGGGGTCGCGTCGGTAATATCGGCAGTTGTGACCAGGCCAGTCGCCATCTTCCGACTGCGCTTGACCAGTTCGATAATGTTCTCTACCTTCGGGTCGTCGAAAACGTCCTTTGTGTTATCCTCATAACTGCCCATCGCGTTAACAACTGCTTTGTGACCAGTAGCATAGGCCGAGGCACTGTTAGCCGAGTCGGTCACGAGCGCGTCATAGCCACTGGTAGTCAGCGAACCGCGATACTGCATCCGATCCATTTCCAGCCAGCTATTGTACTTGCCTTCGGTCAGACCGCGCCCGATAATACGGGTCGCCGTGATGGTCGGGTAGCTCATACCGTCGCCGATGAACAAAATCACGTTCTTAGCCCGGCCTGTACCAAGCTTGATAATGTCCCAGGTTACTTTCTTGCTCAGGTCCTGCCCGCCGACCTTCGCCTTGACCTCAACTGTAGTCGGGCCAGAGGTGGCGATGCTCACATTACGGAAAGTTACTTCACCACTTTTAGCCGGGTCAACATTGGTGCGCTCTTCTTTAGAGTCCTTAAAAACGGTCGCTGCCGGTTGACCGTTGATCGTAATATCAATCGAGTCCGGCTTGGCTCCGTTGACCTCGACCCGAAAGTCGAACTTCGACCCGGCCAGCATGCGGGCCTTGTCAATCGGCAAAATGCTAATTTTAGCAGCACTCTGAGCCTGTTGAGCTTCCTCGGCAAAGGCCGGGCTAACCAGAGTCGTTAGCATCAAACTGAGTACCAGAGCCGACAAAAGCCGGAACGAACCG
The DNA here is from genome assembly GCA_038210655.1 of Chloroflexia bacterium. Lineage (GTDB taxonomy): Bacteria > Chloroflexota > Chloroflexia > Chloroheliales > Chloroheliaceae > 54-19. Next base: position 10,927 of record JBBQWM010000004.1, read on the forward strand.
ATTTTCCGTCCGCCCGCGCGTGCTAATAAACCTGTGAGCAGGTTGCTCCTCATTGTATTCCTCCTGGAAATGTGGTTTTTCTGGGTTGGTTATAGAGACTGAACAGTTAGTCGTTCCGCAAGCTACAAATCTAGCTTTCAATAAACCTCAATAAACCTTAATCCGAGACTTTCACCCGTTGAAGCTAGATTGGCTGGTATGTACCACTGCATGGTATTCAAGGGTTTTTAAGGTGTTGTTAACAATTGTTTAACGTTGTTCACGCTCTGGTAAACGAGTATTTACACTTCATTAATCTTTTATTAAACATTCGCGCCTGTTAACAGCAGATAGCACGGCAGCCAGACTCTGCCACTGCCTAAATCGGCGAGTGAGTATATATTAGAAAAATTTCTGGCGGAAATTTTTCTAATATATACTCTTGAGTGATTTGGAGCGGGGTTTCATAGTACCCTTTTATTGCTGTTTGAACCTGTGGAAAAATCTCATACTCACCCCAACCAGCATAGGTATTGACAGTTAATCAATTTCGCCATATAATGCAGTGTGAGGAAAACACTGGTTTTTACAAAAAGAGAAAATAATGAACAAAATTCAAACCCAAGATACGGTCATAAGTAAAGAAGCCTGGGAACAGTCGGAACGCGAATTTCTGGCAAATTACAACCCGGCGGACTACGACCGACCATCGGTTACGGTCGATATTGTAATCTTTACAATGCGCGATAACGATTTGAAGGTTTTATTGGTTAAGCGCGGCAATGCACCTTTTCAGGGGATGTGGGCCATACCAGGCGGCTTTATCGACATGACTGAAAGTTTGGAAGCGGCCGCTTTGCGCGAATTACAGGAAGAAACCGGGGTGGAGCAGGTTTACATGGAACAACTCTACACCTTTGGCGACCCCCAGCGCGACCCGCGTACTCGGGTAATTACGGTGGCCTATTTTGCGCTGGTAGAAGCTAGTCAGGTCAAGCCGGTCAAAGCCGGGTCGGATGCCGCAGAAGCAGGCTGGTTCTCGATGTACGACCTGCCCGCACTGGCCTTCGATCATCACCAGATACTCGATTACGCTCTGCGTCGGTTGCGCGGCAAACTCGAATATACCAACGTCGCTTTCCAACTTGTGCCGGAAAAGTTCACCCTGACCGAATTACAGCGGGTCTATGAGGTGATCTGGAATGAAAAGCTGGATAAACGCAACTTTCGTAAACGCCTCTCGATCCGCGAGCGCACGACCCGGCCCGACTCTCATAAAACCTATATGCTAGAAGAATTAGACGAAACGCGGCCCGGCGGCAACTATGGCCCGACCCGGCTCTATCGTTTTATCGACCGGGTAGAGCGGATTGTACGTGGGATCGGATAAGACGATTTACGATTGTAACTACTCAGGCCACCATGTCATTCTGAGGCGGGGGATTACCTGGATTTTGCCAAAGATAGCTCTCCGCCGAAGAATCTTAGACCCTTCGCTGTGGCTCAGGGTGACAGGGCTGAGTAGTTACTTAGGATTTACGATTTACGATTTACGATGGTAGGTGCAGATTCTACATTCTCTGTTTTGCATTCAATATTCTGCACTCTGCATTTCCCAAGACTTTGTAAGGAAAAGATAAATGGTACAAGCAATACATGCCGAGCAAATTGAGAGCCGTTCTATACAAGTAGTGGTAGCCCAGTTTCACCCTAAAAAGGGGGATTACGCCGTTAATCTGGAGCGGATTGGGGATATTTTCGAGCAGTTGGGCGAAGATAACCACCCGGTAGACGTGTTGACCCTACCCGAAACGGCTACCAGTGGTTACTTTTTGGAAGGTGGCGTACGCGAGGTAGCCCGTCGTCAGGAGCGGCTTTTTGCCGACTTGCAGGCGGCGTATCTGGCCCGACGTGGCCCGCAGGCTCCTTTGCTGGACATCACGCTGGGCTATCTCGAAGAGTACCGAGGGGCGTTCTACAACTCGGCCCTTTACGCTACCCTGGGTGCGAACACTGGCGGGCGCTGGCAACCGGGCATTGTTCACAACCACCGCAAATTCTTCTTGCCGACCTATGGCGTGTTTGATGAGGAACGTTTTGTCAGTCGAGGACGGCGGGTACAGGCGTTTGAAACCCGTTTCGGACGAATGGGAATGCTTATTTGTGAAGATACCTGGCATTCGATCACCAGCACACTGCTGGCCTTGCAGGGGGCGCAGGTAATCTTTATCGGCAACGCCAGCCCTGCCCGCCAGTTTGCCGCCGATGAACCGGGCAACGTCACGCGCTGGCGCGAACTGGTCAAGGCTATCTCGGACGAGCATAATCTGTTCGTAGTGCTGACCAACTTGTGCGGGTTCGAGGGGGGTAAGGGCTTTATCGGCGCGTCGGTCGTCACCAATCCATTTGGCGAGGTGATACTGAATGGCCCGTTGGCCCGCGAATGTTTGATCCGCGTCGATCTGAATTTTGATGATATCGTGGTCGCGCGTGGCGAGAACCCGCTTTTGGCCGACCTGGAAACCGGCTTACCCGATTTATTAGCCGAGCTTCAAAATATTGGCAGAGGTTAATCCGGCTCCAGTTCGGTATGTTGTTCCGAGGGCAGGCGACCGGTCGGGCCTGCCCCGCCTTCTGCATTATCCTGGCGGCTTTGCTCTTTGCGTTCGAGTTCGGTCGGTTTTTTATGAATGCTCCCAAAGGCCAGCCAACGGGCCGTCACTAGCCCCAGCCAGACGCAAAGCATTCCACCCAGCAAACTACCCATTGAATAGAGCAAGCCAGGTAGCACATAACCCGCCCGGTAGAGCGCCAGTATCTCATTGGTAAAGCTTGAAAAAGTGGTGTAGGCTCCTACAAAGCCAGTAGCGAAAAATAGCCGCCATTCGGCATTCAGGCGATAGCGTTCGGTAATCAGGGTCAGGAACAAACCCAGCACAAAACTGCCGGTCAGATTAATTATGAAAGTTCCGTAGGGAAAGTCGCCCGCCGCTATCTTGAATAACCCGCCTAGCCAATAACGGACCAGCGCCCCCAGCGCCCCACCGCTACCGACCACCAAATATTTTCGCATCGCCTCCCCGATTTCTCGCTGCATTCCGAAATTGTAACCACCGAAAAACAAATTATAACATTGAATTAGGCTGGCTTCTTTTGGAGATACCTTTAGGGCTAACTATGGTAGAATATGAACCGTTGATCTACCCACCGTTAGAGCGGTGTCACAAGAATTTATTGACCTGAGCAAGAGTAACTAAATTTGTAGGAGCGACCTTCTGGTCGCGATGGAATACCCCGATTTAGCTATTTAAGCTCAGGTCAATAGACCGCTCTTAGCAAAGGGGCTTGATAGGTCAAACGTTACTAATTTTAGGGCAAGTAGGTTATAATAGGGCCGACGACAAGGCGTAGTTATTTTATCTTTGTTTTTAATTTGATGAAAGGCAGGTAGCATTATGACTGCCAAACCCGAAACAGTCCTACACGCTCAATCCCTCGACCTCGCTCAAGCTAAGGTCGATGAGATTGATTACTTTTACGACGACCAGAATAATTATCTCAAACTACGCCAGGAGCGCGGCGATATGCCTAACCCTAAACATAACCAGGTGGTCGATTATCTCAAGCAGATTCTCCAAAGGCATTACCGTCTCGAAGGCTATCAGATCGACCGCGAAGTCAATTTCTTTGAAACAGCCGACAAAAAAGAAACCCCGCTTTATCCCGATGTCTTTGTACTAAAGACGAGCCAAGAAATTCCACAGGAGCGAGGGTATCGATTGGGGGTAGACGGGCCACCGCCTGCGGTAATCTTCGAGATCGTGTCAAAAGCGACGGCAAAGGTAGACCTGGAAGAGAAGCCCCTGCGCTACGAAAGCTGGGGCGTAAAGGAATACTTTGTATACGATCCCCGCAGCAGGCTACGCCAGCGCAAAGAGCCAGTTTTGAAAGGCTGGCGGTTAGTAGGAGGGCGCTATGAACCGCTCAATTTGGAAGAAAATCGGCGAATGTGGAGTGAAGAATTAGAAAGCTGGCTAGTGGTGGATGGCAAGTCGATCTGGCTAGAGGATCGGCTGGGGCAGCGCTGGCTAAACGAGGGAGAAGAGGAAAAAGCCGAAAGGCAAGCGGCAGAGCGGCGGGAAGCCCTTGAGCGACGAGCCAAAGAAGCGGCCATGCAACGTGAAGCCGCCGAACGCCAGGCTAAAGAAATAGCTATGCAACGTGAAGCCGCCGAGCGGCAAGCTAAAGAAGCCGAGCGACGAGCCAAAGAAGCGGCCATGCAACGTGAGGCGTTGGAGCGACAGGCCAGGGAAGCCGAGCAACGAGCCAAAGAAGCGGCCATGCAACGCGAAGAAGCCGAGCGGCAAGCTAAGGAAGCGGCTTTGCAGCGTGAAGCGTCGGAGCGGCAAGCTAAAGAGGTCTTACAGAGGCAGTTGGAAGAAATGGATGCAAAACTACGCCAATTAGAAAACAAGTAAACATTTGCCTGCGGTGCTTTGTAAATGAGGAAACCGCTTGCCTCACCCCCCACCTCAGCTAATAGACCGTGAACAGTTGCGATAAAAGCACTAGGTCAAGGCCGGTTTTTGATTGGTAATAACCGGGGTCGGCTCAACGTTTGGGTCGGCCTGCACGGTATTCGTGGTATTACAATTAAGGTTGAATAATAAATTATGCCCAGAAGATTCAAAGAAAAAATTGTGTCCGAGGTCGTCTCGGACCTACACTTGCTCGATATTGCTTATGGTGGTGAAACCATCGCCCGCCTCGAAGCCAGACCAGAACTAGAACCAGAAATCGAAGCCAAAACCGAAACCGAAAATCATGAGGAACCCCCTTCATCTCTGATCCTTCATCTCTCATCCCTTACCCCTCCCTCTTCCCAGGTCGTATTCGTGACAGGCGGGCTGCCGGGCGAGGTGGTGGAGGCTCGGCTGTATCGGCACAAGAAAAACTTTTTGAGAGCCAACGTCATACGGATACAGCAAAGTGTTCCCGAACGGCGAGAAACACCCTGCCCATATTTCGGGGTGGACAAGTGGCCCAATTGTGGCGGTTGCCAGTGGCAACACGCGACCTACGCTACCCAACTCGAATTCAAAAATCGGATTTTACACGACCAGTTCGTGCGTCTGGGCGGCTACACCGACCGCGAACCGCCCCTGCTGCCGCCTGTTCCGGCCCGAAGCGAGTGGGGCTATCGTAATAACGTCGAGTTTGAGGTCGATGAAAAAAGCGGACGGCCTTGCTTTCACCGCCAAAACAGCATCCGGCTTGTGCCAGTCGAATCCTGCCAGATTGCCCACCCTTTGATTACGCTGGCACTGGAGCCATTGGCAAGTGCTATGCAAAAATACTTGCCACGCCGGGTGCATCAGGTGACGGTGCGGGTTGGGCCGGTCGCCGACGATGGGCCAGTACAGGCCGAAGAAATTGCAGCCCTGGCCTCGTACAGCCTGGATAATGCCGCCCGGTTGGAGGCATTGGAGCGCTTTACGGCGGTCGCACCTTTAGAAAGCAGTCTTGAGCGGCCTCGGCCCCGGCTACTGTTTATACTACGGATGCTAGGCCAGTGGGAAACTTCTATATTAGAACCGTTCACAGCAGAGCTACAGGCTGCCCTCGACCGTTATGCTGAACTGAGTGTGATTGGGGAAGGGCGCAAGCGACGGATGGAGGCTCTGGGAGGCCCGCCTTACATGACGGAAATACTTGATGGCATCACCTACCGTATTCCACCTCTAGCTTTCTTCCAGTCCAATCCGGCCATGGCTAACGAGTTGATTGGGCAAGCGTTTGAGGCGTTCGAGACCGCCAAACTAAAACTGAAGGGAGCGCGACTGCTGGACATTTATTGTGGGGTAGGTACGTTTGCTCTACAGATGGCCCGACGTGGAGCGCAAGTCCTGGGGATCGAGGAATACGAGGGCGCAGTGGAGTCGGCCCGCGAAAATGCCCGGCTAAACGATCTGGAAAGCCGCTGCCGATTTGTAGCAGCAAAAGCCGAAGAACATATTTTGCAATTGGAAGCCAGCGGCGAACATTTCGATGGGGTGTTGCTCGACCCACCTCGGCGCGGTTGCGACCCGGCCCTGCTCCAAAGCCTGCTCAAGACCCGTCCGCCCATTGTGGTCTATATCTCGTGCGACCCTAGCACCCTGGCCCGCGACATCAAGATTCTCTCAGAAGGCTATGAGCTAATCCGCTCCCGGGTAGTCGATCTCTTTCCGCAAACCTATCACATGGAAAGTGTCTCGCTTCTGCAAGCCCGCTAAGGCTTACTCGCTTTTGGGCGAAATCAGGCTAGGCTATGCCACCCCTAAACCGGGGTTTAGTATAAGTTAGAAAAATTTCGCCGAAATTTTTCTAACTTATTTTTTGAGAGGCTAGACAAAGGGCTAATTAACGAGCTAATCCTTGCCCGACAGCTTACGGTTGAAAACAAGGTCGGCCTCTACCATCATAGCGACCAATTCTGCGAAGCTGACCGAAGGTTTCCAGCCAAGTTTCTCGCGGGCTTTGGTCGGATCGCCTACTAGCAGATCAACCTCGGCCGGTCGGAAGTAACGCTGATCAATCTTGACGTACTTCTCCCAATCTTTAACCCCGGCACACTGAAAAGCCAGTTCGACAAACTCGCGGACGGCATGGGTCTCGCCGGTTGCTACCACATAATCTTCCGGCTCCGGCTGTTGGAGCATCAGCCACATTGCCTTGACATAGTCCCCAGCGTAACCCCAATCGCGCCGGGCATCCAGGTTGCCCAACCTCAATTCGTCCTGAAGACCTAGCTTGATCCGAGCAACTGCATTGGATATTTTGCGGGTAACAAATTCAAGTCCACGTCTTGGGCTTTCGTGATTGAATAATATACCGCTGGTCGCATACATATTATAGCTCTCACGGTAGTTAACCGTGATCCAGTGACCGTAGACCTTCGCCACACCATAAGGACTGCGTGGATAGAAGGGGGTATTTTCGTTCTGGGGTACTTCGACGACTTTGCCAAACATCTCACTGGAACTGGCCTGATAAAATTTGACCGGCTTTTTGAGCATACGGACGGCTTCGAGCATCTTGGTTACGCCCAGGGCGGTATATTCGCCGGTCAGTACCGGCTGAAGCCAGCTAGTCTGGACAAAAGACTGAGCCGCCAGATTATAAATCTCGTCGGGCTGGGCGATTTCCAGAGCCTTGATGAGCGAAAGCTGATCTAGCAAATCGCCCTCGATCAACTCGACCTCGTTTAGTAAATGTTCGATGCGCTGGTCAATAATCAGGCTGGTACGCCGCAGCAAGCCATAAACGTTGTAGCCCTGTGAAAGCAGGAACTCGGCTAGATAGCTACCATCTTGCCCGGTTATGCCGGTAATGAACGCGCTTTTTGTCAAAACTTATAAACCTCCACTTATTAAAGGATGAGGGATAAAGGATAAAGGATAAATGGGATTTACCATTGTAGGTGCAAATTTAATATTCTGCATTCTGACTTCTGCATTTATTCATCCCTCATCCCTGCTCCCTTATGTTTATCCTTCGCTGTACTTGATGAGCAGTTGGTAAATTTGGCTGGCTTCTTCAAAACTTTTCGCTTCGATCAGGAGCCGTTGGCTGGGGCCACCACCAAAACGGGCTACCGCCAGTTGCTCGACTTCCGAATGAGGCTGGCTTTTGAAAACGGTTAGCAGCCCGGCATAAGCCCAGGTTGTAGGCGTTTCCAGCCAGACATAGACCGTTTTAGCCTCGCCTTTTTCTTGGTCAAGGTGCTGCTGGAACTCGCTGGCAGGTGGTAATGTCACCGAGCGACCAAAAGCGTAGACCACTGTTCCCGAAGTCCGCACCGGCCCTTCAAAGACATCCACCGGCGGCCAGATTAAGCCTTGCTGACGGGCGGCCGTCTCGAAAAGTTCGAGTTGCTCTTGTTCCAGAACCAGATACTGCTCCCACAAAGCTTTTTGGGCCTCGGAGAGTTGGTAATAATTTTCCGGCCTGCTGTACTTCATGCTGCTATGCTTCATACTAGACTTCAGATGGTATAACGGAAAAGAACTGCTTAAGTTGCTCAAGGTTGGGCAAAACCGTTAGAGGTGGCAAACTTTTGATAAAACGCCGACCGTAACTCTTTTGCACAATGCGCTCGTCGCAAACCACCACCACTCCCCAATCTTTCTCCTGGCGCATTAACCGCCCAAACCCTTGCCGAAAAGTGATGATAGCTAATGGTAACATAAATTCGTTAAAACTGCTGCCGCCCGCCTGGTCTATTTCTTCGATCCGAGCCTTGACGATAGGGTCGTTCATCTGAGGGAAGGGCAGTTTATCCATGATAAGCATTCGCATACCGGGTAAATCAACCCCTTGCCACCACGAGCGCGTTCCAAAAACTACGCCATCCTCGGTAGCCTGGAAATCGGTGATGATCCGGCCCATCTGGGCGGCCCCCTGCTTGAAAAGAGGCCGGGTCGGTTGCAAGCGGTCGGCCTGGGGGCCTTTGAGTTGCCGCCAGACTCCTTCTAACATAGCATGACTGGTGAACAGCACCAATGCCCGACCGGGCGCGAGATTTAGTAAGTCGGCGATTTGGCCCGCCAGCGATTGACTATAGCTCGTACCCTGGCTAAGGGGGCCGAGACGCGGTAAAAAGAGGCGCACCCGCGCTTTGTAATCAAACGGGCTAGGTACGACCAACGTTGCCGGTTTGTCGAGGCCGATCCGTCGGGTGAAGAAGTCGAAGCTTTGACCGTCGGAAAGCGTAGCACTGGTCACGATCACCTGATTTTCTTTGAACCATTTTTCGAGATAGCCAGAGACATCCACCGGCATAGCGTTTAGCCCATAGGCCGGGGCCGCTTGATTGGAGGCGGTGGCTGGCAAGTTACGACCATTGACCCGGATCAAAGGCTCCTGCCGCCCGACCGGGGCATTGCCATAATAATTGCGCTCGGCGTAATAAACCAGGTTCGGGTCGGCGTTGGCGGCGGTGCGTTCGAGCCGTTCGGCTAATGATGCGCCCTGCTTGACCACTCGTTGAGTGCGGGCGATTTCTTCTTCGGTGCGGGGCGGACTGCTCTTGACCAATTCGATCAAATCTTTGACGCTTTCGGCCAGCGCTTTGCCGGAAGCCAACTCGCGCTTGACGATCACCCGGTTTTCGTCTTCGGGATTGGCGGGGCCAATATTAAAAAGCAAGGCGATCTCGCTTTGAAAGCGGTCAAGGTTATCACGTGCATTTTGGAGACGGTTGGTAGAAGTAATGGCGGCTCGGCGGACGATTTCGTTATTGATAAAACGCCGGGCCGCTCCGACCGTTACCTGCAAGCCGTTAGCGCGGGTGGCGTTTTCCTCAAAATCGTGGCCTTCGTCGATAACGTAAGTAGCATAAGAGCCGGGGATAATCGCGCCTTCGCTCTTAATATCGAGGGTCAAGAGAGCGTGGTTAGTGACGACCATATCGGCTTTTTCGGCCTGTCGGCGCACTCGCAAGGCGTAGCAACGGTCGCGGTGAGGGCATTTTGACCCCAGGCAATCCTCGCTGTCAGCACTGATAAGCGAACGAGTTTCGGGGGGCAGGTTGAACGGGAAATCCTCAAAGTCGCCCGAAAAGCCGGATGGGGCCGTCATAGCATAGCGGATCGCCTGGGCCGCCACCGGGTCGGTTGCAATCCGGCCCTGCTCATTTTCGGCAGAATGCCAACATAAATAATTACTAATACCTTTGAGGGTCGTCCAGGTAAAGGGGCGGTAGCCACTGGCTTGAAAAAGTCGAGCCAGGAGTGCGAGGTCTTTCTTGGCGATCTGATCCTGGAGGGGTTTGTGGCTGGTGGCGATTAAGACCCTTGCACCATCTTCGACTATCGAGAGCAAGGCCGGAACCAGATAGGCGACCGATTTACCGATCCCGGTTCCACCTTCGACCACCAAATTAGAACGGCCTTCTACCGAACTGGCGACTGCTTCGGCCATTTCAAGCTGACCGGGTCGCCGGTTGTAACCGGGTAAAAACTGGGCCAACCCATCGATCAGGCCGGGAATACGTGAGCTATTCATGCTTATTAACGGTTCGGGTTCAACACGCGCAGCATGTTGGCCTTCACCAGGTCGGTCGCCATCGGGACAAAGACTTCAATCGAGCTTTCGGTCAATTCGACCATTTTCTCGACCGTTTGCGGCCCGGTTACAAGGTGGCGCAAAAGACCCCAATGCTCCGGGCGAATATTAACCTCACCTTCCGAGTCTCGATTAATCTCTAAGATGTGTTGGGCAGATGGAATTTCGCGGGTGTAGATCGAAACCCGGTTGCGGCTTTGCTTTTGTTCTTCCAGATAAACCGCCGAGCGCACCTGAAGCACCGGCAGCGAAATATTGATCGTCTGGGTCTCGGCAGGTTGAAGGTTGAAAGAGAATACGCCATTCTCCCACCCAAACAACGGCAAAAGCGCATTCAAGCCGCGCTCCGTCTCGCTCCAGGCATCGACTACTTCACCAGTCCGAATAATAATCTCAGCAATCTGATCGTACTGGGCCAAGGTCAACCGGCCTGTAACTTTTTGCAAATTCAGGGCCGATAGAATCGTATTAAGCGAAAAAATCCCCAATTGCCCATATAAGGCGGTTGATCGACCGGTAGCCATAACACTTTACCCTCACGCCACAATTCTTAGATCAAAACTCAAAGATGAACCTGGGCGTTTTGTCTTGCTTTACTTAAATTACCAAACCAATGTTGCCGCTATAATCGGCCTGCCACGCATTTAACCAAAAAGAGTCCCTTGCTCGAAAGTATATCATGTTTGGACAGGGCGGTAAAGACGATAACGTATCGATCTCTAAGGGTTGACTTTTGAAAGCTCGAATTTGAACTCAAAAAAGGCTGTCCAAACTGAACCCTTAGCAAAGGATACGTTATCGTAAAGACTAAAAAGACGGATGCCGATTAGCCCATTTTTGCTACACATTTTTGCTACAAGAGGCTCTAACTTTTTGGCTCTACTTTACGTATAATAGAACGGGTAGGAATTATAATTCTGAGTATAAACTTATGTGATTAGGGATCAGGTGTCAGGTATTAGCTCTAAGCTCGAAAACCGAGTGGCGAATACTGGCTAACTGACCTTTGAACAGGAGCCAGGGTACGCAGGACACAAGTGAGTCGATGAAAATAGCCAACTCATCAGGGATAAGAAAGTTAATTTTATCCCGTTCATCCTGTATATCACTGTTAATTTAAGAGGAGCCGAGTGTGTTTAATCCATTAAATTTTTGGAAATTGTCGAAACCGGCGACTGCCCGGCGTGTCAGCCTGGGGGTCGTCGGTCTGTTGGGAGCTTTGCTGTTAGTAGCCTGTGGGGATAGCGCTCCACCGCTAACACCGGTCGCCTTGTCTGCGCTCAACCCTACCCAAACCCCGGTTCCGGCTACCCCCTTACCCAATAACAACCCCGCTGCGTTTGGCGCGACGACTATAACTGCCGAGCTAGTGGGGGGCGGTTCGACCCTGGGCGAACCAGTTTATACTAAATGGTTAGCCGAGTATAAAAAAGTTGCTCCTAACATCAAAATTACTTATCAGGCCACCGGAAGTGGTAATGGACGTTCGGCTTTCCTGGGTACACCGGTCGCCGCGACTGGCAATAGCGGGCGGGTGATCTCACCCAGCGATTTCGCCGGTTCGGATGCTACCTTCAACGGCTCACAATTTGTGGATGTCACCGCCAAAGGCGAAGTAGTCCATATCCCGACCGTGTTGGGAGCAGTGGTGGTGTCCTACCGATTGGACGGCTATACCCGCGAATTGCGCCTGAGTGGGCCGACCCTGGCTAAGATTTTCCTGGGCGACATCAAAACCTGGAACGATCCGGCGATCACGGCTGAAAACGGTAATGTCGTCGTCTCGACCAAACCAATTTCGGTGGTCATTCGTACCCGGACGGCCAGCAGTGGCACTTCTGAGATTTTCTCGCGCTATCTTTCGGCAGTCAGTACGGATTTTCGGGATCGGGTAATCGTAGCCAACACCGACCCGGCGGCTCAAAGCAGTCTCTTTAGCCGACCCAAATGGCCTGCCCTCAGCCAACTAGAAGGGGATAGTAACGATACGGTAGCCAGTGCTATTAGTGGAAGGGATGGCACGATTGGCTATCTCGACCAGGGGGCCGCCGACGAGAAGAAATTACCCTATGCCAGTATGCGTAACAACACCGGGCGCTTTATTGCTCCAACCGTCGATTCGGTGACAGCCGCCGCTCAGGGCGTATCGATCCCGGATGATTTTCGAGTCTTCGTGGTCAACCCGGATGGAGAGACGGCCTATCCGATAGCCGGTTTTACCTGGCTAATCGTCTGGAAAGATGCCAAAAATATGCCCAATGCCTCGAAGGAAAAAGCCCAGGCTATGGTTAATTTTCTATGGTGGGGTCTGCACGATGGGCAGAAAAACTTACCGTCCGGCTTTGCACCTTTGCCGAGTTCGCTGATCCCCCGCCTGGAGTCGGTTTTTGTCAATAACGACCAGAATAAAGTTTTCCGCTTTCAAGGGCAGCCGATTTTTACCGCCCCTAAATAGCACTATCCAATCTTGTGTAGGAGCGAGCTTTTGCTCGCGATTGAAACAATAGCTGCCAATTCAATCACGAGCAGAAGCTCGCTCCTACAAGGGTCAATCTCGCGGCATTTTGCTATAGGACGAAGTATAAACCTATTCAAATAGGCTTCGGCAATTGAAAAGTTGGCTTTCTCTGCGATGAGTAGTTAAATTACTTTTTTTGTTTACGCAGTACCTGATCCTGGTGATGAGCCAAAATAGCTTGCAATTCGTTAAAACTGTCGGCAAGTAATTGAGATTGCTCAAGAATTATACGAGTCTCTTCCGGGAAAAAATTCGCGTCAGGCTCGGCTTTAGCAATATATTCGATTAAAAGTAAGACAGCAGTTAAAGGTTGGACAACTTCACAAGTTTTTTGTTGCAATAATTCGAGGGTAGCCATCAGTTCTTCTTTGGTTATATCGGTTATATCGGCTACACCTTTTACCTTACCCGTTCGATCTGCTATTTTCGGACTTCCCTCATAATCAGGCTCAGGCAATCCTTTGAGGTCCCCTATCATTTTTCCACCAGCCCTTTAGATGAAAAATCAAATTCTAATAGAATTTCCATCTACTGAAAACAATACCTATCTACTTCCCTGATAAATTATACCAGCTTAACGAACAATTTAGGGCAAAAATTTGTCACATAGCATTATTAAAGGCTTTACATATATAGTATAATTAAGATAATAAATGGGATATAGTACTTTAGTCACAGATAGTGAGTACTACCGTTATTCTAACGTTGTAATTTAGTTGCAGTAAGGTAAGGGACATAATGATAAATACTGTTATACTTCTCGACTACAGCCAGTCGGTGCGGAGGGCGCTGAGTCTGGTATTGCGTAAGCAAGGCTACCAGGTACGTACTTTCACCCAGCCTGCCCGGTTTCTCAAATACTTCCATTCTAACTCGCCTGATCTTTGTATTATAGATTGCGACCTGCTCGACCTGGGGTTACTTTCGACTACAAACGGCAGTCAAAGTAGCATCGGCCCGCGTTTGATCTTAACGACTGCTTTATCCCAAAAGCAGCGTGAATTGGAGCAGAATTATCCGGCCCTCGTAGTCTTGCTCAAACCGTTTGGGTTCGACCAGTTGCTGAATGCTATCGCCCGCACTAAATAAGGCGCTTGCCTTTTTTGATCGGGTCTTCAATTATATAAAGATAAGCGTTCTCCCCGCTCAGACCCGTTAAAGGGTGGGCCTCGGTTTTTGCGTAGAATTTCGGTGCGCCCGGAAATAAAGTCTGCCAAAGAATGCGCCGGTGATTCTGCAATTTGCCATAGGGGGTCAAGTGGTAGCTTACGGTGCTTTTTGATACAATAAGTTTGTTACCAAAACCTCAATCAGCAGAGGTAAGGCCGAGATGAAATTACAAAAAAGTTAAAATGAAGGCTAAAATGAAAAAACCCTCGAACAGGATTTTGTACTCAAGGACTATTTGTAGCCTGGCAGCCGGGCCAATTTTGCTTGGTCTGCTATTGACCGGGTGTGGCGACCCAACCGCAACCAACCAACCTCCGGCAACCAGCGCACCAGCCGCCACGACCGCCGCCGCCACCAATGCACCCCCAACGAGCGCCGCTCCCACTAATACTAGCGTCGCCCCGACCAATGCGCCCGCAACCAACGCTGCACCCGCTAATCCAACTGCCCCCACCCAAACCAGTGGGTCAACTGCTGGACCGACCAATCCGGCGGCCCTGGCAAAGGACGAGCAAGAAGTAAGCTTTGCCAGTGGCAAAGAAACACTCTACGGCACGCTTTTGTTACCCCAAACCGGGCAGAATGCCAAACTGGCCGCCGCGATCCTGATTTCCGGCAGTGGCCCAACCGACCGCAATGGTAACAACACTTTGATCCCTGGGGCGGTCAATTCCCACTCCAATTTTGCCCGGATATTAGCCGACCAGGGCGTAGCCTCTTTGCGCTATGACAAACTCGGAACGGGTAAAACTGGCCTGGGAAGTTATGCTTCCCGGCTAGGCGAAGTTGATTTTAATGTTTATCTGGAGGAAGCCCGCGACGCTTATAACTATCTCAAAGGTCGCCCGGAAATCGACCCACAAAGAATGTTGATTTTGGGTCATAGCGAAGGGGGGTTGATCGCCCTGGTTGTGGCCGACCAGCTTAAAGATAAGGGCGGGCCGAAAGCCTTGATCCTGGCTGCACCAGTCTCGCGGCCCTACCTCGAAACGCTTCGTAACCAGATCGCCGCCCAATACGAGCAGGCTCAAAAAAACGGATTGGTAACAAAAGAGCAGGCCGAGGCAGGCTTGAAGGAACTGGATGATATTATTAAAAGTCTGCTCGAAACCGGCAAACAACCGCCTACTATCAGCAATCCAGCCTTCAAGCCTCTCTTCAACCCGATCAACGACAAATTCCTGGCAACGGTCGGTAAATACGACCCGCCCAAAGTAGCCGCCGGACTATCGCCAACTCTGCCGGTGCTGGCCTTATGCGGCCTAAAAGATATTCAGGTACTTTGCAGCGATGTCCAAAACTTGATGCAGGGCTTTCAAAAGGCGGGCAATACCAGAGCGGTTTTGTATCAACTTGCCGATGTCAACCATGTCTTTAAAGAAGTACCGGGTGCAACCGACCCCAATCCGCTGGTCGATTACGCTAATCCCAATCTAAAATTTTCACAGGAAGCTACTGCTAAAATGGCGGCTTTTGTAAAAGCCAACCTGTAAATTTATACACAAAAACCGTTGTTCCCTTGTGGAGGGACAACGGCTTTTGTGGTTCCGGATATAAAAAGGTTAGAGATTCTCGCGAAGGCGCTGGCTGACCCGCTTGACCTCAAAACGAGCGCGGCCCAAATTCGCCAGAGGGCCGAGCAACACCATCAAAAAATAATCGTTATCCAAAAGTGTTACCAGATAGCTGCGGGTCTCGGCTTCGACAAACAGGTCTTTGACTGGCCCGGCAGAAAGCGCTTGGGCTGCCCGGCTAACATTGCCAACCAGTCCGGCTAGTTCTACTTCAAGCATCTCGGTATCGAGTTCGTAGCCATTGGTGACGATTGTCTCGACCCCGATGCCGTCTACGCCGATCAGCCCGACCGCCATCGCACCTTCTACACTGTTAGCAGCATCTGTTAAAATCTCGGTAAAGGTCATGCCCTTCTCCCCGTTACTAAAATCATATTCCCGGCATTACTTATGTGAAGCTAAATCTAGTCTAACACACTGTTGACATAAATGCAATAGTTGAGGCTAATTTGGGTGCGCCTCAATTTTTTGCAAACTAGCCAGACTGGGCCACACCCGAAAGCGGAGAGGTAAGTATGTATTAGAATTTTTTTCTACGAGAATTTTTCTAATATATACTTTTTGGTGGTTTGAAGCGGGGTTTTCACAGGCATCTGTTATTACTGTTTGACCGCGTGCAAATAATTGACGCGCAACTCGGCTAGTTTTTTTGGCGGCCTTAACGCTATTTGCACACAATCCTTACCCCATTCGGGTAGTAATTGGTCTACTATTTGCTTTGTAATAATAATGCCGACTAAGGCAATTACAGGCGAACACTAAGCGCCTTTTACATAAATTCTATAGGAGATATGGCATGTTCGAGTTTTTGAAGCAAATAAAAAATAAAAAAACTGAAAGCTTAAAGCTAAATGGCCCCGAAGAAAGCTGGCAATGGCGTGACCACCGAATTGTCTATAATATGCAGGGTCAGGGTACCCCTTTGCTGTTACAGCACGGCATCAACGCGGCGGCCTGGGCCTTTGAAATGCGCCATAATATCGAACCACTATCGCGCCAGTATCGGGTCTATGCGCCCGACTTACCCGGCTTTGGGCGTTCCGAACGCAAAGCAATAAATTATACCGCTGAACTTTATGTCGAATTTCTAGCCGATTTCGCCCACTATATTGCTAAGCGCGAAGGTCAGCCCCCGGCGGTAATTGCCAGCAGCCTGACTGCCGCACATGTGATCGGGGCGGTCGTCCGCCATCCACAATCTTTTGGCCCACTCTTACTAATTGCACCGACCGGTCTGCAACGATTGGATTTTGCGCCAACCGAAAAATCCACCCGCTTGCATCAAAAACTGAAGGGGCCGCTTGGTAGCGTTGCCTTCTGGTTGCTCACCACCCGGCTTTCGACCAAAATTTTCCTGGGGCGCGACGGTTATTTTGACCCAAAATATATTGATGCCGAATTGATCGAAGGCTTCCATAAATCGGCCCGACAGCCGAATGCCAAGTTTGCGCCGATCTCCTTTATCGCTTTTCTACTCAATCATTCGGTCAAGCAGGAATGGCCTACTATCGAGCAACCGGTACTGATCGTCTGGGGCCGCGAGGCTAAGATTACGCCGATGTCAGACGCAGAGCGTTTTTTGGAATTACGGCCTGACACCCAATTAGAAATAATTGATAACGCTCGTCTGGCGGTCTATGACGAGCAATCCGCTGTTTTTAATAAGCTGGCCCTTAATTGGCTGTCCCAGCACTACCCGACCAAAAAGCCTGCCAACCCTAAAGCAGCCTGAAACCTATAACCTGCCTAAGTTTGGGTTATTCACCTCAAATCTAACGCATATAATCTATCTCTCAATTCTGTCGATTAAAATTCGCTTTATGGAATAAGCTAAATTTACAGACAAGATGAAATAAAACACTTAGATTTAGAATGAATTTGTCGGCATAGATTTGGGGCATCAGAATGGGATAACTTTAGAACTTAAAAAACCCTGGCGCTTTAAGGCCAGGGTTTTTTAGCAATCGATTAAAGGAATTCTTCGGCAGCCTTGCTAAAGCGCTTGATTATGATTGGAAGCATTTGCACAGCGATAGTCGGGTTATCCTCAATCGCGCTTTTAAAGTTCCAATGGGTCAGAATGTAGCAATCGGTAGGCTCCAACGTGACGACACTGGCGCTGCGCGGAGCTTCTTCAAAAAGAGCCATTTCACCAAAAAAGTCGCTTTCCCCTAATTGGTTCAGCTTTATTTTCTGGTTGTCTCTTTCTCGAAAAACCTCCACCTTACCGGCTTCGATCACATAAAAGGCAATCCCATTTTCACCTTGCCGCACAATAGTTTCGCCTTTATCGTAGTGACGGGCAACCACAATCCTGGAAAGCACTTCCAGGTTACGCTTGTCCAGCCCGGCAAACAAAGTCACCTTCTTAAGCACCTCAAGAGTACGCTTATTATCCATTTAACCCTTTCTCCACTCATTGCTTTGTCTGAATGTAAAACCTGACGATATTCTAACAGCGAATAATTCTTTTTGCAATTTTGGTTCTATTATCTGCAAATTAGTAAATGCTCTCCTAGCCTGCTATTCGCCTTTTAATTTGTCGGTTTTAATCGACCAGTTTATAATACTGTCGGGTAACACGAAGCCACAATGTATAGTAGCGTTACCTAAAGGCTGTGCAATGGTGGCATAAGCGAAACTTTCAATTAGGTCGCTGTACCCTCACTCAGGGACGGCAGACTGGAAAGGATATTTACAAATGAAGAAGACGATTCCTGAGATTGCCGGACGCAAGGCTCTTCACAGCGTACCAGGCAAGGCTGCTCCCAAGAAGATTGCGATGATTACGGCCTACGACTATCCGACCGCTTTGATAGCTGACCGGGCCGGGATGGACTTAATCCTCGTCGGTGACTCGCTTGGTATGGTGGTGCTGGGCTACGACAGCACCGTTCCGGTTACAATGGAGGATATGTTGCACCACTGCAAAGCAGTGCGGCGTGGCGCTAAAGAGGCGGTACTGGTCGGCGATATGCCTTTTGGCTCTTTTCAAGAAGGGCCGCAGCAGGCGATCCATAACGCTATCCGCTTTCTAAAAGAGGCCGGGATGGATGCGGTCAAGCTAGAAGGTGGAGCAAATCAGGCCGAGGTAGCACGGGCCTTAGTCCAGAACGGTATCCCGGTGATGGGTCATATCGGACTATTGCCGCAACTGGTATCGGCGACCGGCGGTTTCAAAGTCCAGGGCCGGGACGCACGGGGGGCGCAAAGGCTGATCGATGATGCAAAGGCGCTCGAACAGGCAGGCTGCTTTAGCCTCGTTCTGGAAGCGATCCCCGACCGTCTGGCAGGCTTGATTACCCGCAGCATCAATATCCCAACCATCGGGATCGGGGCCGGGCCGGAATGTGACGGGCAGGTTCTGGTCATGCACGATGTTATCGGGTTGTTCGACCGCTTCACGCCGCGCTTTGTTAAGCAATACGCCAACACCGCCAGCCTGATCGAGGAAGCCCTCATCCAGTACCGCGAAGAAGTCCAGTCGGGCGAGTTTCCAACCAAAGAACATTCCTTTACTATCAAAGACGAGGTAATCCAGGGTCTGTATGGGGATAAGTAGCTCAAAATTTACCCAGTCATAACCCCCTGTAGGAGCGGGCTTCTGCCCGCGATTGAAGGCTCGTTATATTGTAGTTGATAGTACTGGCAGTCATAACCCCTTGTAGGAGCGGGCTTCTGCCCGCGATTGAAGCAGCAGCTGGGTGTTCAATCGCGGGCAGAAGCCCGCTCCTACAATCGTTCAAGATCGCTGCATTTGGCTGTAAGGTTCCGAATAGTCTAAAGGATAATTTAATGCTCACCAAACGGGTGATCCCGTGTCTCGATGTAACTGGCGGGCGAGTGGTAAAAGGCACCAAATTTTTGAATTTGCGGGATGCCGGAGATGCGGTAGAATTGGCCGCTTTTTATGATGCCGCCGGAGCCGACGAATTGGTTTTCCTCGATATAACCGCCAGCAGCGATAACCGCGAGACCGTCGTCGAGATGGTCAAACACACGGCGGAGCAGGTCTTTATCCCTTTCACGATAGGTGGTGGGATTCGCTCGGTCGCTGATATGCAAAAGATGTTGGCGGCAGGAGCCGACAAAGTTTCGATCAATACTTCTGCCGTCCAGAACCCGAAACTAATTGCCGAAGGCGCGGCCCATTTTGGTCGCCAATGTATCGTGCTGGCGATAGATGCCAAACGCCGCCCTGACGATCAACCGGGCTGGGAGGTTTATCTGCACGGTGGACGCACCCCGACCGGACTAGATGCCGTAGAGTGGGCTAAACGGGGAACCGACTTAGGGGCAGGCGAAATCCTCTTGACCAGTATGGACAAGGATGGAACCCGCGACGGCTATGACCTCGAGTTGACCAGCGCGATTTCGGAGGCAGTCAGCGTGCCGGTCATCGCCAGTGGTGGGGTGGGCGAACTTAAACACCTCTACGAAGGGCTGACCGATGGCAAAGCCGATGCGGTACTGGCAGCCAGCATTTTCCATTTTGGCGACTACACTATCGCCCAGGCCAAAACCTATCTGGCTGAACGCGGTTTACCAATCAGGCTATAAGCAACTTGGATTTGGGTTCAAAGCGGGCAAGTGTGAGATTTTGGAGTATTAAAAAGTGGGGTTAGATCGTTACGTTAGCTTAGTAAGCAAATCAATACCCCACCCAATTGCAGAAATGTCTCATCAATATTCGTGCGAAGGGTTAAGATTGGCCCGCGCTAATTGTTCAAGTGTTTGCAGTTCGATCATAAAATCAGCCTGACTCTGATCGGGGCGTTGTTCAAGTTCTTCAAGCACTTCAATTTCAAAAGCTTGAGCTCCCAATTCCTGCCAATCCTTTTTCAGTTTGAAATGAAATGTGCCACCGATAATAACCGAGGATTGAAACCGATTTTGGGCACTCTCCAGGTTCGCTGTATGCTCTACCAAATACTTTCCATTTAACCGATTGGTAATCTTGTAGACACCTCCGTGCAGCTTACGTTCTTTATATTCCTTGATAATTTCTTTTTTTCGGTTCATTGGGTAACTCTCATTTCAAATCTATTAGCATTAACTGGCTAATTAGCATAATCAAAAATATTTTAAGGGCCAACCGACTATTCGGGCTGAACATCGCTAACTGGCCTGGATTTCCAGCCATTCGTAATCGAGGCTGGTTTCTTCAATCGGTATGGCACGTTCGAGCCAGACATAACGGCGGGCATTAATTTCCATTGCGACTGTCAAGCCAATGGTGAAAAGGATCAGAACTGCCATTAGACAAACCAGACTTAGTGCCATTGTAATCTCTCCTCGGTTTTGTTAAAAAAATTTATTGCGGCGACATTATTAGTGTACTATTGTATAGGCTTTTTCTCCGTGATGTCTATCACATCTATTTTGTCGTTTTTGCACATCTCAATTTATTTAACGTGAACACCGTGCGCCTCAAGCCACTCGCGGTCTTTAGCTTGCATGCGGTCGGCCATGGCAGAGCGCTCGTTCCAATATAGGCTGCGTTGTCGGGTTTGCACCACTACCAGGATTATCATTGCAACCACGATTAAAGCTCCCAACAGACTGATAATTACGAGTTCCATCTTTTTAGTCCTTTATTTTCGTTTACCAATTTTTAACTTTTGTTACGCTTTGGTTATAACATTCTTCTTCACGTTTGACCGTGATATTTACCACAACGTTCGTCGGTTTTTTCACAATCTTTAACGCTCAGTTGGGTTACTGCCGATTGTATGCAACGGTTTTATTATTGCGGCATCTTCCAAAATTGTCATAGGGCGAAAGCTCTGTTTTTAGTAGGCCCTTTGAAGGGGCTGTTCTTGGTCTTTAGCAGCAAGCTCTAAATGGGCTGCGCCAAAAATGTTATAATATAACCGAGGTAATCACGTGAAAATTACCCGTTTTCATGTGGGGATACTCGTAAATTGCGGCCTCACCCCCGATGGGGGTAAAAAGTAAATTGGGGAGGTGTTGAAGAGATGAGTGAAGCAGTCGCGGTAAAACCAAAGCAAACCATTCGGGTGAGCGAACGTTGCCAGAACGTTGCACCCTCGGCCAGCCTGAGTGTCGAGGCCCGGATTAGTGAGATGCGGGCGGCAGGCGAGCCGGTAATTTCGTTTGGAGCAGGGGAACCGGATTTTCCTACACCCGAAGTAATCAAAGAAGCCGGACGAGAGGCAATTAATACTAACCTAACCAAGTATACCCCGGCAGGTGGGACGGTCGCCTTACGACAGGCTATCGGGGTACAACTCAAGGCGGACACCGGGTTGGACTACAAACCAAGCCAGATTACCGTTACCAACGGCGCAAAAGAGTCACTTTATCTGGCTTTCCAGGCTTTATGCGAACGGGGCGACGAGGTATTGGTTCCCGCACCATATTGGGTTAGCTATCTGGAACAAGTTAAACTAGCCGAGGCTACCCCGGTCGTGATCCCGACCACGCCGGAAGCGAATTTCAAAGTTACGCCCGCCCAGCTTCAGGCTGCTACCACTTCGCGCAGCCGCATCCTGGTGCTAAACTCGCCTTCCAACCCGACCGGCATGATCTATACCAAAGCCGAATTGGAAGGGATCGCAGAATGGGCGCGTAGCAACGAGGTGCTGATCTTTACCGACGAAATTTACGACCGAGTCTTGTACGTTGAAGATTACGCCCGCTGGCTCAATGTCGCGCCCGATCTAGCCGACCGCACTATCGTTATTAACGGTCTTTCAAAAACTTACGCGATGACCGGTTGGCGGATTGGTTACGCTGCTGGGCCGGAAAGTGCGGTGCGAGCAATGGCAAAAATTCAAAGTCATAGCACTTCGCATCCTTCGTCTATCTCGCAACACGCCGCCCTCAAAGCCTACACCACCGACCTGAGCGCAGAAGTCGCCCGGATGGTAGCCGCCTTCAAGGAGCGGCGGGACTGGATTGTAGCCGCCCTCAACGACATACCGGGGGTACGCTGCCTGACCCCTGAAGGCGCTTTCTATGTCTTCCCGGATTTCTCCGGCATATTAGGGCGAGAATTACGCGGTGGACAGGTCTGCAATAGCACAGCCGAACTCGCTTCCTACCTGCTGGACACGGTGAAAGTAGGAATTATTCATGGCGAAGCTTTTGGTGCGCCCGGTTGCGCCCGTCTCTCTTACGCGCTCTCACTCGAAAAAATCCAAGAAGGCATCGCCCGCCTCAAAGAAGCAATCTCTTGAGAAATGAGGGATGATGGATGAAAGGGATTTACGATTTATAAGTGTAGATGCAGACTACCTACTATCAAGATTTCGTGTATTTTATATTCTGCATTCTGCATTCTGACTTCTGCATTTTTCATCCCTCATCCCTATTTCTTACCCTCCGGCGTACCGTTATTATTGATGGGCGGGCGGACGACCATGACGGAGCAGGGGGCGTTGTTCATCACTTTGATCGCCACACTACCGAGCAGCCCCGCATCGCGCCGGATACTACTGCGGGCGCTGCGGTGGCTCATCACGATTAGATCGTAGCTGCCTTCGCGGGCTTCGCGCAAAATCTCGTCGGCGGGGTCGATCCAGCGGAATTTTTTACGGCTACGGGCCTGCTTCTCGATCAAAATCGCCAGGCCTTGCTCGGCGACCTTCTCATAATCCTGCTCGGTCATATGAGGCATGCCAGCCTCCGGGCTTGCCCCACCAAACAATGGCCCACCAACCGTCAAAATCGTTATTTCTGCATCAAAGAGGCGAGCCAGTTCTCCGGCCTGGCTTGCCGCATCCTGAGAACCGGGGCTTCCGTCGTAAGCCAGCAAAATCTTTTTTATCATCCTGTTAATCCAAAAGCTACACTTGCGCTCAAGGGGGTATTCTTCGAGCAAGAGCCAAAATTCAAACAACCTGCACTTGATTTTGCACTATTTCGGTCAGTTTGACAATACCCCTGGCTCTGCTATACTGGCTATAAAGTGAGTTTCTTTCAAAATCCTTTGTTTGGCAACCAAAATAAGATTGTTCAAGGCCAGTAAATCCAGTTATTAGGTCTGGATCGAGCCTGATAGACCCTATAGATAATCGAGTGGTAATGGGTAGAAAAAGAATCAGTCTGGGACTATTAATACTGCAAATGCTGGTGCTAGGGTTAGCGCTCTTTGGGCCGAACGAGGTGGCCCAGGCGGGAGCCTACAACCCTGGCTGGTCGTTTTTGCAAGTATGGGAGCGCGGCGACTATCCAGTTGCGTTAGGAGCCGTCCGACGGAGTTGGTATTGGGGGCCAGCCCCTTTTGCTAATCTAAAAGAGGGCTACGCCGATACGCCTGGCGGACAACGCGAAGTGGCCTATTATGACAAAGGCCGGATGGAGATTACTAACCCCCTAATCGACCGGGCCAGTCGCTGGTATATCAGCCGAGGTCTGCTGGTCAGAGAACTGGTGGAGGGACAGCTTCAGCTGGGCGACCACCAGTTTAGCCCGTTCGCGCCTGCCGAGGTTCCTGTTTCGGGGGACGGCCCGACCCAAAACGAGCTTTCCCCGACCTACGCCCGTTTCCACAATCTAACCGGGTCAGCCCCACGCAGTAACACGCCGAGTAGCACCACGCTTGACCGCAGTGGCAAGATTTCCGACGACCCGGGTCTGGCCTTACGCTACCCTGAAACCACCCCAGCTTACTATGATACCACCCTCGGTCATAATATCCCCGGCCCGTTTTGGCGATTTATGAATTTGCAAGGGCCGATTACGGTCGATCACCGACTGGTCAACGGCCCTATCGAAGATTGGCTGTCCGGCTTTGGCTTGCCGATCACTGAAGCCTACTGGACGCGCTCAAAAGTGGCTGGGGTCGAAAAGGACGTACTGGTACAGCTTTTCGAGCGGCGTAGCCTGACTTATACCCCTTCCAACGACCCGGCCTATCAAATCGAGATGGGTAACGTAGGCCGCCATTACTTTAGTTGGCGCTACCCGGACGAGAAAACTCGACCTGCCCTGGTCGCCTCTTTTTCCCAACCTGCCATTCGATTGGAGATACCTGCGATTGGGGTGGATACCGTGATCGAATATGTCGGGCAGAAAGAAGATACTTCGATGGACGTGCCACACGACCCGCACAATGTCGCGTGGTATCGTTATGGTGCTTTTATTGGAGGGAAGGGTAACGCGGTACTAGCGGGGCATCTCGATTGGTACAATATCGGCCCGACTGTATTTTATAACTTGCGTAAGCTCAAGCCGGGCGATATGGTTTATGTCTATACTACTTTGGGAACCCGCCACAGTTTTCAGGTCTATGAAGCGGCTTCTTACCCGCTCAACGATTATCCCCAGGAGCGTATCTTTGGCGATAGCGACAAATCCAATCTAAACCTGATTACCTGTAGCGGTTCGTTCGACCCCTCTTCCGCCAGCTATAACAAACGGCTGATAGTCTACACCACTTTAGTGGGATAAATCTAAGCTCGATTTTAAACGGTTTTGGGGCGGCCCTGAGCAAACTCAGAACCGCCCCAAAATACTGGCAATTTTCTTTTGGTATCAGGCCGAGCGATCCACCACCCGCCGCCGCCGGGTTCCGGTCGTGGGGGACGGGTCGGACGGGTCGTTGATCGGCATCTCCTTTTGATTGATCTTAATCGGACGTTTCGGGTCGTTGCGCCGGATGTTATCGTTCACATCGCGATAAATCTGGGTAGTGCTAACGCTGGCGTGACCCAACAACTCCTGCACCTTTCGCACACTCTCCCCTTCGTTTATCAGGTAGGCCGCGAAAGAGTGACGCAAAGTGTGAGGCGTAATATCGGCAATCCCGGCTTCGTCGGCATAGGCTTTGAGGATCAACCAGAAGCCCTGGCGGGTCAGCCGATGTCCACGATGATTGACAAACAGGGCGATCTCCCCGTTATTGCCGACCAGTTGCGGACGGGCTTTTTCCTGGTATTCATCCAGTTCGATCTGTTGATCGGCCCGAATGGGGATAAGCCGAGCCTTGTTGCCCTTGCCGGCACAACGTACTTTGCCGTGCAGCACATCCTCCAGGTTCAAAGATACAAGCTCGGTGACACGCATGCCAGTCCAATAAAGTAGCCCTAACATCGCTTTATCGCGCAAAGCTTCCGGGCCGGTATGATTATTCGGCTGCGACAAAAGAGTGACTATATCGACTATCGAAATAGCTTTGGGCAAATATTTATCGACACGAGGCGAATCCAGGTGAGCCGTCGGGTCGGTAGCAATCATCTGTTTATCAGCCAAGAAGTGAAAGAAAGACTTCACAGCTGCGATCTTACGAGCTACCGTACTATCGGCGTACTTGCGGCTTCTTAGAAAGAAAATGTACTTTTCAATATCTTCTTTTCCGACTTGCGCCCACTCTGCAACGCCGCCATCCTGTATAAGATCACCGTTGTGACCGTTCGTAGGAGCGGAGGCTTTAACCTCCAGCTTTAGTTCTAAATCAACCAGTTGGCTATGCCCGTTAGCGTACCTGCCGCTATTATTCAGGCCATCCCCAACCGAAACCACCTCTGGCATTTGCCGTCGTTTTCCCCGACCGCGCTTATTTCCAGTTGCAATCTCTTTGATTTCTGAACCGTTGGCCCCTGGCTCATCCAATTCTAACAGGCTACCTTCCTGCAAGAAATGACGAAACTGAGTCAGGTCGTTGTTGTAGGCCGCCAGTGTGTTGTCAGAAAAGTCCTTATCATCCTCTAGGAATTTAAGGAAATTCTCAACGCTTATCTGCATATTTATCCTCTTTTAACGCGCGGCTATAATGGATATATTCTAGCACATTATGTCAAACCAGAAAAGGGGTTTTCCCGTCAGATTCAGGCCAATTTTAACCCAACCCCTCTGGCTTCGGATTGTCAGGTAAGCGGAGCAGCCGACTCTGTGGATTTGTGGATAAGTTATGGTAACTAGCGTAGATATAGCAGCATAAAGAGGTAGACCAGTAGCGAAACCGCCAGAAAGCTATCAATGCGGTCGAGGAGGCCGCCGTGACCGGGGATCAGTTTGCCGGAATCTTTGGTATCGAAGCGGCGCTTGACCCACGACTCGAACAAGTCGCCCAGGATCGAGCCGACCGAGAGTACTACACCAAGCGGTAAGGTCCAGTAGAGCGGAATACCCAGGGCCAACCCTCCCACCAGCGCCACCCCCAGCACCCCGGTCGCGATACCGCCAATAGCGCCTTCAACGGTCTTTTTGGGGCTGATCTTGGGGGCAAGCTTATGCTGTCCGAACAGTCGCCCAAAGAGGTAGCCACCCGTATCGGCTCCCCAGGTTCCAACACAAATCAGCACCACCCACCAAAAAGCATCGCTATTAGGACGGTCGGCCCGGATAAAAGTAACTAACCCAAGCGGTATCCCGGTGTAGACCGGCGCAAAAATCGTTAGCCCCCAATCCGCCGTCCAGCCCTGACCTTTCAACTGCTCGCGCTTGAGCCAGAAATAAGGTAGCGTGACCAGAGCCAGCCCTAGCCCAACCAGCAGCATCCAGGCCGGTTGGCGCAAATAGCCAATCAAACTAAAGGCGGCGGCAGCAATATAACCCGGTATTTGAAAAGGCTGAAAATGATAGGGCGAACGCACCGCCATCGTATAAAATTCGTAAGTAGCGATGATAGCCGCCACCCCCGTTGTCAGAGCGGTAGTTTCCGGTCCGACCCACAACAAAAGTAGAACCGCCGGAACCAGCACGACGGCGCTGGCAATCCTCGCCCCTAACATTCTCTCACCCCTCCTCCTGGGTCTTTCCAGTTTAGTAATTTAGGGCCGATTATAGCATAAGCCGAGGCTATTTGGATGCGCCTTAGATTTTTGCAAACTAGCCAGGTTGTACCAAATCCTAAACCAGGGTTGAATATATTTGAGTGGTTTGAACCCCTGCAAAAAACAGACCCTTCACCGAGGCTATTTAATGGCAAACCAATCTGTATAAAGGCTTTGCTCCGGGCCAAGCAATCCGGGCGCAAACCCCGCCAAACGCTTATTAGCGATCAAACGGCCCTGCTCGGCGTACAAAAAGAGGTAGGGCAACTCTTCGGCCTCGATAGACTGTACCTGCGCCAACCAATCTTTGCGGCGGGTCACATCCAGTTCGCTGGAGGCTTTGGCGTACATATCAACCAACCGTGAGTTCTCGTAGCCGCCACTGTTCAGGTCTGGCCCACCTCGCCAGACCTCGCCAAAGTTTTCCGGGCTGTAATCCGCCGTCCACCCCGACAAAAACAAATCATAATCGGCCTCTGGACTCGCCAAAAACCGCCCAAAGCTATAGAAATCAAAATTTCTTAGCTCCACCGTTACCCCTAGCGTAGCAAAATTAGCTTTGAGGGTATTCGCCAACCCGTCGTAAAGTGGGCTAGGCGCGTTGTAAATCAGCTTGAGCGTTATAGCCTTGCCCGCTTTGTCCAAGAGCTTGCCGTCCTTGAGGATATAGCCGCCCTGCCGAAGCAAATCGCGGGCCTTATCCAGGTTCAACTCGTAGCGGGCGGTTGCCGGGTTAAAGGCCGGATGCCAGGGTGATATACTGCTATTGAGCGTCCGGCCCAGCCCAAAAGCTTGCTTTTCGAGTAACGCCCGCCGATCTACCGCCCAGGCCAAAGCTTGCCGCAAAAGCTTATCCTGTAGAGCCGGTTTGCGGAAATTGAACCCGGCGTAGTACCAAACCGGGCGACCCGGCCCCCAGCTATAAGCCTGAACATTTGGCAAACCGGCAAAGGCGGCATATTCGGCAGCGGTTGGCTCGAAAAAGTCCAGTTCGCTATTTTTTAGCTTTTGCAGGGCTACCTGACTATCCGGCAGGATATAAAAAGTCAAACTATCGAGGCGGGAAGCCGGATAGATCGTAGAGGCCGGATTGCGCTCGAAGGTAATAGAATTACCGCGCTTCCACTCTTTCAACCGCCAGGGGCCGCTCACAACGTTAGGAAGGTTAATTTGAGGGTTCTTAGCTGCGTCGTTCCAGTCCAGTTTCTCCCAGACCTGCCGGGGCAAAGGCTGGATCGCATCGGCCCGACTAACCAAATCGCTCCCTCCGCTATGCACCTTGATCTTCAAGGTGCGCGGATCAACCGCTTCGTAGCTTTCGATGCCGGACGAGTTCGGGTCGGCTGGGTTGTAAAAAGCTTCACGGGCCAGAGGCCAACCGTTTTCCGGCTTACGGGCCTGCTGGTAAGTCCAGACATAATCGGCACTGGTGAGCGGCGTACCATCGCTCCACTTCAGACCGTCTTTGAGAACGAACGTGACGGTCGTATCGGCAACCGTCCAACTTTCTGCTGCACCCGGCCCTGGTTGCAATGTCGTTGGGTCGCGGCGGGTCAGCGAAGCCGCAAACAGCAAATCGACCCAATCCTGCCCGGTTGGGTTATTGCGCTTATAAGGATGCAAAGTCAGGCCATCGTTGAGCAATCCACCACTGGCCTTGCCACCTGTCACGACCGGCGGGGTCGGGGTTGGAGGCAGCGTCGGTGTAACCGGCAAGGGGGTATACGTCGGGGTAGGCGGTGGAGCAGTCGGCCCACCGCCAGTCACAACCAAATTGGTCGAACTGTCGCGGCTAGTCGCGGTCGGCCCAGGGCCAGCCACCTCGTCTGAACAAGCCGCTAACAACTGAAGCGCCAGTATTAGTATAAGCAGACCCAGCGATTTTAGTCTGTAAATCCGGTTGATCGGTGTAATTATTTGCCTTTTCCTAAGGTGCATCCTTTAAATACCAGTTTAAGTAGGCCGGGAAAGCATCCCAAACCAATTGCCAGCGCGGTAGGTTTATCAAACCCGCGCCGCCAGGGTCAATATTACCACTCATTACGGTATAAGCCTGTAGAGTATACAGGAAAAAGACCGGCGCGTCATCCGCGATAATTTGCTGGATGCGCTCGTAAAGCAGGCGGCGACGCTGGGTATCGGTCGGAGGCAGCTTTAACGCTTCGGCAAACAAAGCTTCGACCTGTGGGTTGCTATAGCCCCCAAAATTGAGCGCCCCTCGGCTGACAAACTGAGCTTTGTAATCGTCCGGGTCGCTTGCCCCGCTTGACCCGACCAGACCCACATCCAGATCATATTGACCTGCTACTCGCCGTTTCTGGTAATTTGCCGGGTCGAGCTTGTTCAAATTGACCGTCAGTCCGAGTTGCTGATACTCCTGGCGCAAATATGTTGCGATAGACAGAGCCTCCGGCGAACCATCTGGGTAGATCAATTCAAGCCGGGGAACTGGCTTGCCACTCCGGTCGGCTAACACATCATCCTGGTCGCGCATAGTATACCCGGCATCGCTCAACCCGTCGCGGGCCGCTTTTAGGCTAAACCGATACAAACTCGGCCCCTTTAGGGCATAATCATTACCGACCGGCAAAAATCCGACCTGCTCGGTTGCCAACCCACTTTCGACCGAAGCGATCAGGCTTCGCAAATCCAACGTGCGATTCAGGGCCTGTCGCACCAGCTTCGATTGCAAAAAGGAGTTCGTCGGGTTGTTCAGGTTATAACCGATAAAGCGTCGCCCGCTATCTTCGGGTGTCCAGCGGTAAATATTCACCCCGCTAATTGCCCGAAACCGGCTCAACCAACCGGGCGACAAACTATTAAAAGTCCAGCTTATCACGCCCGTCCGCAAACTATCGTAGACCTCATCCCGGTTACTGAGTGGCTTGATATTAATACGGTCGAAGTTGGGGCGACCTGCCGGGAAATCGACCACCGCCACAAACCCCACTCCCAGCAAATCCGCCCGATATGGGCCACTCGTGACGGTCGGACGGGTCATTTCCGGGTTGCGCTCTGGCGTAGCAAATGGATAACGGTTCCAAACTTTGGAGGGTAGCGGCTCGATCAGGTTGAT
This sequence comes from Chloroflexia bacterium, assembly GCA_038210655.1. Classification (GTDB taxonomy): domain Bacteria; phylum Chloroflexota; class Chloroflexia; order Chloroheliales; family Chloroheliaceae; genus 54-19. The sequence continues at coordinate 41,092 of JBBQWM010000004.1, forward strand.
AGTCTGCAAAGCGTTAGCATAAGCCTCGTTAAAATTAAAGACCAGCGTTCGCAAGCCGGGCGAACCTTCTAGCTGCGAGATGCGCTGTAGCTCGGCCAGTTTGGGAAAGCGGTTCTCAGGCCGGAGCGCGTTATTAAAAGCAAAGATATAATCCGCCGAAGTAATCGGCGTGCCATCGCTCCAGGTCAAATCCTCCCGCAAGACAAAAGTAAACCGTTTGCCGTCATTATCGACCGTCGGTAAGGCTTGCGCCGCCAACGGCTTCCAATCCAGCCGTACCGGGTCACGGTAGAGCAACTTGGCATTCCAGACCAGCCGTTGAAAATGTAGGGATACGTCGCTCAAATCGGGCGCATACGGCGAATAATTGCGCGTCCGCAAATCGCTTTCCAGCACTCCGACCGTCAAAGTTCCACCCGGACGGCGCACCGGCAAGAGCGGAACCAAAACGCTGGGCGTAACCGCCGGAGTGGGCGTACCGGGAATAGCAGTTGCAGTCGGCGCGACAAAAGGAGTCGGCGTAGCAGTCGGGGGCAGGGTGGTTGGGCTAGGCGGAACAGTCGGGACAACGGGTGTGGCGGTCGCCGCAGGCGCGGTATTTTCGACGGTCGGAGTAAGTGCAGCCGAGGTAGGCGACGGAATAGGCTCCGGCGATGGGGTTGGAGTGGGCGCTGAGGCCACCTCGGTCGTAGGGGAGGGTGGGATTTGGGTTGCCGCCGGAGTTGGCGTGCTATCCGAACAAGCCGACAACAACGTCAGTCCAATTAAGCCTAGACTTAACAATAATCCTACTCGCCTCAGCATTGAGTTAAGCAAACAAGACCTTATTGGGTAAAGCTTCAAATTCCGCCGAAGTATAGCTTCGCACAAGGTCAGGGCTTTTAACCTGGGTCGTCATACTTTACCTTCTTACTTTATAACTGCTCAACCTACCCCTTTGGGCGACCACATAGGGTCGCCCCTACCTAAATCCGTTGTAGGGTGCGACCCTATGTGGTCGCCCGGTGTGTAGTTACCTTCTTGCTTATGTTTACAGTCATTTAACCCAAACAAAACAGGGTTATCGAATATTCCGATAACCCTATTATATCAAAAGATAGGCAAAGCGACCGGGGATTAACCTTTGTCTTTCAAACGTGGGTCGAAAGCATCGCGCAATCCATCGGCGATCAAAAATATGCAAAGTACCGTAATCGAGATCATAATACCGGGCGCGATAACCTGGAGCGGGGCTTTGGAATAATCCTGGAGGGCGTTGGTCAACATATTGCCCCAACTGGAAGTAGGCGGGCGCACCCCAAAGCCTAAAAAGCTCAGACCCGCTTCGAGCAAAATCGCGTTGGCAATCTCAAATCCGGCCACGACCAGCACAATCGACATTACGTTAGGCAGGACGTGGGCTAAGATAATACGCGAATTGCTGGCCCCATTGACACGGGCCGCGTCCACGTAGTCGAGATTTCGCAAGCTTAAAACCAGACCACGTACCTGCCGCGTCACGTTCATCCAGGTGGTTACACCCAAAATAAAAGCCAGGCTCCACCACTCCGGCGTAAGGATCACCGAAAGCAAAATCAACACGAACAAGAGCGGAATAGTCAGCATGATCTGGACAAAGGCGTTGATAACATCATCGACCTTTTTGCCAAAGTAACCCGCCAGCAACCCCAGCATCACCCCTAGCGTCAGGGCAATCCCAGCGACGGTAAAGCCAATCGCCAGCGAAATCTGGCCGCCATAGAGCAACCGCACCGCTACATCCCGCCCAAACTGATCGGTTCCTAATACATACTCAGAGCTAGGCGGTTTGAAATCGTTAAACAATTTCTCCGGCTTGGTCGGGCTATGACCGCTAAAGAAAATTTGGCTGGTTACGGGGGCGGAGGCTATGGCGATACACAAAATCAAGAAAATGCCCAACGCTACCAGACTGATTTTATCTTGCATAAACCGCTCTAGCGAAGTCCGCCAAAAACCTTTGGCAGCACTTTTGCGGCGTTTGGAAAGTGCCTCAGACCTGACCGAGGTCGTAGTGCGCGGCTCAACTATTTGGCTCATTTTACTTGCTCCTTCTTGCTAATCATACCGCACACGAGGGTCTACCAGACCATAACATAAATCGGCGATCAGGTTCCCGAAAATCGTCAGGAACGAGATAAATAGCAACACCCCCATCAAAGTCGGGTAGTCACGCTGGCCTGCCGCTCCCAAAAAGAGCGTTCCCATTCCAGGCCAGGACAGCACCCGCTCGGTCAGTACCAACCCGGCAAAAAGGCCCGGTAGCAAACCACCCATAATGGTGATAAGCGGAATTAGCGAATTTCGCAAGACGTGGCGACGACTGACCTGGCTGGATGGCAAGCCTTTAGCGTTGGCGGTTCGCACGTAATCCTGGTTGAGAACATCCAGGGTTTGCGACCGGGCAAACCGGCTAAAGACAATTATATAGGTCAGCGAGACCAGGAAAGAAGGCAAGATTAAATGCCATAGCCGATTTATAATACCGTCCTGGCCGATGGTGTACATCTGGCCTAGCGGCAAAAGCTTGAAGCCGGAATCATTGGCAATGTTGGCGACCCCGATGATTATCAGCAAGCCTAAAAACCAGTGGGGGATCGAGTTGAAAACCACTGTAAAGACCCGAATAATATTATCGATGAGTTTGCCACGATGCCGGGCCGCATAGACCCCTATCGGGATACCCACAAACCCGATCAGCGTACCACCTAACGTCAGCCAGAGGGTATTAACGGCAGCATCCCTGACCATATCGAAGACCGGGCGTTTCTCCACAAACGAAATCCCCAAGTCAAGGCGCACTACCCCCCAAATCCAGGTGGCAAACTGCACTGGCAAGGGGTCTTTCAGGCCCAGACGCTTTGCAATACCTTCTTTGACCGACTCGCTGATACGCGGGTCTTCGGCCAAAAATCCGAGGGGGCCACCGGGAGCCAGGTGCATCAGGGTAAAACTGATTAGCATAATCGCTAGTAGCAAACCGAGTGATTGCAATATTCTGCGGATCACAAATCTTCTCATTGTGTCTATCCCCTACAAAATAACCAACTATAGAGCTTTGAATCGCTAATTTAAGTTTAGGCCTAATTTTCTGGCAAGACTGTACCACACTCGAAACTGGGAAGTTGACTATATTAGAAAAATTTTCTGCGGAAATTTTCTAATATATTTTTTGAGTGATTTGGAGCTAGATTTTCACAGTCTCCTGCTATTACGGTTTGAACCCGTGCAAAAATCTGACGCTCAGTCTGCCGACAAAAGCAGGGGCAGCGCCCGCAGGCGCTACCCCTCCTAAAATCTTACTTCTGGTTCCAGTCGGTGTAGAGGTTGTAGTTGATCCCGAAACCGTTGATGGGCGATATGTTAAACTTGCTGCTCACCATCACCAGCGATTTCTCCTGGAAGACGAAAATGTAAGGCAAGTCCTGGGCGGTCAGCACCTGAACCTGGCCCATTAGCTCTTTGCGTTTACCCTGATCGAATTCCAGGTTGGCTTTGTCGTAAAGGGCGATAACGTCTTTGGCAACCTGAGTATCCCAGGCTCCCCGGTTAGCCGACGGGATCGCTTTCCAAACCTGGGAGAAAGTCTCAGGCGTGGTAGTCGATTGCCAACCCAGCATATAGACATCGTAGTCGAACGGCTCTTTCTTGGTAACTTCCAGATAGGTCTGGAATTCGAGCGGAACCAGTTCAATGTCGATACCAAGTTCCTTCCAGGTCTGCTGGACGACGGTCGCTGTACCTTCGCGGACTTTGTTATCGGAGTTAAAGAGGAACTTCAACTTGGGAATTTCCTTACCAGCCTTGTCCTTCAGCTTGCCGCGCTCAATCTTGTAACCGGCATCGGTCAGGGTCTTCTTAGCGGTATCAAGATTGTAGTCGTACTTGGGGGTCGCTGGGTTAAAAAGATAACTGGTCTGAGGAACCGGCGAATACATCGGCTGACCCAGGCCCAGGTTCAATTTCTCGACAATATCCTTCTGAGGGGTGGCGTAGGCTAATGCCTTGCGAACGGCGATGTCTTGGAGGTAAGGCTTTCGGAAGTTAAAGCCGATATAGCTCCAGGTCGATTGGGCCGCGTAGAAGTCAATTACCTGAGCATTATTAGCTTTCTTGGCATCTTCGTACTCGGTCGCCCGCAACTCGGCGTAATCCAATTCACCCGCTTTAACTTTAGCAACCTGGGTCGAACGGCTTGCAATAATCTGATAGGTGATTGTATCGAGGTAAGGAACCGGCCAAACAGTCGAATTCTCGTTCTTCTCGAAGATAGCGAACTGACCGCGCTTCCACTCTTTGAGCTTCCAGGGGCCGCTCACAACCGATGGCTTGTCAATCTCAGGGTTCTTAGTCACGTCCTGCCAGTCTTTGCCTTCCCAAATATGCTTGGGCAGTGGCTCAAGGCCAGCCTTCAAGATCGCGTACAGGTCGGGCTTTTTGTACTTGATAACTACGGTCTTGGCATCAGGAGCAGTCACGTTCTCAATCGCTTCATTATAGTCATCGAAATAAGGAAAGTTATTCTCTTTAGTGAGAATCTGCTTGTAAGTGAAAGCATAATCATCGCCGATGATAGGCTTGCCATCGCTCCACTTGATGCCATCCTTGAGGGTAAAGGTGTAGGTCAGTTTGTCGTCGCTAACCTTCAGACTGGCAACCGTTTTAGGGTTGAAAGTCGGCAAAGTAGAACCATTATCATTGGTCCACAACGCCGCCCGCCAGACTAGGTTGTTATAGTTGCCTGAGCCAGTATCATTGGTAATGTGGGGGTTGAAAGCCTTACCGTCTACACTGGTAGCCAGGTTCAAATTGCCACCCTTCTTACCGGCAGGGGCAAGCTTGTCGTTAATCTTCGCGTTGGGCAATTTAAGTCCGCCGACATCGACCAGATCGCCGGTCGCTGCCGCCGCCGTAGTTGCACCGGCAACCGTCGTCGCTGCGGCGGCTGTCGTGGCCGCAGAGGCGGTCGTGGCAGCGGCTGCCGTGGTTGCCGCCGAAGCAGCAGTGGTGGCCGCCGCAGCGGTCGTGGCAGCAGCGGCGGTCGTGGCTGCCGCTGGAGCGGTAGTGGCGGTTGAATCGCCGCAGGCCGCCAGAATACTGGCTGCCATAAGGCCGATAACCACCAGTAAAGGCAATCTCTTACGCATTGGTTAATCTCTCCTTCAAAATCTAAATTACTCGACTGATCTGTATATTCAAGTCTCACCGTCTAGTGTCAAACGGAAAGGCAGTTCTGAAATTCAGCGCGAGCCAACTACAGACCAGCATACTAAAAACCTATAGCTATATAAATTGGCAACCGATTGCTCGATTAAACCGGGTTATTTTCGACGTACTCTACTCCCTATTTGTGCCGGGTTATACAGATAACCAGGATAACCTTTGGTAGGGGCGACCCTTGTGGTCGCCCTCGTCGCCCCGGCAGGGTGTTCACGGGCGACCACAAGGGTCGCCCCTACCAAAAACCTGTATGAATTAGCTGATACCTGATACCTGATACCTGACACCTGACACCTATAACTTTTAAGCCATCATCAACTTGCCATTCGCCACATCTTCGGCGAAATGGCAGGCCGAGAAGTGTCCTTCGCCGATACTGCGGAAGGCCGGTTCTTCTTCGGTGCAGATTGGCTGGGCCAACGGGCAGCGCGTATGGAACCGACAACCCGATGGCGGATTGACCGGCGAAGGCACATCGCCAGTCAAAAGAATCCGTTTGCGCCGCTTTTCCAACCTCGGATCGGGGATCGGAACCGCCGATAGCAAGGCGCGGGTATAAGGATGGGCCGGACGGATGTAAATCTCGTCGCGGTCGGCTAATTCCACGATCTTGCCCAGGTACATCACGGCTACTCGGTCGCTAATATGGCGCACCACCGAAAGGTCGTGGGCTACAAACAGATAAGTCAGCCCTAACCGATTTTGTAACTCCTCCATCAAATTTACGACCTGAGCCTGGATCGATACGTCCAGAGCCGAAACTGGCTCGTCCGCCACTATAAAAGAAGGTGAAGCAGCCAAAGCGCGGGCAATCCCGACCCGTTGACGCTGCCCACCCGAAAACTCGTGCGGATAGCGATTGCCATAGTACCGGCTTAGACCGACTACTTCCAAAAGTTCGGAAACTCGTTCCTGACGATCTTTAGGCGTACCGAGGCCGTGAATAGTCAACGGCTCGTTGATGATATTAGCGACCGTCATACGCGGGTTTAGGCTGGCGTAAGGGTCTTGAAAAATCATGGTCATATTACGGCGGATTGTCTTGAGTTGCTGACCGCTAATATCGGTAATATCCTTCCCCTGAAAGTAAATCTTCCCGCCAGTCGCCCGGCTCAAGTGCAAAATCGTCCGACCGGTGGTCGATTTACCACAACCCGACTCGCCTACCAACCCCAATGTCTCACCCTTTTTGACATCAAAGCTAATGCCATCCACTGCCCGCACCGCCCCGACTTTCTTCTGAAAGATAATCCCCTGGGTGATCGGGAAGTGCATTTGCAAGTCGCGCACGCTCAAGATCGTATCGGGCGAAAGGTCTGGCGCACTACCGTCGGCAGCGCCCAGCGTGGCGCTACCAGCTTTATTATCGCCGGAGACAGACCGGCGGTTCGTATCGTTTGAAGTTTCCTCGGCCATTCTTCCCTGATTTCTTTCTCAACTAATCAACTAAGCATTTTGTCACTAAAAATTAGGCGATACTAAGCAATTTCTGCTTTGACCCTGGTAGCCGGGTCGCCCATCCGCACATTGGCGTGGCAGGCAATTAGGTGCCGATCATAATCGTTTTCGGGCATTATCTCGGCAGACTGTACCATTGGTTCGGAACCGCCGTCCGCCGCCGCTAATCCGTCATAGGCCCCACTTCGTACCCGAATTGGAACCGGGCGCAATTCGGGCAGCACTGTCTCCGATTCGGGTACGGCATAATCGCAACGCGACTGGAACGGGCAACCAACCGGCAAATCGAGCAAATCCGGGGGCGACCCCTGGATCGGTTGCAAGATTTCGCGCCGGACTTCATCAAGCCGAGGAATAGACTTGAGCAAACCCATCGTATAAGGGTGACGCGGATTGGCAAACAGTTCTTCACTGGTAGCCGTTTCGACGATATGACCAGCGTACATTACCTGAATACGGTCGGCCATACCTGCTACTACCCCTAGTGCGTGGGTAATCAACATTACAGCTGTGCCAGTTTCGGTCTGAAGCTTGGTCAGCAATTCAAGAATCTGGGCCTGGATCGTCACGTCTAGGGCCGTCGTCGGCTCATCCGCGATGACCAATTTGGGACGGCAAGCTAACGCCATTGCAATCATCACCCGTTGGCGCATCCCACCCGAAAAGTGGTGGGGATAGCTTTTGACCCGATCTGCCGCGTTCGGAATGCCGACCATCTTGAGCAAATCGACCGACTCTTTACGGGCCTGCTCCCGGTTCATCCCCATGTGGGTCATAAGTGGTTCGGACAACTGCCGCCCGACCGTCAGCACCGGGTTGAGCGAGGTCATCGGGTCCTGGAAGATCATGGCAATCTCTTTGCCACGTACCTTCCGCATCTCCCGGTCGTTCAGCTTTAGCAAATCGCGGCCCTCAAAGAGGATTTCGCCACTCACGATTTTGCCGGGGTGCTGGACTAACCGCAGGATCGACATAGCCGTGACGCTTTTACCACTCCCGCTTTCACCGACTACCCCAAGCGTTTCGCCCTTGTTGATCGTGAACGAAACATCATCGACGGCTTTCACTACACCGTCTTTGCTCTTAAACTGAGTCTTTAAGTTTTTTACTTCAAGCAAAGCTGTCATCAGCTAGTATCGCCTTTTCATTAGACTATAAATTTAGTTTTGTCACACAGCAAAGAAATTAACCTGAGAAAGACCTGTCCCAAATTGAATCAAATTCAAATATCGAACTGAAATAAGGAATTGGAGGAGAAAAGCTAGTAGGCTTCGCCTCCAGAACCCAGCCGTGTTAATTATCAATGCGTACTTTGGCCGCCCACTTCAACTCGATACAGCCAGGTTGCAACTTGTCTATTCGACTTTAACCGAATAAGCTGCCGCCAAACATTTGTCAGGGCCGGTCTATCCACCTATCAAATAAGCAAATAGCCCATCGGCCCCTTTTTAGGGTTAGGCCGATCAGTTATTTACGTTCTACGCACTTGTCACTTTCACTAGGCTTGTTCTGAAGCCGATAGCCAAAACAAAGAGGAGCTTATGACCTTAATTATCGTTGCCTGATCCCTGCTCATCAGGACAACCAACTGTTGTCAGATTATCTATCTGCTGCTTTACGCTATCGTCTTCGAATAGCCAACTTATCAACCTTGATAAGCCAAGCGTGTTGTCACAGTTGTGCTAATTTAACACATCACTTCTTTATCCCTGGCTACATTTCAGCAATGTTATCACAACCTTTTGGAATATGCAAATTATTATGGCTTTTTGGGTAACCGTCAATTTTTTGCAAACTAGCCGGGCTGTACCAAACCCTAAATCGGGGTTGAGTATCTATTAGAAAAATTTCCTGCGAAAATTTTTCTAATAGATACTTTTGAGTGGTTTGTCCCGTTGTTTCCTGCCCACCCATTCTTATTGTCTGAACCTGTGCAAAAACTGACGCTCACCCCGGCTTTTTGCCAATTATCTGGAACTACTCACCGTAGAGAGAAGCCGATTTACGATTTACGATTTACGATTTACGATTTACGATTTACGATTTACGATTTACGATTTACGATTTACGATTTACGATTTACGATTACAATACATGCTTTGCTCTTAATTCTCTTTGGCATTCCCTATTCTGCATTCTGCCTTCTGACTTCTGCATTGTTCATCCCTTCTTCGACATTTTATTCGTCGTACAAAAAGGGTGAGAGCGGTCGCACAACCGCTCTCACCCTTTTCTTAACTTGAAGCTGAACTACGAGCCGATCAAACTTTCTTGATAACCACGCACTTCAAGCGGTTAGCGCCGCCGGAGGGAGCCTTGAGTTGCGGGGTGGCCCCGTCCCCAAACCCGACCAAAGCTAGACCGAACAGGTAATTGTTCGAGCTAAGAGTGATCCCGACGTTTGTACCGCCAGTACGGTTCAGGGTGATAGCCGGACCAGTCGGCGTACAAGCCCCGCTCATGGTTACACCTGCCGCTAAAGCTGGCAAACTGCTGGCGACCGGAATTGAGGAGCCTGTCGGTATCGCAAAGCTGATAACATCGCCGGGATTAGCCGCCGTTTGCATTGCATTGCGAAGCGTACCACAGGTGGTGGCAACCCCATCCAGACTGTTTACAACTAGCTTGGTTGGGTCGCAACTGGCTGTTACCGTAAAGTTTGACGTATTGGACTGTAGGCCACTGGGCGGGTCGTTAATGACCTTGACCGCTACGTTCGTTGCGCTGGTCAGATCACCTGCCGCCACCTGGATCGTCAACTGGGTAGTACTTAGATAGGTCGTAGTACGGTCTACACCGTTCCACTGCACCACCGAGTTAGCCTTGAAATTGCTACCGTTGACGGTCAGCGTGAAACCCGACCCACCCAGCGGGGCCGACGATGGTGAGAGGCTCGCGATAACGGGTGGATTCCCTGTACAGGTGTAAGTTAGGGGTTGGATTGCCAGCGACCAGCCGTTGATAGCGCCGGTATCATTGAAGCCATCCAAATCTGCTACATTAAGCTTCCAGGTTCCGTTGATCGCATCACCATCCACCGCCGAAAGTGGTTGATCCGGCTTGAAATTGCCCGTGAAAGGAGCGGTTCCATTGGCAATCAGTGTACTGGCCTCATCATCGAAAACAGTATTAGTATAAGCCGTTCCACCAATTCCATGCTGGTCGGACAAAATAACAGTCTTGTTAGCTGGTGATACCAGTCTAAGCTGTAAGGCCCTCACATAAGTATGGGTGATACTCGACACCGTCACATTGACATCGCCGATTTTGCCGGTCGTTGGTACAACAATAGACGCATCCGCCCCGGCAGGCGTATTGTCGGGTATCGCAACCGGGGACCCGCTATAGGTATAGGTCTGGACTGCCCCAAGTTGGGCTATTCCAGTCGGGAGCGTAAAATTATAGGTGTAGCTACCGCCGGTATAATTGACGACCTGTTGGAAACTGAGCGTGTTGCCGCAAGGCTGTCCGGCCCCAACCGTAAAGGTGTAGTTGGTAGTATTAGTACCAGTTCCACCACTACTGGCTATATTCGGATAAGCCGAAGTAGCGTTACCCATAGTAGCCGTTCCGCCCGTCACAGCCAGCGTGCCGCTAACATTGTTGGCCGCGATAGTACCGTTATTGGTCAACTTGATCTGCAAAGAAATGGTCTCGCCCGGCTCGATGATGCCGTTATTGTTTCCGGCAGCGTCGCTGACCGTCAGGATCGAACCACTCAGGAATACAACACTGGTAGCCGGAGTGACCTTGAACATCCCGCGTCCGTGAGTAGCCGAAACCAACGTGGTACCGACCCAGAATAATTCGTCCACCGAGGTATTGGTCGGGCCATCGTTGGTTGCTTTCCAGTTCACGCCTCCATCGGTGGTCGTAAATACACCGATTTCAGTTCCGACATAAAGCCAGTTGGGAAGGAAAGGATGGATTACCAGACTACGAACCGGCACGTCCGGCAGGCTGGTTGCGCCCACCCCAGTAATATCGCTCCAGTTAGCCCCGCTATCGGTAGTGCGCCAGACGTTATCGGCACTAAACCCACCGAAAGTCACATACACTTTGGTAGCATCGGTCGGGTCTATCGTGATGCGGGTTACATAGCGGTTGGGCAAAGCCGGAGTAGTGGTATCACGCCGGGTCCAGGTAGGAGAGCCCGCCGTGCCGTTGGTGGTGTAGTAAACGTCCCCGTTGTTTTGTGCAATCCAAATAATATCAGAGTTGCCGGGCGCAACCGCAATCGCGCTAATATAATCGATGCCCGGCCCTTTGATCGCGCTCCAACTGGGAGTAGCCGCCTTAACGTTAGTGCTGCGCCACAGGCTGACACCACCTGCTAACATTGTATTTGGGTTATTCGGGTCGAGGATAAAGGGCGCGATAAAGTTGGCACTACTCCCAACGTCGGTTATGCCGGAATAAATATAGCCGGAACTGACCCCCCCGTCAGTACTGCGGTGAATTTGCAAATTGACATATTCACCGTAAAAATAGTTCGGGTCGGTCGGGTCGGCTGCCGACCAACCGCCATCCCCACCAAATGGGGTTGTCCAATTCTGGGGGCCGTTCGCGGTCGTATAGGTCAAAGTACCGTTATCCTGGGTTCCACCAATGATTGTCCCAGTAGTTGGGTTGCCCGCCCCGCTGTAGAATTGGGTAATTCCCAGGTTGTTGTTCAACGACTGCCACCCGTTTACCGGCGCAACGGCAATGACATCATCCGTTTTGTAAATACCACCGTCATTCCCAAAATAGACCTTCTTGTTAGTAGTGCCGTTAAAGCCGGGGTCGGCAATAATATAATGGTTATCGGCGTGGGCCGAGTAGGGGGCACTAAACCATTGGCTGATCTGGGTAAAGCTCACCCCACCATCGGTACTACGCCACAAATCGATGCCACCCACAATCACGAAATTAGGATCGGTCGGACTTACCCAGATAATGTTATCATACCAACCCTGAAGGCCCAGGTAACTGGTTCCAGTATTTACCAGGGTATAAGTATGCCCACCATCGGTGCTTTTCCAAACCTGCCCGCTATTATTATCGACCGAGGCATAAGTAATATTCGGACTACTAGGCGCGTAAGCGACTTCCACCCGCGCTCCAGTCGGGCCGGTCGCATTATTCCAGGTAAGTCCACCATCGCTCGAATAAAGAGGGTTGCCAGCGTTACCCCCAGCAATCGCCAGCAGGCTGTTGGTCGGGTGAAAGTTAATATCGAGAACGCGAGCGTTCAACTGCACGTTCCAGGTCGTACCCGCATTGGTTGAACGGAAGATACCCACATTGGTTGCTGCCAGGATGATGTTAGCGTTGTTTGGGTCTATCGATAAGCGGTTGACATAGTAGAAATTGGAGTTATTAGTCGAGGTCAACTGGGTCCAGGTTGTGCCGCCGTTGGTAGTCTTGAAAATGCCCGCCCCCTGAAGACCGTCGCCGTTATAAAAGCCTTCGCCGGTTCCGGCATAGAGGGTGTTCGGGTCGCTCGGACTGATCGCCAGCGTTGCGACCGCCATGTTGGACATAAAATCGTCCTGCACCTGCCAGGATGTACCGCCATTAGTGGTCTTCCAAATACCGCCGCCGACGCTGCCTAGCCACATTGTAGCAGGAGTAGTCGGGTCTATTACGATAGAACGGGTCCGACCGCCGATGTTGCCGGGGCCTAGCCAGGTCCAGGCACCGGGAGAAATACCAGCATCGTTGGGTCGTTTGCCACCGCCGTCTTTAGGCATCGCCTTAACGTGGGCGGCTGCTCGGATCAGGCCGTCTGCCGGGATAGCGCCGCGCTCATCCTTTAGCTGGAGTTTACGCCAGGCCAGCGCCTCATCCGGCTTATCCGGAGCGGCTTTGTCATTATCGGCCAGCGCCTCTTTAATTTTGTCCTGGGGGATATAACAGGCTTGCTCAAAGCTAACGCTGTGTTTGGTTAGCTCCTGAAGGGTCTCAAGGCTAATCTTGCGATAAGCCGCGATTTGCTCTGCCGTCATTTGGGTATTGTTACAGCTATAGGTCGTGGCCTGGGTTGTCAGATTTGAAGGGGAGTTCGTGGCCCACAAAACCAAACCACCTAAAATCAAAACGACTACAAGTAGACCAATCCGTAGATACCTTTGAGGAGGATACTGGGTCAATTTTTTAAGCATTACAAATCTCCGTAAGAAGCTAAAAGTAAAGAAGCCAGGCAAGCCAATTAAATGTTATCCTTATTATTACGGGATAGCATCCGGGTATTTTTTAAGCTGGTAAAGGCTGAACTTTATGCTTTGGGAAGCACATTTAGCTCGTAACTGCATCAGTTGGAGCATTCTCGGTAATTTTATTTATTAAAGTCAAAATGCTTGAAGTTAGCTAGGGGCTAAATTTTAATAACTTCATACAATTGCGCCCGTACAGATATTATATACATTTGTTTATCACATGTAAACCCCCAATTAAGGGTATTCAGATCAAAGAAATAACTATTCAGCCAGTCTCAGATTTGTCCTCGTCAGTACCAAGACACACAACCTGCATTATAGACAGGCTTCTAAACAAAGAGAGGAAGTCGGACAGATTATCCGACTTCCTCTCTTTGTCTAACTTAAATTTGAAAGCTACTCGAACAAGTTAGGGTTTAGCCGATAAAGGCTCGGTCACTTTGGTAAACTTGCTATCCTTGAACTGGATAATAAAGATCGAGTTTTGGGGAGCGCGATTGTTCGGGCCGTAGTTGATAATAGTGGCGATACTGCCCTTCCAATCCACAATCGACTCGAGTCCGGCCACCAGCGTCTCACGACTCAGGTCTTTACCGGCCCGCTTGAGACCTTCTTCAATGACCTGACCACCCAGATAGCCCCAGAGCGAGAAGCTGCCAAGCTGTTCACTCGGCAGATATTTCTGCATAAAGTCACGGTACTTGGCGACTTTCGGGTCCGGGTCGTCCGGCAAAGGCGTAAAGGATGAGGTATAAAGACCATCCGCCGCTTTACCCGCCGCCGCGAAGAAAGAAGGGTCGTTTAGCACGAAAGTCGTCAGGATTTTCGGTTTGTAGCCCAACCGATCCATCTCTTTGATAACCGCCGCCCCAGGGCCGGGAACCGCGTTGACAAAAACCAGATCGGCTCCCGACTGCGACAACTTGAGCGCCTGCGAACTCAGGTCGGTCGCGCCGTTCTCGTAAGGCACTTCGGCGGTCACTTCCAAGCCTTTGTCTTTGGCAGCCTTAACAAAGGCTTGCTGACCTTCTTTGCCAAACCCATCGTTTTGATAAAGTACGGCGACCTTCTTGGCACTCAATTGACCAGCCGCATACTGAGCAAAGACGGTTCCTTCAAAGGTGTAGTTGGTCAGCAGACCGAACCAATCCTTGAGCGGCGGATTGACCAGCGCCCCGGAACCAGTGGCAAAAGCGACGTTTGGCACGCCGTTCTCGCGCAAATAGTCGCGCACACCCAGGTTACTAGCGGTTCCAATCCCGCCTACAAAGCAAAAGACCTTCTCCTGCTCGACCAACCGCTTGGCAACCGCCAGCGTCTTGGCCGGTTGGTACTGGTCGTCTTCGTAGATAAACTTAACCTTGCGACCATTGATCCCGCCCTGGTCGTTAATCATCTGGAAGTATTTATCCATCACCCGATCAACGATACCATAACCGGCGGCGACACCCGATTGCGGCCCCCAACTCCCGATTTTGATCTCGGTATCGGTCACACCGGTCTTATTGCCGCTAGGTACTGGCGCAACCGTTGTCACTGGGCCACTGGCGGCGGCAGCGGTCGTGGCGGCGCTGGCAGTCGTGGCAGCTGCGGCGGTAGTTGCGGCTGCCGCCGTTGTTGCCGCGCTTGCGGTAGTGGCGGCTGCGGCTGCCGTCGTCGCGGCGGCGGCAGTGGTCGCGGCGGGGGCGGTGGTCGCGGTGGAATCACCGCAAGCCGCCAACGCTACGGTCAACAGGGTTAAGAGGGCCACCAGACCCGCCAGCCGTGTAAACCAATTTTGCTTCATTACTTAGCTCTCCTCTCTGAAGTCTCTTTACAACCGAGCGACACCGCCCGGCTGCAATCCCTATCTAACTTTTTAACTAACGTGTTGGACAATTAACGTCCTAGATATGAATGCCGCACTTCGTCGTTATGGCGGAGTTCCTCGCCGCTACCGTTTAACACGACCCGGCCAGTCTCCAATACATAACCATAGTTAGCAATTCGCAAAGCCAGGTAAGCGTTTTGCTCGACCAGCAAGATTGTCACGCCTAGCTTGTTAATTTCCTCGATAATATTGAATATCTCTTTGACCATCAAAGGGGCCAACCCCAATGACGGCTCATCCAGTAGCAAAATACGGGGCTTTGCCATCAAAGCCCGCCCGATAGCGACCATCTGCTGTTCGCCACCCGATAAGGTTCCGGCCAATTGGCTGGCCCGTTGCTTGAGACGCGGGAAATGATGAAAGACCATTTCCAGGTCGGTACGGGCCTGGGATTTATCCTTGCGAGAGAAACTACCCATCTTCAAATTTTCCAGCACGGTCAGATCGGTAAAGACCTGCCGACCTTCGGGCGATTGAGCGATCCCAAACTGGACGATCTTCTGAGGGGGCGCTTTCTCGATAGACTTGCCATCGTATTCTATCGAACCGTGCGCCGCCGGGGTCAGGCCCGAAATGGTGCGAAGCAAGGTAGTCTTACCGGCCCCGTTCGCCCCCAACAAGGTTACAATTGCGCCGTCCGGCACTTCCAGGCTAACCCCTTTGAGGGCGTGTATCCGACCATAATAGGTGTGGACATCCTGTAGCTTGAGCATATTAGTCCAGCACCTCCTCTTTCTCGCCCAGGTAGGCTTCGATCACTGCCGGGTTGTTTTGAATCTCGTGCGGCAGACCTTCGGCGATCTTCTTGCCAAAGTCCAGCACATAAATCCGCTCACAAATGTCCATCACCAGCGACATGTCGTGTTCGACCAGCAGCACCGTTACGTTAAAATCATCGCGCACCCGCTTGATAAGGGCCGCCAGCTTATAGGTCTCGTGCGGGTTAGAACCGGCGGCAGGCTCGTCCAGCAAAATCAGCTTGGGCTGTGCCACCAGCGCCCGCGCCATTTCGACCATCTTCTGCACCCCAAAAGGCAGGTTTTGGACTATTTTGAAGGCATAAGCCTCGATACCCAATGCCGTCAAAATTTGGATCGCATATTGGCTGGCCCGACGGTCGGCCCCAGTGCTATCCGGCAGCGAAAGCGCGTCCGAAAAAACGGTCTGCTTCATGCGACTGTGCTGCCCGATCAACAAATTATCCATCACCGTCATCGACTTAAACAGTTCGACGTTTTGAAAAGTACGGGCCACCCCCAACCCGATCACCGCATCGGCGCTCTTGCGGGTCAAGTCTACCTTATCAAAAATGATTTGCCCGGCATTCGGTTTGTAAAAGCGGCTGATACAGTTAAAAACGGTGGTCTTTCCGGCCCCGTTCGGCCCGATGAGTCCTACAATCTCGCCGGGCTGCACCACCATACTAAAATCGCTAACCGCTTTGAGACCACCAAAGCTGATCTCAAGCTTTTGGATTTCTAAAAGGTTCTGGCTCATTTCGGGCTAAACTCCTTGGCGGGCATCCCCGACCATCTCGCCGGGGATCGGCAAATTGTTTTCCAATGCAACCTGCTCCGGCGTAAGCGGGCCTTCACCAGAGTCATTCTTTTTATTCTGGCCCCGCAACCGAGCGATCAAACTTTTGAACGCACCCGCCAACCCGTTGGGCATAAAGAAGATACACAGGATGATAATCAAACCATAGAAAATCGACTCAAAGTTTTCGACCTTATAACCGAGGTTAGCTTTAAGCTGATCGTTGAGTGCATTGGTCGCGGTCGGCAAAACGACCAGTAAAGCTGAGCCGATAGCGGCCCCTGTAATCGACCCTAACCCACCCAAAATGATCGCGGTCAGAAACAAAACCGACTCAATCGCGCTAAACTGCAAGTCGGTCGCCTCAAGCTGACCGATCTGAGCGGTAAACATCGAGCCTGCGACCCCGGCATAGACCCCGCTTATCACAAAAGCCAGTAGCTTGTAGCGCCCCAGATTGACCCCCATGGCTTGCGCTGCCGTCTCACTATCGCGGATTGCCCGCAACGCTCTTCCGGTGCGACTGCGCCATATACCGATAGCCAACACTACCATGATCGCTGCCACTATCAAAAACAGGTAATACCGACCCAGGTCGTCCTTGACTTGAAAACCGGGTAGGGTCTGCTTTGGTACTTTGAAAACGCCGATCTTGGTTGTAATATCGTTTGGGTCGGCAAACAACTCGCCCACTTCTTTGCTGCTAGATAAAAGCTGTGGCACGGCTATCGCAAAGGCAAAGGTCGCGACTGCCAGGTAAGGGCCGCTCAGACGCAAAGCTGGCAAGCCCAAAACCAGACCGACCAACGCGCCCGCAATCGCCGCCATTATGAGTCCTCCCACAAACGGGAATTGGGCTTTGCTGACAAAGTAGCCTGCCGTAAACGCGCCCACCGCGTAAATCGCCGAGTGACCGAGCGAGATCATCCCGGTCAGGCCGGTTAGCAAATTTAGCCCAATGGTGACCACCGCCAGAATCAACCAGGCGTTAAGCTGCGAATAGGTAAAATTGTTCGCTCCGTAAATCGGGATGACCAGGATAATCCAGGGCAGCAGGACTACAAAGGCGATCAGCAAAGGCCAACGTACATAAGCCGGGCGGGTAACTTCGGTTATCTTATCAATAAAATTACGCATTGCTAAACCTTCTTTCGCACCGTCTTACCCAGCAGGCCATTTGGCTTGACGGTCAAAATCAACACTATAATGAAAAAGGCCGCCATGCCCTGCCAGCCCGGAAAATAGAACGTGACCATGTTGTCGATAATCCCGACCAGCAGACCGCCCAGGACGGCCCCCGGCAAACTGGTAATACCACCCAGTACCGCTGCCGTAAAGGACTTGACCGCAATGTCGGCCATCAAAAGCGGGCTT
Source organism: Chloroflexia bacterium (assembly GCA_038210655.1). Classification (GTDB taxonomy): domain Bacteria; phylum Chloroflexota; class Chloroflexia; order Chloroheliales; family Chloroheliaceae; genus 54-19. The sequence continues at coordinate 58,768 of JBBQWM010000004.1, forward strand.
AAAGATATTTTGGGGGCGATCAAGATGCCGCCAATTACCGCCAACATCAAGGCCAGCATCCATGTTACTCCCGTCAATAACCCAACATTGACCCCCATCAAACGGGCTGCCGACGGGTTTTGGGCCATCGCCCGGATCGCGGTTCCGACCATCGTATATTTGAAGAACAAAAAGAGCGCCAGCGAAACTAACCCGCCGATCAGCAAGGCTGCAATAGTGTCGCCCGAAATTTTCAGGGTGGAAGGCGGAGAGCCAAATACAAGTTGAGTGTCGGCGACAAGCTGACCCTGGGGAAAGGCTTTAAGGTCGGCTTTCCAAACTAGGCTGGCGACCCCGTACAGAAACACCCCTAGTCCGATTGTTACCATAATTTGGCTCAGGAGGGGCGCTTTTTGGAGCGGGCGTAATAAAACCCGCTCGATAAATAGCCCCAGCAGTCCGGCAAAAACTACCGCTACCAGCAGCCCAACTACAAATATTCCCATATTGACCGCATCGGGTAGTTGTTCGTTAGTTTTGCGGGGGGGAAGCAAGGCCCCAAAAACGGCGAAGCAGATAAAGGTGCTGAACATTCCCATTTCGCCGTGTCCGAAGTTTACCACGTCCGAAGATTTGTAGATCAGCACAATTCCCAGGGCGACCAGAGCATAAATACTTCCGAAGGTCAGACCATTGACTACGTTACGGGTCAGGGTCAGCAGATCAAGCCCTCTATCGGCCTGTCCGACAACCGAAGCTATTCCATCCGAATTAAAGCTGGCTAAAAGCGAGTACGAAAAAGCGGTCATTGCTCTCCTCTCTACCACAAATCCACCATGCCTGCCAACAGTATTATAAGTAACGTATTGATAACACGTTGAAGCAGGTAAGGCCTTCAATCCAACGCTGGACTGATCGACTGGAATATTTTAATTTTCGATTATTTTAGCTGCAAAGATGATTGTTAGCCATCTGTCAAATGTCTTGCGTAAAATCGGTCAATAAGATATGTGCATTTGCTCGTAACTTTACCACAACTGCGTAGTTTTTGCACGCTATACGCGATTTTAATCCTTCTTTAACTTTTCGATTTATTCTAATCAGGAGCAATGGTTTACAGGCCAGAGGCTGGAGAAAGATATAATCAGAAGATCAGAGAGATAAATTTAAGGCATACCCAAAGCGGTTTTAGCAAAGGCAAGTGAACCCTATCTTCAAACCACCTGGGCAACCATTTTGTCCGATCCGGCTTGCCTAATCATCCTTAATCAGTTTCTTGATTTTGTGGCTGAGGTCATCAACCAGGAAAGGTTTGGTTAAGACACCCTGAAAGTGATAAGCCTGATAATTTGCCATCACCGGGTCGTTGGAGTAACCACTCGAAACAATCGCTTTGACGGTCGGGTCGATCTTTAAGAGGTTGGAAATCGCCTCTTTGCCGCCCATGCCACCCGGTACGGTCAAATCCATAATCACCACATCATAGCGGCCCCGTTTGACCATCGCCTCCTGATATAGTTCGAGGGCTTCCTCACCATCACGCGCCACATCGACCTCATAACCCAACTGCCGGAGTACTCGCGCTCCCATATCCCGGATCATTTTATCATCATCCATCAGCAAGACCTTGCCGCTACCGCGAAGCATGGGTTCCTCAACCTTTTCTTCCGAAGCCACTTTTTGAGGGGAAGCCGGTAGGTAGATTGTAAAAGTACTGCCTTTACCCATTTCAGAAGTTACACTAAGATAACCATCGTGGCGGGTAATGATCGAGAAAGTGGTTGCTAGACCCAAACCGCTCCCTTTTTGCTTGGTCGTAAAATAAGGGTCGAAAATCTTCGAGAGGTTCTGGGGTGGAATACCAGTACCCTCGTCCTGGAAAACTACCCGCAAGTAATCGCCCGACTTGAGCGGCAAGCCGGGGTCGTAGCTGCCAGTTGGACAATTTTCGGCGCTGACCGTAAGTTGGCCGCCCTGGGGCATAGCTTGATCGGCATTGATAACCAGATTGTTGATGACCTGATTGATCTGCCCGGCATCAATCTCGGCCGTCCACAAATCATCCGGGATATAAAAACGCGAACGCACTTTGGAACCGCGCAGGGCGAACCCGACCGACTCTTTGAGCATTTCTTTGAGCGAAGCAGTCCGCTTGATTGGTGCGCCCCCCCGCGAGAAAGTCAACAATTGTTGGGTCAGGTCTTTGGCCCGGAAGGTAGCCGTTTCGGCTTCGGTTAGCAATTCGTAAATTTCATCATCGACCCGGCTTTCCATTTTTGCCATAAAAATATTGCCGACAATTGCGGTCAGGATATTATTAAAATCGTGAGCGATCCCACCCGCCAAAATACCCAAACTTTCCAGCTTTTGATTTTTTTGAATTTCCTCTTCCATCTTCATTCGCTCGGTAACATCGCGGAAGACCAGCACTACCCCGATAGCCTGTCCACCCCGGTCAATCGGAGCAGCACTATTGGATATAAACCGCTCGGTTCCATCACGGGCGAGCAAAGCAGTTCCACTGGCAAGACCGACGATAGAGCCAGTTTGAAGTACCTTTTCGACCGGGTTTTGGGCCGGTTCGCGGGTCTTATTGTTGACGATCTGGAAGATTTCGGGTAAAAGCTTGCCGACGGCTTCGGCCTGGGTCCAGCCGGTCAATTTTTCGGCTACCAGATTGATTAATACTACCCGGCTATCCCGGTCGGTGGTAATCACCCCGTCACCGATGCTGCGGAGTGTCACCGCTAGTCGCTCGGTCTCGGCAGCCAGGGCTTCCTCGGCTTGCTTGCGCTCGGTCATATCGAGGCTAACCCCGACAAAAGCCTGCAAATTACCCTTGCTGTCCTTGATGGCGGTATTAACAGTATGAACCAGTAAGGTAGTGCCATCCTTGCGTTTTGCCGTATATTCGCCTTCCCAATGACCTCCCTGCCTAAGGGCAAGTAGAGTCTCTTGGTAGCGTTCGTTAGTCGTTTCGGCTGAAAGCACTTCCGAGGCCATCCGGCCTAGCACTTCTTCCGCCTTCCACTGATAGAGTGTCTCAGCAAACTTGTTCCAGTAAGTGATCTTGCCCGCCGTATCAGTCACAATTATGGCATTACGCACTTGTCCGAGCAAAGAAGCCTGGAAAAGAACCTGCTGCTCAGCTCTTTTACGCTCATCAATATCCTGAACAACCGAAACGATATATTTTGGTTCGCCCGAACTATCCTCTACTAACGATAAACTCAGACTGACCCAGACCGAGCGACCGTCTTTGCGGATATAGCGTTTCTCTTTGGAAAAAGAACGAGGTTGATCGGATAACAAAGGCAAAACTTCTGGCACAGTTTGAGGATGATCGTCGGGATTGGTCAGGTCATAATAAGTTAGGTCTAATAATTCTTCCTGAGAATAACCTACGATGTCGCAAAACCTCTGATTGACCTGCTGCCAGCGCCCATTCATCCCGATCCGGGCAATCCCAACTGCCGCCTGCTCGAAGGTCGCCCGTAATTGCTCCTCACTGTCCTGTAACAGTCCAAGCGCCTGGTAATGTTCGATTAGCACTCTTTCCAAACGATTATTTTGAGCCTGAAGTGCGTGGGTTTGGGTACGGGCCGGAATAACCAGAATGATTAGGATAATTGGAATTATTACTACGACAATCGCCAAATTAATAAGGGCTTCTACCTGATCCGAAATGATGACCGGTGGGGTATAGATCGTAAAGAGGTCTTCCAGGACATAAAGGCTGGTACTGGAAACCAGACAGACAATCATAACCAGCACGGCTTCCCATGTATTCATCAAAACAATGCTAAGAGCGATCATACCCAGCAAAACTATTGGCATAATAGTATGGGTGCCAAGCAGCCAATATCCGACATTAATGTAGATAACGCCAGTACCAATCAGCAACCAGCAACTCCAGCGATAACTTCCAACCCGCGCTAACCAATAGCTGGCTCCATAGCACAACGCAATCAATAATCCGCAAAAGGCAAACACCGATAGTACAGTATTTTTTGCTAAAAAACTGGCTCCGATAACCAAACTAATACCGACACCATGCCCAACCAGAACTACTAAACACAACCGTTGAAGCAAACTAAGTTTATCAGCTAAACCTTTTACTGCTTTGATTTCAGCCTGGTTAGTAGTGTAAGCGTTATCAGGTAGAGGAGTATCAAGATCGGGAATTATTATTTTGGGCGCTGCCATAACTATTATTCCTTACCAAACTATTTGTGCGCGTTATTAAGGGTATGAAGGAGTCTTAGAGCTTCACATCATTATAACAATAATATACCCACCAATGTACACATTCTAAGCGTCAGATTTTAGTAACATCTCGTTAACTATAAGCATATCACAATCAGGACTTTTAACCAAGTACTCAATCCTCTCAAATCAATCTGAACAAGCGGGCTGTAGTGACAACTACAGACGGCTTAGAGCAACCGGGATATGATTCGTCTGCTAGACTTGCTTAAGCTTTCCTTCTTTATCAGATTGGATCAGAATTGCATTCTTAGAATAAAAAAGGGCTAACCAATAGTTTTTAAGTGAAAATCGCCGCAAACCGGCAAAGAGGAGAAATAACCCTATGGCAGTCCCATTTACCATAGAATTAAAAGAGGCAATGATCGAAACCAAACCGGCCCGGTCGATGAACGTCCTCTTCATCAATCCACCAGTGCCGGGCTTTGATAAAAGCTTCGCTAAGCTACTGACCTTTAACACGATCCCCCTGGCGTTGCTCTACCCGGCTACCGTGCTTAAACAGGCTGGGCATACCGTCGCAATCAACGATGTCAAGAGTGGTGAGCAACTGCGGATTACCTCTAGCTCCGAGATTGTCGGTATTACGACCGATACGGTACGCTACCCCGAAGCGCTTGCCATTGCCCGCCTGGCTAAAAAGCTTGGCAAAATTGTGGTGATGGGCGGCAACCATGTCAGCTTCGATGAAGAAAATACCCTCAAAACCGGCGTAGTCGATTACATCGTGCGGGGTGAGGGCGAAATTACCATGCTGAATCTGGTCAATGCGCTTTCCTGGGGCGAGGGTTTCAACCCGGCGGAGATCAACGGCATCACCTGGCGCAACCGTCATGGCGAAATCGTGCGTAATCCGGCTGCCAAATGGATCAAAGACCTCGATCAACTCACTTTGCCCGACCACAGTTTGCTAAACCTAAAGCTCTACCGAGGCGCATCTTTCAACCGCTTTGGCAAACTCGGCAAGCCGATGTTCCAGATTGCGGGTAGCCGGGGCTGTCCTTACGATTGCTCTTTTTGCATCGTGACCTCGGTCTATGGGGCCAAGTGGCGGGCGCGTAGCCCCGAAAATATGCTGGCAGAAGTCTCGCAGGCTATGAAGCTGGGCTTTGATAACTTTTTCTTTGTAGATGATCTGTTTACTACCAATTACAAGCGGACTATCTCTTTTTGCGAAGAGATTTTGCGGCGCGGCATGAAGTTCACCTGGTCGGCCCAGTGTAGCTGTAACTCGATTGCCGATCATCCTGAAATGGTGCAATTAATGGCACAGGCCGGTTGCGAAGCCGTTCTGCTAGGGGTCGAAAATATGGATGCAGCAACCCTCAAGCTCTATCGCAAAAAGGCCACCGTAGACGACAATTTCCAGGCTGTTCGCACTCTCAAGAAATATGGGATCATCAGTCTGGCCTCGACTATCATCGGTACACCGGGCGAAACCCACGAAAGCCTCAACACCAACTTTGGCTATTTGATGGACTTGAACCCCGAAATGCTCTGGATCAACATCCTGACCCCCTATGTCGGCACCGACGACTGGACAACCTATCAAGATCGCATCTTTGACCGCGACTGGCATCATTACGATGTTTATCATAGCGTGATGAAGCTGGATTATCTGACTCCTAGCGAAATCGAATTTGCCCAGCGCAAAATGATGGCGATGTACCATACCCGACCAAAATATCTGTTCAAAAACCTGCCCACCCTTTTCGGCAAGAAAAGCGGTTGGGGGGTCAGTGGGAGTTGCTAGACACAGGGAAACTTTGTGTCTCACTTTTGAAAAGCGTAACAAAGGGCGAGAGCAGTGTCTCTCGCCCTTTGCTTAACCTAAAATTAGTTCGGGTCTATCGCAAATTGCCAAGCATTTGAGCTAAACCCTTATCTGTAGGAGCGAACTTCTGCTCGCGATGTTCGCAATGGCTGAGTGTTCAATCGCGAGCAGAAGCTCGCTCCTACAAGGGTTCGATAACTGTGCAACTTGCTGTAAAACGGCTTGTTGCAAAGCTAATAACCGCATGTAGCTTAAACATGTTATAATTCCTGTATCAATACGCTACTCAAAAAATCGTTGGTTAAATGAACGACAAGCTCGGATGAACCGCTGGCGACCAATGCGCCCTCGCTTCAGCCTGGAGAAAGGATGCCGCCCGGCATGGAAAGGGAAACTCCTCGGCTTTTTACCCTGGAAGAGGCCACCGATTTATTACCGCGTTTACGAGAACTGGTTCAGCATATGCAAGCCGCCAAAAATCAGGCGGACCAGGCCCGCGAAGAATTTGAACAACTCGATGCTTCCCACGCTCGTGGTAACGGCTATGATATGAAGCGGGAGCAGTTGGCAACCAAAATTATTGAACACATGAAGGTTGTCCGGCAAGACCTGGAAAAGGTGCAGGAAATCGGGTGTGAAATAAAAGACCTTGATATGGGCCTGCTCGACTTTGCCAGCTTGCGCGACGGGCGGATCATCAATTTATGCTGGAAAATCGACGAAGAACGGATTGCTTACTGGCATCCCCTTGACAGTGGCTTTTCCAACCGACGGCCCCTCTGATCTTCAGGTGAGAGTTAGATTCAAAACCAATCGAAGCCAGTGCAATCGGAAAGCAAGCGACGGGGGTTTTGTCCGTCACGCTCAACCACCGTTAGAATCGAGCGGTCGCCCTCCAAAAAGGCCAACTTCTGCCCGTCAGCGACCCACAACGGGCGACGAGCCTCGGAACGGGTGGCAGGATTGCCAAGCAGGATTTTGGTCGGCGCGGTTCCTAGCAGGCTGGGATTCTCGGTCAGGGCGATTTGGGTGGCGCTTTTTGGCCCGACCGGGAACTGTGGCACGGTCTCGAAAGCTAAACGCTTGCCATCGGCAGTCCAGGCCACCTGCCCAGCAGCATCTCCGGCCGCCGTCACCACTTTTGGAACGGCATCCTCGATAGTCAGCGTCATTATTACCCCCGCCCGCAAACCGGTCGGCCCGGTCACATCAGCACTAACGGTTATGTGCTGGCTATCGGGATGCCAGGCGACCGCCTTGAAATAGCGCACCGCCAGCTTTAAATCGGGCGGGATCGGGGTGAACCCGGCGCTACCAAGCACCACTTCCAACCCCTTTGACTCCAAAAGCGTTCGTTTGGCCCGGCTACTAAAGTTGTAAATCCCCACCGCATTCGGGCTGCGCCGCAATTTGCGAGTGCTGGGGTCGAGGCTATCACTGGCGGGGCCGGAGATTACAAAGGCCAACCGCACGCCATCCGGCGACCAGACCGGGTAACGCCCCTCGGCGACACTTTGCTGCTTACCGGTCGCTACGTCGTACAACACAATCGTCAGGCTGTCGTTATCATCCGCCAACCCATCATTGTTGGTATCGGTAGCGCGGGTCAGGGCCAGCGTCTTGCTATCGGGCGACCAGGCTGCCGCCAGGATCACCCCGCCATTTTCGAGGGTTAGCGGTTTGGGTGAGCCTGCGCTATCGAGCATTAGCAGTTGGGTTTGCTTTGTCACCCAATCGCTCCGAAAGACCGTCAGGCGAGTACCGTCCGGGGCGACTTTTGGGTCAGCATAGGCCGCGCCGCCCGCCAGCAATTTTTCGCCTTCCCCTTGTATCCCAACCAGATATAACCCGGTAGTCGTCCCTACCACAAAATTGCCTTTGGGCCAGGCTTTGGAAGCGGGCGGCGGGAGAGTTTCGGCTTTTGGGTCGAGGGTACGCGGCGGGGTCGGGAGCGCCCCATAACTGCCCTGGGTAAGCGAACCGGTCGGTGGAGCAGGCTGGGCCGTCACATTCGCGATGGTATTGACCGCCGGCAAAGGACGCACCGGGTCAGCCTCGGCAGGAGTGGGCGAGATGGCGTTATCGGTGACGCTGGCAACCGTCAGGCTAGGGGGTTGGGGCGGGGCGGTCGGCAATTTATCGGGGGCGACGGTAGGGATGGCGGTCGGGCCAACCGTCGCTTCCTCGCCGCAAGCCGCTATCAGCCCCGCCAACAGCAAAACTATCCAAATTTGACTTAAAAATCGGCTAATTTTTTTAGAAAAATCCAAAATCTGCTATCATCCAAAAACTAAAAGCGGGTCAGCCCGTAGCGCATTCCGCCCATATTTTGTATCATTCCTTTGAGTTCCATCATCACCACGACGCTAGTGACTTCCGGCATCGGCAGACCACATTCATTACAAACTTCGTCAATGTGAAGTGGTTGGCCCGCCTGCCGCAACACGCGCAGGATCGCGCCTTCTGCTGCATTGTCACCGGTATGCGCTAGTTCGGCGCGGGCCTCCTGAATGTCGAACAACCGACCGGGCTGCAACTCTTCCATAATCTCGCTGGCACTGCTGACCAGCTTTGCGCCCTGCCGGATCAGCTTATTAGTCCCAGCACTAAATTGGTTGAAGATACTTCCCGGTAAGGCAAATACGTCGCGGCCTTGCTGGTTGGCGTGTTCAACCGTATTAAGCGCTCCGCCCGCCTCCGCCGATTCTACCACAAATACACCCATCGACAGCCCACTCACGATTCGGTTGCGGACGGGAAAGTTAATCGCTTCTGGCTGGGTTCCCGGCGGATATTCTGAAATAACCGCCCCATTCTCGGCGACACGGGCCGCCAGACTTTTATTCTCGGCCGGGTAGATAATATCTAGCCCACAGCCTAGCACTGCCAGGGTACGCCCTCCGGCTTCCAGGGCCGCTTGATGTGCGAAAGTATCGATCCCTCTGGCAAGCCCGCTCACGATAGTAACACCCTGCTGGGCCAACTCAAGGCAGATGCGGTTAGTGGCCTGCTTGCCATAGGTAGTCGCCCGGCGCGTTCCGATCACGGCCAGCGCCAGTCGGTCAGCCTCTTCGACCGATCCTTTGAGATATAGTACCGGCGGCGGTTGCTCGATCTGGGTCAAGCGGTCGGGGTAGCCCGGCCCATCCAACGTCACCACCGCGATCCCTAGCCCTTCCAAACGGGCTAATTCCTCGTCCGGGTCAAAAGTCGGGCGGAAATTGAGCAGCCGTTCGGTCAGCTTAGGCTCCAACCCTGCCGACATCAGATCGCCTGCCCTGGCTTCCCAGGCATTTTGCAAACTCCCAAAATAGTCGAACAGCCGTCGTATTCGGACTACCCCGATCTGCCGCACCCGGCTAAAAGCCAGCCAGTACTTTTCGTCACCTGGGATATAGCGCTTCGTATCTTCGATCAGGGGCATTGCTCTGGTTCGCTCTTTCTACCGGCCTGTTTCGGCCCGACCACCGATGTAGTTTTCACCTTGCGAAATGTAGCACGATTCGTTCTGCTTGGCAACCAGTTTGAAATGAAAGTATAGATAAGCCCGGATTTTATAGGTATCAGCAAGTTGCAAAGAGATTGGACTGGTAGGGGCGACCCTATGTGGTCGCCCTCGGAGACCCGGCACGATGTTCACGGGCGACCACTAGGGTCGCCCCGACTGAGATAGGTTCTAAGCCGTCGTGATGGCGGCGCTACGCAGACGGCTGGCAAAGTAGCGTTTGAGGCCGTCGAGCGGCCAGTTCTGGCTGACGGTCTTATCACGGGCCGGGTCGGGGTTGATAATAGCGGCAGTGCCGTCCGGGTTGAGGCCAGTAGCGACGATAAAATGCCCACCCGGAAAATAGGCCGGGTCGTAGACATTGATGATGACCGGGACACCGCGCTTGAGATAATCCAAAATCCGATTGAAATGAGCTTCGAGGTCTTTATCCTCGCTGTAGGCGGCTTTGAGGCCGTATTTAGCCGAAATCGACGCAAACACATCGTACCTGTAAAGGCCCATATTCGGCTTGATAGCATTTTGTTCTTGCAGATAAGCCAGCACATCGGTCACACGCACCGATTTACCATAGCCGTTTAGCACGCTCGAAAGGGCCGCCGCCGAGCAACTGCTGGCGGCCCAGGTACGCCATTCGGCCTCGTCCGCATACTGGCTCTTATCACGTTGCGAGATGGCCGGAAAGCGACCACCACCCGTCCCGGCAACCAAACCTGGTGGGGCCGGAGCAGGGTTCACCCCTACAATTTGCGCGTCAATTACCGAACCGCCCTCACCAAGCCCGACCCAGCTACTTACTTCCTCTTTGTGACTGCCAAATACGACCAAAGCAAAGAGAATTACCAGCGCCAAAAAGCCGACTATTATCAGGGCATTCAACACGCTATTCGATTTTCGATATTGATACATTTATGGTAATTTGTCTTTTCCAAATCGGGACAGCCTAAAATAAATGAATATTTGTTCTAGGTGATTATAACATACCTTCCTCTGGATGCCAACTGTTAGAAAAGCAGTCTAATACATTCCAGTTTGGTAAAATCGGCCCTTTATCTATCCAAATCTCTCTCGAATAAGCGTTTATTTAATTTATGACACATATAGAATTCTATAGGACTCAGGAATGTGCGACTTTTCAATAATTTTATTGATTTTATTAGGTAAGGAGTATATCAACTTGGAAACTAAACAGGTCAAGGATTTTGCACCCTATTTAAATGTCAGAAATGCGATTATGCCGATCTTTTCGGCGGGCAGTGAACGGCTGCTCTTTTTGAGTGACATTACTGGAACCAATCAGATTTGGTCGATAGCAACCTCGGCTGGTACAAAAAGCAGTTGGCCCGACCAACTTACCTTTTTCGAGGAACGGGTAACGAGCCTTCACCCTAACCCGGACAGAACCGCCTTTCTTTTTACCCGCGACCGGGGCGGCGACGAGCAAGACCAGTTCTATTTGCTGCAAGGCGAAGTTACCAGCGGCCTGAGCGTGACTACCCTGATCGAAACGCCCGAATACAAAAATAACTTTGGAGCCTGGCGACCGGACGGGCGGGCCTATTGCTTTTCGAGCAATCGTCGCCACCCGGCTTTTTTTGATATTTATACCCACGAGCTTGGAAGCGAACCACAATTGGTCTATCAGGCCGATGAAAGTCTTTATGCGGAGGATTGGTCGCACGATGGTCGGTATATTCTGTTCCGGCGGGCTAACACCAACCTGGACGCTGACCTTTTCTTGATCGATCTAACTCAGCCCCAGGCAGAGCCACGCCACCTGACCCCCCATCAAACCCAGACTTATTTTGCCTCAAACGCTTTCTTTAGTCAGGATGATAAAGCGGTCTATGTTATCACCGATTGGGGCCGCGATTTTTCGAGTCCGGCCTGCCTGGAACTCGCCACCACAAAGCTGACCTTCCTGAGCGACCGGCCCTGGAACAGCGAAACAATGGCCCTTTCGCCGGACGGTTCCCGACTGGCCTACGAGATCAACGAAGGGGGCTACTCCCGGCTTTATATCCGTGAGCTTGATAGCGGGCAGGAGCAAGCGGTGGGAGGGTTGCCACGTGGGATCGTAACCGGGATTGGCCTGTGGCTTTCTATTCCGGCCTGGTCGCCGGATGGCAAACGGCTGGCTTTTAGCTATAATAGTTCGGTACAGAATGCCGATATTTGGGTCTACGATTTGGAAGGCACCGATCTTTATCAAGCTACTTTTAGCGCTCGTGGTGGGTTGAACTTTGCGCGTTTCGTCCAACCGGAACTAATCGAATATCCGTCGTTTGATGGGTTGCAAATTCCGGCCTTGCTCTTTTTGCCACCTGGCGCAGCTAAAGACCGCTCTACCCCTTTTATCGTTTTTGTACATGGCGGGCCGGAAGGCCAGACCCGTTTTAGCTGGAACCCGGTACTTCAGTATTATGTCTCGCGGGGTTATGGTATTCTGGCTCCCAATGTGCGTGGCAGCAGTGGTTACGGCAAAACTTATCTAGCTCTGGATGATGTTCGGAAGCGCATGGACTCGGTTGCCGACCTGAAGGCGGGGGTCGAATGGTTACGCGAAAGCGGCTATAGCGACCCGGCCCGGATCGCGGTCTATGGGCAGAGTTATGGCGGGTTTATGGTACTGGCGGCGGTCACGACCTATCCTGAGTTATGGGCGGCAGGGGTCGATATTTACGGGATTGCCAACATGCTCACTTTTATGGAAAATACCAGCCCGTACCGCCTCAAAATGCGTACCCCGGAATATGGCGACCCGACCACCGACCGCGATTTCTTGATCGAAATTTCGGCGATCCACAAGACCGACCGCATAACCGCACCCATGATGATTATTCACGGCGAACGCGACCCACGTGTGCCGATCAGCGAATCGGAGCAAATGGTAACGGCCCTCAAGAGCCGCAATCACCCGGTCGAATACTATGTCTTTCCCGACGAAGGACACGGCATCACCAAGCTAAAAAACAAATTGGCAGTTTATCCGGCGATTGCCGACTTTCTCGACCGCCATTTGCGCCCTCAAAGCTAAAAGCCTATGTTATGGCATTGCTCCGCCAATGGACGGCCCCGGTCTGTGGGCGGAGCAATATCGAACAAGGGATGAAGGATGAGGGATGAGGGATGAAAGGGGACTGAGGACTGAGGACTCCGGTTGTATGACACCACTCCACCAATGAATGTTCCCCTCATTCTGCATTCTGCATTCTGCATTCTGTATTTCTTCATCCTTCATCCCTTTAACCTGCCACCCGTAGATAATGCGCCCAATAGCCTTGCCAGTGACCGTAACGGTCGGCAACCTGGCGCATTTCTGCGGGGGTAAGCGAGTGGCCTTGTCCATATTTGTGGGCCAGCACCTCGGATAGCCGCTTTTCGCTGTCGGGCGCACGTTCCATCCGGCCCAAACCGCGCAACATTATAAAGTTAGCCGACCATGCCCCGATCCCTTTGATCTTGAGCAACCAGGCTTCAACCTCAGCATAATCGCCCTTCCGCAAAAACTCCTCGTCGGCCCGACTAAAAGCCGCCGCAACTGACGCTATTTGTTCGGCCTTGCGCTCGTTGCGGATCAGGCTATGCAACAGATCGGGGTCGGTCTGGATAATTTGGGTTGCTTCGGGAAAGGCCCGGTAAAGTAAGCCCTCGACTTCTAAACTTTCGCCAAGCTGTTCGGTCAGCGCCCATTTCATCTTCTGAGCCATCTTCATGGGGTTACGCTGGCTCAAAACCGCCCAGCAAGCGTTCTCGAAGGGGGTCAGGAATTTGACCTGATGGTAGCCGTATAAGGCTTCAATCACGGGCGCGAACGCTGGGTCTGTACGTCCGATAGCATAAAAAGGCCCTAAGTCATCCTCCAGGCTCAAAAAGAACCGCGCCCGGTCTAAGGTTGCAGCCTGGATCGCCGCCGTGAGGGGTTGGCCCGAAAACAGGTTATATTCGAGTTCGGGTTGCTCAACCGTCCTGACCGAGGTCAGTTGAAAAACCACCGGGTGGCCCTCGATACTTACCGCTTTGGTAAGCCGGTTGGCGGCTATTACATGCTCACCTTGCATCGGCCCAAACCCACCCAAAAATTGCAACGATTTGCCAAAATCGAAGGGCGCGACCGCTTTGAAACAACCTGTTGCTTTATAAAGCTCCATTAAGATCAACTCCTCTAAAATTAACAGGGATAGACAGGATTAACAGGATTAAATAAATTACCGATCCCTGCTAAATCGGCTAATTTTATTAGCCCACCTGCGCTTTATCTATTCGTCTCTTCTAGCTTACCAGATAATTGTGACAGCTGTATGTCAGTAGTCAGGGCTGGTTTTTGCGGATAGCTTTAATCGCTTTTTCTTCTGAAAATTTTTCTAGCCTATGGTAGACTGGTTTCATCAGCCATACCAAAAACCTGAGTAAAATTTTATCAATCTACCCATTTATCTCCAAAGGAGGAGCTAAAATGAATTATGTAGCCAAAGTAGGTACCTCTCAAAATGAGTTAGGCGACAACGAAGCGGTCATCGTTAGCGCGGTACGTACTCCCGTCGGGCGAGCCTTCAAAGGCTCTCTCAGAGATGCCCGCCCGGACGACCTGGCAGGTCTGGCGATCAAAGCGGCGGTCGAGCGAGTGCCGGGGCTGGACAAGTCTCAAATTGAGGATGTGATTTTGGGTTGCGCCAATCCCGAAGGTGAGCAGGGCTATAATGTCGCCCGCAACGCCGCGCTGCTGGCCGGACTGCCCGATACCGTACCAGGGGTGACGGTCAACCGCTTCTGCTCTAGCGGGTTGCAGGCGATCACTTTCGCCGCCCAGCAAATTATCCTGGGTATCGGCGAGGTTTACGTGGCCGGTGGGACCGAATGTACCAGCAAAGTGCCGGAACAGGGTAAATCTCTTTTTAAGCCCAACCCTAAATTTGTGGATCGGGATGGTTCGGGTCTGCCGGATGTTTATATCCCGATGGGGATGACCGCCGAAAACGTGGCCCGTCGCTTCGGGGTCAGCCGTCAGGCCCAGGATGAATTCGCGCTGGCAAGCCAGATGAAGGCCGTCAAAGCCCAGCAAGCAGGCTGGTTTGAGGCCGAAATCGTGAGCGTAACTTTGGATGATGGCCGAGTAATAAGCAAAGATGATGGCCCGCGCCCCAGCACTACCCTCGAAGGTCTGGCAGCCCTTCAGCCAGTTTTTAGGGAAGATGGCAGCGTTACGGCGGGCAATAGCTGCCCCTTGAACGATGGGGCTGCCGCGACGGTCATAATGAGCCTGGGTAAAGCGCGTGAATTGGGCTTGAAGCCGATGGCCCGGATCGTTAGTTGGGCGGTTAGCGGACTTGAGCCGGAGATTATGGGGGTTGGCCCGGTCGAGGCGGTTGGCAAATTGCTCAAACGAACTGGCCTTAGCATCGAGGACATCGATATTTTTGAGTTGAACGAAGCCTTTGCAAGTCAGGCTTACGAAGTCTGCCGCCAGCTTGGGGTGGATATGGCAAAGCAACTCAACCCCAAAGGCGGAGCAATTGCGCTGGGGCATCCTTTCGGCTGTACCGGAGCGCGGATTATGGCGACCCTGCTTTATGGCATGCAACAGTTCGACAAGCAGATTGCGATTGAAACCATGTGCGTGGGTGGTGGACAGGGCTATGCCGCCTTGATCGAGCGCTTGAATTAGCTCACCAGCTTATAGCAGCTTACAAAAGACTTGAGCTACCCAATATCCTGTAGGAGCGGGCTTCTGCCCGCGATTGAAGCAATAGCTGCCAATTCAATCGCGAGCAGAAGCTCGCTCCTACAAGGGATTCAATAACTCTAGGAGCGGGTTTGTACCCGCTTCTACCCAAAGAGAATTTTTAAACCTATTTTATCAAGGAGGATAACAGTGGGAATCGACGATATTAAACAAATTTGCGTGGTTGGGGCTGGCACGATGGGGTCGCAGATCGCCCAGCAGTGCGCCCTATTTGGCTACGCGGTCAATTTGACCGATGCCAATCCCGAAATGCTTCAAAAGGGCATTCAGAGCAACCGTACTCAGCTTCAAAACCGGGTAAACAAGGGGAAGTTGAGCCAGGACGAAATGGAAGCCGCTTTGGGCCGGGTCAGGCCGGTCGCCGATCTGACCGAGGCGGCAGGGCAGGCCGATTTTGTGATTGAAGCGGTCTATGAAGACCTCGATACCAAGCGCCAGCTTTTCGCCCAACTCGATAAAATCTGCCCACCGCAGACAATTCTGGCTTCCAATTCTTCAACGATTGTTATCAGCAAGATTGTAAATGACAATATCGAACGCAAAGACCGGGCGGTTAATATGCACTTTTTCCACCCTGTCCTGGTTATGAAGCTGGTCGAGGTCGTCAAAGGCCCCGACAGCAGCCAGGAGAGCGCCGAACTTACTATGGAACTGGCCCGGCGCATCGGCAAAGAGCCAGTCCTGATGCAGAAGGAAATCTTTGGCTTTATTGTCAACTATGTGCTGGGGGCGCTGACCCGCGCCGCCCTCCACCTCTACCAGGAGGGCTATGCTTCTTATCAGGATATAGACAAAGCCCTCAAGCTGGGGTTGAATCACCCGATGGGGCCGTTCGAGTTGGCGGACTTTAGCGGGGTGGACATTATGCGCTACAGCATGCTCCTGCACTACCAGGAGAGTGGCGACCCGGCAGACCTGCCGCCCCCGTTCCTGGAAGATATGATTAAAGCGGGCCACCTCGGTCGTAAGAGCGGCAAAGGTTTTTACGATTACACCACCGGGAGCTAAAGCCCGGCCTGCGGTGCATTTAGAACCAATACTATTCAAATAAGCGGATGAATGTCATTCTGAGGGGCAACCAGTACCAGGCTTTTACTCTGAGATAATTTAAGCCCCGAAGAATCTTCTAGCCCAACCCGGCGCTTGAGGGCAAGACCCGGCTCTGGAGAGGAGATTCTTCGGCGGGGTTAGGTGGTAAGTTTCTAATTCGGGTAATGTCCCGCCTCAGAATGACAATTCCCGCCCTTGTGTGATAGGTATTGCATTAGAACTTATCATCCCCTTGTGGTCGCCCTCGCAGACCCGGCCCGGTGTTCACGGGCGACCACAAGGGTCGCCCCCAATCCAATCTCTTTGTTCAAAAGGCTTGTTTGAATTTAAACGTTAAAGTATAATTCTAGCAAGGCGTAAGCAAAACGCGACTGGCGGCTTTTCAACAAACTTAAAGTAGGCTTTATGAGCAATCCAGAAGAGGCTATTCCTCCACCCCCACAACCTAGCATCAATACCGGCAGCGGCACATACATTGAGCGTGATGTAAACAATTCCGGCGGCATAAACATACTTGGCGGTAATAATAATGTTTACGTAAGCCCTTATAAGCCGGGGGAACCCGTCTTTATGCTGCCGCAACGCCCGCCCGACAATTTTGTAGGCCGGGCTGACCTGATGGCGACCCTAAAAGAGCAGCTTTTCGCGGGTGGCCCGGTGGCGGTGGCGGCCCTCAACGGTAAGGCCGGGGTGGGCAAGACGAGCCTGGCCCTGGCGATAGGCTGGGATGACGAGGTACGGAGCCATTTCGAGGGCGGGATACTATGGGCCGCGCTTGGCCCTAACCCCAACCTCGATTATGAATTGCGGCGTTGGGTGGAGGTGCTAGGTGGCGACCCACAAGGGGCGGCTACCCCCGAAGCACTGGTTGATAAAGTCCAGGCGGCCCTGGGCGACCGTCGCTATTTGATGATTATCGACGATGTGTGGGAGGCTGACCACGCCCGGCTTTTTGGGCGCATTGTCCGGCCCGGTTGCGCTCAATTGCTGACCAGCCGTCAGGAAGGACTGGCTAACGATTTTGCGCCCCGCCACTTCAACCGTTTAGAAGAACTGGACGAGGCCCGCTCGGTCGAGTTGCTGGCGACCCTCTGCCCGAAGGCGGCCCAGACCGATCAGGCCGCCTTGCATCGGATCGCCCGTGCCGTGGGCGGTCTGCCGTTGGCCCTGACGTTGGTCGGCGGCTATTTACGCTCTCAGAGCCGTCTTCAGGCTCAAACTGTCAAGGCTTTCAAAATCCTCGAACAGGCCGAAAGCTGGCTAGGTTTGCAAGACCCGACCCGCAAGCTGACCCTCGATCAAATCGTAAAACTCAGCGTCGATGCCCTACCGAGCGACGCACACCGCACCCTGTTCTATCGATTGGCTCCCTTCACACCCAAACCGGCCAGTTTCTCGGTTGAGGCGGCCCTCGCGCTCGGTCAGACCGACGACCTCGATTTGGTGACGACCCTGCTTGATTTTAGTCTGCTGGAAAAATTAGAAGGGCTGGAAGACGAACGGTTGGCCTTGCATCAAGTGATCGCCGAGATCGCCCTCCGGCAGGCCAGAACGCAAGGCCAGCTTGACGATCTCCGGCACTACCACGCCCAATACTATCTCGACCTGGTAAACGAAGACCCTAAAAATTGGCAAAAGATTGAACCGGAATGGCCCCAAATCCAACATGCCTGGGAAGAATGTGTTAGCGATCCGCAACGCCAGGACGACCGGGTGCTACCTTACATCTGGGCCTTACGAGAATTTCAGAGATTGCGTGGGTTGGGGCCAGAGGGGATCGTCTGGATCGAACGTGGTCTGATAGTGGTGCGGGCGGTGGGCGATCAGCAAATCGAAGGCACGCTGCTTAACAATCTAGCTGCCTACCACTCCAATCTGGGCGAGCAGGCCAAAGCCTTAGAGTATTATGACCAAGCCTTACGGTTGGATCGGACGCTGGGCAACCGAGGCGGAGAAGCTGTTACCCTTAACAATATCGGGGGGTCTACTCCGATTTAGGCGAGAATGCCAAAGCCCTTGAATACCTCGAGCAAGCCTTACCTTTGATACAGACTGTCGGCGACCGCGCTGGAGAAGCCGCTACCCTCTCCAATATCGGGGCGGTCTACTCGGCTTTAGGGGAGCAGGCTCAAGCCTTAGAGTATTTCGAGCAAGCCTTACCTTTGCGCCGGGCGGTCGGCGACAAATATGGAGAGGCTGCTACTCTTAACAATATGGGTATAGTTTTATGGGGACGCGGGGAGCCTGAGAAAGGTCTGGCCCTGGTGGAACAGGCCCAGGGCTTGTTTGAGTACGTTCGTTCGCCCAACGCGCAGGTGGTAGCCGGGATAGCCGCCCAGATGCGCCAGGCGCTTCAGGGAGCTAATTCGCTAGAACCGTCTATCCTCCCACCGGAACAAATCGAGGCACTGGTAAACAATACGCTGGCAGTCAAGACGGTCGCCCCGGAAAGTCGGCTGAAGTGGTACACAGAGTTGCAAGCGGTGCGGGAACAGTGGGCGGTGCAAGGGGCAGATTGGGAAATCGAGGTAGCCTTCGTGGAAAGCCTGTTAGCCGTGCTGGACGATCAGCCCGCCATCCTGCCCGAAGCTAACCCCTACCGGCCCTACCTGGAAGCACTTTTAGCCGCCCTGGACAAAAATAGAAGCTAGACGTAACTACTCGTAACCGTTCACGAGTGGGCCACTGTCCTACCGGGATTGTTCGGCGCGGAGCCAACTTCGGCAAAAACCGAGGTAATCTCCCCTCTCACTATGACAGACCGTCAACGGTTACAACTACTCAGCCGTGTCATTCTGAGCCGCAGCGAAGAATCTAGATTCTTCGCTGCGGCTCAGAATGACAAATTCAAGGTTGGCTGGACAATTACATTAGAAATGGGAATTGACAGGGGGCGGGTTTTCTACGATAGTGGGGTGAGAAGGTATCCATTGGCGAAGCAAGGTCACACAAAGGATGAAGGGGGAACGTCCATTGGCGGAGCAAGGTCTTACAATCGAGCTACGCAGTCCTCAGTCCCCTTTCATCCTTCATCCCTGGTTGGATGTCCATAGACTTCTGATAGGTTGGTAAAAACGAAGGAGTTTAAGCATTGAAAGCACTGTTGTGTAAAGAGTATGGCCCGCCCGAAAAGCTGGTGTTGGAAGAAATTGGGGCGGTCGAAGCGGGCAAAGGGCAGGTAGTGGTAGAAGTTAAAGCCTGCGGGGTAAATTTCCCGGATAGCCTGATTATCGAGGGCAAGTACCAATTCAAGCCGGAGATGCCGTTTGCGCCGGGGAGCGATGTCGCGGGGGTGGTCAAAGCGGTCGGGGAAGGGGTGAGCCGGATAAAAGTGGGCGACCCAGTGCTGGCCCCGATAGGCTGGGGAGGCTTTGCCGAAGAAGTGGCGGTCGAAGAAGCCCGCCTGATTCCCCTACCGCCCGACCTCGACCTGATAACCGGGGCAGCCTTCGCCATGACCTACGCGACCTCCTATCACGCCCTCAAAGACCGGGCCAGGTTGCAACCGGGCGAAACCTTGCTGGTGTTGGGAGCCGCCGGAGGGGTCGGACTGGCGGCGGTCGAGCTTGGCAAGCTGATGGGCGCAAAGGTGATCGCGGCGGCTTCCAGTGCGGAAAAGCTCGAAGTTTGCCGTCAGTACGGGGCGGACGAGGTTATCAACTACAGCACCGAAGACCTTAAAGAGCGGCTCAAAACCCTGACCGGCGGACAAGGGGCCGACGTGGTTTATGACCCGGTGGGAGGGGCGTACTCCGAGATTGCGCTACGCAATACCGCCTGGGAAGGCCGCTTTTTGGTGGTAGGCTTTGCGAACGGGGAGATTCCGCGTATCCCGCTCAATCTGGCCTTGCTCAAGGGTTGCTCGATTGTGGGGGTCTTTTTTGGAGCCTTCCTCCAGCGCGAACCCAAACGCAGCGTCCAAAACTTTCAGCAGTTGCTGACCTGGATCGGCGAGGGCAAGCTCAAGCCGCTCGTCTCGGCTACCTATCCTCTGGCGCAAGGCGGAGAGGCGATTAGTAGCATCGCCGAACGCAAGGTGACGGGCAAAGTGGTGGTCGTGATGGACAGCTACCGGGCCTGAACCGCTAAAGAAAAGTCTGCAACTTGGCGGCATCCTTGATAATAATATAGCCGCGCCGGGGTTCTATCGCCCCCGACTTCTGCAAAGTCCGCAGGGCGCGGCCCACCATCTCGCGGACGGTTCCGGCCATCGAGGCCATCTGTTGCTGGGTCATCTGGGTGGTCAACTGGTTGCTGATCCCGACCCCCAAAATGGCTCCCTGCTCGACCTGGCTCAACAAAATCTTGGCGACCCGCGCCGTCACCTGCTTGAGCGAAAGCTCGCCGACCAGCATGGTCAGGTGGCGCATGCGCGAAGCCAGATCGTTGACAACCGCCCGTGCAACGGTTGGCTCGGTTTCCAGCAGATGCAAAACAATCTCGGTCGGGATCAGCCAAACCAGACTGGCTTCCAGAGCTTCGGCACTGGTCGGGGTGGGCGCACCATCCAACACCGCCACTTCGTTAAAAGTCTGGCCCGGCCCGATCAACTCTAAGGTCAATTCTCGACCGTCCGGGCTGGACTTAAACATCCGCACCTGCCCTTCCACCAAATAATAAAGACCCCTACCGGCATCGCCCTCCAAATAAAGCAGCTTGCCCCGTTCGTAACGTTCTTCGAGGGTAGCCTTCGCCAGACTCGCCAAAACATCTCCGGCCCGTTCCAAGCCGGCGAAATAAGATATTCTTCGTAAAAATTCGGTCTTTACCATTACTAAATACTTGCCTTCTAAGCCAGATCGATTTGCCTATCTTCAAAGCAAACCGCTCCCATTTGTCTTCCGCTTATCCCGGTCTTTTGTAGGGGTGGGCCGTCAACTGGTTAGGCGGTCGCCCTCGGAGATCGTGCCGGGTGTTCACGGGCGACCATAAAGGTCGCCCCTACCAAAAGATTGGAGGTCAATTCTTAGACCTGTTTAGGAGCCTAGTTTATCACAAAATCGTATGAGACTTTTGTCCTATTAGCCAAAGCCGCTTTGAAGTTATTATACAACTAACGCTACAGAGCGGTAGCCGCTCAACCTGTAACCAGCATGTTAAGAAAACCGAATGGAGGATTTCGATGGCTTATGTAATTACCGAACCCTGTGTAGACCTGAAAGACAAAAGTTGCGTCAACGTCTGCCCGGTCGATTGCATCTATGAGGACGGCGACAACGACCGCATGCTCTACATCCACCCGGATGAGTGTATCGACTGCGGTGCGTGTGAGCCGGAATGCCCGGTCGCGGCGATCTTTGCCGAGGAAGAAGTACCCGACAAATGGAAGAACTTCACGCCGATCAACTCGCTCTACTTCAAGGACAAATCTAAGGCCCGCGCCGAAGTAGACAAGATGTATCCGGAGAAACGGGTAACTGCCGAGTAGCCGCGAATAGGTATATTCGACTAAAGACCTATTGCCGACCTTCACAACTAATGTTACGATAATGACGGGTATTTTTAGATTACCCGTTATTGTATGTAAAGCGGCTTTGTGCCGCGCAAACTATGAACGAGAAACGCCCGAAAAATGTTTACAGCGACTAGCAAGCTCTACAACCGAGATGGACTTAGCACCAAAGGGTTTACTTCGGCCCAGTCCTTGCTTCACTGTGCCTTTTTTTCGGTGGCGCTTTCGGGTGAAGGGAAGGATAGGGCGGTAGCAAACACCTATCACTAACCTCATACCGGCGGAATTATCGAAACGTCGTGGGCCAGTCGAGCGGCCTGCGGCGTTTTTTAGTACCTGCTATATTTATCAGGCTGCCCGACTCTGGCGCGTTTGAAAAGAGATTAGAAATTAGAGATTAGAGATTAGAAATAAGTCGAAAACCGGGTGATTATCAGTGGGTGGAGCGATAGCTTACAAATTCTCCTGCCCCCCAAATAATCACACTTGACCCAAATCGAACATCGCCAAAACCTAATCCGGCTGATCTCTGATTTCTAATCTCTAATCTCTACTACCGAAAGGACACTATAGTTATGTTAATCGTCAGACTAGAGCAAGTCGGCCTGAGTTATGGGACGCGGCAAATCTTCAAAGATGTAAGCCTGAGCTTGAACGATGGCGAGAAAATCGGGCTGATCGGGCCAAACGGAACCGGCAAATCGAGCCTGCTCAAACTCCTGGCCGGTCATGAAAAACCCAACCAGGGCGAACGCATCTTGCGGAAGGGGATCAAAATAGCCTATTTACCCCAGGAATATGCCGGAGACGGGGCAGCCACCGCCCTGGACGAAGTGCTGGAAGGGCGGCCCGATTTGCTGGCGCTCGAAGCTAAACTGGAAGAAGTCGAAACAGCCCTGGCCGACCCCCGGTTGGCAGTCAATATGCACCGTCTGGAACAGGCCCTTGAAGAGCAGGCCACTTTGCTCGAAAAGTACGAAGAAGCGGGCGGGCCACGCTTGCGAAACGAAGCGCGGGGCTACCTGGAACGGCTTGGCCTGCCTGCCCAAATCCATGACCATCCAGTTGCGCTTTTGAGCGGCGGACAGCGCAAAATGGTCGGGTTGGCCCGTTGTCTCGTAACCCTGCCCGATCTGCTATTATTGGATGAGCCGGACAATCACCTCGATTTGACAGGCAAAGCCCGCCTCGAAGAAGTTTTGCAAACCTTCGAGGGCGCGACTATTTTGATCTCGCACGACCGCTATTTGCTGGACGACACGATTGCCCAAATCGCCGAACTAGATAGCGGTCGCCTGACCTTTTACCAGGGCAATTATTCGAGCTATACCGTCCAGCGCGAACTGGCCCTGCTCAAGCAACAGCAGGATTTTGTTTCGCAACAAAAGGAGATCACTCGCTTGGAAGAAGCGGTTACCCGCTTCAAGCTGTGGGCCAGCATGTCTATGGCCGAGCGCCACATTAAGCAGGCCCGCAATAAGCAGCGCCAGATCGACCGTATGGATAAGGTGGAGCGCCCGGTGCTAGAGCGGCGTAAGATTGACCTAAAGTTCAAGCCCCACCAGCGCGGCGGCCAAAAAGTGATCGAGGCCCTTCATCTGGCAAAAACCTATGACGACGATTTGATCTTGCTGGACATCAATTTTCTGCTTTGCCGGGGCGACCGGGTTGGGCTGGTCGGACGCAATGGCAGTGGCAAGTCGGTATTGTTTCGGCTATTGCTCGGTCTGGAAGAGGCCAGCGAGGGTCAGCTATGGGTCGGGCCATCGATCCGGCTTGGCTACTATTCGCAACAGCACGAAACGCTTGACCAGACCAAAACGCCTATCGAGTTCATCCGGGATTTACGCCCGATGCACGAAAACGAGGCGGTCGGGCTATTGGGACGCTTCCTGTTTAGCTACCGGCAAGCCCAGGACCCTATCGCCAACCTGAGTGGTGGCGAGAAAAGCCGTCTGCAACTGGCTCGGCTGATGCTTAGTGGGGTCAATTGCCTCTTGCTGGACGAGCCGACCAACCACCTCGATATTGCCTCGACCGAGGTGTTGGAAGCCGCTCTCAACCAGTTCGATGGTACCTTACTGACCATTTCGCACGACCGTTACTTCCTGGATCGTACCTGCACCCGTATTTTGGAACTGGAAGAAGGCGAAGTGCGCGAGTATCAGGGCAGCTATAGCGATTTTGCCGAACAAAAGCAGCGCAAAAAGGCTGGCCCTTTTTATGCTCTAGGTTGATATATGATAATCTGAAAATAAAGGGAGGCTAACGAAAATGGCGAAACAAGGCTGGCCGGAACCGCCCCCAACATCTCTGGACAACCGGGCGGGCCGTCCTTACAACAACTTGGAACCACTACCACCAGAACCAGCGGCCCAGGAAAACCACTTGCAACAGGTCGGACGCTGGGGCAGCGAACAAGTCAAGGATCAGGCCAAAGGCTATGCTATCGGTAAAGCGGCCCAATATGCCGCCCGTACTGGGTTAGGTCTGCGCGTACTGTTTTTCGCTCGCTGGCTATGGATCGCCGAATGGGGGTCGCTAGGGGCGGCGGTTCTGCTGACAATCCTGAGCATTATAACTTTCGCGCAAAAGGATGGCTTGCTCGGTATTTTTGGTCTGGTACTGGCGGCGCTGGCATTTGGTCTATGGTTTTTGGTGCGGAAATTACGGCGCTTCTTTGAGCGGCAAATCGACCGGGCCTTCCAAAAATTCCAGGCATTGCTCCAACAAGGCCAGGTCAGAATGAACGATTGGCCCAATTGGTACAGTCGTCATAAAGCCCAATTTTAGTTTGGGTCTGACAAACAAATTTAGGCTGTGATTGACAGTTGGGGATTTGTCTCGTAAAATCGGGGTAGTTGAAAAAGGTGACGGTGCTGAACCGTCGCCTTTTTAGTAGGATTAGCTGCTCGATAATAGGAGAAGTGACGCGGGTATGACCCCATTTCAAAGTTTTTTTCAAGATGCAGGCCCCTACCTGTGGCTTATTATTTTGCTGATACTGTTGGGAACGATCTTCTGGCTCTACCGGCTTCAAACCCGTTATAATCGCAACTACCGCGAACTGGACTTGTTGCTACGGGGCCGCTATGGTGGTGAAGGTGGTCTGGATGAATTGCTCACCCGGCTTTCCCGTCTTGAACGCGATGCCGCGATGCTCGACGTATTACAAACTGCCCTGCGCGAGTTAGAACTGCGCCAGAACCACTCCTTTCAATCGGTCGGATTGGTGCGCTTCAATCCCTTTACCGATATGGGCGGCGACCAGAGTTTCGCTATCTCGATTGTGGATAGCTACGGCGACGGCTTCGTAATGAGCAGTCTGCACGGGCGCACCGCCACCCGTGTTTATGCCAAGACCGTCCGGCGCGGTCAAGCCACCCAAACCGTCTCGACCGAAGAACAGGCCGCTATCGATCAGGCAGTCCGCTTCCAACAACTCCCGCCCGATACTTCCGTTAGTACTTAAAATTGGGGAGGGAGTAACACAGATGAACACAGATGGGATGGATAAACCCGGATACTATTAGAGATAAATCAGGTAAACTTATCTGTCTGTATTATTATCAAGATGAATTGAGGAGAAATAATGAAATCAGCAATTCACAGTCTTACTTTTGATTGCGCCGACCCGTCCAAACTGGTGGAGTTCTGGTCGGCTACACTCGGCTATATTTTGGATGAAGCGGACGAAGAAGGGGCGGTTATCATCGACCCGAAAGGCGAACAGCCGTGCTTGCTTTTTCTCAAAGTGCCGGAAGGCAAAGCGGTTAAAAATCGGCTGCACTTCGACCTGACCCCGGATAGCACGCGGGCGGCGGAGGTTGAGCGGCTGATAGGATTGGGCGCACGCCAAATAGACCGCTTCGATGGAGAAACCGGCCACTGGACTGTACTACAAGACCCCGAAGGCAACGAATTTTGTGTTCTGCGAAGTCTAGCCGAGAAAAATTAGAAGGTCTCTCAATCAACAGCCTCATTCTAAGCAATCAGGTCAGGGTCAGGGTGGTTAGCCAGCCTGCCGCCGTCAGGAAAGTTGAAATACAGGATAGCTTCCAGACCATTTCAAGTCCTGCCGGGCCGGGCCAGCGGCGCTGCACAAACAGGCTAAGACCCACAATCAGTATCGCCAGCAAGCCACAAGGCCACAGCCACACTCGGTTGAGCGGCAGCCACAAACTCACTAGCAAACACAAGAGCGGAGCCAGGCTGAACAAAAGCCAGCAAGCCAACAGGGTACGCCGGGTTCCAAGCAAATGAGCCAATCCGCGCGAGGCATGTTCGGCGCGGTCACTTTCGATGTCGGGTAGGGCGTTTGCCAGATTGATACCGATGGTCAGAAGCAGAGCGGGCGGATAAAGCCAGGTCAGCATTGGCTCGAAGCGACCGAGCGCAGCCCATACAAAGAGCGGATAAGTACTAAACGAAAGCAGATAGGGAACCCAGCTAAGATACGAATCTTTGAGCCGCAAGTCGTAGAGCAGACCAGAAGTGGTAGCAACCAGGGCCAATAGCGCCGCCCCTGGTTGCAACGTCAAAGCTAACCCGGTACCGAATAATAGTAAACCAATAACGATATTACGCACCAACTGAGCCGACACAAGCCCACTCGGTATCGGTTTATCCGGTTGAGTGATAGCATCCCGTTCCCGGTCAAGGTAGTCGTTGAGCAAACCGATAGAAGCGTGTCCGCACATAACAACGCCCCAGGTGCGGGCCAGCAACCCAAAATCAGGCTGACCGCGGGTCGCTACAAAGCCGAAAACAACTGTTGCCACCCCTACCAGCACATTTGGAAACAAGTGGGTCGCCCGCAAAAGGCCGGATAGAGTGTCGAGTGCTGATGGATTTGTTCGCTGGATCGAGGATCGAGTGCTAAGTCTGGGTGGGGTGGTGACGATGGTGCTGTCCTTATCAGTTTCCATTAAATTAAATAACCTGTAAATAACCAGCCTTTATTGACTACGCTTTTAGCCCAAGCCTATTTAATACAGCTACCCAAATTATAGGAGAGGACACAAGCCCTCCCCCATAAACAAACCCTTCCAAAAAGCCAGGGTTAGCGCAATCCGTTAAATAAATCCTTTTCCAGTCCATCGGTGGTGGTCGTTGGAAGATTGCTTTTTGCCAGCTTAAACCACTCGCTGCCCAAACCCTCGCGCCGCCGCTGTTCCGGGATTACGAACATGAAGTTGTTAGGGGCGATTTGGGTCTTGTGCGCTCGGAAAGCGTTCATTTTGCTATCAACATAATCGCCTACCTCGAACTGAGTGGTGATTTCGGTATCCGGGTCGCCCCAACTGTCGGTATCCATCTCCGGGTTATTCCAGGGGCCATCAATACCTTGCGCCCGCATTTCTTCCGACAATCGTGCAAAGAACGAGCGAGGAATCACCGTATAATAAAGCTTAGCAACTTGCCAGGGTTCCAGACCCAACTCAGGGTAGAACCGCTTGTCCCCCGCCACATCAAAGGCAATCGTCGTTACCCGATGGGCCTGAAGATGATCGGGATGACCATAACCCCCAAAATGTTCATAGGTCGCCAACACCTGCGGCTTGAATTCGCGGATCAGCTTGACCAACCGCTTGACAGCCTCATCAAATTTGGCTTGCCAGAAGCAGGCCGGGTTATTATTGTCCTCCGTACCGAGCATACCAGAGTCGCGGAACCCCAATAGCTGCAACTCGCTCACACCGAGCGCGGCACATGCGGTCCGTAACTCCTGTTCGCGTATCTGGCCTAGCTTGCTAAAGTACTCCTGCTTGGTAGCCTCGTCCAAATCCGGGTCAACAATCTCGCCGACTTCGCCTAGCGTACACGTGACCAGCACAGTCCGTACTCCTTCGGCAGAAAGCCGGGCCAATGTACCACCCGTACCAAATACCTCATCGTCTGGATGAGCATGTACTGCCATAAAAGTTAATGGCTCGTTCTTAATATCACTCACTTTGTAAATACCTCTTGATCTTTCTATATACCTTTTTAATACCTTGTTACCAGCTTAGATTTAGATCAGCATAATCAACTTTTCCTGCATCCGATTAAAGAATCATAATTGAGAAGGTTCTAATTATTGCTATATGTACCGCTACCATTTTATCGGCTTATTTGAGTGATGGAGCCTGTACAATAGCTTCAAGCTGATAACTGGCAAAGTCGGTTTGCGCCCCCTGACTCAAATACCAATTTCTAAAATTTTGGGTGCTTTGACTTATAAAAAATTGCTCCTGGTGTTGTAAACTGGTCCAATCGGCCCGACTTAAAAGTAAGCACGGCTTGTCAAGATTGTATCCGGCCCAACCCCCAACATAACCTGGAATTTCCGTCCTTTTGTCCTTAATAGCAGCTACCGCCTGGATGTACTTATCTGTGTCAATCGGCTCAGGAAAAGTAACCAACCGAATAAAGGAGGCTCCGATCTTCGCGTCCATTTTGCGGTATTCCTGGATTAGCCTAAAAACAAGCTGATCCTCCAAGTTAATCTCCAGGCTACTAGCTGTCATCAACTGAAGTTTCTCACGAACAGCTTCCAAATCCTCCAGAGTAAACCACAAACTCAAAACAAAAAGAACCCGATCATCGGTACTCGACAGATAAATCACCGTCTCGTAGCGACCTTTCACATCTAATTTGGTTGCATAAGATTTAATCCGGGTGATAGCCTCACTCATTTCACTATTATCATCTATAATCCGACACTTGCTCAACAAAGCATAATTCATAGCGGGTCTTACTCCTAACTATCCGAACCGGACGATACCTGACTATTAGCAGGTCTGGAAGAGTTGTATTGCACTTCGTATATTTTATCATAATTTACTAGATATTAATTTCCAAAAGGCTCAGTCGGGTGAGCGTCAGATTTTGCAAACTAGCCAGGCTGTACCACCCTCTAAACCGAGGAGGTGAGCGTTAGTTTTGCACAGGCTCAACCATTAAGAACGGATGCTAAGCCGATTCAACCCGATTTGGATTAAGTAGGTTATTTGTCAGACAATTATACATTTGACACCGGGTGCGGGCTATGTTAGTATAATTTCGCACAATCTGAACCTGACTGTTTATCGAAACTGCTCGCCACTTATCTGGACAGCCAGGCAGAAAGTATCTAAAATACAGGTATACAAAACTAATCTTTACGGAATACGATCCGGGGAAAGAAAGAGGTTGTGGCTTGAGAAAAGCCTTAGACCGGCCCAACGATGGGAAAGACCCCAACCTCGCTGCCCCCTCATAACGACTCCGAGACAGACCTAGCGGGAGGTTTTAAGTTGAATATAGTTGTTTGTGTGAAACAGGTTCCCGAACCCAGCGGCACGAACCGCATTAACCCTACTACCTTGCGGATTATACGTGAAGGGGTCGATTTGGTGTTGGACCCTGCCGATGAATATTCGATAGAGGCAGCCTTGCAAATCGCTGAGGCCAACCCCGGTACGACTATCACGCTGGTTTCGATGGGGCCAGATAAGGCTCAGGAGGCCATCCGGCGCGGGCTGGCAATGGGGGCCGACAAAGCGGTGCTGATTAGCGACCCGGCCCTGGCTGGTTCCGATGCCCTGACCACCGCCAAAGTGCTGGCGGCAGCGATCAAGCGCGAAAACCCCGACCTGGTGTTGTGTGCCACCGAAAGCTCGGATGCCTATACCGGGATGGTTCCGGGCGGGATTGCCCAGCATCTCAAATTGCCCCTCTTGAGCTATGCCAAAAAGCTGACTATCGTCGGCGGCAAAGCCCAGATCGAACGCCAGACCGAAACCGGCTTCCAGCGGGTCGAAGCCTCGCTTCCGGCCCTCGTAACCGTCACCGGTTCGATCAACACCCCACGCTACCCGGCCCTCAAAGGCATTATGCAAGCCAAAAAGAAACCGCTCGATGTCGTAAACGTCGCGGCCCTCGGTTTCTCACCGGATCAGGTTGGCGAAAAAGGTGCCAAAGAAAAAGTACTAGGCTGGCAACCCGCCGAACAGCGCAAGGCCGGTACGGTTATCAAGGATGACGGTACCGCCGCCGCGCAGATTGCCGATTTCTTGGCCCAATTAAAAGTAATTTGATTAAAAGATATTAGAAATCAGACATTAGAAATTAGCTTCTGGCTTTCTAATATCTGATCTCTAATATCTGATTTCTAATTTCTAATCCAAAAGGAAAGCAGAACAATGACAAAGGTGTGGGTTTTTGCTCAGATAAATGCGGGCCAGGTACAGCGGGTTTCGCTGGAACTTTTAACCAAAGCTCGCCAATTGGGGGATGTAACTGCCGTCGCGCTCGGCCCTGGGGCCGGAGAACAGGCCGGAATATTGGCCCAACACGGAGCCAGTCGCGTGTTGGTTCACGAAGATCAGGCGTATGCCGATTGTTTGTCCGAGCCTGCCGCCGATACGCTGGGCGCTTTGATCGAGAAAGAAGCCCCCGACTTGCTCTTGATCGGCTCGACCTATGATGGTCGGGATATTGCGGCCCGCTTGAACGCTCGGCTGGATTGCGGTGTTATCACCGATGGAGCCGAATTTGCCCTCGAAGGCGGCGATCTCAAAGTGCAGGTTCCCTGGTACAGTGCCACAACCGTCGTGACTGTCACGCTCTCCGGGCCGACCAAGTTGGTGCTGGTTAAGCCAAAATCTTTTGCGGCAGAACCACTGGAGAATGCGCCCGCGCCCCAGATTGAGCAAATCAGTCTGGCAATTGCGGATACTGCCCGAAGAGCGGTCGTGGTCGAGAATGTGGTGCAGAAGAGCGAAGGGCCGAAGCTGGAAGAAGCCGCTGTAATCGTCAGTGGCGGGCGTGGCCTCAAGCAGCCTGAAAACTTCAGCTTGCTAAACGATCTGGCAGGTCAGGTCAACGGGGCGGTCGGCGCAACGCGGGCCGTAGTAGATGCTGGCTGGGTTCCCTATGGTATGCAGGTCGGGCAGACCGGTAAGACGGTCAAGCCGAACGTCTATATCGCTTGCGGCATTTCGGGCGCAATCCAGCATACCGTCGGAATGAAAGGGGCCAAATACATCGTCGCGATCAATACCGACCCCGATGCGCCGATCTTCAAGTTTGCCGATCTGGGTGTAGTAGGCGACGTGCTAAAAATCGTCCCGGCCCTAACCGAAGAGATCAAGCGGAGGAAAGGATAAAAGAGGGATGAAGGATGAGGGATGAAGAAATGCAGAATGCAGAATGCAGAATGCAGAATAAGAAAGCTGTATTTACAATCGTAGATCGCGGCCTCGCCCCCTTTGGGGGTAGATCGCAAATCGTAAAACCCTTTCATCCTTCATCCTTCATCCCTCATCCTTATTAAAGTTATGTGGGAATATTATCATTTTGTGCTTCCCGGCAAAGTTACCGACCCGAAAGGGCCTGCCGGATTTGACCCTAATGTAGGCCAGGGGCCACAAGCTTTGGCGGCCCAACATCAGGCTTACACCAACCAACTCGGCGCTCAGGGTTGGGAGATGGTTTCGTGCTGCCCGGTCAGTGTAATAGATGGTATTACGGTCGGGATTTACTTCGTTTTCAAACGCAAAAAGTAACTACTCAAGCCGGGCGACCACACAGGATCGCCCCTACCTAAAATCCGTTGTATGGTGCGACCCTATATGGTCGCCCAAAGGGTCAGGCTGAGTAGTTACCGCAAAAAAGCTTAAAACCCTTTCACTAGAAGGAGCCGAAAAGTGGCTACCACTAATCTGATGAATATACTGCTTGCGCCCGCTCTGGCAGAGCCGGAAGCAAAAGCACCCAACAACAGCTTATTGGGGATTTTGATATTCTTAATCGTAATCGGTGTGACCGCTTTCCTGTTCTTTAACCGGGTGCTACCGCTTATAAAGCTGATCCGGCAGGGCAAACCCGAAAAGCGAACCGATCAGGTTGGCAAACGTATCTGGTTTTTCTTGCGCGACTGGATATTTCAGGAAAAGCTTTTTCGCAAGCCGGTTTCGGGTACCTTTCACGCCCTGATTTTTTGGAGCTTCCTGATCATCAATGCCGGGGTACTCTATTCAATCTTTTACGGGATGTTCCCGGTACACCTGCCAATCCTGGCTTCTAAGCCGGTCGCGACGATAGTCGATTTATTCATGCTGATGGTGTTTGTGACAGTGGCTTACTTTGCGATCCGGCGCGGCGTTATCAAACCGGGTTATCTCACGATCACCAGAGACGGCTGGATTGTGTTGAGCCTCATTAGCACCGGGATTGTCTTTGAGCTATTGATCGAGGCGTTCGCGTGGCGGGCCGCGCCCAGCGTTGAAAGCGGCTATCCCCCGATTGGCCGTCGGCTGGGCGATTTGCTGCTACCGGGCAATAGCGACCCTCAATTGGCCCTGACCCTTTGGACTGTCTTTTGGTGGCTCAAAATACTGATCGTAGCGACTTTCGTGGTCTATCTGCCCACCTCGAAACACTTTCACGTTATGACCTCTATTTTTAATACCTATTTCCAGAGTACCAAACCAAAAGGCGAACTTCGCAAGATTGAAAATATCGAAGACCTTGAGCATTACGGCGCAAACAAAATCGAGGATTTTACCTGGAAAGACCTGCTCGATACCGCCGTGTGTACCGAATGCGGACGTTGTACCCAGGTCTGTCCGGCCAACGCTACTGGCAAACCGCTCAACCCCAAGAAAATCATAATCGATATTAAAGCTCAACTCTACAACCAGAGCAAAATCCCCCTGACCGGGCATGTGGTCGGAACGGGTGGTACGCACAACGAAGGCGGGCGCGGTCTGGATGCTACCCCGCAGATGGCGTTGGAGGTACTCACCACCGGCGGGGCGGCGGATAGCGGCAGCGACTCGGCCCTACCCGCTCTGGTCGGTGGGATGATTACCCACGACGAGCTATGGGCCTGTACAACCTGCCGGGCCTGTATGACCGAATGCCCGGTCTTTATCGAGCATGTGCCGAAAATTGTCGATATGCGCCGCTATCTGGTGCTGGACGAAAGCGAATTCCCGCCCGAAGTTACGCCTTTGTTCAACAATCTGGAACGCAACGGCAACCCCTGGCAGATGCGGCCCGACGAGCGGCTGGAATGGACGACCAAAATGCCCTTCGATGTCAAAGTGCTGGGCGCAATGGACGAGGGCGAAGAAGTCGATGTGCTTTTCTGGGTCGGTTGTATGGGGGCGCTCGACCAACGCAACAAGAAAATCACTCAAAATATGGCGATGATTTTGGAAGAGGCGGGCCTAAATTGGGCGATCCTCGGCCCGGAGGAGTCGTGCAGTGGCGACCCGGTGCGGCGGATCGGCAACGAATATCTTTATCAAACGCTGGCCCAACAAAACGTCGAGACGATTAACGGCTACAAAGAGAGCCATAAAATCAAGAAGATCGTAACCGCCTGCCCGCATTGCTTTAACACCATCAAAAACGAGTACCCTCAGTTTGAAGGCCATTTCGAGGTTGTCCATCACACCCAGTTGATCGCCAGCCTGATCGAGGAAGGTAAGATCAAGACCGCCGATGGGTTGGCCGATAAAAAAATCACCTATCACGACCCGTGCTATCTAGGGCGTTATAACGATGTTTATGATGCGCCACGCTACATTCTCAACTCGCTTGGCAACGGCCTCAAGAAGATCGACTTTGTCGAGATGCCGCGCAACAAGTCGAAGAGCTTTTGCTGCGGCGGCGGCGGCGGTCGAATGTTCATGGAGGAGAAGATCGGCACACGGGTCAACCAAACCCGTATCCAGGAAGCCGCCGATACCGGGGCCGAAGTAGTTGCCGCCGCTTGTCCTTTCTGCGTCTCGATGTTCGAGGATGGTATCAAAGGCAAAAATTTGGAAGGTAAAATCCAGGTCTTGGAACTAACCGAACTCATCCAGATTAGCCGCAAGCCAAAGGTTGAGGCCGCCCCCGCCGCAGATAGCAGTCCGGCAGACGAGTAAGAACCTATTCCACTAAGGGCGACCATCTAAGGTCGCCCTTGAACAATTATAGCAAGTTGCACAGTCATTGACCGATTGTAGGAGCGAGCTTCTGCTCGCGATTGAACACCCAGCTGCTAATTCCATCGCGAGCAGAAGCTCGCTCCTACAGATAAGCGGATTGCTCCAGATCGTTGCAACTTGCTATAGTCAGATCGATAACATAAGACAAATGCCTCTTCGTGTTGGGAATTGGGATAGAAGTTGGGTAGGTTGTGATTACCTCAATTTTAACTTGAAATTGAACTTGTATAAACCGCCAATTTGTGCTAAAATATAGACTCGTGAGTCTGGACTGAAAGTCTACACGAGGCCGAGCCTATCGGTTAAATTCAGGTCATTCTCACCTTGTAAGTTGGACATCTTCATCGGCATCAACACCTGGTCGCAAGCCGGGTGGCAGGAAGTATTAAAGATGCTTGGGGTGTTGTTTTAAGAAAGCCTAGCGAAGTTTGCCAGGCGATACGCCCTTGACCCGATGAGGATTAGCAAAGGAGTTATATATGCTTACCAGTAAAGTGAGCGAGAACAAGTGTTTCCAGGCTGTTGATCGACATCCATCGACTACGGCAGGTTAGCGTGGCTGACCTGCTAGAAAGAATTAAGAGGTACGCTATAGAATGACAAAGCTCCCTATTGGGACTTCTACTTACTTTGACTATCTGCGAGGCCGCTTCGGCCTAAATACCAATCAACTTACCGATACTCTCCGAATAGAAAATAATCACCTGTTTTGCCAGGACTTGGACTTGCTGAACGTGAGCCAGAAATGGGGGTCGCCCCTGGAAGTTGGCTTTACCCCGTTGGTAACTCGGCAGGTTCGCAATATGTACGGCTATTTCGCCCAGGCTTTCGCCCGCACAGGCTACCAGGGCCGGTTTATCTATGCCTACGCCTCGAAAGCGGCCCAGTACGAGGATTTGATCCGCACCGCGCTGGGGGCAGGAGCGCACTATGAGACCAGTTCGCCGATGGACTTGCAGATGGCCCGGCTACACTGGAAAGCTGGTAATTTGCCCTCCGACCGCTTCATATTTTGTAACGGATTTAAGACCCCCGCCTATGTCCAAAATATTTTGCAATTACGACGCGAAGGCTTTCATAATGTCGTACCGATTATCGAGTCGGAGCAGGAAATTGCCGCTTTTGGCAAGAGCCACTTCGAGTTCGAGCTAGGCATACGGTTGCGGGTAGACCGTTCGATTTTGCCCGATGGCGATTTTTCGCGGGTCACTAGCCGTTTTGGGATTGCTCACGACCAACTGGCGACCGTAGCGGCCCAGATCGCGGCCTATCCAAACCTCAAGCTGACCCTTTTCCACACCATGATCGACACCCAATGTGTAGACCGTAAGCAGTGGGTACAGGCGCTCTTGATTAGCTTTCGGAGCTATTGCGAACTGAAGCGAGAGCATCCGACGCTAGGGGCTTTTAACTTTGGTGGTGGCATGCCGGTTCCCTATAGCCTGGATTTTCAGTTTGATTATCAAGCTTTCGCGGATGAATTGACCGAAGGGGTAATGCGGCTTTGTGCCGAGTATGGGGTCGAACAACCCGATTTGGTTGGCGAGTTCGGGCGGTATACGGCGGCGGCTTACGGGTTCGATTTTTACAAGGTCGTGGTTTCCAAGCCATCGCACCGGAGTGATGTAGGTTGGTATGTGATTGACGGCTCGTTGATGTCTTCGCTGCCAGATACCTGGGCCTTGAAACAGCCTTTTATCATTTTGCCACTTAACGGTTACGACCGACCGCTCAAGCGGGTCTGGCTCTCCGGCCTGACTTGCGACTCGGATGACGTATACCGTTCGGGGGAGGAAGATGATACGGTGATGCTGCCCGATATTGAGCAGATGCAAGATGGCGAAGAATTGGTAATCGGGGTCTTTATGACCGGAGCGTACCAGGATATGCTGAGTGGGATCGGCGGCGTGCATCATTGTTTGTTGCCGGAGCCAAGCGAACTGGTAATCGAGGCCGCTCCAAAGGGGGTCGGTTATACCTACACCCGGACTGTCCCGACCCAGAGCGTTCAGACGATGGCCGCTTTGCTAGGCTACCACAACTATTTGCCACTATTGGCCTCACATAGCCCGGTTGCCGAGAGCGCCGATAGTCTAGCGATAGGTGGTAAGCTGATTTCGATTGGTCGGGAGGAAGTTTTGCCGCGTCGGACGGCTCGCTCCCGGATAGTGCGCAACTTGCCGGGGGCTAATCGCAGCCGTAAACGGTTGCTGGCGGCTACCGGGTAGGAGTCAGGCTCAAGGTTTTCTATAGTTTTACGGTCGCTTATTCTTTTTAGGATAGAGCTTCGTTCTCGATAAGGGTAGAATTTAGATTTTACCTTTATCGAGAGCGAAGCTCTTTTTAGGCAAAAGTGTTTCTAACCGATTCTAAATGACTAGCCCCACTCAAAATCGGTAGGCCAGGAACGGTATGAGCATTTCGGCTCGGCTTAGGCCACCATGAACGCCGATCATGCCCAGACCAGGCTCTTCTTCGGTAAGTTGCTGACGGCAGACCCAGTCATTTTTGGGAACCAGCAACAGATCGCCAATCCGATCATCACATTCGGGGCCGAGCGGTTGACCGGGCAACCCAAAAAGACCCAGTTCGATAGCTTCGGCTTTAGGCACGACCAAAAAGCCTTCCTCTAAATTTTGGTTAATATACTTTATCGCGGCGGCTTCCAAACCATGTTTAAGGTGAAGATAAGGCGCTCGGTTTTCGCCGCTCATCGGAACCTGTAACATTCGGGTAAGGGCCGGGTGCTGATTGAGCCAGGCTATATTCGAGGTGCGATAACGCTGCCCGTGATCGGCCACCAGGAGCAAAACTATATCCGACCGACCGGACAACGGCTCGAATAACTCGTGGCCCAACCCAAAATCGAGAGCAGCCACTTCTGCCCGATAGCTAGGGCTGAGTGGGCCGTATTGATGGGCCGCGCTATCCACGTTTGGTACGTAAATATAAGTAAAGCTTGGGCGATTCTCGACACTGTTTACTTCCAACCGGCGGCGCAATTGTGAAAAGCCATCGACCGGGGTCTGGTAACTACTATAGAATTCTCGCCCGGCCTGACTAGCGGCACTGGTAAAGCGACTGATGCTGGAGTCTTTGAACAGATAGTGATTAACTACTTCACAGCGTATTCCGGCCTGTTCTAGCCGTTGGTAGAGATTAGGTACGGGAACCAGCTTATCCGGGTTAAGTTGTACCGATTGGTAGGGCGTATTGGTTGGAGCAATCGAAGGGCGGTAGCCGATCAAATTGACCATACTCCCAATTTCGCGCAGGTAGACGTTGGTTCCCATTATACCGTGTTGGGCCGGGGCATAAGCGGTCGCGGCGGTCGTCAGGGCGGTAGTGGTCGTGCTGGGGTAAACCGAGGTAGCCGGGACAAAGAAAGCCTGCTGACTGGCAGTCGCTTTCGCCAAATTAGGTGCGCCACCCTCGGCTATCACCGTCCGCAATTGGTCGTAACCCAGAGCGTCCAGCAACAACAGCACAACATGGTTGATCGGCCCGGCGGCTTGCCAGGTCTGCCAGGCAACGCTGACTTCCGGCGCGTCCAGCAAACCCGGTCTAAAAGCGGGCAGGGCCGCCTGATCGCTGAGGGCCGGAGCAGTTGGGGCCAGCCATTCGGTTGCCAGGGCCGCAATATTCACCAGGCCCAACCCATCATAGCTGGGTCGTACACTAGCAGGCCCAAACTTTTCGGGCAAGAGTTGGCGTTGTAGCAAACTCTTTTCGGCTATCTCGGTTATTTCGGTCACTTTTTGCTCCTTTTATCTTAACAGGGATAAACACACCCATACGGGCGTTAACAGGATTAAATTGATTTTACCTATCCCTGACAACTAGCCTCTTAATACAAACTTGGCGGACTAGGTTGAAATTATCTCGCGCTACTGGTATTGTAAGGTACACTAAGGGACTTCTTCAAGTTGGCTATGAGCGTGGAGATCGAAGAACATGTGTTACGATTTGTACAGTGTAAAAACTGGGCGCATAGTAGGACACCTGAACGAGCAAGGCGAACTCAATTGTGCCGACCTTCAGGCGGCCCGTATCTTAACTCGGATTGTGGGACGCGACCTTCTCACCCGCGAAGACGAAGAAAATCTGGGAGAAGTGGTTGAGGAAGGCTCGATGTGTTATATGGGTCTGCGCTCGGTTCGACCGCAGGATGCCGACTATGTTGCGGTCCTGGTACGTCAGCTTCCAATCTTGAGTGACTATGAGGCTCGCCCATCTCGGCGAAATTGAAGTATTAGCCACTCACTCACCTAGTGGAAAAGCTTCCCAAACTCGCTCATTTATAGTACAATACGAGTAATAGTAAAATTGACTAGAACTAAATTAGCCGGAAAGGAACCGGGTCTATGGTAAGCAAAGAACAAAAATATCAATTGGAAATGACGCAGGGTCAATTACGACGGTTGGCAGAAGCGGCCCTGGAAGAGGACTTAGCCTGGGGTGATTTGAGCAGCGATTATTTTATCCCGGCCAATTTACAAGCTGCGGCCCGCTTTTCGGCCCGCACGGCCGGGGTGCTGGCAGGGTTGGAAGTAGCAGCGGCGGTGTATTGGGCGACCGACCGCGAAGTGCGGTTTGCGCCTTTGCTGACCGATGGCGCTAGAATAGAGGCCGGGCAAACCTTCGCAGTGGTCGAAGGCTCGGCCCGCAACCTGTTACGAGGCGAGCGAGTTGCCCTTAATTTTTTACAACGGTTGAGTGGTATAGCGACCCTGACCGCTCATTACGCTGAAGCAGTCCGAGGAACCCAGGCCCGGATCGTCGATACGCGCAAGACTACCCCGTTCCTGCGCGATCTGGAAAAATATGCGGTACGCTGTGGGGGCGGTTTCAACCATCGCCGCAATCTGAGCGATGGCGTGATGCTCAAGGATAACCATCTAGCCGCCCTGTCCTCCGCTGGTCTGTCATTGGAAACCGCTTTAATAGCTGGCAAACAGCGCCTCCCTCATCTGGTCAAGATTGAGGTGGAGGTAGACCGCCTTGAGCAGATACCGTTGGCCCTGGCGGGCGGGGCGGATGTGATCTTGCTCGACAATATGGGGCCGGAGATGCTGCGACAGGCGGTCGCCATGATCCGGGGCCGGGCCATCACCGAAGCTTCGGGCGGGGTCAATCTGGAAACGGTGCGAAATATCGCCGAAAGTGGGGTCGATATGGTCTCGGTCGGGGCGCTTACCCATTCGGCTCCGGCGCTCGATATTGGCCTCGATTTCGAGTTTCGCGCCCCCGATCTGATCTAATATTTGAGCTAATTCTGTATCTCTGCTAAAATTCGACCAGCCAAAAGAGTTGAAGGGAAGAAAACTATAATGAGCATCGAAATCAATCGGACCGGAGAGAGTCGTGGCCCTCTGAATTTTAGCAGTGTAGCACCAATCAAGTTTCCCGGCTTCGTCGAGACCGAGGGGCCAAGCTATGATGATATGACCCGTTGTATCCACTGTGGCCTGTGCCTATCGGCCTGCCCGACCTATAAAGAAACCGGGATGGAAACCGAGTCTCCACGCGGACGGCTCTATCTGATGCGGGCTTTTGCCGAAGGCAAAATCGAGGCCGACAGCCCTAGCTTGCACCAACATTTGGATTTGTGTTTACAATGCCGGGCCTGTGAGACAGCCTGCCCCAGTGGGGTCAAGTACGGCCACCTGATCGAAAAGACCCTCGACGAGCTAAACCATCGCCCGGCTGTGATCGCCGAGCGTCGGAGCCGAACCGAACGTATCTTGCGCTGGCTGGTTTTTCGGCAGCTTTTCCCCCATCCGGCCCGTTGGCGGGCCTTTGGGCTGGCGACCCGGCTTTATCAGCAGACCGGCCTGCAAAAGCTGACCCGCAAATGGGGTCTTTTACGGCTACCGCTCTTTAAGAAGCTAGGGCTGGGCCAGCTATCCGACCTGGAACAGTTGATACCGCCAATTAGCCAACCAATGTTTACCCCACCCGTATCCGGGCTGGTTCCGGCCCGCACCGCGCAACGCTACCGGGTCGCTCTATTTAGCGGTTGTATTATGAGTGTGGCCTTTGCACGGGTCAACGAGGCAACGGTACGGGTTTTGACCCGTAATTATTGCGAGGTGGTAATCCCCGATACTCAGATTTGCTGTGGCGCTCTAAACGTCCATAACGGCGACCGCGATTATGGGCAAGAGATGGCCCGGCGTAACATCGAGGCGTTCGAGCAGGCCGAGCAAAAATACGGGGCGTTCGACGCGATTATCATCAATGCGGCGGGTTGTGGCTCGACCCTCAAAGAGTATGGTGAATTGTTACATAACGACCTGGAATACAAAGAACGGGCCGCTCAATTTGCCCACAAAGTCAAAGACATCAGCGAATTTCTGGCCGGAATTGATTTTAATCGGCAGATGGGACGGGTTGAGCAGCGTGTAACTTACCAGGATGCTTGCCATCTCATCCACGCCCAACGGATCAAGAACCCACCGCGCACCTTGCTCAAAGCGATCCCTGGTCTTGAATTTGTCGAGATGCGCGATAGTGACAAGTGCTGCGGTAGCGCCGGGATTTACAATGTGACCCAATACGATATGTCGATGCAAATTCTGGATCATAAGATGGAGCGGGTCGCCGCCACCAACGCTTCGTGTATCATCAGCGCCAATCCGGGTTGCCATTTGCAACTTCAGCTGGGGGTCAAACGCGCCCGATTAAACGAGAACCGCGCCGAACCGGTGGAAGTGCTACATCTGGTCGAATTGCTCGACGAAGCCTATCGTGTCGCCGAAGCACAAGAAACCGCCTCTGCTTGAGGCCCGTCTCTTAGCGCAGGTTGGGGGTAGAACACTCAATTGTAGACAGTGGTCTGGCGCATCTGGCCTATATTTAGGTTGTGAGTTTTGTATTACTCTATAGGAAAAACATGCACTTAGCTGAACTACAACTTAAAATGCTGATTGAAGGCGAAGGTAGCGGCCCCTTGATCTATAGCTCGGAAGCCTTAAGCTTTTGGGGTGGCGTAGACCCGCAAACCGGGGAGGTAATCGACCGGCGGCATCCGCTTTCGGGACAAAGCCTGGCGGGTAAGATGTTGGTACTGCCCGGTAGCCGAGGTAGCAGTAGTGGTAGCGGCGTGCTGCTCGAAGCGATCCGCAACGGAACGGCCCCCGCCGCTATTATCACGGCAGAACCCGATCATATCCTGGCCCTCGCCGCCCTACTCGGTCAACACCTTTATATTCAGCATCCTCCGGTCGCTGTCGCACCACCCGACTTCTTCGAGTGGGTCGCCACCCATCCCGGCCTCTACCTGACGCTCCATCACGACGGAAGGGTTGAATACAAATAACCGCCGAGTCCGGCCTATGCGAGTTTATACAAAAGGTATTCCCTTTATATAACCCCCTCTCTATAGATTAAGGCACCGACTCGACAAATTCAGCCGTAGCGACAAAACCAGCTTGTCCGCTCAAAGTAACCGAAGCCGGGGCGGTATAACAAATTTTAGTGACTGGCGCTCCGACGACCTGGACTGTCCAAATACCCCGACCTAACCCGCCCCGATAGTAATTGCCCCCGCCATCGGTGGTAGCCGAAAAGCTCTGACCATTGGTAAAGATCAGGACGGTCGCGCCTGCCATCGGTTGCCGATTGCGGTTTAGTACCCGGCCCTGGATCGCGCTGCTGCCCCGGTCGGCGACATCTGGAACCCCTGGCTGTCCAACCGAGAAGGCAAAGAAGTTGCTGCCGCTTCCGCCTTTGTCGCATGGCCCCAGTGGGGGCTTAGGAGTCGCGGTCGCAGTCGGGAGCGGGGTTGGGGTTGGGTTAGTCTTATTCAAGCCGCTCTGAGCCGCCGACTTGTCGGCTACTGTAATCGCCAGAGCCTTGCTATACCAATCTCTAGCTTCTGGCAACTTGCCCTGCTGAAGCTGCTCATCGCCCAACCCCACCAGACAGTTGTAATAAAGTTCCGCCGTATCACGGTAGCGACCATCCGGGTTGCCCGTTTTGACCTGGCTATACAGATCGCCAAGCGGGGTGATCGCAAAATTACACTGGCGGTTATCGTATTGCGCCCGGCTTTGCGAATAAATTTCGGCCCGGCTTGAGGCGGTTTTGAGGTCGGTATTATCCGGGTCCAAATCGAGAGCCTTCTTAAAAAGGGCGGCGGTTTTCTGGGCCGCTTCCAGCGTATTACCCTGCTGCGTGGTGGTCGCCGTATCGATTGCAGCAGTTGCGGTGCTGCTATAGGCTTTTATCAATAGCGGTTT
The DNA here is from genome assembly GCA_038210655.1 of Chloroflexia bacterium. Taxonomy (GTDB): domain Bacteria; phylum Chloroflexota; class Chloroflexia; order Chloroheliales; family Chloroheliaceae; genus 54-19. Next base: position 100,746 of record JBBQWM010000004.1, read on the forward strand.
AGCCCTGGCAAAGACCGAGGATGCAGTTGGAATCCTCTCAAAATTATCTATCGCGGTCTGCCAATCCTGCTTATCGTGAGCCTCCTTGCCCGTGTTGAAAAGCGTCTCGTTCGGATCAAGGGTTGGAGAGGGAGTCGGGCTAGGGGTTACGGTTGGCGTAGGGCTAACTTCTACGGTCGGACTGGGCGTATTAGCAATCGCCGCCGCCGTAGTCACGACCACCACAACGGCAGTCGTAGGAGCAGTCGTAAGGCTGGGTGCAATCGTAGGGCTAGGCAGGGCTACGGTCGGGCTGGCAATTACGGTTGTATTAGCAACCGCCACCGGTGTAGGGGTAGAACTAGAGGGCCTATTAATTATCAAAAGACCTGCCAGCACTGCAACCACGATTAGGAGGATAACGACGATAACTCCGGCGATCAAAGAGCGATTGTCCCGGCGTGGCGGAAGTAAGTTCGAGGGATTGCTAACTGGCCCACCATAATAAGGCGGATAACCACCCATGCCCTGGTAATTGGGCGGCGTTTGATAAGGCGGCGGGGTTGGCTGTCCACCCGGCCCATAGATCGGCGGTGGCCCTGGTGGAGGGGTACTAGAAGGAGGTGGCGTTTGCCCATGCTGTGGCCCCGGCGGAATAGGGGGCGGCGTATGAGCGGGCGGTTCGGGTACAACTGGTGGGTACGATTTGGTTGAAACGGTAGACGAAATAGGCGGTGTAACGGGCAGAACCGGTATAGCAGGTGTGTTTTTAGGCTTGGGAGGCGAGGGCGGAATTTCAATCGTCTCGCTATCAGCCCGCTCGTTGCTAAGTATTAGGGCCTGCTGATAGGCCGCCGAAAATTCCAGCGCGGTTTGATAACGGTCTTCCGGGCGTTTGGACAAAGCTTTCAGCACCACTTCTTCGATGGGGGTCGGTACATTGGGGTTGTGATGATGAAGCGGCGGCGGCGGCGTAGTGGCGTGTTTGATAATAACCGAGCTAGGGGTCGGCCCACTAAAAGGCGGTTTGCCCGTCAGCATCTCGTATACAACGGCTGCCAGCGAATAGACATCACTACGCTGGTCGGCTTCGCCTTCGCTTTGTTCGGGGGAAGTATAGGCCGGAGTGCCGATAAACTGACCGCTATGGGTCAAATCGCTGCTTTGATTGGTAACGAGGTTTTTGGTCAACCCAAAATCGCTTAGTTTTAGCACTCCCTGTTGATCGATCAAGATGTTGGCAGGCTTGATGTCGCGGTGAATCAGGTTTTGGCGGTGGGCCACATCCAGGGCTTTAGTAATCTGTTCAAGCATTGGTGCGACTTCGGCGGGCGAAAGCGGCTTATGTCGATTGAGAAATTGACGTAAGTTGATCCCATCGACATATTCCATCACAATATAAGGCATACCATTGTGCTGACCTAGATCATAGACCCGCACGATATTGGGATGGCGGTCAAGTTTTAGTGAATTGCGGGCCTCACCCCGGATAAAACGTTCGCGCAATTGGGGTGAATTGGTAATGTCGCTCAAGACTACTTTAATCGCCCGGTACTCCTCTAGCAGGTTGTGATGTACCAGCCAGACTTCACCCATTCCACCTTTACCAAGCAGCCGTTCCAGGCGATAAGTTCCAGCGATTGTATCTCCTGGCTGTAACATAGTTTCCTCCGCCCCACCGAGACCTGACCACCTACCCCAAGTTACCCGGTTAAGTTTTGTATTTTAACATCGAGAATGATATGAAATTAAAAATAATTTTGGATTGACTCCGCTCTGGCTTTGCCTATCCTCATTATATAGTTCAACTCTCTACAATGCAAGTAGCTTGTATTTATTTACGAATTATTGGGGAGACAATCACTAAACTTTATAACTGGCGAACTATTGCGGCTACGAACAATTGCCAGCCTGGGGGAAGCTTATAGTTGATTTTGCAAAACTAATGCGGCGGCCCCGACAATACCCGCTTCCCGACCAAGTGCGGCGGGTCGAATGTCGAGCGAACGGGTAAACGGAAAACAGGCCCGGCGTTGCCATTCGCGGTGGAGCGGGCCAAATAGCAAATCGCCCGAACTGGCGACCCCACCACCAATTACGACCCGATCCAGGTCGAGCAGATTGGCGGCACTGGCGATGCCCCGCGCCAGGGCTTGTCCGGCCTCGCGCATGAGTTTTTGGGCCAATTGATCGCCAGTTTGGGCGGCTTCGGCGATAGCCTGGGCGGTCACGGCGGAGGTAGGCAAATCTGCTAACGGGCCTTTTGCACCTCTATCGAGCATGGCCCGCGCCCGTAATGCAAGGCCAGTTCCAGAGGCATAGACCGTCAGACAACCGACTGCCCCACACTCGCAACGTGGCCCGCCAGTCGCCACGATCACATGCCCGATATGCCCGGCGTTGCCACTGGCCCCGTGATGCAACCGCCCTTCTACCACAATTCCGCCGCCTACCCCGGTCGAAACTACCATACCAAGCATCGAACGCGCTCCCCGTCCAGCCCCAAATAACGCCTCACCCAATGCAAAGGCTTTCGCGTCGTTATCGACAATAGTCGGCAGACCGAGGGCCGATTCTAAACGCGCTCGGAGCGGGAAATCGCGCCAGACCGGAATATGAAGCGTCGAGACTATCCCGGCAGGAAATTCCATTGGCCCACCACAGCCGACCCCCGCCGCCGCCGGGGTGAGATCGCTTTCCCGGATCGCTCGGTGGGCCAGGACGACTATAAAATCCAGCAAGTCGTCGGCATTGAGGGCGGGAGTCGCCTCTCGGACGTAGGAATGTAACTTCCCGGCAGGATCGACTACGCCAACCGCCATTTTCGTCCCGCCAATATCGATACCAAGTACGCCTTCATTCATAAAGATAGCACACTAAGGTTTGAGGCCGAGGTGAAGGGAACAACTGTCACCATCACAGCCAGTTCCATCTTTGACCGCTTGCCGCTCGACTTTGCCCATAAACAGGTAGCGATGATCGGCGATCCACAAATAGATTTTTTGGGCGACCCAGGCAAAGCCCGGCAAATACCAGAACAGGGCCAAAGGCCACAACCAGCGACTGAGTTTTAGAATCTGGCGCACCGCTTCGCCACCGTGCGTAACTTCGCCTGCGGTAGTGATAATGTGCATTTCCCGGTTGGCCGCCTGCGGGCTGACATTATAGCGGGCTTGCAGGGCCGGGTCGTTTATATCCTCGCGCTTTATCGCGTTAGTCGGAACAACCCGAAGCGCCTGGCGACTGCTGGCCTCGCAAAAGCGGCAGGTCGCGTCGTAGAGTAATATAGCGGGCTGGTCGAGCGTAGTCAAGGCGTTCTTTTTAGAAAAATTCAGAGCCATAACAAACCTTCGTTTGACAGATAGTTTAGCCCGTGATAGGCTTTTGAGCGCGTCACAGGTGGGCGGCAAAATCTGCCGCTATATTGTTAATTATATAACAGAGGTCAAGGAGTCAGGTGATGGAGAGCGTGCAGGTTCCGGTTCCGACCGCGTTTGACCGGTTGCGGATACTCACCCGCTACAAGAATATTGCGATGGTCGGGCTATCGGACAACCCTTATCGACCGAGCCATTTTGCGGCGATCTATATGCTATCGGAAGGCTATAATATAATGCCGGTCAACCCGATGAGCAAAGAAATTCTCGGTCGCAAATGCTACGCCCGCTTGTCGGACATCCCGGAGCCAGTCGATATTGTGGATGTTTTTCGCAAGCCGAGCGATGTGCCGCCAATTGCCGAAGAAGCAATTGCTATCGGGGCCAAAGTTTTGTGGCTGCAACTGGGGGTTATCAACGAGGAAGCGGCCCTTAAAGCCCACGCCGCCGGATTGGAAGTGGTGATGGATCGCTGCGTCAAGATCGAACACGCTCGCTTCTTTGGGGGCCTCAACACCATCGGCCTTAATACTGGGGTGATAAGTAGCCGAAGGATCAGGCATGAGGGATGAAGGATGAGGGATGAAGGATGAGGGATGAAGGGTAACATCCATTGGCCGAGCAATGTCTAACAACCGGACTACTCAGTCCTCAGTCCCCTTTCATCCTTCATCCTTCATCCCTTGTTCGATATGGCTCCGCCCATAGACCTTCCGCATAGACTCTAAACTGGGTACATAAGGATAGTGACAATCCAAAATCGGCATAAATCGGATAGCGCAGATCAGACGGAGAAGCCGGAGGACACCCCGGCCTTTTCTGACTCGTCTACAAAACCCGCCGCTCCCAAATGGACGAGGCTGCTCCGTCCCCGAATAGCCGGGCAGCCGAAAGCCCGCTTCCCACTTAACCTTTTACAAATTCTGGTTGAAGAAGTAGGCTATCTCAGAGGCGGGTTATCGGCCTGGCCTTTGGCAGTGCTGGTGCTTTTGGCCGGGCTGCTGATGGGGTTGGCATATCAGGCTCCCCTGGATTGGAGCTATCAGCTTGGCAAAGCGAATTCGGCTGACCCGCTTTATATCCAAAGCTTCAACCCACCCGAAGACAATGCTAATTTTAGCTTTCGCTGGTCGAGCGACGAGAGTTATTTGCGCTTTCCAGGGGCCGGAAGATTGCCTGCCGCCCGGATCGAAATCGAGATGTTTGTGGGTGGTCGTCCGGCCCAATTGCCCCCACCGCGAGTTCAGCTTTTAGACGGAACGCGCTTATTAGGCGAATATGAATTGCGGCTGGACCAAAAGCGTTACAGCTTCGAATACCCGGTGGAAGGCCGCAACCTGACCGGTAGCCCGGTGCTGACCCTCAAGACCCTCAACCCCTTTCGGGACAAAGAACACCCGCTGCCGTTGGGGGTGGTCGTGACCCAAGTACACCTGACGGGCGGGTCAGCCGATGGTCGCCCGGTGGTTCCGGCCCTGGCCTACTATGCTTTTTTGCTGGCGAGTTTGATAGTTTTCTATTTGGGGTTGGTGCGGGCTGGCTGGGCCACCTTGTACGCTGCCGGATGGAGTGGATTATTGGCAGTGGCGGCAGCCTGGGGACTGGCGGTCTACCGTTTCGAGCTAACCCCAATGGTAGAGAGTCTGTTTTTGACGACGGTGCTGGCCTATCCTTTGCTAGTCCTGGGGTTGCGGACGACGGCAGGCTGGTTGACCCGACGCGGACAGGCTTTCCCGACCCGCGAGGTGCGCTGGTTGGGCCTGATTTTCGTACTAGCTTTTGTGGTCAAGGCGGCCGGGTTGAGCCATCCAGCTTTCCGGCCTATCGACCACTGGTTCCGCATCCATCAAATCAACCGCTTTTGGGAATACCCGGCCGCCTTCTGGCAGCAATATTATAACGTCAGCACCGGCACAACCGTCACGGGTCTCGAAGGTGGTTCGGCAGTGCTGGGCCAATGGGGGGTGCAGGTCAGTCTGCCTTATTCGCCGTTGTTCTACCTCTTTGCTGCGCCGCTCTCGCTGATCTGGCCCGGTCATAACGACCCGAATTTGTTAGCCGCCGTCAATGCGCTGGCAAGTTGGCTGGAAGTCAGCCAGGTCTTTTTGCTCTACGTCTTGCTGCGGCGGGCCTACAACGAAGCCTGGGCCGGACGCGCCGGGGTGATCGCTGCCGCCATTTTTGGCTTCTATCCCCTCAGCTTTTTACTCTTTAGCGATGGCGGCTACAACTCGATTTTCGCGGGCTGGCTGACGGTGCTGTTTGTTACACTGCTGGTAGACCGCTTGCGACTGTCGGAGGCCGGGCAAGGCAAAATCTGGTCGGTTTGGCCGGTGCTGGCGCTGGCGGCAGCCTTATTAGCCCACACCAGTACCTTGCTATTGCTGAGTGGGTTACTAATCGTCTATTGCCTCTTATTGCTGATCCCACCCGCGACCCGCAAAGTGGGTTGGCAGGTAGCCTTGATCGGGGCTATCGGGCTAGGTCTGGCGACCCTGCTGTATTACGGCTGGTATGTACCAGGATTGCTCGGTAAGACCCTCCCGACTATCTTCAACCAATTCAGTAGTGGGCTAGGCCAGAACAAGGACTTGCTCGGCACCGACCTGCTAACCGGCTTCTGGCCCCAACTGTGGGAGCATTTCAGGCTGTGGCCCTTTGTACTAACAATATTATTTACGATTTACGATTTACCCCCAGAGGGGGCGAGGCCGCGATTTACGATTTACCCCCAGAGGGGGCGGGGCCGCGATTTAGCGAGACCACGATTTACCCAAAAAGAAGGGGAAACCATAAGTTATCCACCGTTAAACCAAAGCGACTTACAATCCAGAACTATAGAACAACCTCAACCCAAGATAATCGCCAATCGCGGCCTCGCCCCCATTGGGGGCAAATCGCCAATCGCGGCCTCGCCCCCTCTAGGGGTAAATCGTTTCTGGTTGGCCTGGCTGGTGGTGTTTGGGTTGTTTGCGTTGTTTGATTTGAAGGCCAATTTGCTCCAAAAGCACATGCTATTTATCGCGCCTTTGTTATGTGTGGGAAGTGGACTGGCGCTCAGTCTGGCCTGGGAACGGGTGAGGGAGTGGGCCGGGCCGCGTCGGGCAAACTGGGCGCTGTGGGCGGTCGGGCTGCTGATTGGCGGGTTACTATTATTCAACTTCGCGCAAGGACTGGCGGTCTGGTATGCCCGCATTTACTACACGACCTATCAACCTGGCTCCGGCTAAACCAACTTAGATTAACCTCGATAAACACGCTAAACCCATTTTCCGTTAGAAATATTGGGCGAATCTACTTTCAGGCTTAAATCCCTCTTGACAAGCCTGATTTTTATTAGTATACTACCGATAGTACTGTAGTTACAGTAGTTACTGTATTAGCGGGAGGTATATATGGACGAACAGGGATTAGATCAAGTCAAGGCTAAACTGGGACACCTTGAGAACGAGCTAAACTCCATGAAGGAGTTGTTACAACTTAGTGTTAAAAGTCAAGAGGCTAATCGCACCCAAAGCAATCCGCCTGGAATAGGCCAACTATTCGATCCGAATGTCGCGGAAGCAGCTTTCCGGCAGAGCCTCATCACCCTGCGAAGTATGGCACTTTTACGCAACGAACGCTTTATTTTTATCGGCGCCGCCGACCCCCACAATGTCACGACCAGCGGCCCACAGTCGGTTCAGGCCCTGCTGACCGAAGAGATAAAACCCTTGTTAGCGAAACTAGGGGCCGCTCTGAGCAACCTGCCCCGGCTCAAAATGCTGTTTGCTTTGATGTTGCAAGAGGAATGTACAACTGGGGTATTGGCTGAGACGAGCGGGGTGAGTGGCGGGAACCTCTTTCAACAACTCAACGAATTATATAGCGCCAACCTGATCTTTCAACCCAGCCGAGGCCGTTACCGACTGACCGAGGTCGGGCGGGTGGCAATCGAAGTGTTGGCCTGGGCTGTTTCAAGTACTGGTAAGAATTGGGGTCAGCCCGGTTGGTTCGAGAATGGCCCTGAAAATCAAGAAGACCGGTAGGCTTGGAGACCTTTTGATATTGGTGGGGCGACCCTGGTGGTCGCCCCTTACCAAAAAGGGTCAATACTATTCGACTGTCACGCTCTTTGCCAGGTTGCGGGGCTGATCTACGTCGCAGCCACGCCGGTTGGCGATGTGATAAGAAAGTAATTGCATCGGGATCGCCGCCAGGATCGGGGTTAGAAGCGGGTCGGTCGGCGGCAGATAAATAACCGCGTCGGCCTTCGATTTGAGGCTGGTATCGCCCTGAGTAGCAATCGCCAGCACCCAGCCATCGCGGGCCTTGACCTGCTCGATAGCCGAAACTACCTTCTCGTAGACTTTATCCTGAGTAGCGATCACCACCACCGGCAAGCCCTCGTCGATCAGGGCGATAGGGCCGTGCTTCATCTCGCCCGCCGGATAGCCCTCGGCGTGGATATAGCTCAATTCCTTGAGCTTGAGCGCCCCTTCGAGCGCAATCGGGTAATTGATACCCCGACCCAAATAGAGAAAATCGGAGCGTTGGGCCTTTTGTTTGGCGATCTTCTCATAAAGACGGTTATCGTCTAGCAGATCGGCGACCTGTTTGGGGATTTCGATCAGGGCTTGCAGGATCGCTGCCGCTCGATCCGCCTTGAGGGTGCCTTTAGCCCGACCCAGATAAATACCCAGCATTAAAAGATCGGCTAATGAAGCGGTAAAGGCTTTGGTGCTGGCGACCCCGATCTCCGGCCCAGCTTGCATATAAATCACGCCATCCGCGATACGGGCCGCCTGGCTTCCAACCGCATTGACGATTGCCACAATTTTCGCCTGCTTGAGGCGGGCTTCTTCCATTGCCGCCAGTGTATCGACCGTCTCGCCCGATTGGGTAATCGCTACCAGCAGATGATTGGGAGATAGAATTGGGTCGCGGTAGCGGTATTCGCTGCCATAATCGACCTCGACCGGCAAGCGGGTCAGTTCCTCGATCATAAACTTGGCGATCAATCCGGCGTGCCAGCTTGTACCGCAACCTACTATGGTAATTTTTTCAATTGCGGCCAGTTCTGCCGGGCTAAACTTGAGGTCTTCCAGACTGACATTGCCGGTTTCGACATCCACGCGGCCCCGGATCGTATCGGTCAAGGCCTGGGGCTGATCGTAAATCTCCTTTTGCATGAAATGTTTGTAGCCGCCCTTAGCCGCCGTAATCGCGTCCGCATTGATGAAGGTGATCTCTTTGGAGATCGTCGCACCTTGAGCATTGTAGAAGGTGAGGCCCTGCCGGGTCAAAACCGCCACTTCGCCGCTATCCAAAAAGCTCATGCGGCGGGTATGGGGTAGAATAGCCGGGATGTCGCTGGCGATAAAATTCTCGCCACTGCCTTCCTCACCGTAGCCGATCACGACCCCACCCGCATTGGATAAGCGGGCCGCTACGATCTTGTCCGGTTCGCGCACACTGAGGGCAACGATAGCGGCAGTCCCCTTGATCTGGCCCAACGTCCTGAGCATGGCCTGTTCGAGGCTAAGATTTTCGTGTTCCATGTGCTTTTCGAGCAAATGGGCCAATACTTCTGTATCGGTCTCCGAACTAAACTTGAAATCGTAACCTTCTCGCGCCAGTTCTTGCTTCAACTGAAGGTGGTTCTCGATAATGCCGTTGTGGACGACCACCACCTGATCCTGGGGGCCGCGATGAGGATGAGCATTTAGTTCGGTCGGCTTGCCGTGAGTAGCCCAGCGGGTATGACCCATGCCAATACTGCCGACCGGTTGGCTGGCGTTCTCCGCTGCCAGTGCCTCGGTCAAATTGGTCAGCTTACCGACGCTGCGTCGGGTCTGGATCGCATGGCTGTCGTTGATGATGGCGACCCCGGCGGAGTCGTAACCCCGATATTCGAGCCGTTGCAATCCACCGATGATGATCGGCAAAGCCTCTTTAGGGCCGATGTATCCAATAATACCGCACATTCGATAGATACCTCCTGCTAAAGTCTGAAAGTCCGCGTTCCCCGTGCAATTTCCGGGGTACGAGCAAAAACCTGGCTATGCAGGTCTTCAAAATCGCGGACATTGCGTGAAGAAATAATATATTGAAGGTCGGCTGGGGGAGCCTCACTGTTTTCGGGGGACACCGGGTCTTGCCAGCGCAAAAGCAAACCCTGAAAACTGGCCGGGAATAGCCCGCCTTCCACCGGCACGTCGGTAGCCCGTACCAGAGTAAGGGCCGCGAAGGGAATTTCCACTTCCAATTTTAACGGCTGCGCTTTGGCATCCAGCACTAGCAAGCGGTCTTCTTCCAAAACGACCTGCTTGGGTTGGTTCACCATTATGCGATAGACTACCGCCAGCGACCCGACGAACAACAGCCCGCTAATTGCCAGCACCAGCAACGCCCCGCCCAGATTGAAACTGGTCGCCTGCGTCTGGTTATTATTCATCAGCCCGATCACAAGCAGCGCCCCGATGCCGTAGGAAAGAAACAGACTAACGGCTGTAAACCAAAAACCGGCATTGCGCGTTGGATAGCGCGGTTTGTACACTTTTTGCATAACTGGATTATAACATTAAGCGAGCTAACAGGAAAATTGCGCTCAGAGGTAAAAGCTCAGAGTTGGGTAAGGGCCAAAATCTAGCTTGTGGGGCAGGCTCACATCAATAAAGCGCCTTCCAGCCGCAGAAGTTGCTCTTTGAGGGCCAGACCGCCCCCGTAACCGATCAGGTTCGCGCCGCTCCCGATCACCCGGTGACAGGGGACGATAATCGGGACGGGGTTTGCACCGTTGGCGGCCCCGACCGCTCGTACCGCTTTTGGTTTGCCGATCTGGTTGGCGATCTGCCCGTAGCTACGTAGCTCACCATAACCTATCGACCGCAAAGCCTCCCAGACTTCCAGTTGAAAAGCAGTACCACGCATATCAAGCGGGATCGTAAAATCGTGCAAGTCACCTTTGAGGTAGGCGTTTAACTCTTCGGTCAGGTCGTGCAGTAATTCCGGGTCGCGGGAGATTTGGGCCTCCGGCAGCCAACGCCCTACCCATTCCTCACAATAAGCTAAAGGCTCACCCGCAAAAGTCAACCGCCCCAACCCCCTTGCCGAAATTGCCGCCCCAAACCTACCAAGCGACGTTTCAATTGTTCCAACCACAACCCGATTTTCCATAACTATCACCCTTCAAGAAACACAAATACGATTTACGATTTACGATTACAATACATGCTTCGCGCTTACTTCTCTCCTGCATTCATTATTCTGCATTCTGACTTCTGACTTCTGCATTGTTCATCTCTGTTATCCTCAACTTCTTGTCTTGTTCGTAAAACAGATTGTTGTAGAGAGCGGTTTCGGCTTTGGCGAGTTCGGCTCCCAGGTAGGCGGCATGATCGTATTGCGAGAGTAGCTTCTCGTGGATTACGGTGTGATAAACCACATCAGCCGCCCGACCCCGGATGATATGGGTCAGCTTTTTGTCGGTGGTATAGCGTTCCAAAGCGATTTCGTGGCGCTCCCGGTCGAGGCTAACGATAAAATAACTCAACGGATCGAGTTCGAGCCAGGCCCGGCGCTGAGCGGGCAGTTCAAGCGGCGCTTCGCCTGTGTGGTGCAAAGGGATCGCTTCGGGCTGACCACTTTCCGGCCCAAAGGCAGGGGTATGGCGGTCGTAGAGCGCTTTGATCGTGCGGTCGATAGTGCGGGGGTTGGTCTCGCCGATGCAATCGACCAATTCGATCTGCCGCCGGAAGGTCTCGACTGCCTCGCGGGGCAAATTGGTTAGTTCGGCCATTGAACCGGACGCACCGACGATTTGGCCCGCTTCATCCAAACCGTTAGCTTGAAGCATCAAAAGAGCCTGCCCGACCTTAAAAACGGGCGACTCCTTGCCGCACACCACCAGATAGCGCAGCTTCGGGTTCGAGACTACGTTGCGGATCATCTTCTCGACCCCCAGGTTCGGCGTATAAACCCGCCCGATGATTGCGGTGTACTTTGGGCTGATCTGGTCGATCAGGGCAGTGCTGCTGAGGGTGCAGACGGCGACCGCGCTCTCGAAGTTACCCACCACAAAGCGACCCGGCGACGGAGGCCAATCCACCACCCGCCCGACCGTCTTGCGCCAGACCTTCATCCCACGCTCGTAGACCTCCCGTACCGTGTCCAGCGGGCCGGGTTTATATTCGTAATCGGTTTCAGTTTGTAATTTACTCATAGCTGTGTTTTCCGATATTCACGTAAATTATTATCTTACTCAAACAAGGCCCGCACCGCCAGCTTGAAGCCGGGCAGGACATCTTCGCCGTCTAATTCCGCATCGGGGCCGACGGCTTGCCCAATTAACCCGGTGTTTAGACGGTAAATTTCGACTTTCTGGCTGAAGGGATAGACGACCCAAATCAGGTTTACTCCGGCCTGTTGGTATTGTTGGACTTTAGCACCTATGGCGTAAACTCTATCATTTTTGGAGACCACTTCTACCGCAAGATCAGGGGCAAAGGTTAATATCTCGTCAAGTGGAACCGGCATTTTTGCCAGGCTTACAAAAGATACATCGGGCTGGCGGTTTGGCTGCTCGTCCTGGAAATCATAGGTGGCCGAAGAGTCCAGCACATAGCCCAGCTTACGATCCGCAACATAGTTACCTACATAACGACTTAACCGCCCGCTAATTATACTGTGCAATCCACTTGCCATCTTCTTTGGCTCCTCTTCCTCATCCAGTTCTTCCCGATCCAGGGTCAATTCGTCCAATTGAGTTATCATATTACACACTCCTCGAAAATTAACAGGTTTAGACACCAAAGATTATAGGTAGCGGAGCAAATAAAGTCAAAGAATTTCGACTGCGCTTATCTTTATTTTGACGGGCTGGTCAAATTGTAGGATATGGCCCCGTCCATAGATAATCTGATTATCAACCGACAGTATTATCAATTTCTCTAATGTTGCTTTCTGGTTGGTAGACCAAGTATAATAGCTAAGAAAAGGGGTGTCGAGGGGATACTCAGTTTTAACCTACTGTAAGATAGCAAACTTACTTTAACAGGTCCCAATGTGTGTATGGAGGAGGTTTGGCTGCCGACCAGCACCACAAAAATTAAGACCGCCACCCAGGGCGGATTTTGGCGTGGGTAGCAGCTTATATGGCTAAAATTTTGATTGTAGACGATGAAGAAAATATCGCCGAAACGCTCAAATACAATTTGCTACGTGAGGGGTATGCTGTAACTATAATCGGGGACGGGAGGCAGGCACTTGAGTTGGCCCGCCGTGAAAAACCCGACCTTGTGATCCTCGATTTGATGTTACCAAGTATGAACGGGCTGGATGTATGCCGTAATTTACGTCAGTTCTCGACTGTCCCGATTTTGATGTTGACTGCCAAAGAAGAAGAAGTCGATAAGATTTTGGGCCTCGAACTGGGAGCCGACGACTATATGACCAAACCGTTTAACCTGCGCGAATTAATCGCACGGGTACGGGCAATGCTCCGGCGGATGGAGATGTTGCAAGGAATGTCGGCAGCCAACAACGCGCCTTCCGAAGGTAGTAAAGCCGATTCCAGGAACAACGGAGAACAAATACCCCAGAACCTTATTAAGGTCGGCGATTTGCAAATCAACACCAATCAGCATACCGTAATGCTGGGCGACCGGGCTATTATGCTCAAGCCAAAAGAATTTGAGTTGCTATCATTTTTAGCCCGCCATCGGGGGCAGGTTTTGACCCGTGAAATGCTGCTGGAACGGGTCTGGGATTACGATTATTCGGGCGGTACGCGGACAGTCGATGTCCATATTCGCTGGTTGCGCGAAAAAATCGAGAGCGATCCTTCCAAGCCGCAATATATTCATACTGTTTTTGGGGTCGGCTACAAGCTGGAAGTAGATAATGGAGCCACTACCAGTCCAGTCCACACCGCCGAGACAGCCTGAAAAAGATTACAGGTTTAAGCAGGGAAAATGGACATTTTTCTAGTAGTAGTGGTAGCGATGCTGGCGGCAATGTCGGCGGCGGGCGCTACTGCTTTTTATTACTGGCGACGGACGGCCCAGAGGATCAAACGGTTGAGCTTGTTGGTCAAACGGCTGGCAATGGGCGACCTTGAACAACGCCTCGACTCGCTCGAACTGGATGAAGAGGGTGAACTGGTAGACCTGACCGAAGCGATCACCCAACTAGCCCTGGAATTGCGGGCGGTCATTCAGCGCATTTCAGCCGAACGCAACACGATGGCGGCTCTACTCCAAAACATGAGTGATGGTATTATCAGCACCGACTCGGAAGGGCGCGTAACCAATATCAATGAAGCGGCTCGGCGAATTTTGGGTCTTTCCGAAAGCGTCTCCCTCGAAGGGCGCTCTTTTATGCAGGTCGTCCGCGACCACGAGGTAAACGCACTCTTCCGCCAAACCCTCGAAGACGAACAAGAGCGGGTACAGGTGCTGGAAGTCGGGCCACGTCGTCCCCAATTGCAGGTCAAAGTGACTTTAATACGCGAGGAAGTCGAGAGCGGGAACAAGTTTCAAACCCGGCCCAACCGTAGCGCCCTGGTCGTGCTACAAGACCTGACCGAAATTATGCGGCTCGAACGTATCCGACGCGATTTTGTGGCGAATATTTCCCACGAGTTGCGTACTCCACTGGCCTCGGTCAAACTAATGGTCGAGACTTTGCAAACTGTGATCGAAGAAGACCCTGCCGCTGCCCCTCAATTTCTGATCCGAATCGATACCGAAATCGACGGCCTGACCCAACTGGTACGCGAGTTGCTCGAACTAAGCCGGATCGAGTCGGGCCAGATCAAGCTGAATTTCAAGTCTACCGATTTGCGCGATATAGTGGAACAGGCTGCCGACCGTCTAAAAGCGCAGGCGGCCCGGCGTGGACTTTCGATTGTAGTGGCAGGCCGCGGTAGCGAAGAGTCCTTTCCCAACGCGCTGGCCGATCCCGACCGCTTGATGCAGGTCTTAATTAATTTGATCCACAACGCAATCAAATTTACCCCGGTGGGTGGAGCAATTACCCTCTCGGTCGAACGCTATCGGGGAACTGAAGCCGAACGTAGCAGCAATCGATTATTGGTGCGAGTCAGCGATACCGGGGTCGGCATCCCACCCGACGATGTGGGGCGTATCTTCGAGCGGTTTTACAAAGTGGACAAAGCGCGGGCCGGTAACGAGACCGGCACCGGCCTGGGCCTTGCTATCGCCAAACATATTATCCAGGCTCAGGGCGGCGAAATTTGGGCCGAAAGTCAGGTTGGTTCTGGCTCCTGCTTTAGTTTCACTGTCCCGATCCTTCCGCTTTCCTAATAATAGCTCGACTTGTTAACTGATACTCGAAGGGCGCTGAGTGCTGGGGTTCAGACCACCTCTAAGCTGCGACCACTCTCGGATGTTCTCCTGAATAACGTTGTCGAACCGCTCTTTAAACTTGTTTAGCTGCTCTATTTCGATTTCGGCAAGTTCGGCCCCGGCTACATAATATTGCACATCCCGCTTTAAGTCATGCAAACGCATCAGCGTCACAAACTGGCGTATCCACAGGGCGCGATTATCAAAAAAAGCTTCGATAGCGCTGATAACCGTTATCAAGGCGCTCAAAACCAGGGCTATATTTTTAAGCGAAGCCGACCAGCCAGGGTCTACATTAATACCCAGCAACACGGTCGTCGCCGCACCTGCCATTGCCGTAAAAACTTTGTAAGTCATGGCAATCCGACGGTTACGGGTCTGGCGTTGCTCGAAAGCATCAATTTGCTTCTGAACTTCGTCCTGCAATAAGTTCAGTTTATCTTCGATCTTCATCTACCACGTTTCTCCAAAGGGAATACAGAATATAGAATGCAGAAGTCAGAATGCAGAATGCAGAATAAAACATCTGCACCTACCATCGTAAATCGTAAATCGTAAATCGTAAATCGTAAATCGTAAATCGTAAATCGTAAATCGTAAATCGTAAATCGTAAATCGTAAATCGCTCTAGTGTTCTTGCAAATAATCGCGTGCGTCCCAGAGGGCCGGGAAAATCTTGTGATACTTCAAGGTGTTGTACAGATAGGGCAGACTATCGAAATGGCTTTCCTCATCGTGCGCCATTTGCCCGAAAGTCGCCGCCCCGGTGCCGGTCTTGCGCCCTATCATGCGCGTGACCATCGCAATATGGTCGGTGCGCCACAATTCGACGTTCTGCTCGAAGCGTACTAGCGACTCGGCCAATGCCATTATATCAACATTTTGGTTGTCTGCACCAGCCGGGAGCAAGATATTACTCAGCTTTTGGGCTATAGTGGTCGGGCCGTCCGCCCGGTCGATGATTCCTCGGTCGATCAGCATCTCCATCAGGGCGTTATTGAGCGAAGGCGCATCCCACAGCAATTGTAAATCAGAGGTCAAGAGTTGCATCTGCTCGATATTATGCTGATAGCGCGAGTCGCGTTGTCCGGCACTGATCTCGATAGCCCGGAACTGATAACTTTCTACCCCGCTTCCGGCCTGTAGCTGACCGCGAAACTCGATATAATCGGCGGCAGTCATGGTCTGGGGAATATGGATCATCCGACCGAACAGACTAAAGATGTCGGCGATCCGTCTTGCCAGCGCCTCGGCATCCCAGGTACGGGCCGGACGCAAATTGAGCAAGCGGGTCGCCTCCTGGATCGAGTGGATCACCGAAGGGAACCAGACTTCAAAGGTCTGGTGGGCAGTGATAAAAGTCAGTTCATCGTTGCCATCGTGGGGGTTCTCGGCGGTCTGAGGATGAAACTTTTGCATGGTAGCCTGGCTAAACGACAAAAGCCGCTCGGCAGGCACAACCTCGCTAAAGCGTGCCACTCTTGGCGCTGGCTGCTCGTGGATCGACCAGAGCAAATCTACAAAATCACGCTGAATAGTATTAAAACTATCGGAGTGGGTCAGCAACAAATCTTTAAGCGAATTTAGCAAACGATCTCCGGCTACTTCGTCCAGCCCGCCCTGTAACCTAAAACTACCGACCGCCTGTTCTAGCTGACGGGTCAGACGGGCTACGACAGTAAAGGCTTCTAACTGCTGAGTATTAGCCGAACCAAAGCGGAAGTTGATATTAGGCTTGCGCCGAAGCAATTCCGAGCGCAAAATCACGCCCTGCTGCAACATAATCCGCCCGATTTCGACACATCGGCTGGCCCGCTTGATCGCGTCGTAGCACTTTTCGGGCGAGAGCGGTCGGGTAGGATCGGCTATCTCGGACAAAGCGCTCAACTCGTATTCCTGCAAGTTCCACCACAGGGTATAGGCATACAGGCCGGAACACAAGAGTATTTCATCGACTGTTTTGGCCCCCGGATAAAAAGCCGATAGCAACCCCGGAACCTGGATATAGCTGCAATAGTGGGCCTTATCGGGGTTGGCAAAAGCGTGTTGACAAACCTGCGGCCCGGCACTAACTTTAGACCTGGACATAAATTCCTGACTCCCTAAATTCGTCTATCAAGCTAAATTTGTTGTATTATACACTGAGAACTTTGGTAACAACCCAGGAGATTTGAGATTTACGATTTGAGATTTACGATTTACGATTGTAGCTAGAGATTCTGCATTCTCTATTCTGCATTCTGACTTCTGCATTCTGCATTCTATATTCTGACTTCTGCATTCCCCTGAAAGGAAAGTTATGGACGAGCAACTAGCCAATTTAAACCGATTGCAAGCGGTATTTCACCGCACACTGGCGATGTACCAACCCGCTACCCCCGTTAGCGAACTACAGCCCGGAACCCATCTGAATAGTTGGGATTGGGGGCCGGGCATCGCCTTCTACGGCTTGCAGCGCAGCTACCGACGGCTGGACGACGCGACCCAACAGCTTTACTTTCGGTTCTGGCAGGATTGGTTTGGGCGCAATCTCGACCGCCAGCCGCCGACCAATACGATTAACGGCGCGATTTTGCTCAACGTCCTCTGGCTATCGGCCCACGATTCCCATTTGCCTCTGAGCGACGAGGAGCGCGATTATTATCAAGGTTACGTTCGGGAGCGGGTAGCCTTCTATTTGCGCGAGGCGTACCGGGTGCAGTCGGGAGCCTTCGGACATACCGTCGCCGGGTTTCCCGACTCCAAAAGCCAGGTCTGGGCCGATAACCTCTTTATGCTAGTCTTGCTAATCGCCCAGGTCGCCGCTACCAAAGAGAACCAAAAATTGTTCGCTCAGATGATAGAGCAACTTGAACTTCATTTTCGCCACCTGAGCGACTCCACGACCGGCCTGCTCTATCACGGCTGGCAGGATAACCAGCCCACTAACCCGCATCTGAACAACGCGCTGTGGGGCCGGGGCAACGGCTGGGCCGCGCTGGGGTTAGCCGAATTGCTGGAACTTACCGCCACGCCTGGCTTTGAAGCTTACCGTGAACCGATCTTGAAAGTCGGCCTGCCCTTCTTTGAAGCCCTGCTAAAATTTCAGCGCGACGATGGACGCTGGAACACCTTGCTCGACAAAGCTTGGAGTTATCCCGAAACATCGGCGACGGCGGCTATCGGCTATAGCCTCTTGAAATGGGCAAGGCTGGGCGCTCTCGGCCCCGAATACGCCACTGCCGGACAGCAGGCTTTGGTCGCGCTCGAACTGCAAATCTCACCTTCCGGCGACGTACAAACTGTCTCCGGCTCCACGCCCTTACTCGCTACCCTCGAAGCCTATAACACCGTCCCCGCCGACTCAATCTCTACCTGGGGCCACGGTCTCGCGCTATTGGCGTTAGGAGAAATGCAGAATTAAGAATGCAGAATGCAGAATAAAAATCCAGAACTAGGCTAAATTAATAGTACATTGTCGGTTACAATCACCGTACATTCTCTATTCTGCATTCTGCATTCTGACTTCTGCCTTACCCTATGACCACTGCTGCGGTCAGGTTGCGGACGGTTTTGATGACGCTGTAGGCGGTGAGGGCCGAAGTACGCGGGTTTTCGGGCGAAGGCTGACCGCAGACTTCGATATTGATGTCCCCGCACTTGCCCCGTATTTTGATCTGGTGGATATTGCGGTCTATGGTCGGGTCGGCGTAGACCCGGACAATCGTATGATCGAGGCCGATCCCGGCACAGGCCAAAGTTGCTGCCACATTCACGTTGTGTGGGAAAAGGTGATTAGCTTCACGAGCCGAGCCATCAAACAGGCAAACGGGCTGCTCGTGGATCGCGCTCAGGTCGGTCAGTTGCTCGGCGATAGTTCCGACCCAGGCCAGGGGCGGCTTGCGGGTCGTAATCGTGACCTCATCGACCCCGGCCAGGGCCGCGCTGGTCAGGGCATCGATCCCGGCAATTGCCCCGGAAGGGATAATCAACCGTCGCCCGGCTTGCTCTGCCAACCCTTTTAACTGCTCAAACAAGGCATCGTCGGTAAAGGCCCCGGTCGCGCAGACCAGCAAATCGCGCTGGCTTTCCAGGGCGCGGGCGGCGTAATGGCGGACGGCTTCCTGCCCGGCGGATTCAACGATTAGGCTGGTGTCAGCCTCGAAGAACTCCTCCGGGTCGGCGGTCAAGATCGGTTCCAGCCATAGCTCGGATAGGAAATCCTCGGCGGCTGCCAGGTTGGAAGGTTTGACCAGCACTGCCGCAAGGGCAGTCTGGCCTGCTACGCCGTCCGCAATGGCCCGCGCCAAGCCTTTGCCGACCGTTCCCAGCCCGATCAGTCCAATTCGTACTTCGTGGTGTGTCGTCATGCAATTACCCCTGGCCTTACTTATAACGTAAAATGTTTCTCCATTCCGTTGTAATTTGTCCGGCTACCTCGTTAAGTAGAATTATCTGTAGGAGTGAGCTTCCGCTCGCGATTGGAAGATACGGCTGGGTGTTCAATCGCGAGCAGAAGCTCGCTCCTACAGGGGTCTTTAGCTGAGACCCGTTTAAGTAGCCGAGGCAGGGCCGGCAAAGGGAACCGCGAACGGGCCAATCGCCAGCATATCGATCTCGATCAAGGTCGGTTGACCGCTGGCTAGAGCCGCTTCGACCGCAGGCCGAAACTTTTCGACTGCATCGACCGGGTGATAACCCAGCCCATACGCGCCCGCCAACCGCTCGAAATTGAGGCCGCGCAATTCAACCCCGATATGACGACCGTCGTAGACCTTGTTCTGGATGTTGCGTAGCACGCCATAGCCGCCATCATTAAACAGGATTATGACAACCGGGATATTTTCCTGGACAGCGGTCGCCAACTCGCCCAGGTTGACCTGAAAACCACCATCTCCGACAATTACGACCACCTGACGGTCGGGCTGACCCAGCTTTACGCCCAACCCCATCTGCAAGCCCTGCCCGATCCCGCCACCCGCCGCGTGGATCGACTGGCGTGGCCCATAGACCGGGAAAAGCCGTGCGCCCCAGGTGCTATGCGAAATTGTAATATCGCGCACCAAAATCGCGTCCCGGTTCAGACTGGCCCGCAAATCATCGCAAATCCGTTCGTAGGGGCCGAGGGTTGCCCGCAAAGCGGTTCGACCTGCGGTTCGGGCCTGTTCAACTTCACGCAAATAAGCCGGGTCAGGTTCGACTTGCCCTTGCAATTCATCTAGCAAAGCTTCTAAACCCAGTTTAGCATCCCCGACAAGCCCAACCGTCGCCGGATAGCTGCGACTGATCGCCAACTGGTCGGCATCAAGCTGGACGATAGTTTTGGGTAACGGCAGCTTCCAGAGCAGCGTTTCCGGCCCTCGAAAGCGTGTCCCAACCGCCAGCAGTACATCGCAGGTTTGTAAATAATCGCGGATGGCAGCGTTATTGCCAAAGTTGCCGATACATTGCGGATGATCTTCGGGGATCGCGCCGCGCCCGGCCTGACTGGTCAATACTCCTGCACCCCACACTTCCGCCAGGCGGGTCAATTCCGCCGTCGCTTCTGCCGAAATAACCCCACCGCCCGACCAGATCAAGGGGCGTTTGGCCGAACGCAAGACCTGAGCGGCCTGCTTTACCGAATAGGGATCGGGTGCGACACGGGTGGGCGGGCCAAACCGAAATTCGGCTAAGGGCTGGGCGGCTCTCTGAATATCTATCGGGATTTCGACACTGACCACGCCGGTTGGGGCAGTCTGGGCCAGTTCGATAGCGGCCTGAATCGTCGAGGCCAAGCTATGGACCGACCGTACCCGGAAAGCCTCTTTGGAGATCGCCTTGAGCATGCCTAACTGGTCTTTGCATTCGTGGATGTAGCCTTTGCCCTGGTCGAGATGCACCGAATCAATCTGACCGGTCAGATGCAGCAAGGGTGTGCCGTTGGTTTGGGCTTCGATTAGCGCCCCCGCCGCGTTACCCGCCCCCGCCCCAGTGCTGGTGATTGCTACCCCTAGCTTACCGGTCGCCTTTGCATAGCCGTCCGCCAGATTGACCGCCCCCGGTTCGCTGCGGTTGGTGATAGGCCGGATACCACCCTGCCGGGCCATCGCATCGTAGATCGGGATATTGTGAATGCTGATAATGCCAAAGACGGTCTCGACCTCCGCCGCCTTGAGCGCCTGCACGACTACATCGCCGCCTGTATATGGTTCACTCAACTTTCGCTATCTCCTTTTTTTTATAACACAGATTTACGATTTACGATTTACGATTTACGATTTACGATTTACGATTTACGATTTACGATTGTAGGTGCAGATTTGTTATTCTGCATTCTACATTCTCTATTCTGCATTTTTATCCGTCTCATCCGTGTTATAACGCTCTTTCTCGTTCAAGCGCGCAAAGTAGGCTTGCCATTGCGTTCGGACTTCTTGTTCGCTACGGCCCAGATCGTAAGCAGGCGAGATCAGTTCGAGAGCGCGTTCGACCTTTACCAGCAAAATAGAATTGATTGGGTTGAGCGTGCCGCGCTGTCGTTAGAAGGTGACGAATTGCTCGAATAACGCGCCTTCGGTGTAAACCTCCGTCGAGCCTTTGAAACGGCAGCCCTTACGTAAGAACGGATCGACCACATTGATTTCGATAGACGGGTTGGAGCGCAAGTTCTCGACCGTCCCAGGCGAACAGATGTCGGCAAATACCAAATGATCGTCATCCCAAACGGTCGTGGTTCCCTTCGGCGAGAGGTTGGGCGTACCGTCCGGGCAGATTGTCGCTACAAAACCCAGGCGTTGCTCTCGCACTACTTTTTGCATAGATTCAGTCAGGATACCCATATTTTACCCCCGGCTTTATTATCGAAGAAACCGTCGTATGTAATCCAAATAACCGCGCCGACCGCCCTGTTTATTCCAGCGTTTGAGGGAGAGACGCAACCGCTTGAGGCAAGTGACCATTTCGTCCAGGTTGATCGGAGTGATTTCCGGCCCGGCCTCATTCCCATCGTCATCCATTAAAACATCGCGGCCTACCCGCCAGTTACAAACTGCTTTGACCGTAATATAAAGTTCGTTATCCAATTCTGAAAAAGTCGGCACTAACGGGGCGCGTCCGTTCTGCTCATCCTGGTAGGCCCGAATCAAAGTATCCAACACTTTCTCAACGTTCCAGTCGGTCATTTCAGGATGTTTGTTGTAAACACTGATTATCGAAGACTCGATATTTTGCAACACATCAAGATATTTCTCCTCAACTTCCCCTGCTCTCATAGTTAACCTCGCAGTCTAAACTCAAATATAGCGACCTGTACCGCCTGCCACGTCCAGCGATGCGCCCGTGATATAGCTCGCGCCCGCCGAGACCAGGAATAGGACGGCCTGGGCAACTTCTTCTGGTCGCCCGAAACGGTTGAGCGGGATATGTCGTTTAGATGCTTCCTGGTTCATCCATTCATTCTCGCTCAGCGTACCGCCCTGGGTCTTGTAATCATTATAGCGGCGCTTCCATTGACCGCTCACGATAGTACCGAGGTTGACGCTGTTGACCAGAATATTATCTGGGGCGAACTCGGTCGAGAGCGATTTGGTCAAACTCAGAACACCACTACGAGCGGCGCTGGTTGCCACCATATGCGGTTCTGGCTGACGGCTCAAGACGGCGTTGATGTTGACGATCCGGCCCCCGCCCCGCGCCTGCATGTGGGGAAAGACCGCCCGTACCGGGTAGATGACGCTAAAAAATTTGATCTCGAATTCCTCACGCCAGGCTGCGTCGGTCGTCTCCTTAAAGCTGGTCAGACGGCCCCGCCCGGCGTTGTTGACCAGAATGTCGATGCCGCCACCCCACCGATCTACGACCGCCTGTACAAAAACCTGCACCTGCCCCTCGTTTAGCACATCGCAAGGTAGGGTCAGCAGTTCGGCTCCCGGCCCGGCGGCCCGCAAATCCACGGCAGCCTCGTTCAACCGGGCCTCATCCCGCCCGCAAATCGCGACCCGCGCTCCTTCTCGCAACAATAACCGGGCTGTCTCCAGCCCGATCCCGGAGCTACCGCCCGTCACTATCGCAACCTTATCTTTTAACCCTAAGTCCATGTTAAATGCCTGTTTATAATTTCGTTAGCTCGGTTTTGATAAAGTCCTTTACGCCTTCGTCTCCCCGCAAACGGAGCCAGATCGGGCCTTGTTGTGGCTCAAAGACCAATTCAAAGGTGAAGAACTGGCAGCACTGGCGCTCGAAAGCCACAAATTCGGCTAATTTGGTAATCCATTCCGGGCTGCCCGGATACTGGAAAGCGTAGCCATCAGTTAGCTCTTGCGTTTGCCGGTAATCTCGGAAGATGCTGGCATTCAACTCATCGCGCCGACTGACCAGCGCCTGCTCCGGCAGACTACAGGCAAGCGGTATTTCTTTTTGCATCAGGTTTACCTCGTTTGTATTAACACTAAGATTTGACCAGGGCTTTCAGACCAGGGTCAGGCTCACCCGCCATTGCAGCGCGGGCCTCCGGGGTGGGTGGGCCACTAATGCCCCAGCGATCCACCTTTTCCGGGACGTTGCGGGGCCAAACTTCCGGCTGATGAGTGGTCTCGTCGATCTTCTGTACCTCAGAAGTATACTCGCAGACGTAGCCCGCCGCATCCTGGAAGTAGCAAAAAACGTTGTTGCCAGGGCCGTGCCGACCCGGTCCCCACAGCGGGTTCGTACCCTTCTTTTTAAGGTTGCCGATACCGCGCATCACGGCATCAATGTCGGGCAGTTCGTAGGCGACGTGATTGAGCGAGGCGTGGGGAGCGCGGTTGAACGAAATCGAATGATGATCGCTATTGACCCGCAAAAAGACCATCTGCTGTTCGCTCCAATCCGAAATCCGAAAGCCAAGTATATCAGTATAAAAGCTGGTAATACCATCAAAATCGGGGGTATTGAGAACAACGTGGCTGATCTTGTTCGGGCGTACCACTGCCTCCCAATGCTGGCCCTCGACGGCGGGCGCGACCTCACAGGATAGCTCTATACATCGTCCGTCCGGGTCAACCAACTGAAAGCCATAACCGCCGCCCGGTGTCGTGAGCAGAGCAGGCTGACGGTAGATCGTCACGCCTTTGTAGGCTAATTGTTCGGCGGCAGTATCAACGGCTTGTCGGTCGGGCAAGGCAAAGGCGATCCGCTCAATTCCACGACTTTGGGCCGGAACAAGTGCCAGAATAAAATTCTCGGTCAATCGCCCACGCAAATAATAAGTCCCACTCTTCTCCGCCACCGTCCGCAATCCCCAACTATCCTGATAAAAAGCCGCCAGCCCCGCCGGAGCGGGCGTTTTAAGGGCAATGTGCCGCAAATGAGTTATCTTCATGTCGCATTCCTTTTATACATTTGAACCAGGACAGACGATTTACGATTTACGATTTACGATTTACGATTTACGATTACAATACATGCTTCGCGCTTACTTCTCTTCTGCATTTCTATTCTGCATTCTGCCTTCATTATTCTACATTGTTCATCCGTGTTCATCCGTAAAATCTGTGTTCATCTGTGTTATAAATCCCCTATTCTGCCTTCTGCCTTCTGCCTTCTGCATTCTCTAAAAAGTCCGTCAGTGTGTGGTTAAAAGCGGCGGGTTGTTCCAGGTTGCTGAGATGGCCCGCCCCTGGGATGACCGCGAACTGTGCGCCCGGTATAGCATCCCGGAGAGCTACTGCCTCAACCAGCGGCGTAACGGTATCGTGTTCGCCCCATAACACGAGGGTTGGGACGGCTATGCTTGATAACACGTCGCGGGTATCGGCCCGATCCAGAGCAAGCGCAGCATAGCGAAAGCCAACCAGATGCACCTGCGAAATCATGGCTTCAACTTCGGTCAGCAATTCGGGTGGAGCATAAGGCGAGAGCAGTTTGGGTGCGCGTTGTCGAGCCATCTCTGCCGGAAGCATAGTTTCGACCGCTTTGAGACGGGCTTCGAGCCGAGCGCGACGGTCGGCTTCCGGCCTTGCGCCACCCCCATTATTGGTATCAGCCAACACCAGAGCGCGAACACGTGGCGCGTGCCGTCGATAGAACTCCTGGGCGATTACCCCACCCATCGATAGCCCCACAATCACAGCCTGTTCCAAGCCCAGCGCATCAAGCAGACCTGCCAGATCGTCGGCAAAATCGGTCATAGCAAAGGGGCCGGGTGGATCATCGCTATTTCCGTAGCCCCGTGCATCCCAGGCAATTACCCGGTAGCAGGCGGACAACCCGGCTAACTGATGCCGCCAGGAACGCGAGTTAGAACTGATGCCGTGCAAACAAACTAGCGTCAAATCACCCGATCCGGCTTCTTCATAATGCAGCTTGAGGCCGTTAACGATAGCTTCCGGCATTAATCTACCCCGGTCGAGGTCAACACTGGCAAATCTATCACGACTTCGTTAAGGGCATCGGTGTTAACTTCTGGCTTGTTGGTCGCCTGCCGGTAGATCTCTTGCTGGCGAGCGTGTTCCATATTTAGCATTTTGCGAAGCCGCACTACACCAATGTCGGTCTGAGCGATATGCTCACCCAACCGCGCTTCCAGCCCAATCCCTTCCATCATCGTTCGGTCTTGCTCTAGCACATTCCAATGACGAGCTTCCAGGCGGGTCTTGTAAAGGGTGCGCCACAGTTTGCGCTGCCAGCCCGACACTTGCCGATAGCGTAAAAAGTAAACGTCCGACTCGCCTGCGTCGTTGGGGGTGATAAAACCAACGATCCGGAGGGGGCCACCCGGCCCGGCGCTTTTGGGATAGGGGATGTCCAATCGGCAGTAAACCGTACTATCATCGTATAGCTCGGCCCAATCGAAGTTGACCCCCTTTTGTTTCTCGCGCTCGACCCGGAAGCCGTGCGGCAAGTCGATCAAAATCACCCGGTCTTGCTTTGAACCAAATCGCAACGTGTAGGAACGCCCGTGCAGGAAAGGAGCATGCATCGGGTCAGCCAGGTTATCGAGAGCGACCAACCAGTTGGTTTTCCAATGGGCATGACAGACAAAACCAGTCCATTCGTCGCTTTCAAGTTCAGAAGGCAAGACAAGGGGCGGCGGCGGGAACAAATCAACTTCCCCAATATAGGCCCAGACCAACCCCACCCGCTCTTGCACCGGATAAGACTTGATTTTAAGGCGTTTCGGCATTTTGCTATCGCTACCTTCCGCCGGAAAGCCGGTACAAACACCCTCGCCATTAAAGCTAGCCCCGTGATACCAACACGACAATTCGCCCCGGACTACCTCACCCAGCGACATTTTCGCACCTCGGTGCGGACAGAAGTCGGTCATACAACGGGCCTTACCTTGCCCGTCTCGCCACACCACCAAATTCTCGCCCAGCGCTTCCACCGCCACCGGCTTTTCGCCTAGCTTGTCCGACTCCAGCATTACATACCAACGGTTGCGAAGACCCGGCTTCAGCCCTTCTTCAACCCCGACCCGCTTGTGATTATTGACAGCCATAGCAAACCCCTCCTAAATAAGGCTGAAAGACGAAGAATGAAGAGAATTTACGATTTACCCCCAGAGGGGGCGAGACCGTGATTTACGATTGCAGACGCAGAGATTACATTCTGCATTCTGACTTCTGACTTCTGCATTTCTTCATCCTTAATCTAATAGCCTTTCGCCGCTTTACGGGCTAAATCCATTGCACTACCTTCGGGATAGGTCGGGAGTTGAGGACGACCAGCACCAAGCATGACTAACATGAGGGCATCGCCATCCGTATCATTGCGAAGACCTCGGTACATTCCGGGCGGGCAGAAGATCATATCGCGGGGGCCAAGCGTGCGCTCGACTTCCAGTCCATCTTCCTCCCAAATGATCGTAACCTGACCCTGGATTACAAAGAAAACTTCTTCTACATCGTGGTGTTTATGCAATGGCCCTTCGCAACCCGCCGGAAGCAACATTGTGCTGAGGGTAAAATGGTCGGCAGGCAGCATATTCGGGTCGTCGTGCATACCCGTGCCGCCTCCACCCAGATAGCGAATCTGAGCGCGGCGGTACTTGGGCGACACTTTGGTCTGGAAATCGAGCGCCCCCCAATCTTCCTCGCGGGTCGCAAACTTAACGACGTATTTATCCATTCGCTCGTCAAGCGTAGCAGTCTTTTCAGCCGGAACCGTCATTTCCGTTCCTCCATAGATTTACTTCACAAATCTTGATAAATGTTGCGAATACGAAACATTGTTTTCTATTCTACAAATTTAGGGTAACAAAAGCGGTCTCGCTTGTCAATCCAAATCGATCAAGACTAACAACAAATGGGGCTAAAGTTGAAATAGGGTTTCAAAGTTATTAAGCCAATTACCCATTTTTCTCGGTTTATTTCGGGCTTGCTTTGTTAGATATAGTATAGTAATATACAACAAGGTAAGCAGACTAAAATAGATCATCGGCAAAGATGATCGTATAATCATAGATTATAAAACTTGTGTGGAGGCAAAAGAATGATTGACGCACCGGCTAGGGCCAAAATTTATACCGAGGAAAGTGATTTACAGCCGATTTGCGATTTGCTAAATTTGTGCGACGCGCTGGATAATTTGGAAGATAGTTATGATGTAGAAGACTTGCGGGTCGAGTTTAGCCATCCCGAACTGAATAAAGTGTTAGATTTACAACTTTGGGAAGATGCTAACGGGCGACTGGTCGGGTTTGGGCAACTCTGGTTGCGAACACTGGCTTCCGAACAGGGAGAAACGCTTGAAGGTCACTTGTACTTTCGAGTACATCCCGAAGCCCGTGAGGGCGACGTAGCTAATCAAATCGTGGAGTGGGGAACGGAGCGGTTGCGCTCTGCTGGACGCGAAAGCGGCAAACCTACCTACCTAAGCGGTGCGGCGCGAGACCACGATACTTATACAATTAAAGTACTCGAACAGCATGGTCTCGCGGTCGTCCGTTACTTTTTCCGAATGGCTTGTCCGCTTGATCTGCCGATCCCAGAGGAGCCGTTTCCGGCGGGTTACACCTTGCGCCACGTAGCAAGTGAAGCCGATATTGCGGCCTGGGTGGAAGTTTATAACCAATCATTTATCGATCATTGGAACCATCACCCAACCACGCTAGAGTCGCACAAGCATTGGATGAACCTGCCAGGCTATCGGCCCGAAGATGACTTGGTAGCGGTCGCCCCCGATGGGAGTTTTGGCGCATTTTGTTTTTGCGAGATCAATAGCAGCGAAAACGAGCGCAAAGGACGTAAAGACGGCTGGATTAACCTGCTGGGAACCCGACGTGGTCAGCGTAATATGGGGTTGGGCCGGGCAATGTTATTGGCCGGGTTGCACCGTCTTAAAGCGATTGGAATGGAGACTGCCGTGTTGGGCGTGGATGCCGAGAATCCAAGCGGGGCGCTCCGGCTTTACGAAGGGGTCGGCTTTACAAAGCAATTCACTACCCTGACCTATCAAAAAACGGTCGAGTAATTGTCCACAGTAGTTGTAAGAGCAGGCCAGGGCAGCCTACACCGCTCTTACAACTTTGCTTTGCTCCAAATCTGAAAACCTCCTTTGATTTACCAACTTGCCATGTGTCGCTAGTTTGAGTAGAATATCAAGCAGTTACAAAGAAACAAAGAAACGGCAATACAGTAGGTGGGACTGGCCGGGCCAGTCAAGAAAGCAAAGGGGTTATGCAATGAAGCTTTCGGACCGATTTTCTTTTCCTTTTCCAAAACCCAAAAAGAAAGCGGAAGAAGAAGCTGGGTCTCAGTCAGGAGCGCTAGATCCAAAACAGGTCGTACCCCAACGGGCGCTTGTTCGCTTAGACCTGAATAACGAAGAGGAAATCGGAATCCCACCGGCTAGTGCAGCGGCGGATGCTTCCGGCCCTGATCTTGACCCTACCCCACTACCGACCCCACCGGCAGACCTTCCGCTCCATCTGCGCAATCCTGGCCCACCCCCACGAGTACCACGCAATGCCGACCTGACCACTTACGGGCGCACCTCCTACCGCTTGCGGGAAATTCGCCACGACTATACCAACCGCCGACCGCTCTTGTGGGCCTGTGCCGCTATTGGCCTGTTTTTGTTGTTTTTATTAATGGTAGTCAAACCCCAGAACCGCCTTTTGGATAACCCGGTCGCGGTTGAGCCAACCCCAATTGTCGCCAACGTCAGTGCCGGTTCTTCTAGCTCCGCCAGACCAACCGTTGTAACGGTTGCTGCTACCGAGCAGTTTGGGGTAGTCCTGACTCCCGAAGGGCTAGTATTGGAAGAGGCCCGAAATGGCGCGACCGTAGTTGATAGGTTCAAACAATACAGTGTACTAAATTTTCAGCGTAAAAATAGCGCGGGCTGGTATCAACTCAAAGGCGGGAGTGGCTGGATCAGTGCTGCTACTATTCGGCTCTATCCGAGTGAACAAGCCGCCAACGATGCCCGGCGCGAGTTTGAAAGCCGGGTTTCTTCCAAACCCTAAATCCAGACTTACTCATCAATTTTTGCAAACTAGCCCGGCTGTGCCATAGACTAAACCGCTTCTCGGTCAAATAACTTTTCCAATACCCCTAGTTGCCCTGAGCTTTCTGTCAGGCCCAAAAATCGGCTTCGATGTCATCACGCCAGGTTGGTACATCAATCTCGCCACTGGTGTATTTATTTTCGCCGAGACGTTATTTGCCGAATGCGTCCCGTACCCGCACAGCCTCACTCGTTTTGACCACTTCCTGTATCAGGTCGGGCGGAATAACAATTACCCCGGTAGGCCTACCAAGCCCCACCCCCAAGGGTGCGCGTCAATTTTTTGCACGGGTTCAACCAATTAGAACATGCGACCGCGAGAACCTAGCTCCAAATCATTAAAAAATAGGTTAGAAAATTTTTCTGCGAAAAATTTTCTAACCTAATTCATTCCCATCTGGCCTGGCTTCGCAATATCAACGAAAAGCTGGCGGTCAAAATTAAGTATCCCCTGATTGCCGACCTCAATACTGCCGTCGCCCAAAAATACGGCATGCTTCATCCAGGAGCCAGCGCGACCGCGACCGTGCGGGCTGTTTTTGTAATCGACCCAACCCGGACGATTCGCGCCCTGATTTACTATCCGTTGAATGTAGGTCGCAATATAGACGAGGTAGTGCGGTTGGTAGACGCACTACAGACGGCAGATCAGCACAAGGTTGCTCTTCCAGTCAACTGGCATCCGGGCGAGAAAGTGATCGTATCGGCCCCACGCACCGAAGCCCAGATTGAGGCGAACCTGGCGGCAGGCGATGAGGCCATTGACTTCTATTTGGTCAAGAAGAGTCTTAATTAACTCTAAAACATACCTCCTTACACCATTTCTCACCGGGCTGGTCATTTAGTACCGGCCCTTTTTGTAATGGTCTTTTAGCGAAGAATGCCAACCCTCTGCACTTTTTGGAATAGCGTGATAGAATTTGAATGAGTAAGGTGCTTTTGAAATCTTTTAAGAAAAATCAGCATAGAAATAGAAAATGACTCAAATCAAAGTAGACGATTTTAGCCCCGATCAGGGCCATGAAGCGGCGGTCATAGCCCGTTTGCGATTGCCAGCCCTGGTAAATTTCCAACAGCAGTTGGACAGCTTACGCGAAAGTGGCGCAAACGATTTGCTGGACGAACTTGGTGCCAAAGGCGAACATAGTTGGCTCGAACGCCCGATACAATTAAATGGACAGCCTTTTTTGATGCGTCTGACCGACAATGGCTCCGACGAAAGCGAGACAAACGTAGGGCTACGTTTGCAAGCAGCAGATGAGGCCAACGATCCACCGGGCGAAATCGAGATACACCAGGCGGTCGCCCTGGCCTCACAACGCTTCTGGTGGGAACTTGATATGGAAGCCGTCCGGCAAGCTTTGAGCGTCAACGAGTACGGTCAGGAATTAGTGACCCGTTTTTGGCCTGCCCGCCCGACCAATCTGCCCGGCCCCTGGGAGGCGTTGCTCAAAACAGTCGTCTCAGTTCAGATTTACCCCGGTCTAGCGACCCGCTTGCAGCAAGCCTTGCTCGATAATTACGGCGAAAACCCAACCAACTTTAGCGGGAGAACCTATCGTTTTTATCCATCGGTCGAACGGTTAGCCGAAGTCTATTCGGAAGACCTGCTCGGTATGCGCTTTAGCCGCCAAAAGGCCAACTATGTGCCGGGCATCGCCCAGATGATCCTGGCCCAACCCGAAAAGTTTGATTGGGAAAGATTGCGCGGGCTACCCGGCCCCGAAGCGGTCGCCATCTTGGATGAGTTGCCGGGAGTTGGCCCCTGGACTGCCCACTATGTGGCAATGCGTGGCCTACCTCACCCGGACGTATTCATTGAGGAGGCCGGGCTACGTAAAGCATTAGCGGCGAACCTCGACCGACGGGCCGAACTCTCGGCGACCGAAGCGGCTCAATTGACCGCTATTTACGCTCCTTATCGTTCGATTGCCTGCTATTACACCTATATGAAGATGTATAGTGCCTAGCTTTTAGCACAGAATCTTTTGGGTTCCCTCGAAATTAAATCCTGAATGGTCAGCTAAATGATGAGCGTCAGATGGGTTTAGCCAGTGGCCCAGCCTGGCTCGTCTGCAAAAATCTGACGCGCACCCCTTCCTGGATCGAGCAGGGTTGGTTTGACAAGGCATTTATGGTGTGCTAACATCGGTTCAATAGCATAACAAGCGCGAAGGGGGAAGTGGGTAGCGAAGCTTCCCGACGCGGAAAAGCTCATTTCGAGTAGTTCCAACGAGCTTATACAAGTATAATTTAACCATGCAAAGTCAGCGCGTCATCGGTTGGACGCTAACCGGGTTGGGTGCAGTTTTGCCTATCCCGACCGCCGATACGTACAAGCAAATCGTAAATTTGGGTAATCTTTATCCAGGTCGATCAGCTTGTTCTGACTCAAGGAGGGTCTTTTGAACCAGGAAAGTAAGCCTTCGATTAACCAGAACAATCTTAATAACGCCCGGCGGATAATGACCGGTCGGCACCTCTTTAAAAAATATAGCTCCCGGCTTCATCGGAGCGCCTTTACTCTTTGTTTGCTCATCCTCTTTTCATTTGTAACGCTGGCTCCGACTGCCCTGGCCGAAGATGGTCTTTCGGCAGGTAGCCCGGCCCGGGTCGCTAATACCGATGGCGACGGCTTACGTCTCCGCCAGAGTGCCAGTGCCAGTTCCGAGGTCATTATGACCATCGACGAAAACGAACTGATTACGATCAAGGGCGGGCCAACCAAAGATAAGCAGGGTAATTCTTTTTACAAAATAGAATATAACGGCAAGACCGGCTATTCGATGGTGCAGTATTTGATATTCGCCGGGAAGACCAGCAAAGGGGTCAAGGCCCTGCCGGTAGGTAGCGCGGCTAAAATTAGCAGTACCGGGGGCGACGGCGTAAATATGCGCCAGCAGCCCAATGCCGGGTCAAGCGTGCTGACAGTTTTGCCGGAAGGGGCTTTGATGACGGTCCTGGGTGGGCCGTTTGCCGATAAGCAAAGCAATAATTTCTATAGGGTCGATTACAAGGGGCAAACCGGGTACGTCACGATTGCCTTTGTGGGTGCGGCTCCCAAGAATGCGGTAATTTCGGGTGGTGGGGCCTTGCGTGTTACCAACACCGATGGCGACCCCATAAGGTTCCGTACCGGGCCGGGTCGCGCTTTCGATGTCAATGGCTATGTCTACGAAGGTCAGGTTCTCAAGGTTTTGAGCAACCCGGTCAAGGACGATAACGGGGTCAAGTGGTATCGGGTCGAGCGGGATGGGGATGTCGGTTATGTCGATGCCAGCTTCCTGGCTAAGACCGATAATGCACCTGCCCCCGCCCCAGCAGCACCCGCCAAGCCAAAGGCTCCCGGCATTCAACCGCCCGCTACCAATGGCCCGCTCGGTCAGCGGATCGTAACTTTTGCCAAACAGTTTGTGGGCTGGCGTTACATTTGGGCCGGTAAAAGTCCGGCGGCAGGTGGCTTCGACTGCTCTGGACTGGTCTACTACGTGCTGACCCAAATGGGTTTGCCAGCAGGCGCGACTGCCGCCGAGGATGTCGAACTCGGCAAGGCTGTTCCGCTCAACGCGATCCAGCCCGGCGACTTGCTGATCTGGGCTAACACCTACATGCCCGGCCCGTCCCACGTCGGTATCTATATCGGTGGCGGCAAGTTCGTCCACGCCGAAAACGAAAGCTCTGGCGTGACGATTACGGACATCAACGAAGATTATTATGCTTCGCGCTTCTACGCTGCCCGGCGGGTGGGAGTGTAAGACCGGTTAGCATCTAACAATTTACTCGGTAAAATAGCAGGTGGTCTTATAGCCGCCTGCTATTCAGTTTTAGGGCTTATTTTAGGGCGAGCAATGAATATAGCAATTGTCAGTGATGTCTTTCCGCCCAAATGTGGTGGGAGTGGTTGGAGCAGCTTTTATCTGGCGCGAGCTTTGCAGCAGCGCGGTCACACTGTGCAGGTGGTTGTACCCCGCGAGAGCCACGCCTTCGGACAGGCTGAACGCGAGTACGAAGGCTTGCCGATCAGCGAGTTTTTGTACAAGGCCGCCAAAATCCCTTTCGTGCGGAATTACAGCCGCAACGAGCAATTGTACCCCCGCTTTGCCGCGTTCTTGCTCGATTTCTTCAAGCAACATCAGATCGAGATTGCTCATGGTCAACACTATCTAACCATCCCCCCGACCGTAATGGCGGCAGAACAAGCTGGCATAGCCTCGGTAGCGACGGTGCGCGATTACTGGCCGGTCTGCTATTGGACGACCCACTTGAGCGGCGACCGGGTCTGCCCCGGTTGTAGCGAATTGAACCGGCTTAAATGTCTGTATCGCAATCAGGGGCCGGTGGGAGTGCTTGCCGCGCCTGCCTCGCTCTATATGGCCGCCAATTTGAAACTCAAACAAAACTGGCTGGCCCGCGCCGACCGTACTCTGGCCGTCAGCCAATATATTGCCGGGAAATTAAAGCCGTTTGTAGCTGCCGAACGGCTGGAAGTCGTGCCAAATTTCGTAGATGTGGCCCGGTTGGAGCAAATTGTCCGGGAGCCACCCGCCACCCTCCAGACCAGCGAACCCTACTTGCTCTATGCCGGGAAGCTGGAAGAAAACAAAGGGGCGCGGCTATTGCTAGAGGTGTTGCGTCGGGCGCGACCGAACCTGCCGACCCTGGCGGTCGGGGAGGGCGCTCTCAAGGCCGAGTTGGAGCAGACCGCCAGCAACGAGGGGCTAAACCTAAAACTACTCGGCTGGGCCGAAAACGAAGAAGTCTTGCGGTTGATGAGCCGGGCCGAAGCGCTATTGTTCCCATCCTTGTGGCCCGAACCGTTGAGTCGGGTTTTGCTGGAAGCTATCGGGGTGGGGGCGCTGGTGGTCGCCATGAATACCGGCGGTACCTCCGATATTATTCAGGCCGGTCACAACGGACTACTGGCCCCGGATGCTATCGGGATGGCCGACCAGCTGAACGCTATTTTACAAAACACGCCTGCCGAACGCAACCGACTCAAAACTGCCGCCCGGCAAACCGCCCGCGAACGGTTTAGTCAGGAAGTGGTGGTTGAGCGGGTCGAGCGTTTGTATGGCGAAGTGAGCGGACGGCGCGGGCTATTAAGAAAGGTCGGGCTGTAATTTAGAACAGGCTGGAACAATCGCGATGGAGGGGTTAACAGCATGTTTAGTGAATTTGCCGGAAGTTGGCAGCAATTTTGGTTGATGGGGCTGCTGGGGATTTGGGCCGGGCTGCTCTTTGGCGGATTTATTTTCGGGCGACTGGATGCTACTAAAGAGGGTCGTATCCCGACCGGGGCGCGGATCGGCTCGTCGGGCGTGTTAGTGATAGCCGGGTGGAGTTGGTATCTATTCAGCCTGAACGGGCCTGCCGGGTGGTATAGCCTGCTGATTGCTATCGGGATGACGCTCGGTTGTCTGGGCGATTTGTTTATGGCCGGGTTGATACCGGGCTACGAACGAGTCCTGGGTGGAATGGTTTCCTTTGGGCTGGGGCATGTGGCCTATATTGCGGCGATCTTGATTTTCGCCGGGCAGCGCGGGCTGGATGCGCCGGGGCCACGCTGGGCAAGTTGGGCCGTCTGGCTGCTGATCGGGCTGATTGCCTGGTATCTGGTCGTTCTACGCGGACAATCGCCAACCGTGCTACATTGGGCCGCCCTACCTTACGCTTTGTTATTGGCAAGCACGACCGGGTTTGCGACCGGGCTGGCCCTGCAAGCACCTGCTTTTAGTCTGCTGGCAGTTGGGGCCGCGCTTTTCCTCTTGAGCGACCTGGTTTTGGCAGCTCAGCTTTTTAATAATCTACACTTCCCGCTGATCCGCGACCTGATCTGGCTAACTTACGGCCCAGCTCAAGCCTTGATCGTATTTTCGGTTGATAATGCCCTGTTATTGGTTGGCAAGCTCTGATGATATAATTATTTTAATAAGTCCGTAACGTCTATCGTAAGGTAACATAAGTACTATAGAAGTAGCTAATCAAATCAGCTGGGGTATTGGGTTGAAATTGGGTGAGATGGGCGGCTACTACCTATGGTAGAGTTGGGAGACTCGAACCGTTTTTAACAATATACCAACATTGCTAACTCAATTTTTATTATAGAAGGATTGCTATGAGTGTATCAACTAACCAAATTACACATTCGGTGGTGCAAAACTACATCACATCTGACTTTGCTCAGGCGGAACTTGAGCGCAAAGTCAAAATGCTTCGCTCGATTTGCGCTCTCATGTTAGGAGTGCATGCCGCCGCCATTGTATCTGCGATAGGTCTAGGCATCCTATCTGGAACTTTCAACTTTCTTAGTTCGGCTTCTATCATTGCTGGAATTATTATTTATACCTTTGCCTATCGAATAGCCTACACTCGTTATTTTGAGATGGCTAGTTGGCTTGCTGTTGGTGGTCTTATCGTGGTTGCCACTTTTACTTGCTGGCAAAGTAGTACCGCCTCACCAATAGTAATAGTTTTATTGTTGCCGATAGCTTTAGCGATAGCCTTACTCAATGTCAGAGAAGTAATAGTGGTAACGGGTATTTGCCTACTATTGTCGTTGGCTTTTTATCTCAGCCAAAATTTTTTCAACCTCTATAATCCAGTAGTCGCTCCTACTAAACAGCTTCAAGGCTTGAGCGGTATAATTACTATTATTCTTATTATGCCGACCCTGGTGGCTTTGTTGGTTCTTCCGGTCAGAAGCCAATTACGGGTTATGCAAGCTCAAAACAAAAAATTGCAAGTTGCTCTCAACGAAATCCAAACTCGCCAACAAACCGGACAGCAAGTTAGTCAGCAAGTCCTATCGCTGGCCGCCGAACTCAGTACCACCGCCAGTCAACAAGCCGCCGGAACCCAGGAACAAGTTGCCGCTGTCAGCCAGGTTTCGACTAGCCTTGAAGAGTTGAGCGAGAGCGCCGGACAGATTGCCGCCTCGGCTGCCGCCGCCTCTTATGCCGCTAATCAAACCGTCACTATCGCAACCGAGGTGCGCGATGCCAGCGAAATCGCTCAATCGGTCGTTCATCAAGGTAACGAGGCGGTCGAGCAAGCCGTCGGCAGTGTGGCCCGTGTCCGCAATCGCATCGAGCTTTTGGGACAACGGCTTTTACACTTGACCGAACAGACCCGTCAGGTTAGCACCATTATCGACATTATTGACGAGATCGCCGACGAGACCCACCTGTTAGCCCTTAACGCCTCGATTGAAGCCGCCGGAAGTATCAATGCAGGCGACACGACAAGCTCCAGTAGCCGGGGCGAGCGGTTTGGGATCATCGCTCAGGAGGTCAAGAGCCTCTCCGATCGCAGCCGAGAAGCCACCGAAGAAGTCCGGGAGGCGATTGTCGAAATGCAAGGGGCGGTGGCAGCGGCGGTCTTGGTAGCCGAGGAAGGCAAGAAAGAGACGGCGGCGGCCCTATCCCGCTCGGAAATCGCCGGATTGGTGATTGAGAAACTGAGCCAAGTTATTTCGAGTAGTTCCGACCGCGCTAACCAGATTCTAAGGGCGGTGGAGGAAGTTAACTTGCGGTGTGATGAAATTAGTTTGGCAACCGGGCAGCAACGGACAGCCAACCAACAAATTCTGATGACGATGCGAAATGTGGTCGAGGTTTCGCAGGAAAGTGCCGGGTTCGTCTCCCAACTTTCGCAGACGGCTTACCGGGTCAACGATCAGATGAGCGAGCTTAACCGGGTGCTGGAAAGAACTAGCGCTATCACTCCGGCCACCAGGCTTGCTCCGGCCCTGGCCTAAAGCGAATGGCTAAGGTCATCATTATTGGGGGCGGGGTAGCCGGTCTGACGGCGGCGCTGCACCTGGCTGAACGCGGTCTGCGACCCTTACTCCTGGAAGCCGAGCCAGTTTATTGGGGCGGGCGGTTGGGTGGCAAACCGGGAACGATGGTCGCTAGTTGGGAGTCCGAAAGTTCGCTCAGTGGGCAAAAACTTACTCCTACCGCCTCAATATCTAACACCGAATTCCCGGCAGAACACGGCATACACGGCTTCTGGTCGCAATATCGCAACTTGAGGGCAATGCTAACCCGGCACGCCCTTTTGCCGCCCATGATAAAAGCCAATCGGCAAGAATGGATACACGGGACAGGCGGGCGAGTGCGGCGGGCCGAGATGGGGCGCTTAGTAACGCGGTCGTGGTGGCCTGCACCTTTTCATTACGGCACGCTCTGGTTCAGACCCTCCTTCTGGCGGATGATCGGTTGGCGGGATTGGCTGGCGATCCCGGCAGTCTTGAGCAGTTTGATCGTGGCAACCGGGATTGACCCTCTGGCGGAAGGCAAAACGCTCGAAGGCAAAACCCTGGCTGACTTTTGCAAAGGCTGGCCCCCGGCGATCCGGGCTTTCGTCGCTTCGCTGGCCCGGAGCGGTCTGAGCGCCCACCCGGAAGATGTGCCGCTCTCCGGCTTTATCGCCTTTTTGCGCTTCTACACCCTCCTGCGCCGTGATAGCCAAAAGTTTGAATACCTGACCGAAGACCCCGACCGGGCGCTCGTGCGACCTTTAGTCGAGCGGATTTGCCAGCTAGGGGGAGAAGTACGCCTCGGTTGCCGGGTAGCCCGGTTGGAACGGCAAACCGAAGGGGTCGGATGGCAGGTAATTTGCGAGGGGCAGGCTCCGCTCGAAGCCCAACTGGTGATCCTGGCTTGCGACGCACCCGGCACCCGCCAGATTCTGCTTAATAGCCCGGCGACCCACGAACTAGCTACGAATCTCCACTGGCCGCAAGGTCTTGAAACAGCGATCATCCGGCTCTGGTTTTCGGCGGCCCCGCCCCGCAAGGCCGAGGCCGGGATCATTAGCGGTGATTTTACGGTCGATAACTTCTTCTGGTTACACCGTATCCAAAATAGATTTAAAGAGTGGCATCATCAGACCGGAGGTGCGGCCCTGGAAGCCCATATCTATGGCCCACCTCAACTATTAACCGAACCCGACGAAAGCTTGCTGGCCCGCGCTCGGTCCGACTTCGGGCGAATTTACCCGGCCCTCCAGAGTAAAGTAATCCACCAGACGATCCAACGCAACCCCGCGACCCACACCCTTTTTGCAGTCGGCAATATGGCGCAACACCTGGGAGTACGCACCCCCTGGCCCGGTCTGCTTTGTTGTGGCGATTGGGTGCGTCACACTACCCCGGCCCTCTTTCTCGAACGGGCCTGCGTCACGGGCATCGAAGCGGCGAATGCAGCCCTGGCGACCCTCGACCAACCTCAATTTGAACTTGTACCCCACAAAAAGCCGGAACTACTGGCCCGCGCCGTCGCCGCTTATGTCCGTATGATGCGGACCAATTTGCGCGGAACCGGCCCGACTCGCTAACTAATCGGCTACTTTCCAACGCTGAACAAAGATTATTTGCAACTATTCATACTCCGCCTTTCACTCAAACTTTACCAAAACTTTCGTGGTATTTAGCATCTGGAAAATACTTCTTTAACACTTTCCCCCGATAATAAACCTAGAAGCTAAAAAGAATTAACAACCCGGTCGAAGATAACGGGTGTTTACATAGATGCGAGTAGGAGAATTGACAGTGCAAACTAATCTTCCAAGACAGGAGTTACCTGTCCTTCAGGCGAAGCCGCCCGAAGCTCCCCGATCAGGAGTCTCGGCGGCTATTATTTTGTTACCCTTGCGTCTCTTTTTGGGTGTCTCTTTTATCGCGGCAGGGTTGGATAAGCTGACCGATCCGCAATTTTTCGACCCAAAAGCCGCCGGGTATATCGGTAATCAGTTAGCCGGGTTCGCCCCTCATTCGCCAGTAGGCTGGTTTTTGACTAATGTAGCTGTCCCGAACGCAACCCTTTTTGGCGCGACTGTCCTGGCCGGTGAATTGGCAATTGGCCTGGGAACGCTGGTCGGGTTGTTTAGCCGGACGGCGGCTATTTTCGGCTTTATTCTTAGCATTACGCTCTGGTTGACCGCTTCCTGGGAGGTCGCGCCGTTCTTTCTTGGTTCCGACCTACCTTACGCGATAGGCTGGCTGACCCTGGCTCTGGCGGCGGCCCACCCGGTTTGGAGCCTGGATGGACAATTGAAAAAGCGGTTGGCCCCGTCGCAGCCAGCCTATAGGTTGCAAGACGCGCCTGCCGATAGCGGGATGATGCAGGCCGATAATTCCGTGTTGCAAGGCATCGGCGAAGAAGAGCAACCGGTCGGGGTCGCCCGCCGCCGGTTTATAATGGTTGCCGGAGCAACTGTCCTGAGCGGGGCCGTCACGGGGGTGGCCTGGTTTAACAGTCTGGCGAGCAAGGCCGAAGCCCCGGCCCTTAGCCTGCCCGAAGCTTCTACACCATCTCAGCCTGCTACCCAGCCAACCACAGTGGCCTCAACCCCTGCCCAGGCTTCTCAACCAACCACAGCGGCTTCTACAAATGCGGCGGCGGCTTCAACTGCGCCGGTTGCGACTAAGCCACCCGCTACAAAGTCCTCGACCGGCCCAACTGCGCCCGCCACGACAACCGCCCCTCAGATCAAGGGTACGATAGTAGGGACTTTAGCGACAATGCCGGTCGGCGAAGCCCGCAACTTTACCACGCCGGATACAAAAGAAAGCGCCATCTTGATCCACGCTTCTGACGGGCTGGTCAAGGCTTTTAGCACGGTTTGTACTCACGAGGGTTGCGACGTAGGTTTTAATAAAACGGCGCAGGCGCTGGTCTGCCCCTGTCACGGAGCGCAATTTGATATTCGCACCGGAGCGGCGACCCGTCGTCCGGCCCGCACCCCGCTAAAGAGCTTTAACGTCCAGGTAGATAGCAGTGGCAATATCGTTTACGTTCAGGCAAAATAGCACTCGCTGAGCAATATAAAACTAAAAAGCCAGGCGGTTAAACCTGGCTTTTTAGTTCCCGTCAGATACGCGATAGGCTTTACTTACGGACGAAACCGCAGCAAGTCACGTAGGTCGTGTCGTTAGTGCCAAAAAGGGTCTTTTCAGCTTTAGCCGACAGATCGAAGTAGCGGGCTTGCTTGGGTAAAATAGTTGTGACCGAAGCGTTAGGGGTCGCTTTGGTCGGGTTAGCCGCCTTCGGTGGTACAAAACTATAGAGCAGCCGAGCGTTGTCGGCCCCAAAATAGGGGTTAAGGCGGGTGCCGGGTTCCAGGCCGTTCTCGCCCTCGACCACCAGACTAGCCGGGCTGCCATCAGTACGTACTACCGCCAACCCGATTTTGTCGTCCTTCGCCACGTAAAGGGCCGCAACGTTCTTGCCGTCCGCCGCAAAGACCGGCCCGATCTTGAAATAAGGCCGTGCGGTCAGGGTCGAAACGAGGTCGGCAGAGGTCGCGATATAATACATAAAGCGATACTTGCCACCACCCGCGCCGCCAGTCGGCTCCAGGTCTTGCAGCTTTTTAAGACCACTACCATCCCGATTGATCTGGTAAAGGCTCATCTGAGAGGTAGGGCCAGGTATAACGGTCGGGGTCGGGGAAGCCGCTACGGTCGGGCTACCTGCCGGGGCCGGGGTGCCGTTAGCCGCACCGCCGGTGGTTGTCGCGCCGGGGGTAAGGGCCGGAGCAGCCACCGTCGGATTTGCCGGAGGCGGGGTCGGGCTGGGCAAGCCAGTTTCGACCTGGGCAACACTGGCGGAGGCTATCGCGAGATCAAGGGCGTTGACCATTGCGGTCGGGTTCGGGTTGCCATAAAAGACCAGGCTGTTGCCGTCCGGCGCAAAAGTCGGATACCAACCGCCAATCTGGTTTGGCACTTTAATTTGCTCGGTCTTAGCCGTCTCGACCTCGACCGTAAACATTACGGCGTTGCGGAGCGAGAAGAAAGCGATCTGTTTGCCATCCGGCGACCAGTTATGACCGAGAGCATCCCCGACCAGTTGTTTTTCGTCGCCCGGTTTAGCCTCGACTTTGGTCACAAACAAAACCCGCAGGGTGCCGGTACGGTCTGGCCCCTGCCCATCCGGGGCCGGGCTATTCTTGAGAAAAGCGATCTGTTTGCCATCCGGCGACCAGACCGGGTTAAAGCCGTTATAAGCGACCGTGTGCAGCCCGGTTCCATCAAAGTTGATAACCTGGATGCCAACGTTATCGGCAGTAAAAGCGATCTGCTTGCCATCCGGCGACCAAACCGCCCCACCCTTGATCTCGCGGGTATTGGTCAATTGGGTCGGGTTAGAGCCGTCCGGGTTGGAGCTAAAAAGCTGCATGGGGCTACTAATATCGGGGGCCTGCAAATAAAGCAACCGATCTTTGTTGCCACTAACCGCCGGGGGAGCCACAAAAGCGCCTGCCGTCGCGGTCGGAACCGGGGTCGGTAGGGGCGGGTTTTCGGGGGTACCCTGGAAGCCATTCGTAGCTCGCCACAAAATCGCCAGGACGACCAAAATTATCGGCAGACCGATAACCAGGCCCCAGCCAATATTTTCCCAGAGATTTTTCCAAAAGTTATTGCGCCCGGAACGGGGGGCGCGGTCTTTGCCCGGTGGTCGGCCCGACCCGCTAGAACGCGGGGTTTCGGCTGCCGGTTTGGGCGCAGTTCGGATTGGACGCGACCCGGTAGCCGGGCGCGGTCGTTCGGTAGGGGTTTTGTTATTAGAGGGCATCGCTTAGTAAATCACTCCTCGAAATGGGTTTAGCCTTCCGTCCAGGCCAATTTGCCTGGGGTGTCGATTAAAGCTATCTCTATAGCTAGTCATGGTTCATCAAAATTGTTTTCAGGCGGCAATAGTACAACGAATTAGCCCGACTGTCAAAGTAGGCTGAACCGCCGGGTGCGCGTCAGCTTTTTGCACCAGTTCAAACCATAATAAAAGAAACCTGTGAAAACCCCCGCTCCAAATCACTCAAAATATATTAGAAAAATTTTCGGCGAAAATTTTTCTAATATATACTCAGTCTCGATTTAGGGAGTGGCACAGCCTGGCTGGTTTGCAAAAACCTGACGATCAGCCCAACAACCCTAACTTTTTTGACAAACCCGACTGGGCTGAGTA
This sequence comes from Chloroflexia bacterium, assembly GCA_038210655.1. Lineage (GTDB taxonomy): Bacteria > Chloroflexota > Chloroflexia > Chloroheliales > Chloroheliaceae > 54-19. The sequence goes on from JBBQWM010000004.1 coordinate 142,872, forward strand.
AACTAAAGTGGTTTGCAAAAAGATAGTGTGGCTAAAAGCGAGTCGTATTAAAATATGAGTGGTTATAACGTAGCAATTATCGGGGCGGGCGAATTGCCCGGCCAAGAATTACTGAAAATAATGGCCCAGCACCGCTTTCCGTTAAGCGGTATTCAGTTGTTGGAAGGCCCGGCAGGGTTTGTCATCGGACGGCGGATTAATTTTGGCGGGCGCGAGCTAGAGCTAAAAGAAATCAGTTCGCGGGCCTTCCGCGATATTGACCTGGCTTTCTTTTGCGGCAACCCCGAACTGACCAACCAATTTAGTGGCCCGGCCAGTGACGCGGGGGCGCTGGTGATTGACTTGAGCGGTGCTTTGCGGGGCGACGACAAGACCCCGGCTATTATCCCCGAAATTAATGCCGCCGATTTGCAGAGCCTGAAAAAGCGGCGGATCGTGGTCTCGCCCAGCCCAGCAGTGATCCAGCTTTTGTTGCCACTCAACACTTTTAGGCATTGGACGAGCCTCAAGCGGGTCGTAATTCACAGCTTTGAGCCGGTTTCCGAGAGCGGACAATCCGCAATGGAGTTGTTTAGCGCCGAAACCAAACAGGTGCTGGAAGGTAGAAATGTCGTGCCACACGCCTACTCTCATCAGATTGCCTTTAACCTGTTGCCCGAAACCGAAAACACCCTTGATACCGGCCTTTCGCGTAGCGAATGGCGCATTATCCGCGAAGTCCGCCGGATGTGGAAGCTGCCCGATCTGAATATTACCGTAATGTGTATGCGGGTGCCGATTTATATTGGAATGTCGCAATCGGTGGTGGTCGATTTTGGACGGCGGGTCACGCCGGACGAAATCCGCGAGGTGCTGGGGGATACGCCCGGTGTACGCCTGCTGGACGACCCAACCGTCAATCTATATCCCCATCCCTGGCAGGTCATCAATCAGGATGATGTGCTGGTGGGTCGGGTGCGCGAGGTCGATCCGGTCCACAATAGTATTGCCTTTTGGAGCGTAATGGACAATTTACGGCGCGGGGCAGCCCTCAACGCTCTGCGGATCGCCGAAAGCGCTATCGAGCAAAAAATCCTCTAATTTTGGCTTATGAGCTTTAACTCCTGGTAAAAGCACCAAACTACTGTTTATATATGTAATTCTAGCTACTAGGTAGTAGTTTGGTATTCTCCTTTAATCCAATAAACCCAGACCAAAAATAGTTAATTATACAGATGCGCTCTTATAGCCTACCAGATAAACTATAGCCTGGGGCTTTATTAACCCTGGTGTGGCAAGGTCTATTAATACAAGTGGGCTGCACCCTGTAGGAGTCTGAAAATTTAAAACCGAAACGAGAACCGGTCAGACAAAAACAATAAATAAAAATTTGATCTAAAACCGTTAGAGGAACAGTAAATAAAATGGAAACCCGTATTATAAAAATCCCTCGGAATAAACTAGGGCTGGTTATCCCCTCCGAGACTGAAAGCAAAGAAGCTAATAGTTCTTTTGAAAAGTTCTGGGAGCATACTGTCCGCCGCCTCAGTATGGCCCCACGTGAATTGTCAAAACTAAACCCGGATAGCTACGGCTTACCTTACGAAGAAGTTACTTTCCACAGTCGGGACGGACTACGTTTGAGCGGTTGGTATATGCCAACCAAAAATAGCCCGGCCACCATTATCGTCGCGCACGGCTACCGCAAGAGCAAAGCCTCTTATCTGGAGTATGCCCAGTGGTTGAAATGGGCTGGTTATAGCGTCTTTATTTTCGACTTCCGGGGTCACGGCTATAGTGAAGGGCCTTATGGTACTTCGATTGGTTATATGGAACGGCTGGACTTGCACGGTGCGGTCGATTTCCTGCGCTCGCGTGGAGTCACCCAGATCGGCCTGATCGGGGTTTCGATGGGGGCCGCCGCCGCATTGCTGGCAGCGGGCGAAAACCCTTATATCCGAGCCGTGATAGCCGATAGCTCTTACTCGCAACTTTACCGCTCGATAACGACCCAGGCTTCGGCGATCTTGCATATCCCGCGCTGGACGAGTGTGCCTCTGGCAAAGATCGCGGCCCAGGCGATGGCTAATCATCACGGCTACGACGCTGAACAAGCCCACCCGGTAGATGCCATCAGTAGGGTCTTGCCGCGTCCGGTCTTTATCATTCATGGTGAGGCCGATACACTAACCGAAATAATAAATGCCAGGATACTACACGAGCAAAGCCAGGGCCAGGCTTTGTTATGGACGGCCCCCGGTGTCGAACACGCCCTGGTGTATAAGGCTATGCCGGAACAATATCGCCAACAGATCACAGCTTTCTTCGATACAGTAAACTGGCAAGCCGCTCTGCAACCGATTAGCCTCGCTCAACCGATCCAACCCGCACCTTACATGGCCCAACCGCCGGTTCCAGCGGTTCAAAATCAGCCCGTAGCACCTTCTAATTACCCGTTTCCGCCAAATTATACAACTCGGCCTAGTTTTGGGTAAGTCAATTCCCTGGTAGAAGTATTTGGCAGGGTGTTAGCTTTTACAAGTGTGAAAGCTAACATAATATAAATCGGTTAATAATCTAGTAAAAGCAGGAGAGCCAAATTGATAAATAATGGTCTTACAAACCCTCAGCAACGCGAAGCGCCGGAAGGAACCCTCTTTTTAAGTGCGGCCCACCCGGTGCTGATATTAAAATATCAGGATGTAACCAAAGAAATCCCACTCAAAGAGCCACGTTTGACGATTGGACGTGGTAAAGAAAACGATATTGTGGTGCCGCTAACCACCGTTTCGCGCCAACACGCGATCTTAATGCGCGGGCCGGAAGGTTATCGGTTGACCGATCAAAATTCGACCAACGGTCTACTGTATCAGGGTATAAAAGTAAAAGAATTAAACCTGACCGACGGAGATTTAATTCGGATCGGTGATGAAATGGGTAATATTGCCACCCTGACCTATCACGACCTGTCCCGGCCCGCTTCCGGCAATATTCAAACCCTGAAAATGACCGAAACTTTGCAATCGATCACGATAGGACGGGCGGCAGATAACACCCTCCGGCTTAATTATCCCCAGGTTTCGACTCACCACGCGGTAATTCAGCGTCAGGGTGAGGGGGCGTTGCTCCGTGATTTGGGCAGCACCAACGGTACTTTCGTGCGCGGACAGCGCGTTCTGCCCCATACCCAGGTCGCCTTACAAACCGGCGAAGAAATTTATATTGCCGGATACAAACTGGTTTATCAGGGGAGCGCCATCGCCCAGCCTGATAGCGGCAAGGTCCGTCTGGATATTATCAATTTGAGTAAGACCGTCAACAAAAACACGACTGTTTTGCTCAATGATATTTCGCTTTCGATCCAGCCCAAAGAATTTGTGGCAATCGTGGGCGGTAGTGGCGCGGGTAAATCGACCCTAATGGATGCGCTCAACGGCTTTCGGCCTGCCAATCTTGGTAAAGTGCTGATTAACGGCGAGGATTATTACGAAAACGCGGCCTACTACCGCCCGACCCTCGGCTATGTCCCCCAGGACGATATTATTCACAACAGCCTGACGGTCGAACGCGCTTTGTATTACGCCGCTAAATTGCGGCTGCCCAAAGACCTGAGCGAACGTGAGATTGAGCAACGCCTGGTCGAGGTTTTGGAAGATGTAGAAATGACCGAACGGCGCAAGCTGGAAGTTTCAAAATTGTCGGGCGGACAGCGCAAACGGATTTCGATTGCGGTCGAGCTTTTAGCCAAACCTAACCTGTTCTTCTTGGACGAACCGACTTCGGGCCTAGATCCGGGTCTCGACAAGCGGATGATGTTTTTGCTACGCCGTTTAGCCGACCAGGGCCGCACGATTATCCTGGTAACGCACGCTACCAACAACCTGACAGCCTGTGATAAGGTTATCTTTCTGGCTCCCGGTGGACGGCTGGCTTTCTTCGGCGCACCCAAAGAAGTCTTCGATTTTTTTGGGGTCGGCGAATTTGCCGATATATACAGTATGCTGGAACAGACCCCGACCAGTGGGCTAGAATGGGCCGAACGCTATCGTCAGTCGGACTATTACCAACGCTATATCACTACCCAACTGGCTCAGATTCCGAACCCGGCCCAACCAAATCTAGCTTCCAATTCGCAGGCCACACCGGGCTATGTTGTACCGCAACGTCCGGCAACCTCGACTAAGGCCGCTAAGCGTACTCTGAACAAAGCCTCCGGTTTAGGTCAGTTTGCAATTCTGACCCGCCGCTATCTGGAACTGCTGCTACGCGACAAAGTGAACCTGGCAGTGCTGTTGTTGCAAGCCCCGATTGTTGGTTTGGTGCTGGCTTTAGTAGCAGGCGACAACATCTTTGCGGATGGTAAGTCGCCCGTAACCTCGCAACGGGTGCTATTTATTATGGCGATAGTGGCAGTCTGGTTTGGCTGTAGTAACGCAGCCCGCGAGTTGACCAAAGAAAACGCGATCTATTTGCGTGAACGGTTGGTAAATCTGAAGGTCTTGCCCTATATCATGTCGAAGGTAACGGTGCTATCGGCGCTCTGCTTTATCCAGAGCGTAACGCTAGTGGGGATTGTAATGCTGCGGTCGGGCGTGCCGGGCAACGGGGCCTTTTTGCCGGGCTGGTTGGAAATGATTATCGCTACCTGGCTGACTACCCTGGGCGGTATGGGGATGGGCCTGCTAGTTTCGTCCCTGGTCAACAACACCGATAAAGCCGCCAGTATCGTGCCGATTTTGCTCATTCCGCAAATCATCCTGGCAGGTTTAATCTTCCCGCTCGAAGGGGTCAGCAAGACTTTAAGTTTTGCCACTATTTCGCGCTGGTCGGTCGAAAGCCTGGGTACGACTGCCAACCTGGATAAACTTTATTATCAGGCGGTAGACGCTGCCAACAAAGCCGGTAAGATAGCGGTTATCACGCCTTACGACCCGGCAAATTACGACGACGAGCCGAGTGAGACCAAAGATTACAACTCGCCTCTCGATAGCCGCCGTAATCATATTATACTACGGTGGGGCGCATTGGCGGGGATGCTGGTAGTCTTCCTGGGCCTGACCTGCTTCTTCCAAAAGCGTAAGGATCGAGCCTGGATCAGAAAATAGGCCCGGTGCTATAGCAGAGTGCAAAGCAACTGAGCTATCCAATTTAGGGGTTCAATTGCTTTGCATTTCGCTATAATCGAATCTAAGAGCCTACCCGAAAAGGCCATTAGTCAACTTATTGAGTGGTTTTAGGCTTTGGGATATTGATGCAGCCCAAATTTAGCTCAAGTCAAGCTCTCAGGGTACGGTCAAAACTCCTGTACGGCAAAGTTATTCGATTTACACCCTAGCCATTGAACAACCCGGACGGTTTAGTTGTAGCGGGCGGCAGCAGTGCGTATAGTGCTTATCAGGTCGTCGCCACTAAAAGGCTTGGTCAGAAAGGCTGACGCACCGGCCTGGAGCGCTCGACGCTGATAAATCTCTTCGTCCTGCACCGACATAATGATAACAGCGGTTCGAGGCAAAATAGTCCGGATACGGGTAGTCGCCGTCAGGCCATCCAAATCGGGCAAGTTAATATCCATCAGCACCACATGAGGCTGCAACTGAGCCGCCATTTCGATGGCCTGTAACGCCCGACCGACTGCTCCAATTACTTCGATGTCTTTCTCGAAGCCGAGCAAGTTAATTAGATTGTGCCGCGTACCCTGACTATCTTCCGCCACGATCAATCGAATCTTGGAGGGTGGGTTATTGCTGGAGCTACTGAGAGACCCTTGCATGTAATGTCTCCTGAACTTTAGTCGTTATAAGCTGTCTTGATGTATTAGTGTATCTGCCTGGTATTGCTACCTACTTTGCTACCTACTAGCAGTTTGTTTTGGCTGAACTGATTCAACCTGAGCAGTCATAGTCTAATTTTACCTTGTTTTAGTCCGCTTGCAAAGGGGGAGAAGTGGTAATTTTTACTTATAATTTTTGTAACAATTGTGTTTCACTATTCACACTCCGAATTACGGGCGCAACAACAAGCGCGTGGGCTGAGGGGTACTGTCGGAGTATGGCGGCAGACCCCTAGCTCTTTGCTGTTAACATTGCTCGATTGTAATAATTTTATATCCGGCTAATAAATAGAGGAGAGGATAAAACTATCTTTTCTTTTAATATTATTTGTAGCGGAAGGTAATCCGCCCACGGGTCAGATCATAGGGCGAAAGCTCGACCGTTACGCGGTCGCCCGGCAAGATACGAATAAAATTCTTACGCATTTTACCACTGATATGGCCTAAAACCATGTGACCGTTGTCCAGTTCGACCTGGAACATTGCATTGGGCAAAGCCTCCTTGACTTTACCTTCGACTGCGATAGCATCGCTCTTGGAAGGGCGGGGCGCTTCGCGGGGGGGCGGCGGGGCCGCATTCTTGTTACCACTGGGACGAGAAGAGTTATTAGGTCTTCGATTATCGGGCAAAGGCGATCTCCTTTCACTTAGCCGTTTAGACGGCTCCAATCAATTATGGTGGGCAGGCGCACCTACCCAACCTTATTTTAACATAACGTGATACCTGCCGCAAGCGTAATAGCCAGGAAGGAGGTGCGTCAGATTTTTGCAAACTAATCAGGTTCTACTACACCCTAAATCGGAGTTGAGCATACATTAGAAAAATCTTCAGCGAAAATTTTTCTAACTTATAATCAATTCCAGTTTCGGCTGTGGCCCAACCTGGCTAGTGTGCAAAAAATTGACGCTTACCCAGCCTTTAGCAAAGGGTTGACAAGTTATACAAGTGGCGTTACGCTGTTTGTGTAACTTTTGAAGGCATAGGACTTGGCTGAGGAAAATGGCACGCACTACCCCCAAAGTACAAACCAAAATAGCGGGCGAGAACGCCGACCACCCGATTATCGTCGGGTCGCCGGAGTGGTTCGGTTGGTTGGAGAAGATTAGCGTCTTTGCCTTCGAGACCGAGGACGGCACGGGCAGCTTTACGGCCCGTCTCGAACAGCGCCAGGGTAGCCGCTACTGGTACGCCTACCGACGTAAGCACGGGAAGCTACGCTCGGCCTATCTGGGTCGGGCCGAAGAACTGACCCTCGCTCGGTTGAACGAGGTCGCTCGCAACCTGGAAGCCCCTTTGCCAACAACCTCCCAACCAGCCTCTACCGAAGAAAAACCGGCTGCATCGGTTGGTTCAATCAACCGTAGTCCGCTTTTAGCGACCAAACTGTTTATTCCACGCGCCCGGCCCAATCTGGTAGCCCGCCCCCGCCTGACCGATTACTTAAAACAGGCCGAACTATGTCCATTGACCGTTATCGTCGCGCCCGCCGGATTTGGTAAAACAACCCTCCTTAGCGATTGGATCGCCCGGTGCGGATTGCCGGTCGGGTGGGTCTCGCTCGATGAAAACGATAACGACCCGACCCGGTTTTTAACCTATCTGATTGCGGCCCTTCAAAAGCTGTGGCCTGGGCTGGACAAGAGTAGGTTGGATTTGCTTCAGTCTCCACAAGGGCCGGATGTGCAAACAGCCCTGACCGAACTAGTTAACGCTATCAGCAGTAGTAGTTTGCCCGATTTCGCTTTGGTGTTGGACGATTACCACATGATCGAGGCCGAGGCGGTGCATAATGCGCTTACTTTCTTGTTGGAATATTTGCCACCCGCGATGCACCTTATAATTACCAGCCGGGCCGACCCGCCTTTACCGTTGGCCCGGTTGCGGGCGCGAGGCCAATTAGTCGAGTTGCGGGCAACCGATTTACGCTTTAGGCCGGACGAAGTAGCCGCTTTGCTCGACCAGACCATCGGGCTGGGTCTTTCGGCGGAAACCGTTGCGGCCCTGGAAGAGCGTACCGAGGGTTGGGCTGCCGGGTTGCAACTGGCGGCGCTTTCTTTGCAGGGGCAAGCCGACACTGCCAGCTTTGTACGGGCCTTCACCGGCAGTCATCGCTTTGTGTTGGATTATCTGGCCGAAGAGGTTTTGCGACGGCAGCCCGAAAGCGTGCAGAATTTCTTGTTGCAAACCTCGTTGCTAGAGCGGTTGAGCGGCCCCCTGTGCAAAGCGGTTACGGGGCGGGCCGACAGCCAGAAGATGCTCGAACGGCTGGAACAGGCCAACCTATTTTTGATCCCGTTGGATGACGAACGGCGTTGGTATCGCTATCATCACCTGTTTGCCGAATTTTTGCGCTCACGTCAAAATGGCTCAACCGCCGAATTACATCAACGAGCCAGCCAATGGTTTGAGGAGAACGGCCTGTTGACCGAAGCGGTCGGACACGCCCTGGCAGCGGCTGATTTTGACCGGGCCGCCAGCTTCGTCGAACAGGCCGCTCAGACTATGCTGATGCAGGGCGAGATTAGCACCTTGCTCAAGTGGATTGAAACCCTACCCGAAGAAATCATTCGCTCCCGACCTCGGCTCTATACCTATCTGGCCTGGGCGCTGGTGGTCAGTGGACGGCTGAGCGAGGCTGAACAACGGCTGATCCAGGCTGAACTTAGTCTGGGCGGAACCGCCAATCAATCGGCGGAGATCGCGGCGATCCGCTCGATTGTAGCCGCCTTTCACCTGGATATTCCGAGCTTGTTGGCCCTATCGACCCAGGCGCTTGAAGGCATCGCCGAAGATAACCTGTTTTTACGTAGTATTATAAGTTGGAGTAGCAGCTTTCCGCACATTATAACCGGCGACTTGAAAGCCGCTATTCGAGCTTTTGAAGAAGCCGACCAAATCGCTCGTCAGGCTGGTAATCTCTTGATAAGCCTCAGTTCGCGCTGTCAGATCGCCGAACTATATATGATAGAGGGTCAGCTTAAGCTTTCGGTCAGTCTCTACCGCGAAGCACAACAGTTGAACCGACCCAGCCCTACAGGGCAACTCTTGCCAACTGCCGGGATGGCCTATATGGGATTGGGTGAAGTGCTGCGGGAGTGGAATGAACTGGTCGAGGCCGAACGCTATTTGCTGGAAGGGATCGAACTTTGCCAACATTGGGGCGATATGATTACGTTCGACGGTTGGGTCAGTCTGGCGCGGGTGAAATGGGCGCAAGGCGATACGGACGGTGCTTTTGAGAAGCTTGATAATATCAAAGATATACTTAGCAAGGTGGGGCTAACCACTCTGGCTACCATGCTCTCAGTCCATCAAGTACGCTTCTGGTTAGGACTAGGTAAACTCGAACCTGTAATAAGCTGGATTGAAGAAACTCAAAATGTCCTCCAAAATACGTCAGACACCGAACTGATCTACCCGCTTTGGCCCCAATATACCACCCTGGCACGGGCGCTAATTGCTCAGGGCCAATACGCCCAGGCGACAGCCTGGTTAGAGCGTCTGCTAGAACGGGCCGTCTCTAAAGGATGGTGGGGCAGTGTTCTCGAAATTCGTATCATCCAGGCCCTGAGTTATCAGGCTCAGGGCAAGACGCTGGAAGCGTTCGCCGAACTCGAAGCGGCCTTGACCCAGGCCGAACCAGAAGGCTATGTAAGAATATTTGCCGACGAAGGACACTCGATGGACGAATTGTTAAAAAGCTATCAGCAATCAGTAGCCGACAAGCCGTCTTTTAAGTTGAATAGTTATATCAATAAGCTGCGGGCCGCGATCAGACCAGAAAATCTGCCACCACTCAAGTCTGATTTCCAGGCCCCACCAGAAGCGGGCCGACCCACTCCCCAAGCCCCTTTTAGCGAACGCGAGTTAAAAGTGTTGCGGTTGATCGCGGCAGGGCTTTCCAACCCGGCGATTGCCAGAGAATTATTCGTCGAAGTCAGCACTATCAAGACCCATCTGCTGCATATCTACAGCAAACTAAACGTCCATAGCCGGGTGCAAGCCGTCGAACGAGCCAGAGAATTAAGTCTTTTGTAACCCTCTCCCTTATCCTCAAAATCCTAATCCACCACCTTAATCCACCGTTTGGTGGACGACTTCTCATCCTCTTCGCCTGTAAACTTAGCCCGGTAAGAAGGCGAACAAAGTGTAGTTAAGAACCGAGTCTGTTAATTTTCGAGGAGACAAAAGATGAAGAAGCATAACAAATATGTGGTCGGGCTGACCATTGCGCTTAGCTTGTTCCCAGTTGGGCTGGATAGTACGATTGTCAATGTCGCGCTGGTTCCAATCAGCAAAGCGCTCAAGACCGATTTTAATACAATTCAGTGGATTGCTATCGGCTACTTGCTGGCAAACGCTGCCGTCGTACCGCTCAGTGGCTATCTGGGCAACCGCTTCGGAAACAAAAGGTTATTTATCGGAAGTCTGGCAATTTTCACCCTGATGTCTTTTCTGTGTGGGATAGCCCCGGACGAAGGTTGGCTGATCGGTTTGCGAGTCTTGCAGGGAATTGGCGGCGGAATGCTAATACCACTTGGAACCGCAATGGCTTTGGAGCCGTTCGCCAAAGCAGAGCGAGCCAAAGCAATGGGCCTAGTTGGTATACCGATCCTGCTTGCGCCGGTGCTAGGGCCGATTATTGGCGGAGCAATCATAGATAACTGGAATTGGCAGTGGATTTTCTATGTCAACGTGCCGATTTGCTTGCTGGCGATCTGGCTATCTGGGCGCATCTTGCCGACTGACGAGGTAAAAATCGAAAAAGCCAAAGAAAACTTTGATTACCTGGGATTGGCCCTCTCGACTTTGGGTGTAGTCCTGGTCGTCTATGCCTTCAAATTGGTCAGCGACCGCAATCCGGCTACCAAATCGGCCCTCAACCCACAAGGCGACATCTATGGGTGGAGTTACTGGCTGGTGTGGGTCTTGCTGGGGAGTGGGGTAGCCTTGCTAGTGGGCTTTGCGATCAACGCGCTACGCTTTAGCCGCGACCCGGTGCTGGACTTGCGGTTATTCAAAAGGCTCGAATTCAGCCTGGGCAATCTGGTAATCTGGATCGGTTCTATCGTCAGCTTTGGGGTGATGGCTCTCATCCCGCAATTTCTCCAGTCGATCCGCCAACCGAACCTGTCGGCGGTAGATACCGGCTTAGCCCTGATGCCGCTGGGTCTGGGTGCAATTATCGGGATGGTGCTGGGTGGTGGGCTATACCGCAAGATTGGCGCACGTCCATTGGTGGTAGTTGGGGCCGGGTTATTCGCCTTTAGCTTCTGGCAATTGGGCAATCTGACCCCTACCACATCGGGCGGCGACATCTGGTTGTGGGTCTTCACGCTCGGCCTGAGCATGATGTTGACAATCCTGCCGAGCCAAACATTGGCTTTGGGCGGCCTGAAAGGGGAAGCCCTAAATAAGGCCAGTTCGCTGGTTAATTGCAGCAAACTGCTGGCGGCTTCGATTGGCTCGGCAGTCCTGGTAACATTTGAAATCCAGCAGATCACCGCCCACGCTAATCAACTAAAGGCTGAAGCGATGCAAAATGTGGCGGCAGGTGGAACACTATCTGATCTGGCAGCCAGGGCCGGTACAAGCGGCCTAAACGAGGTCTTTACGGTTCTGATCTATATCTCGCTCGCTCTGGCGGTGATTGGGCTGGCCTTGCCGGGCCGACAGGTGGAAACCGTCGAAACCGAAGAAGGCGAAGAAGCCGAGACGCACCAGATGATCGCAGTCTAAATACAGCTTTGAGCCAGGTCTGGACAGGGCCAATCGTAAAGAATTGCTTCTTTTGGACAAAATAAGCTATATTTTAGGAGCCACCTTAATATTAATAGGGTGGCTTTCTAAAATATAGCTTATTACATTAAGGAGAATTATAAATGGCGACCCAATGTTCGCATCTGGATCAAATTCACGAGGTCACACCCAGCGCCAAAGGCTGTGAGGATTGTCTTAAAATCGGTGATACCTGGGTACACTTGCGGATGTGCCTGAGTTGTGGGCATGTCGGCTGCTGCGACTCTTCCAAGAACAAACACGCTACCAAGCATTTTCACACCAGCACCCACCCGATTATCCAGTCTTTTCAGCCGGGCGAAAACTGGCGCTGGTGCTACGTAGACCAGATCGATTTTTAAGGCGAAGGTGGGATTTCCTGGCCCATATTTTCGCGCAATGTTACCAACGCCCGATGGATCAACTGCTTAACGGCCCCTTCGGTACGGTCGATAACATGGGCAATTTCGGCGTAAGAGAGGCTCTGCCCGAAGCGTAGCATAATCGCCTGACGCTGGAATTCAGGCAGACGGCGCACATGAATCAACAATTCTTCGTTGCGCTCCCCGGTCAGAAAAGTCTCTTCGGGGGTCGGGCCAGTGCCGGGCGTTTCAATCGCTTCTTCAAAAGGGGCGGTTGGTTTGCGCTTACGGTGCTGGCCCGTAATAACATTGCTGGCAATCCGATACAGCCAGGCTCCAAAAGGCACGCCCCGCCACTCGAACCGCCCGATATTCTCAAAAGCCTGCTTAAAAGCCTGGGCCGTCACGTCTTCCGCATCTGAATGTTGCCCGGTATGATTATAGGCATAGGCATATATACGGTCGAAGTAAAGATCATAGATCGCGCCAAAAGCCTCCGGGTTTTGTTGGGCGGCAGCAATTAGTTGTTGTTCTTGTGCAAAATCGTTACTCAAAGTCTCTTTTTCCTACCAACAAAGCCTGCCCGGTTTAAGGACAGGCTCTCTAATTATTGTGCTGTCTCCCGATCTACCCAATACCTACTTAGCTATCAGACCTCGATTTTACCCCGTTCGGCGGGTTTAACCTCCGAGGTAGCAGGTTCCCCAACCATTTGGGCCATCTTCTCGCCCAGGCGGATGCTATAATTCTGGCCCCGATCCTGGGGATAAACGTGGGCCATATTAGCCAGATAGACGTTGGGGAGCGGAGTCTGGTGCGGCGGCATTTTGGTCGGGTAGTCGATGGTTACGATAGGCTGGGCAAAGTTGGTTTTCCAGACCCACGATTTAACTACCCAATCCGGCTCAAAATTCGGCTTGATCCGCTTGAGATGAGGCAAAAACTCCGCCAATACTTCCTCGTCCGATTTGTTAAAAAGAGCGTGATCCGGCGGCAAATAGTTACCTAAATAGACCAGATGCTGACCGTCGTAGTCCGAGGTTGGCATAAAATTGGTATGCTCGACCACCGCCAGGAAAGGATAGCCGGGGTCGTTCACATTCAGCCAGTAAGTATTGCGCTCCTGCTCCTCGAAAAAGCGTTGCTTGAGCGACAAAACCACACAGTGCGCCCCATAATGTTCAATCGAGTTTGGCCCGGCATATTTCTCGATATAAGAAGCCGGAAGCGCCTCCTTTGCGATCTGGGTAAAAACGCGGGTCGGAGCGGTTACAACTACTTTATCAAAGATTTCTTCGCGCCCATTGACGGTCAAACTTACCTTGCCGTCCGGCGTGTTACGCAAGGCGGTTACATCACTATCGAGCCGGATGTCGCCCCCAGCCTTTTCGACCGCCGCGTACATCTTGATATAAAGCTGATGAAACCCACCCTGCAAATAGCCCAAAAACTGAGTGCGCTCGTGAAAGCGGCTCCACAACCAGGGCATCGCAATCTGATCGTACTTAACACCAAACTTGGCAGTCAGAAGCGGCTTGAAAATCGCTTCGTAGGCCGATTTACCGACCCATTTCTGAACCCATTTGTTCGCGGTCGTTTTTGATAGCCGGTTATAATTCGACTCGAATTTCAAATAGGCCCCGGCCAGACCAAATCGCAAGCGGCTGATAAAAGGGATCGGCTTAAATCGCAAAAGGGCCAGCGCCGTATCAATCGCGCTACCCGACAACCGCCCTAGAATTTTCTTACCCAAGCTGGGAAAACCGACATCCCCAATTGCGCTATCCATCCGATAGATTTTTCCGCCACGCAAAGTGCAGGTCGGCGGGGTCTTCCAGACCAGTTGGTCGCCCAGGCCCAGTTCGTTGATAAGTCGTACAATGTCCTTGTCGGTCTGGAAAACGTGGTGATAAAATTTTTCCAGGTAGGGGCCATCCTTACCGCGTTCCGTGACCGGGAAAGATACCGCTAAACCGCCCGGTTCTTTGCCACGCTCGAATACCACCACTTCGTCGCCCAGGGCGGCCCGACGCAAGGCCAGGGTCAACCCCAACGCGCCACCCCCTACGATGCCTAGTCTCACTTAATTTTGGTTCCTCTCAATTTTTTAATAGGTGTCAGGTATCAGGTGTAAAATCTACCTGACACCCCGACCCCTTTGCTATGTCAGGTTTAGCTGGTCTTATCCCCGGTAGTCGATTCGCCACCCGCCTCGGCCGGTAAGCCTTCATCGGATAAAGCGTTGTCGGTTTCGGTCTCACCAAGCATAACGTCAGAAGGCCCCTCGTGAGTTTCGCCCGACTGGGTATCCGATTCGCCACTACTCCCGCTATCGTGGGTGATGTCCGAAGTATCCGAATCCAGGTCTAACGTTGGTATTGGCATTACCTTAGCTCCTTCTCGATCTGCTTGATCCGCTACAGTTTCTACTTCATCCATTTCCGCATCATCGCCAGTGCCTTCTGGTTCGACCACCGCAACCTGTTCGGTCGGCAGAGTAGCGACCGCACCTGTCCCACCGGCAACCGCCGCCAGTGGAGCCAACCGCATCGAGAGGGCTTCGGTAATTGGGAAGGCTTTACGATGGCGGTAGAACAGCAAAAACCCGGCGACCAAAATCGCCACGATAGCCGTCACCTGGGCCGAACGTATACCGTTGGGTGGGCCACCGATAACGTACAGGCTGTCGGTACGCAAACTCTCGGTAAAGAACCGCCCTATCGAATAGATCACCCAATAGAGCAGAAAAATATCGCCATCACGCAGCTTGATCTTAAAACGCCGCTCGATAGTCTTAGGTTTCATAATACAGTAAAACAGGATCAAAAACGTAAAATAGTTCCAGAGCGACTCGTAGAAAAAGGTCGGGTGAAAGAGGGCATCTTTGGAAAGCCCGCCGCTCTTGAGTTGGCCGTTGGGCAGCAAACTATTTGGGCAAAGGGTGTCATCGGTGCCGGGAGTTGCGCCACTGGTGCGATACTCGCAAGGGATTTTGATCCCCCAAAAGTATTTAGTCTCGCGGCCATACGCCTCGTTATTCATAAAGTTACCCCAGCGTCCCATCCCTTGCGCCAGAATCAAGCCGGGAGCCACAAAATCGGCGAACCGCCAGATGTTAAAGCGCGGAAAAGTACTCTCTTGGCGGGCAAGACGGCGATTGTAGAACCAGCCGTAACCCAATGTACCGAGGATACCACCAACTACGGCTCCCTGGATCGCAATGCCACCGCGCCAGATTTCGATAGCCCCGGCGTGGTTGGGATTGCCAACGCTAAACAGATAGTCTTTGTAGCCCTGAAAAGTAAAGGCGACGTACCAAAGGCGAGCCATTACGATGCCCGATACCAGCAAGACGGGTAATACTCGCCAGACGTGATCCGGGTCGTCGCCCCGCCGTTGGGCCAAAAACTGAGCCAGGAACGAAGCAACGATCACGCCGCCGGTAATGATTATGCCGTACCAGCGAAAGGCCAGGCTGCCTAGCGAGAAAAAGATCGGGTTGTTGCCCTCACCCAAGCGCAGCAACAAAAACAGCCCGATTATAAATGCGTAGGCCAGCACAATGCCGTACCAACTTAACACGACTTTCGATAATTTGAACTTACGACGGGAGGGGGTAACTGATACCGATGCCATCCGAGTAATACTCCTTAATTAACAAACCTTATTAACCTTGCCACAATTTCCATTTTTTGCCTGCCTATTATATACCAAAAGCGGCTTTGCCACCTAGCTTTTCTAATGCCGCGAGTGTGCATTAGTTTTTGGCAAACTTAGCCGAGAACTACCTGGCTGCCGGGCGTAAAAAGCAACCCTAGTAGGGCCGTCAGCCCCAACCCAAGTTGGTAGGCCCGTTGCCAGTCCCAGGTGCGGCCCATCTGTAAGGCGGCCCCCGCCCCGGACAACCGATAACCTACTTCCAATCGTCGGGAACGGGCCGGAGCAAGTGGCGCTCGGCTTTGCAACCGGCGCTGTATCGCCGCCCAACCGTCCAGATCGTCCGGCACAACCTGGGTGGCGTAATCGGTTAGAACTCTCGTTATGAGTTGTTCCTGGGCCTTTTTCATCTGCTCACTTCCCTCCAAAACTAATCAGAGTTCGCAACCTTTGCCGGGCGCTATGTAACCGCCATTTGACCGTACCGGGAGCGCATTGTTCGCGGTCGGCCATCTCGGTTTCGCTCAACCCGAGGTAGTAACGTTGGACAATCGCGGCACGTTGGGGTGGCGAAAGCTGTCCCAGTGCCTCCCAAACTTTCTGGCGTAGCTCAACCTCGTCCCAAAATTGGTCGGGGCCGGGGTGCGGGTCGGCAATAAGCTCGACTAGCTTTTCTTCCTGACCGGGCGCAATATATTCGAGCGATATATTACGTCGGTCGCGGCTGATCGTATTGATCGCCTCATTCACCACGCTGCGTAAGAACCAGGGGCCAAACGAACGCTCTGGATCAAATTGGTCGATCCGTTCGTAGGCCCGGATAAAAGCGTTCTGGACCACATCCTCGGCCAGCGATTTATCACGAGTGACCAAAAAAGCGGCCCGCACCGCCCGCACGTAATACTGGTTGACCAGCGGTTCCAGCCCACCAATATCACCCTGTTTTAGTCGCTCTATCGCCTGAGCTTCGTTCATTCGGTACCTTTAACTATAGGACTTTCGCTTGAGCCAAACCCTTATCTGTAACTACTCAGGCCGGGCGACCACACAGGGTCGCCCCTACCCAAAATTCGTTGTAGGGGCGACCCTGTGTGGTCGCCCAAATGGAGGTAGGTTGAGTAGTTACCAATATCTCTACATTTTGCTGTAGGTTCACAAGCGAAAGTCCTGAGATAAAATTGAGGCAGTCTAAACGCCTTCTATTAGTAATACAAATTGGTCGATCAAAAGGTTGGGTCTTTTTAGGCATATTGGGCGAAATTAAAATATTTCGGGCCAATTTAAGTTGAATAATAGGTTCAAGTAATAGCACCGGGCGGACGACGCAAAAGCAAAATATCGCTGGCGCTAAAGAGCGGGCCGACCTTTAACCCAAGCCGAGTGTAAAGACTGGGCGGTACGCCGATGTCGGCCAGATAAAGTTCGCCGATAAAAGAGGCTGCCTGGCTCTGAATATGCGCCAGACGCGGCAAGCCCAGGGCCAACGTCGCCTGGGCCTCGACCGTCAAATTGTTGGGCGGGACTGCTTCGCCATCAGGGGGAAGACCGCTTGGCAAATCAAGCGCAATTATCGGCGGGCCACCCACCTGCCGTAAAATCTGGAGCAAGAAAGCTTCCGACCCACCGGGCCGACCGTGTAGCCCGCCGCCAATCAACGCATCCAGCACTAATTGGCTTTGCCGCAAAACCGCCACCAGCTTTGAGGCTGGTAACAGGTTTTGGGTCTGGGTCGGCAAGCCGATCCGATCTAACAAGCGTTGTTGATGCGCTGCAAACGGCCCCAAAGTCTCGACTGACCGTGATAATACAACTGATACTTGCGCCCCAGCATTGGCGAGATAACGGGCCGCGACCAGCCCAACTGCGCCACAACCGCCCGCCCCCGCTAGTACCGTCACGCTCTGATCTTGCAGCTTGCCACCAAGCTGTCGTCGGGTCAGGGATACTAGGGCGCGTCCGGCATTTTCCAGCAACACAAGCTGACCTACCCGGTATTCCTCCATCATCAGTCGGTAAACCTCTTGCATTTGACCCTGACTGAGAGCGGGAAGAGTCGAATTCGACTCTTCCGTAGAAGATGGGGGACGCGATGTAAGTGGCTGAGTCATTCCTTTTTTTTCAAAAAGTTGCAATCTGGATTTGCTACCTCACTGACTTCGAGTCCCGGTTAGTCCTGACTTTTGATTTACTCTGCCAGAGGCAACCCCAATAAACCCGTCATGTAGCGCAACTGCGATTGACCTTCTGAACCGGATTGTCCTTCTAAAATGGCCTTCGCCAGCCCTACCAGACTTTCGGTGGCCTTTGGCGTATCCAGGTCGTCGTCCATTGCGGCATAAAAGCGGCTTGACCATTGTTCAGCCTGACCAGAATCACTCACGTTAGCTTCCAAAGCCTGACGCAACAAAGCGGCCTGCTGTTCGGCCTGATCGAGGGCGGCTACATCAAAATGGAGCGGGGTACGATAATGGGCCGCGCCCAACAAATAAAGCCGAAGCGCGTCGGCTGAATGAGTTTTTAGCACGTCGTGGATCAGGATCAAATTGCCGAGCGACTTGCTCATTTTCTCGCCACCCAGATACAGCATCGCCACGTGCAGCCAATAGCGCACAAAGGGCGATTTGCCGCTCACCGTTTCGCTCTGGGCGATTTCGCTACTGTGGTGGGGGAAGATCAAATCGGCGCCGCTACCGTGAATTTCAAACTGCGGGCCAAGTTCGGTCAGGCTGATCGTGCTACACTCGATATGCCAACCCGGTCGGCCTGCGCCCCATTCGCTTTCCCAGGCCGGTTCACCCGGTTGGGTCGCTTGCCACACGATAAAATCGAGGTCACTTTCTTTGGCCGGGTTGCCGGGTCGGTCAACCAAACTATCCTCGGCGGCAGCCCTGGCCTTTTCGAGCAACTCGGCTGTCCCCAGATGGGCTAACGCACCATAAGTGGGAAAACTGGCTGCCCGAAAATAAACGTTGCCATCGCTGGCCTGATAAGCCGCACCCATCTCTACCAGCTTGCCGACCGTTTCTTTGATCGGCTCGATCACACTGCTGGCCGGGACATAGCGGTCGAAGGGCAGGCAATTGATGGCCGCCAGACCATCCAGGTAAATCTGGTTCCAACGCTGAGACAGTTCGTCGTAAGGCACGTTGTCACGCCGGGCGCGTTTGATAATATCATCGTCAATATCGGTCAGGTTTTGGACGTGCTGCACCTGGTAGCCACTATGCTCCAAATAGCGATGTAGCACGTCAAAGACGGTCGCGACCAAAGCATGCCCCATATGGCTGGTATCGTAGGGAGTGACCCCACAAACGTAGATACGGGCCAGTTTGCCACCGGGGTCGGCGGATTTAAATTCTTCTTTTTGTTGCGAAAGACTATTATAAAGCTTTAGCATTTGGGAATATTTGCTCCTGTATCTTGTAATAATTAGGCTGAATAAAAAACTACAGTCCCGTTTGGCTGTTTCAATAAACTGTTGTTCTTATACCTGGTATTCTAACCCATGAGGGACGGTTGGTCGAGTCGGAAGGGATGAAGAGATGAGCTTCACAAATTTGCAATTTGGGTCGGGCAACCTAATTCCGGCTGGACTAGCTTAACTCTTTTTTGATGCTCACACCTCTTAGTGCTTGCGCTTTCATAATTAAGTTGTAAAATACATTCGTTGGGATATTACCACTTACCACTACGCAATTTTAATTTACTAAAAAAAGCCTGGAAAGTCGTTTAACAATCTTAAGCGTGTTATAAACCAAATGACCGGGGATTAATTTCGATTTAGATCGGCTCGTCTTTAGTCGGCAAGCCCTTGCGCCAGCCCTAGACCCAAGAAAGGATTAGAAAACCATGTCCAACCAACATTCAGATATTACCATTGAGATTTATTCTGATCTTCCTCAGCAAGAACTCTGGAATACCGAAGAGGAATTAAGACAGGTTGAAGGGGTCAAAGAGGTCGATTTGCAGGAGTCGAAAGGGTTTGAGAGCCTCGATCCGCAGATGGTCGCCGCCGCCATTTTCATTTCCCTCAATGTCGTTGAGCAAAGTCTGAATGTAACGGGCCGTATTCAGAAGATGGCCCAAATCCTCTATAACCTGACCCATTCTAAAACCGGCCAGGAGCAGCGCAAAGTAACCATTACCAAAAAAGACGGCACCAAAATCGAGCTACAGGGTTTGTCGGATAAACAAATCGAGAAGCTTTTAGCCGATTAGCCGCCCCGTTAGATGAGGTTCAAGCCATGACACCCGATCGGATTTAACTGAAGTGGATTTACGTGAAGTAACTTGGGGGTATTCAATGGTGGGTAAAAGGAAGTTTCAACTAAAAGTGTCAGGCTTAAAATTGAAAGGTATAAAAAATCTTGACCCTGCTTTGTACTCATATTTGAGTCGTGGAGGGGCAATCTTCGAAGAAGAGGCAAAGAAAGCGCAAAAGTGAGAGCGATTTGGTAAAACGCCCAGGCTATTGATCGGGCAGTGGTCGGCGCTTTGGCCCGACCACTGCCTTTTTATACAGAATTAGAAATTGATCGAACCCATTTTACCGCTCTGGTAATCCATGATGGCCTGATGGATTTCGAGTTCGGTATTCATGACGAAGGGGCCGTAGCGGGCGATAGGCTCGTTGATCGGAACGCCACCCAACAGCAGCAAGCTCAAAGGCTTGTCGCCGGTAGCGGTCAGGCTTACTTCGTTGCCGTCTTGCCCGAAGATCACCATCTGTCCGGCTTTGGCGACCTGTCCCTCGGCTCCAAAGCGGCCTTCTCCCTCGATCAGATAGGCAAAAACGTTGTACTCGCCGGGGGTAGGCTGAGTAGTCTGCGCTCCTGGCTGCAAGGTATAGTGCAAATACATGATCGGGGTGCGAGTATCGATGACGGCCTGTACGCCCAGCGCCTCACCTGCCACCACCCGCACTTGGACCGTGCTATCCTCGTTGTGGGCGAGCGGGATTTGGGCGGCTGGGATGTCCTGATAGCGCGGTTTCATCATCTTGTCGCGGGCGGGCAAGTTGACCCAAATCTGGAAGCCGTGCATGCGGCCTCCCGTTTTGGTAAACTCGGCCTCTGGCATCTCGGAATGGACTACCCCAGCCCCGGCGGTCATCCACTGCACATCGCCCGACCCTAGCTTACCGGAATTGCCTTGCGAGTCCTTGTGTTCCATCCGACCTTCTAATATATACGAAACGGTCTCGAAGCCTCGGTGCGGATGATCGGGCGCACCGACGGCCTGACCCGGCCCAAAATTAACCGGCCCCATCTCGTCGAGCATCAAAAACGGATCGAAATCCGATAGCGTTCTGGTCGGGAACGGGCGACGCACCATAAAGCCGCCCCCTTCCAACGTGCGAATGCTATTGACGATCCGCGAGACAGTCCGAACTTTTGTAAATGTCGCTGTCATTAATTTTCCCTTTCTAAATAAAGACTTATTTAATTACGGTAACTATACAATAGTAGGTGTATTTTGTCAACCCCAAAAGTGGGCGATGTCGCTTGACAGGCTGATAGAGTTTGAGCTATCTTTAAGGCTACCCGGTTAAAATGAAACGCTGTTCCAAATTTGGCTAAAGAACAGGAAAAGTCAATTGTATCCTGCGCAGCCTGTCTATCCCTGTTAAATTTCGAGGAGGAAGTACGCTATGCGGAAGATCGATTTACCTCGCAAAGATGAAGCCTTGTTTGACTTCGTGGTTAGTCTCAAGGCGGCGGTCGGGCAGCACGCCTATGGCAAGCTTAACGCCGAATATCAGAAGCGGATTTCAACTGAGCCAGAACCGACCCACCACAGCCCGGACGAGATCAAAGCCATGCTGGGCGAATTGCTGCCCTATAAATTCAATCGAGCGGTCGCCCGCAAAGCCCAGGAGATGATGTGGAACAGCGTAATGGAGGCTTATCGCCCGCACGAGCAGGAGTTGATCGAATGGCTAAATACGCCGCGCCCAGAGGCTGCCAGCACCCTGGCACTTGACCCTGACCTCGAATTACCGGCTTACTTCGCTAAAACGGAGTTTCATATACAGCCGGGCGGTTATTACGCTCTTGGGGATATGTCGGCTGCCGTTTTTGAGAAGGGTGGCAATCTTTATTTTCGCAAAACTGCCGCCGATTTTCGCATCCAGCGCGAGCTTGCCAAAAAAATGCCACCGGGCGACTATAAGCGTATCCTTGATCTGGGCTGTACCGAGGGCGGCAGCACCATCGCCTTTAAGCTGACCTACCCCGAAGCCGAGGTGCATGGGATCGACCTTTCCGCCCCTCAACTCAAGTTGAGCTACCAGCAATCGGTCGAATATAACGCGCCCTGCCACTTCAGCCAGCAAAACGCCGAAAAGCTAAACTTCCCGGACAACCATTTCGATGCGGTAGTCTGCTACATTTTGTTCCACGAACTACCACCCAGCGCAATTAGTGAAGTATTACACGAAGCAAAGCGGGTCCTTAAACCGGGTGGCCTGATGTACAGCGGAGATGTGACCCCCTTCCGCGAGAACGAAGATTTTCGGTCGTTCATCTCGTCCTGGGAAGTCGAGAATAACGGCGAACCGTACTGGCGTGAGGTTTTGGAAAAGACTTATATGCCCGCCCTGTTCGAGGAAGCCGGGTTCCAGAACGTGCAAGAGTTTGGGGTCGCCGCCAGCAAAGTCTCGCCCAAGTTTCCCTGGGCGACAATGGGCTACAAACCGCAATAAATTTTAGATTTTCCCAGCCCGAAAGAAGCAAAAGAGCCTGCTCAGAATTCTGAGCAGGCTCTTTTAGCAAAGTCTATTCCAGATAATCCTTGAGCTTTTTGGAGCGGCTAGGATGGCGCAACTTGCGGAGGGCTTTCGCCTCGATCTGGCGAATACGTTCGCGGGTGACACCAAATTCGCGGCCTACCTCTTCCAGGGTTCGGCTTCGCCCATCGTCCAGACCAAAGCGTAGTTGTAGCACCCGGCGTTCGCGCTGAGTCAGGCTGTCCAGCACATCTTCGACCTGCTCCTTGAGCAATTGATGGCTGGCGGCATCGGCGGGCGCGAGGGCCTTCTGGTCTTCGATAAAGTCACCCAGATGACTATCTTCTTCCTCACCAATAGGGGTTTCCAGCGAGACCGGCTCTTGCGAGATTTTTTGGATTTCGCGGACTTTTTCGGGCGGCAGACCCATCTCACGGGCGATTTCGTCCGAGGTCGGGTCGCGGCCTAGCTCTTGTACGAGGCGGCGGCTAGTGCGGATCAAGCGGTTAATGGTCTCAACCATGTGGACGGGGATACGAATGGTACGAGCCTGGTCAGCAATAGCGCGGGTGATCGCCTGACGAATCCACCAGGTCGCGTAAGTCGAGAACTTGTAGCCTTTGCGGTAGTCGAACTTTTCGACCGCCCGAATCAGGCCGATATTGCCTTCCTGGATCAGATCGAGCAACGACATACCCCGCCCGATATATTTCTTGGCGACACTGACCACCAGACGTAAGTTAGCTTCGGTCAGGTGGCGGCGGGCTTCCTCGTCACCATTTTCCATGCGTTGAGCCAGACTAACTTCCTGGGCTGCCGACAAAAGTGGAACCCGTCCAATCTCGCGCAGGTACATTCGCACCGGGTCATCAATGCTCATACCCTCGAAATCGAGAACGACATCCAGGTCGGCATCTTCCACAGCCCCTTTTGCGATCACCGGGGCAAAATCTTTAGCTTCTTCGAGGACTTCGATCCCCAATTCGAGCAGTTCAGCGTAAACATCCTCAATTTGCTGAATGTTAACTTCCGGCTCCGGCACTGCCTGTAAAATTTGATCCTGGGTTACATAACCTTGCTTTTTACCACGGGCCATCAACTCGTTTACGCTAAAAAGTGGCAACCCTGGCAACTGATCCCCCATTATTAAAGGCGCATCCACCTCGAAACCGAGTTCTTTATCGACATCCAAGCCCTCGACATCCGGCAGACCGATTTCGTGCGCCAGCGTCATCTCATCCGGCTCTACTATCTCCGGCTCCGGGTCTACATCAGGTTCTTCCACCAACGGTACGCTAGTGAACCCTAACACCCGGTCGATGTCAGTATGCTCATCGTAGGTACGCTTGCGTTTTGTATTCGCCATCAATATCACACTCCCTGCTTTAATATTAATTCCTCTGGTTTTAGCTTTTTTGAGCTACGCCTTTCATCTTTATTACCGTTTGCATTTTTTTTAGTGGCGTGCTATATTTACCCCGTTAGTTAACCGTACAAAATTTCTAGTTTGTTACGCCCTTCACAAATCGAAGCTTTGTTAAAGTACGCCTGTTTCCCCTAACTTATTATATACGCTTGAACCGCCCAAAAGTGCTTTTTCTTATCACTTTCTAATTTAATCTTTAGATAAACCATTCCTGGCTTACCCATATAATGTTACACATAAGCTTAGACGGCTGACCGCCCCAAAAGTTACGCTCATTTTAGACTTTCTACTAAAGCTCGTTCCAGTAGGGGCGACCCTTGTGGTCGCCCGGTTTGGGCCACTTCGGGCGACCACAAGGGTCGCCCCTACTAAGTTACTTAGCAAGGGCAATACCAGCCTAGCGATCCCGGCTATCCTTAAATACTACGCTACGTCGCGGATAAAAAAGCTTTAGCTGGTTTGATACCCCGCTAACTGCCACCCACATCTGCTCTTTTCCAGGCAAATCGGCTTCCTCTGGTTCATCGGCAGTTTCCTGCTCTTCCAACGCCAGATTGCCCTGTTCATAGAGCCGTCTTAACTGCAACTCGCGTACCCGGTTTAGACGAAACCTGGCATCCTCGTTGATCGAATACTGATCGATCAATTCCGGCTCAAGCTGGATATGAGCTTGCAGCCTTGCCAGTTGAGATAGCAATTCCGGGGCCAGCCGTTTTTCAAGTTCTCCCGCTTGACCACCCTGTTGCAAGGCCTCAAACACAAGGCGGTTCTCGCTTCGAGTAAAATCGTTCGGCTGGGCCGGGCTACCATCGGCGGATGTGATTTCCAACGCCTCCGGGTAACGCAACAAAAAGGCCAGTAGAAAATCTTCCAGTTCCAACGCGCGGGGCGGCGTGACTACCGTTGGACGAGGGCGCGACACAACATCCTCGGACGACTCGGTTTGTTCCGCTTCGCCTTCGGGGGCAGTATCGGACACCGACCCAACCGGACGCGGACGGGTTTCCGCTTTAGCGGCCCGCGCCAACTCGCTCCGTAAAAGCTCAGTCTCGATATGGGTCAGCCGAACCAGCTTTTGCAGATAATGTTCGCGCTGAATCCGGTCGCGTACCTCGATGATCGCCGGGATCAGCTTTTCGACTGCTTCACTTTTGCCCCTGGCCGAGTTAATATCGACTGTCGCAGCGACGCTGGCAAAATAGTAATCGACCACCGGCAAAGCCCGCTCGATCAATTCACGCCACTTGCCACCGCCTTCGCGCACAACCTCATCGGGGTCTTTGCCCGCCGGGAGGGTCGCGATCCGCACATCGGCATCCAGTTGTTGCTCGAAGCGGACTAAGCCGCGGGCCGTTGGAACCGGGACAGTTTTATTATCGAAGCCCTGCTTCATGACTTCGATACCCTTGAGGGTCGCCATCTGCCCGGCGGTATCGGCATCCAAAGCCAGCACGATCCGTTTGGTCAGCTTCTTTAGAATAGCAACGTGCTTTTCACCCAGGGCCGTCCCAAGCGGGGCAACCACATTGGCGTGACCGTACTGGTGAGCCATCAGCACATCGACATAGCCTTCTACAATTACCACTCGGTCGCTACGCCGGATCGCATCCTTTGCCAGATCAAGACCATAAAGCGTCGCGCTTTTATCGAAAAGGACGGTTTGAGGGGAGTTCAAATACTTGGGCGCATCTTTAGGAGCGCCTTCCAACACCCGACCCCCAAAAGCAATGATCTGGCCCTGCCGGTCGCGGATCGGGAAGATCAGGCGACCCCGGAAACGGTCGTAATAACCGCCACCGCCTTCGCGCTCCCCAACTAGCCCGGCAGCAACCAATTCGTCCGGCGTAAAACCCTTGTCGCCCAGGTACTTGAACAAATTCTCCCAGCCATCCAGAGCATAGCCCAGCCCAAAGCTCTCGACCGAAGCAGGGGTCACCCCACGTTTTTCCAGATAGGCACGGGCCGCTTGACCTTCTTTGCTATTCAACAGCAAATGCTGAAAATAAGTCGCCGCCGCATTGTTGGCCTCGCGCAAGCGATCACGTTCGCTGCGTCGGCTGGCGGCTTCGACATCTTCGCTGGCCTGACGTTCGGGCAGGATTACACCGGCGCGGGAGGCAAGTTGCTCCAACGCCTCACCAAAGCTCAACCCCTCGGTTTTCATCAGGAAGTTGAAAGCGTCGCCACTTTCTTTACAACCAAAGCAGTAGTAACTTTCGGAGTCGGGCCATACGTAGAAGGAGCCGCTTTTCTCGGCATGAAAAGGACACAGGCCCTTGTAATTCTTACCCGATTTTTTGAGGCTGACTCTTTGCCCGATTACATCTACAATCGAGAGCCGCCGTTTGATTTCTTCAATGTAGTTCGGCACGTAGCCGTCCATCACCATTTGCCTCAATCTATCAGGTAAGTTTGAGCCTGCTAAAAAACCGACTGATTTGTCACTTGTCCACCGCCCCAAAGCGGTTGCCCACTGTCTATCCACATTGTTTTCCACATAATGGGCCAGACACCAAGCAGCAGAGTACGCTTTTGCCTCTCGGTTCCTTCAAGAAGCTAAGAACGTCTCTGCCGCGCTCAAATACATATTCACTTGGCCTTACTCTAATTTTATCACTCTAAAGTTACAGCCCGGATTACAAAGCTTTCCAGTAAATTAGGACTGGATTAAAGCTTTATTCAGCTTGAGCAACTACCCGGACAGGCATTATTATCTATTTTTGTATCAACCCTACAGAGCAGACCCGACAGCGCCGTGCGCTATTCGATCTCTTATTGTAACCCCTCATGGGTACTTCTGGCAAGAGGTTTTGGTATAAATTTTATTAAGATATTGCATTGCCAAATCTAATTTTCTTTTTTTTAAGATGCGCGTCAGTTTTTTGCACGGGTTCAAACCATAAGAACGGGCCACCGCGAAAACCCCGGCCCAATCCACTCAAAAACTATATCTTAGGGTGTGGTACAACCTGGCTAATTTGCAAAATCTGACTCGCATCCTTTTTAAAAGCTCATTGTTTAAAGGTGCGCTGATGCTAACCTAAAAAGAAGTTAACATAAAAGACTCTTGACAGGCTACCTTTAGGGCTTTATAATCACATTGAACGTATGTTCGTATTTTCCGAAATTGTAATCTTATTCTATCCACAAAAAAGAGCAAAAGAGCCAATGCCAACCAATGCTGCCGACCGGCAGGCCCGACCCGCTAAAAAGGTCGAGGAAAGCCTGCCTACCGATTATTACGAACTATTACAAGTTAGCCCAAAGGCCGACCCGGAGGTTATCGAGGCGGCTTATCGTCGGCTGGCTCTAAAATATCATCCCGACCACAATCCGTTGCCGGAAGCCGCCTTGCGGATGCAAGCCCTCAATACGGCTTACGCTGCTCTCAAAGACCCGGAGCGCCGGGCCGAGTACGATAACCGTCCGCCTGATCCAACTTATACCGGCGACTTGAGCGAAGACGATTATGAACCACCCGACCGTCGTTTGGCAGGCTGGAATCGGATGGCCGGACGACTGGGTTGGGCGCGACTGGGCTGGCTGGCGGTCGGCCTGTTGTTGATGGTCGTGGTACTAACGGCGTTAGCCCAAAATGGGGCAAATACGGCAGCCAGCGCCCCGGTGACAGCCAGCGTTCCGCCCAGTCAAGTATCGGCCTTGCCGCCTAACGCGCTCTTTTTCGATGATTTTGAGAGCATTGGCGCGGCGTACTGGACGCTTGACGCACCCTGGCACCTAACGACCCGGTATAGTAATTCGGGCAAGCGTAGTCTGTGGTTTGGCGACGAAGGGCGCAGTAGGTATAGTTCTAACCTTAGCATTGCCGCCACCCTGGTACGACCACTTGACCTGGGCAAAGCACCCAGCCCGACTTTGCGCTTCCGACTGGTTGGGCAGAGCGATCACGAGCAGCTTCCCAATGGGGAAGACCGTCTGTTTATCGAGGTCGCCGAACCGGGGCGCGACTTCCAAACGATCTTTAGCGCGAACGGCCTTTATGCCAACTGGCAAGACTTTTCGCTCGATTTGTCGCGCTGGAAAGGTAAAAATATCATCTTCCGCTTCCGTTTTAGCAGTGGAACCCTCAACAGTGGGGCCGGCTTTAGCGGCTTCTTTATCGACGATGTGCGGGTGGATAAAGAGAAGTAGGGAGGGATAGTAACACCGATGAACACATATTTTACAGATGGACACAGATAGAAATACAAGATTAGATTTTATTTTATCTGTGTTCATCTGTGTTATTTCTTAACTGCTCAGCTTGATAACATAAAGTACCACCAAACCCGGAATGTTTATGCCACAGGCCCACAGAAACGTAAAAATAAGGCTTTGTCGATGAAGTCAGTAGCACGATGGAGTTTGGTTACTAGACTTTAGTTTTCTTTACGTCTCTGCGGTAAATAGTTATTTTATTCGTAACTACTCAGATCGGGCGACCACACAGGGTCGCCCCTACCCAGCATCGGTTGTAGGGTGCGACCCTGTGTGGTCGCCCAAAGGGGCAGGCTGAGTAGTTACTTTATTCTATCTGTGTCCATCCGTGAAATCTGTGTTCATCTGTGTTATTTCTTAGCAAGATTTGGAAAGTCGGTAGCCACGCAAAGGGCTAAAGTAGGCCAGGACGATTAGGCCGAGGCGGGCAGCAATAGCCAGGTAAAAAACCGGGTGAACGCCCCACCATTCAGCCAAAAGACCGGCCCCTAATGAGCCAAGCGGTAGACTGGTGTAGGCCAGCATGCGGGCCGATCCAATCACCCGACCCAGCATATCACGGGTAACGACGGTCTGGCGGATTACATTGGTGTTGATATTAATATGGATCAGGGCCAGCCCGAAAATAAAATGACCCAGGCCCAACCACACCCAGTTATCGGTCAGGCTGTAAAAGAGAAAGGGCAGCAGGCCCAGCCCAAACCCAAACACTACCGCATTACCGTGTCCGACCTTGCGTACCAGCCGAGGATTGAAAAAAGCCCCCATGAATGTACCAAAAGCGGCCATCCCCAGCACAAAGCCCAAGACCTCTTCCGGCAGATGCAGCACTTCTTTTAAATAGAAAATGCTGAGGATTAATAGGCTGGCGTTGGTGAGATTGCCCACAAAATTAAGGGTCGCAATCGAGCGCATAACGCGGTCATGCCAGATAAAACCCAACCCCTCACTAATGTCGCAGCCGATTTGGCGCCACGAAAGCGAGGTGACGCGGGCGGGTGGTGACGGAAACCGTAGGATTATCAGCACTGCCAGCGAGAATAAAAATGACACGCCATCGAGGGCCAGCAAACCAGGAGCGCCTATCAGGGCTAAAAGCGCTCCCATCAAAGGCAGCCCGATAATAGCGGTCAGGCTAAAGACACTTTCCATCGCTGAGTTTGCCTGAGTCAGTTGCTCTTTGGGAACCAGGGCCGGGACGACCGCCGCCAAGCCGACGTTGAAAAAGACATCCAGGCTGCTCAGTACAAAAGCGACTACAAAGACATGCCAGCTTTGCAAGATACCCAATAAGGCCAGGGTCGGGATGACCAGTAGTGCCACCGCCCGCCCAATCTCGATGATAATCAACAACCGCCGCCGGTTCCAACGGTCTACCAGCACCCCGGCTACTAGCGCAAATAGAATGTAGGGTAGCCATTCTAGCGCCCGTGTCAGCCCGGCATCGACCGGGGAGCCATGTAATTCCAGCACAAGCCAGGGCAGGGCCACAAACCAGCATTGGTCGCCCAGTACCGATACCCCTTGCCCTAGCAAAAGCAGCCAGAAGTTTGTATTGCTCCACACATTGCCTGCTTGACCCAGCTTACTCTTCCAAATTGACCCAGAGACCCGATTCATCAAGCTCTCTTTCTCGCAAAGGAGCGCATTAGTTCAGCCCCAAAGATAGATCGGAAGGTAGTGGGTAGTGATATTAAAAGTCTCCCAGAGAACACTATCTTCTGAAATTCTTGAAAGTGCCTTGTTCCTTTTGGCAAATTATTAGTTGATCGGCAAACTTGCAGGGTATCTCGCTTTAAAGTAGCATATGACATTAACGTTGTCAACTTTTTACCTAAAATAAACTAAACAACTGAGCTTAAAATAATTTTAATAGCTTATTGCAAAGCCTCTTTTTTATTATAATATATAATGGAATTACCATAGGAGGATGATGCGAACAAAAAGTGAAATTCGGTTTGTACAGCAGTTTCTTCTCTCCTCCTGCTCTAAATAAACGCTTATTTAAGAATTATTAGCTTAGTTAGTGGGAGCAAAAATATTAGAAAAGGGGTGAATATTGCGGCTATAAAAATAGTGCGGCCCTTGCGGGCCGCTAGTTGGTTTGCGTTAAAAGAGAGTTTTGACTTGCTTAACCAGTTTCCAACGCAGAAAGGCTGGATGATGAAGTAAGTCGGGTAATTTTCATAGAAACAGAGAAACAGATCGAAACAAATGGGACCCTCCCTAGCTTGTCTGTACTGATTTTTGGTACAAAAAGTAGAGCTTGTAAAGCGCAAACCGCGCTCGATCAAGCTTTGGTGGAACAGGTGTCAGCTAGAAAGTTATGTCCAACTCCCTGACACCTGTTTGCTTTTACTCAGGCCCCCGCCTTATCTACTGCCCGCGCTGACGATAGCGCAGGAAGGGCGGAATGTCGAGATCGTCGTTAACGGCAGGACGATACGGCACGGGCGGTGCAGGGTTGGCCTCTGGCTGAGGCGCAGGCTGACGGTCGCGCTCGTTGCCATAACCGCGTTCGCGTTCGTTGCCATAACCGTTATTGCGTTCGCTGCCGTAAGTACCGGTACGCTCGTTGCCATAACCGTAAGCCGGGGGCTGCGAAGCCGGGGCCGGAGTGCCGTAAGGCCGCAAAAGCGTATTGGCAGCCAGGGTCTTGATAGCGGGCTTGCGTACCGCATCAAAGCCGGTCGCAATCACGGTCAGCTTGACCTCACCATTCAGGCGCGGGTCGATTACGGCTCCAACGATAATGTTCGCGTCCGGGTCTGCTGCCTGCTGAATGATTTCTGCCGCTTCGTAGACTTCCAAAATACCGAGGTCTTCACCGCCGGTAAAGTTGAATAGCACGCCACGCGCCCCATCAATCGAAAGTTCGAGCAAAGGGTTCTCGATAGCTTGTTTGGCGGCATCCACGCAACGATTATCGCCCGACCCATGACCAATTGCCATCAAAGCCGACCCGGCATCGCTCATAATGCTCTTGACATCGGCAAAGTCCAGATTGATGAGGCCGGGAACCGTAATCAGGTCGGCGATACCCTGGATGCCTTGCCGCAAGACATCATCGGCGATTCTAAATGCGTCGATCATCGAGGTCTTTTTATCGGCAACCTGCAAAAGCCGGTCGTTGGGGATCGTTATCAAGGTATCGACATGCTCCCGGAAGCGGGCGATCCCTTCGTCAGCCGAAGCTTTGCGGCGTGGGCCTTCAAAGCTAAAGGGCCGGGTAATCACCCCGACGGTCAGCGCCCCGACCTCTTTGGCGATCTGGGCGATGACCGGGGCCGCCCCCGTTCCAGTACCGCCGCCCATCCCGCAGGTGATAAAAATCATGTCGGCTCCACGCAGCGCGTCGTAAAGCTCTTCGCTGCTTTCCTCGGCGGCTTTCGCACCGATAACCGGGTTGCCACCTGCTCCAAGACCTTTTGTGACCTTGTCGCCAATCCTGATGCGGTTGGGAGCTTCCGAATAGAGCAACGCCTGGGCATCGGTATTCACTACGTAATACTCCACGCCCCGCAATTCACTCTGGATCATCCGATTGACCGCGTTCGAGCCGCCTCCACCCACGCCCACGACCTTGATTTGAGCGAAGTTGTCAATCTCGTTAGGATGATTGTTGTTCTGTTGTTGATTGTTGAAATTCGGGCCTTGCCCTCGTCCGTTTGCCATTGTGCAACTCTCTTTCAGGCAACCCTATGCCGGTCGCCAACGCTAAACCCTATATGCGATTACCGGCTACCCCTCCCTGGCCTAAATTAACCAGGGCTTCCCTTCCGCATTTTGTTTTAACACAGATAAGCCTGTCTATCCCTGTTAATTAAACTTATGGTAAAAATTCCCTGAGCCAGCCGCCAAATTTGCGACCGACCGCTACTCCTGGCTTACCGCCCCGTCGGGTGGCCGCCACTTCTTGCAGTAGCTCGATACTGTTCCGTTTTTTCATGCCCCACAGCACCAGACCCACGCCGGTAGCGTAGGGTGGCCCGCCCAGGCTGTCCGCCAGACCGCTCAGTCCACGCGGTACGCCAATCCGTACCGGCAACCTCATCACATGCCCGGCAGCATCACTTATTCCTTTTAGTTCAGCCCCACCACCGGTTAAGACCAACCCGGCAGGGATCATGCCATCGTAACCACTCTTCTTGATCTCGGCCTGCACCATATCGAACAACTGGCGGGCGCGGGCGTGAATGACTTCGTTGAGCATATTGCGCGAGACAAGCTGAGTGCGTCCAGCTTCCAGACTTTCGACTTCCAGCATTTTGTCCGGCATTGCCACCTCGTCGTCCTCGGCTTCGGCTTCCTCCGACTTGAGGCGAGAGCGGAAATCGTGCTTGAGCGGCCCTTTGCCATAATAATCGGCATATAGCCCCTTGTATGGCCCCGTTACCGACGCATCCCCGTGTTTGAGCTTGAGGCGTTCGGCACTATCGCCCGGAGTACGCAACACAATCGAGATGTCGTTGGTGATATGGCTTCCACCCAAGGGCAACACGGCAGTATGCCAGATGCTCCCATCGATGTGGATCGCTATATCGGTCGTTCCGGCCCCTATATCGACCAGACAGACCCCCAACCGCCGTTCGGCATCGCTCAAGACGGCTTCACTGGCCGCCAGTGGCTCCAGCACCAGTTCGTCCACTTCTACCCCGGTGCGTTGTACTGCCTTGAGCAGATTGTTAAGCGAACTGATCGCGCCCGTTACAATATGGGTCTCGACTTCCAACCGATAGCCGCTCATCCCAACCGGGTCGCGCACGCCGTCCTGTCCGTCAATTACAAAGGTGCGCGGTACGACGTGTAGCACTTCGCGCTGTGAGGGTATCGTGACCGAGCGGGCCGAGTCAATCGCGCGTGCGACATCTTCGTGGGTAATATCACGGTTGGCTTTAGAGACCGCCACTACCCCCCGGCTATTGACCGACGAGATATGGCTACCCGTTACGCCCACAAAGACGCTCCCGACCTTTAGCCCGGCCTGTCGTTCGGCAGCCTCAATAGCAGAGGCAATCGAGGCACTGGCCTGCTCGATATTAACTACGACTCCCTTTTGGATACCAGCACTAGGGCCGCTTCCAAAACCCAGGATATTGATGTGGTTATCGCGGGAAATCTCGCCAATAATGGCGCAGCATTTAGCCGTTCCTACATCCAACCCGACTATCAACTTGTCATTCTTGTTCGCCATGTACGTGTGCCTAAACCTTAAACCCAATAGTTTATCAAAATTATCAAAAAAGTTCTTTATTCCAGCGGTTCAGCCCTTCTACAAGGGCATCGTTGAGCCATTTTTGAAAGCGTTCTACTACTTCTAATTTATTTTCGTTATAGGTAAATTGGAAAACCTCTTTCGACAAAGGTAATCCATCACCGGGCTGTTCTGTGGATCTTCCAGTGAATTCCCAATATAATATATAAGCCGATACTGCTAGGATACCAATAAATTCGATTCCTAGACCATGAAAAGAGAGTAGAAGCTGTGACTGAGTTTCCTTTGCCTTTTCCAACTCTATTCCTATATGTTTAGAATAAACATTAGTATTAGCGTAATATCCCAATTTTTCTGCTATCGATATAGTTCTTCTTTTAATTAGTAGCATCGGCTCAATATAAGGAAATGTTGGTAATACCTTTACCTTATAATCTTGGTTTAATTGGTCGAATTCTTTATTCAAAGCCTCCGTAACATCCAACAACTCTTTATAGGCTATATTCTCCAGTACTTCCGATAGTTCAGCTGCCTTTCGGTGTATATCTACCAGATGGGATGGTGAAAGGTTGTCTTTCGCCTTAAGATTTTGCCCTATAGCTGCGATTACCTCCCGCAAAGATTTTTGTTCTTTTATGACTTCTTCCGATAGACTCAATGCTCGTATAAAAGCCTTCTTTTCTATCTCTACAAAAAGCTGGACTAAAGGCGACAGATCGCCATCATCGGACTTTTCGAGAGCATCAAGATAAGCGGAGCGGTCGTCGCGGGTGACGACGAGCGGGAACCAGCCAGCCCGTAAAAATACCAGCGTCGCCAGGGCGCGGGCGACCCGCCCGTTGCCGTCCTGGAAAGGATGAATTTGAGCAAAACGATGATGGAGCCAGGCAGCCTCTACTTCGGGCGGCACATTTTTAGCAATATGCTCTTTGTACAACTCGATCAAGCGATCCATTTCCGAAGCAACCTGCTCCGGTGGACTGTACAGGTGGACTACGCCATCGGGTCGGGTCGGGTTGTTGGGCAACTTCTTCCAATCACCCCGTAGTAATTCAACCTCCATCAGATTTCCAAATTGATCCTGAGCTATAGCAATATCCTGGTGGCGGGTGATAGCCTGATGCAACTCTCTGACATAGAACGTAGAAAGGTCGCGCTCTTGCTTAACGAAAGCGAACAGCCCTTCGAGTGCCTCCTGCTGGGCCTGGAGGATCGGCACGATTTTCTCTGCCGGTCTGTCGGTAGAGCCGTAAGCCATCAAGCTGGCCTGAATACCCTTTTCGATCAAAAGCTGGGTTGTTCCCCGATCAATCGAGTAAAGGTTTTCAATAATACCAGTTTCAATCGCCCATTCTCTGGCTAATCGGTCGTTAAATTGTTTAAGGGCTTCCGAGGTATGCAGCTTGATAGCCTGGGTTTTCCAAATCTCGGCCAGGCTTCCTAACTCGGTCGAAACCAAAGTTAACCAGTTTTCTGGTAAATCTTCAATTGGTTTCCAGCTAGTTGCCGCCATCGTTACCACGCTTTTACTACCATTCTAATGTCTTACTGTATCGCCGGTTTGTTCACGAACCGCAAATCGGCATAACTCCACTTGATATTCTTGTCCGCCAGCAGGCCCTTCAAAATGTTGATCTTCTTATCCAGTTGCGCGTCGGTGCCGAGCAGGGCTTTCCAATTGCCCGCTTCGGGAGCGCTCAGTACTAATAAGCCGCTGCTAGGCGAGTATTGTACCGCCGCGATCTTGACCCCGGATTGGGCCAATTGCCCCTGGATGATCGGGGCGCTACGGACGGCTACGCCATCCACCCGGTCGCCTAGCTTGAGCCTGCGGTCGTCGAGGCTCTCGATGACTGTAAAGGTCTGGGCCTGGGCAGGCAGGTCTTTTTCGTTGACGGCATCCAACACCACCCCATCGCGGTCTACTAGATAACTGGTACTACCGACCTTCCAGTTGATCGCGCTGGTGCGTTCGATTACTTCGACCGTCAGCCGATCCGGGATCGTCTTGGTAACTTTGGCTTCCAGCACATAGGGCAAAGCCTGAAGCTTGCGCCCGACCTCATCTTCGTTGAGCAAGAAAATGTTCGACTTGTCGGCCCCGGTAATCTTCAAGACTTCCGGACCGTTCAAAAAGCGACTGCCTTTGACCTCCACCTGCGAAACGTGAAAAGTCGGTGAAGTCAACAGCCAGTAGGTTAGCACTACCAGACCCAGCAAGGCCAGCAAGCTCAACCAACGTCCACCCGTCCGCAAAACCGAACTGGTCTGGGGGCGAGGAGAGCGTACCCGTACCCGCAAAGACGGCGCACGAACCGAACTATCCAACCGAATACGAGCGCGGGGCGGAGCAACCGGGCGACGAGCCTGGCGGCGGACTCGGCTACCCGGTGCGGCTTCGCTGGCCCCGGCGTTCGCGTTGAGGTTCGGATAACGCTGGTGAGGCCGGAACGACGCTTCGGGCGGTTCCGGGCGATTTCTTCGGTTTTGGTAGCGTGGCGCGTCCGGCATAAACGTCTTATCCTCAAGGCCCAACCTGCAACAGATGGGCTAAACCTCTAATATCAGGGCTGCAACTGGTTGCGGTTCTTGTCGGCGTGTCGTTCAAGGGCCAACTCAATCAACTTATCGAGCAGGGCCGAATAGGACAAACCGCTTTTCTCCCACATCATCGGATACATACTGACCGGTGTAAAACCCGGTATCGTGTTTACTTCGTTAAGATATAATTCGCCACTCTCGCGATCCTGAAAGAAATCGACGCGGGTCATCCCGGCACAATCCAGAGCCAGATACGCCCGGATTGCCAGCGCCCGTAACTGGTCGCTCAGTTCTGGTGAAATATCGGCTGGAATGGTAAAGCCGATTTCCGGGTCTTCATACTTGGCGCTGTAATCGTAAAAATCGGCCTTCTTGCTGACGTGTATCTCGCCGACGACCGAGGCCATCGGCTCATCATTACCTAGTACCGCAATTTCCAACTCGCGAGGACTGTTCAAACCTTTCTCGATCATCAACTTACGGTCGTAACGGCTGGCATTATCCAGAGCGGCGGCAAGTTCGGCCCGGTCGCGGGCTTTTGAAACGCCGACGCTGCTACCCATATTGACCGGCTTGACGAAACAAGGATAGCCGATTGCCGCTTCGATCTGGTCAAGCCAGTTCTGGCGGCTTTCCGGGCCGCTCTCCCAATGGCTGCGCTTGAGCGCAAAGAAGTCCAGCACCGATAGACCATACTCGCGGAAAACCTGTCGGGCCATTACCTTATCCATCCCGACCGAGGAAGCCAGCACGCCACAACCGACATACGGTACGTTCGCCAGGTCTAATAGCCCTTGCATCGTGCCATCTTCGCCATAAGGCCCGTGTAGCACCGGGAAGATTACATCGAGTGGCCCGTTAAATTGAAGGGCGACCCCGGCCCCGGTTATCCCGGTCAGGTCTTTCTCCAACGGGTTGAGGGTCGTAACCATCTCGGCTTCGGACGTGGCAAGTTGGGCGTAAGGAGCCATCAACGCTTTCGGATCGGGCAATGCGCCATCCAGGGCTTTGCTCTCAAGATCGCCAAACGGCAACCAACGGCCTTCCCTGCTGATCCCGATCAGGCTAATGTCGTATTTCTGGCGGTCGAGCGCCGCCAGCACCGCTTTGGTTGAAACCAACGAAACCTCGTGTTCGGCGGAGCGGCCCCCAAAGATTACACCCACTCGCAGCTTTTTATTCGGTTGTGGTTGCGGTTCGTTCATTCTTGCCAATCGCGCAGCCTACGCCACTCCTACAAATTAAAACTCACCCAATACTTCGACTTCTAATTCCAGTTCAACCCCGTTGCGTTCCAGGATAGTCTGGCGGGCCAAATTGATAAGAGCCAGCACATCCTGGGCGGTCGCGCCCTCGACATTGACGATAAAGTTCGCGTGGCGTGGCGAGATTTGAGCGCCGCCGATCCGCTTTCCTTTAAGGCCCGCCTGCTCAATCAACGAACCGGCGGAAGGGTGCGGCTTGGGCGGGTTCTTAAAGACGCTACCCGCGTTCGGCTCTTGTGGCTGTTTGGCTCGCCGCCAGTCCGTCATCTCGTCAATCCGCTGTTTGATCGCCGCCGGGTCGTCCCGCTGTAAGACAAACTCGGCCCACAAAATCAGTTCGTTGCCAGGGTCGCCCAACGAGACTTTCTCCATCCCGACCCGTTCGCGCCAGCGACTGGCCCGGTAAGCCAGTTCCATCTCCCCCGGCAGTAAAATCTTACATTCGCCAGCCTTCGTCGCCACCGCCACCCTGGTCATGATCTGCGAAAACTCGCCGCCATGCGCCCCGGCGTTGCTGACCACCCCGCCCCCGACACTGCCGGGGATGGTTGCCCCAAACTCGAACCCAGCCCAACCCGCCTTCGCCATCTTGCGCGATAGATTACCCAGGAGCGCCCCTGCTCCGGCTTTCAAAAGCGCCCGTCCGTCCCCTAAATCGGTCAGGTTAACTTTGTCCAGCCGGTTCTCGATAACCATGCCGCGCCAACCCTTATCCGAAATCAGCATGTTCGAGCCGTTGCCGATTATCAAGAGCGGGATCGAGCGTTCTCGACAGGTCTTGAGCAACACCACCGTCTCGGCTTCGTCGGTCGCCCGCAAGAAAAAGTCTGCCGGGCCACCGATCCGATAAGTCGTATGCTTCGAGAGCAGTTCGCCTTCCTTGAGGGTCTCGCCCAATACGGCTTTGAGGGCCATCCGGTCGGCTTCACTCGCTCGATAAGTTTTTTGCTGTTCGTCCAGTACCATCAGATAATTTACGATTTACGATTTACGATTTACGATTTACGATTTACGATTTACGATTACAATGCATGCTTACTTTTAACTCTTCTGCATTTTATATTCTGCATTCTGCATTCTCTATTCTGCATTGTTCATCGGTGTTCATCCGTCCTATCTGTGTTCATCTGTGTTATAACTCCCCTATTCTGCATTCCCCAAGACTTGTTCGCCGATTTTCCAGACATCACCCGCACCGAGGGTTAGTAACACATCGCCCTCTTTTAGAATACCGGTCAGCGTTTGGGCGGCATCGGCGTGAGTGAGCGGCGCTGAGAGCTTACCAGAATGATTCATTTTCTCAAGTATGTCGGCACTGCTCACTCCTAGCGTATCGGTCTCGCGGGCCGCGAAGATTTCCATCAGGGCGACCACATCCGCATCCTCGAAAGCGGCGGCAAAATCAGCCAGCAAAGCCTTCGTTCGGCTGTAGGTGTGAGGCTGAAAGAGCGCCACCAACCGCCGATGAGGATAACGAGCGCGGGCCGCCGCCAACGTCGCCTTGATCTCGGTCGGATGATGGGCGTAATCGTCCACCACCGTGATACCCCTGACCTCGCCCTTGACCTCGAAACGCCGCCCGGTTCCCCGGTACTGACCAGCCAGTTCGCACAGTGTGGCGATTTCGACTTCGGGCAAAAGCTCGATGAGCATCGCCAGGGCCGCGACCGAGTTTAAGACGTTATGCACTCCCGCCAGTCTCAGCTTCACTATCCCCTCGACCCGACCCAGGTGGGTCAATTTGTAGCTATAGCCGCCCAACTCGTTCGGCTCCAACTCTATCGCACTCCAGCGGTCGAAAGGCGAAAAGCCATAACGCTGCACCCGTGTGACGGTGCTGATATTTTCCGCCATATCAGCCGCTAGTCCGCTTTCGTAGCAGACGTAGAGCGAACCGTTTGGCTTGAGATTGCGGGCGAAATTGGTAAAAGCCGCTTCCAACGCCGGGTAAGTCTCGTAATAATCCAGATGGTCATGGTCGATGTTGGTTATAATCGCCGCTTCGGGTTGGTACTGCAAGAACCGCCGGGCGTACTCATCGGCCTCCACCACCGCAAACTGACCTTTACCGGCCTTGCCCGCCCTTCCCAGGTCAAACGGCACTCCCCCGATATAGTAGGTCGGGTCAAGATCAAGCCGTTCGAGCAAGAAGGCGACCAACCCGGTCGTGGTCGTCTTGCCGTGCGTCCCGGCAATTGCCAGCAAGCGCTTTTGGTTCATCAGTTGCCCGACCACCTCGGCGTTTTGCATTACCGGCAATCCCCGCCGTCGCGCTTCCTGCAATTCCGGGTTATGTTCTCCGGCGGCGGCAGTCGTTATCACTATGGTTGTGTTTTTAAGGTTCTCGGCCCGTTGCCCCTCGAAAATGGTTACGCCGCGCCGGGCCAGCCCTTCGGTCGTCGCCGATAGCTTCAAATCGGAACCACTCAGGCTATAACCCATATCCAGCAGCATCTCGGCCAGCGCGTTCTGCCCGGCTCCACCGATCCCCAGCAAATGAATCTGGCTTAAATCCTGCTCTCCAAAAATTATCGTTTCGACCAATCTATTTTCGATTTTCCGGCCTCTTCCACAAGAGTCTGGCCCTGTTCGTACCAATTTTGACCACTAGGCAATCGGCTTTATCAAACCTACTACAGCGGCAAGCGTAAAGGCTATAAGCAAGGCGACGGCCAAAATCTTAAAAGTGTCACGCTTGGCTCCAGCCTGCCCCGGTTTGGTCTTGGTAAACGGCTTGACAAAAAACAGAAAGTAAATCAGGACTATCCCTACTACTAGCAGAGGCAACCAGGTATCCCAGCCCGGCAAGGGCGACCTATTCCCGGTCTGGCTTTGCACCCGAAGGGTCGGCAACCGAATATCGGGCAGATTGACGGTCGCGCCATTGAGCAAATTAGTGCTGTACACACTGCCCAGGTAAGGCTGCAAGAGTATGTAAGCAAAAGTCATAAACAGAGTAGCCGCCAGACCGCCCAAAATAGCCCCGAAAATATCTTTTCCTTTTGGCCCCGCCATGCCCTCGGTAAAGACGTAAGCGGCGATGCCTCCTACAAAAAAGATCAAGATGTCAAACAAAATCTGACCGGTCGAATCCAGTTTCCAGCTACTTTGGTCAATGTTAATCTTGGTAACACCCCGGTTATTTAGCTGAGTTACTACCACACTAAAAAGAGCGTTATAACCACCTATCACAAAAGCGCGTATGTAGCTTCGCAGGTAGTACAACAAGATCAACGCTATGGCGTAATACATCTCCTTTTTGCGTCCGCGCTCGTAATAGCTATGGCGTACCGCAATCAAAACAACTATAAAGGTTGCTACACCGAAAACACTAACGCTGACTACACTGGCGATTGACAAAAAACTTGCCAGAATCACCCAGCTAACCAGTAATATTCCTATCAGGGCGAGATAGAACAGCATACCAAGCCTCGCAATCGCTTCCGGGCAAATCGTCAACTATCGAACGATAGATTGCCCTTCTCTCATTGTACCTTCCGCGTTAAATAGGACCCTTCTTTAACTCATTTGAAGCCTGTTGCCAAGCATTTCGCTTGTCGGTTAACTAAATCTTATTCTTTACGCTTGTGACGCGCCTCGTAG
Organism: Chloroflexia bacterium; assembly: GCA_038210655.1. GTDB lineage: Bacteria > Chloroflexota > Chloroflexia > Chloroheliales > Chloroheliaceae > 54-19. The sequence goes on from JBBQWM010000004.1 coordinate 183,474, forward strand.
GCTTTGGCCCAATCGCGGCGCGGCTTACGTAAGTTGGGTTTATGATCCTCGGTTCCGTCGAGTTCCATTTCACCCGCTCTGCCCGCCTGGAAGCTTAGAAAAGAGTGTGACGCGACTGGCGGCAGTTCCTTGACATTTTCATTATGCTCTGGCTGGTAAAGCGGTTCTGTCGCCCGCATTCGAGCATGGGCCGCATCGGTAGCCGTCTTGCGCCGGGCCTGAGCCTGTTGAGCGCGTTCCTGCCAGTAGTCGCTGGCCTGCTGCTTTTCGCGTTGGTCGTACCAGTGCTTAGTGGCGTTAGCCAACTCCTGACGCTCACGTTCGGCTCGTTCGGCTTCGACCAGTTTGCGCTGGGCTTCGCGGCGTTCGCGGTCGGCCTGACGCTGTTCGCGGAGCAGTTCGCGTTTGCGCCGTTCTTCGGCCCGCAATTCCTCCGCCAGCAACAGGCGCGGGTCGGCGACTTGCTGCCGTGAGACGTTTAATAAAAGGCCAAGCGCCACCATCGTGACTGCCAGCGAAGTACCGCCATAGCTTATTAACGGCAGCGGAATGCCGGTAAACGGAACCAGATTACAAATCACGGCGATATTGATAAGGGCCTGACTTACGATGTAAATCGTGACCCCTGCCGCGATCAAGCGCCCAAAACCGTCCGGCGCATGCGCCGCCACCTGCATACCACGCCAGGCCAGCGCCACAAAAAGCAGCACGACCAATCCGGCCCCGACAATCCCCAATTCCTCGCCAATAACCGCAAAAATACTGTCGGTAAAGACATTGGGCAACCATAAGAATTTCTGACGGCTGGCCCCTAACCCGGTTCCAAACAAGCCACCCGAACCAAGCGCGATGATATTGCCCGAAGTGTGCCAGGTCAGGCCAGTTGGGTCGGAAAACGGGTCGTTATAAGCCTTGAACCGATCAAGCCGATAAGAAGCGGTGATCGAAAAGACGTAAAAGGCTGCTCCAGCGGTTCCCAGTCCGGCGACCATATGCAAGACGTTCGACCCGGCGATAAAAAACATTCCCAGGCCAATGCACCCGATCACCAGCGAAGTCCCTAAATCGGGCTGGCCCATCACAAGGGCGATCAAAAACCCGATGGTCAGCGCAAACGGAACCAGCCCATAATAGAAGTTGCGTATTTTGTCGCCCTTGCTCGAAAGCCAGTGGGCGGCGTACAGCACCAACATTACCTTTGCCAGTTCGCTCGGCTGGAATTGCCAATCACTATCGGCCCCCAGCGGCGTAATCCAGCGTTTCGCGCCAAAGCGGGAGGGCGCAAGCTCTTTCGGGAGCATCAGGATCGCCAGCAAGAGACCCAGCACTAGCAACATTCCGGCGACACTAAACTGGCGCAAGCGATGATAATCAATCAGGGTTGCCAGCGTTGCCCCCACCAGTCCGATCCCCAGCCAGAGCAGATGCCGCCACAGATAATAGGCCGGGTTGCCACTGGCAAACTCCGCCGTGACGAAACTAGCACTATAGACCATCACGGTTCCCAGTACCAGCAGCATTGCGGCAATTGCCATCAGCCAGTAATCAGGATGGCTCTGGACGCGCCCCTCGGTCTGGTTCAAGAATTTAGAATTATTCCCCTGGCGGGAACGGGTGATTCTCGACCCATCGATTCCAAACTTTTCAACTCTAACTTTATCCTGTAGCATAACAAACCCCGAACCGCGCTAATTTTGGCTTTCCGTTAGACCCAATACTACCGGGCCTAATCCAAAATCTAAAATTCCCTGACAAGCTGGCGAAACTGCTCGCCTCGGTCGAATTCGTGCAAAAACATCCCGAAACTGGCACAACCGGGCGAGAGTAGTACAATGTCGTCCGGCAAAGCGACCGCTTTTGCCGCCTTCACCGCCTCCTCAAAATTGGTGAAGGGTGAGCCATAGATCGCTGGAAGGCTGGCCTCCTGAAACGCCTCTAACAGCCGAGCGGTAGCCGTCCCATCTAGCAATAGCAACCGTCGTATTTTGCCCTTTTTTGTCGCTGCGACGATGGCCTTCACCATCGGCTCAAAATCCAGCTTTTTATCCGTGCCACCCGCGATCAAAACGACCTGCCCCTTGTCCTGCTCGAAAGCTTCCAGGGCGGCGACCGTTCCGGCGGGAGAGGTAGCGGTCGTATCGTTGTAGTAGCGCACACCGTCCAGTTCGCGCACCAGTTCGAGCCGGTCGGGTACGCCCTTGAAATTCTCCAGCCCTTTTACAATCGCTGCTTTCGGACACCCGGCGGCACTGACCAGGGCGATAGCCGCCAGCGCGTTGGCCTGATTGTGCGTCCCCGGCACTTTCAAGAGGGAGGCCGGACAACTCTCAATCTCATCGTTCTGGTTGAGCCAGCCAAACTGCTGATCTTTCAAATACGCGCCCGGCAGTTCGATACCTTTGATACTAAACCAGTGCAACTCTCCTCTGGCATCTTCGGTAAAGGTACTAACTAGCGGGTCATTCAGGTTCAGCACGACCACGCCGTTCTCGTCCTGCCAACGATATATATTGCGCTTGGCGTTGGCGTAATCTTCCATATCGCGGTAGCGGTTCAGATGGTCGGGCGACAGATTGGTGATGGCGGCGTAGCGTGGGCTGATCTGCTGTTCGCCCAACCCTTCTAACTGCCAGCTTGATAGTTCCAACACCACCGGCGTATCCGGCCCGATCTGGGGCAGTTTTTCAAGAGCCGAAATCCGCAAATTGCCAGCCACGACCGTCTCAGATCGCCAGACTTTCATCATCTCGCCCGCCAAAACCGTCGTACTGGTCTTGCCACGTGTCCCGGTGATGCCCAGGATAAAGGGGGAAGGGCAGAGCTTGAAAAAAAGGGTCATCTCCATTTCGATACTAGCCCCCGCTTCACGGGCAATCCGCAAGTAGAGCGACTCGCGCGGGACTGCCGGATTACGGACGACTATATCGGCTTGCCGGAAGTCTGCTTCACGGTGTTGGCCCAACACATATTCGACCGGCAAACCCTTGAGCTTTTCAAGCGTAGGAGCCAATATCTCCGGCGACCGCAAGTCAGTAACTGTTACCTGTGCGCCCTGCTCGACCAAAAAGCGTGTCACGCCCAGTCCGCCATCGTGCAGACCGAGGCCCATCACCAGCGCCCGTTTGTTCTTTAAGATCAGTGGCGGCCTGTCCAAGTTACTTACTCGATTTCTTTTTCTTGGGAGCAGGCGCGGCAACTTCGGGCGGGGTGGCATCCTTCGCCAACTTGCGAACCTTGTTGAGTATCCCGCGCTTGACCGCCGGGGCTTCGCCTTCGGGTGCGTGTAATTGTTCGAGCGCTTCGTTCAGCCCGATCTTCTTCATATCGCTACCTTCAGCCAGTTCCCGCCAGGGGTCATTCGACAATGCTTCGTCTTTTTTCATTTGTATCTTTCAGATATTGCTCTCAGAACTAAAAAGTAGAACTAAAAAGAAGGTTGACCCGGTTGCCCAATCAAAGCTAGAGCTACACCGAGTAAAGCCAGTACCATACTAAAGAGCCAAAACCGCATCGAGGTCTGCGTTTCAGACCAACCGCTCAACTCGAAATGGTTGTGGAGCGGCGACATCTTGAGTAGCCGTCGGCCCTGCCCGTAGCGGCGCTTGGTATACTTGAAATAGCCAACCTGCAAAATTACCGATAGCGCCTCGGCTACGAACACCCCCCCGATAAGTGGGAGCAAGAGCCATTGGTTAGTCTGAAAGGCCAGCACCGCCAGTAACGCCCCTAACGTTAGCGAACCGGTGTCGCCCATAAAGACCTGAGCCGGAAAAGCGTTGTACCATAGAAACCCAAAACAGGCTCCGGCAGCCGCAAAAGCCAGCCAAACTACCTGTGGCTGCGACTGGATATAACCGATAATGCCATAAGCGCCAAAGGCAACGGCGGCGGTACTAGCCGCCAACGAGTCCATGCCATCCGTAAAATTGACGGCGTTAGCAGCGCCAGCGATAACCAGGGCCGCGATTGGAACGTAGAACCAGAAAGGTAGCACTATTGGCTCGGTAACAAAAGGTACATAGACCTTTCTTAGGTCGAGCGGGAAGTACAAAAGGAAACCGGCTACCAGCGAAATAGCCATCAACCAGGCCATCTTGAACCGGGCCTTCATACCGTGCCGGGTCAGTTTCTCGCGCTTTTGGCGTTCCTTTTTGGTTTCACCGGGCGGCGGTTCGGTCGGCGCGGTCTCCTTTTGGCTAACCAGGCTTAACAAATCGTCCAACGCCCCTAAAATGCTGCAACTAACCACAATCGCAATCGGCAGGAGTAGCGATAGACCGCGCCCAACCGCCAACAGCGGCAACAGGATAAAACTGACTGATACGATCACAATCGAGATTGTAATCATCAATCCGCCCATGGTCGGCGTGCCGGTCTTTTTAAGATGGGTCTGTGGGCCATCCTCGCGCACCCGCTTGCCGAGCTTTTTCAGCCGCAGCCAGGCCAGTAACGGTCGGCCCACCGCCCATGTCACCAGAAAAGACAGTCCCGACAAAAGTAAGCCGACCACGATAGTAGTTGAGGTTACATTGGCTTGTGGCACGGGAGCAGTTTGGGCCACAATTTGCCGATAGACCATTTCAATCAATTCTTGCCTGAATAGTGTTTGCTGATAATAGAACCACATATTACTTCGCGGCCCTCACCTTCTCCACTATTTCTTCGAGTTGCGACCCACGTGAGGCTTTCACCAGCACATAATCGCCGCCTCGCAGTTCTTTTTGTAGCCAGTCCACCACCTCGGCTTTGTTAGCCGCGAACAGCACGTGCTCTGCCGCAAACCCGTGTAGCAACGCTTCTTGTCCAACTGTCTGCGCCAGAGGACCGATCACCAGTAGCCAATCGACTACCTGGGCTGCCCGTCGTCCGACAATGCGGTGGGCTTCTTGCTCGAAACTGCCCAATTCCAGCATATCGCCCAAGACTGCCAACCGACGACCCCCCGGTGGCGGTTGAATGTCCGCCAGCAGATCAAGCGCCGCGACCGACGAAACAGCGCTGGCATTGTAACTATCGTCTATAATGGTTGAACCATTGGGGCCAGGTAGAGCCAGCAACCGCACCTGTGCGCCTCGGTCAACCAGTCCAGCCTCGATTTCGTCCCAGCTAAGATCAGAGAGAAGTCCAATCGCGATAGCTGCTAAAGCAGTGTGAACACTATGCCGACCCAGCAGTGGCAACCGTAAACGGTGCGACTGGCCCTGATAGTGCGCCGTGAACGCGATGCCGTCCAGCCCGAAACTTTCGATCTCGGAAGCCCATAAGTCGAACTTGTTGCGTAGCCCGTAGTAAAAAGGCCGGGCCGCCGTCAGGGTGTACATTGCCTTAACCCGCACATCGTCGCCGTTCAAAATCGCCACCCCACCTTCGGCGGCACTCGGTAGCGAACGCACCAGTTCCGACTTGTTGCGGGCAATGTTTTCGAGGGTTTTCATCCGCCCCAAATGGCTATGACTGACGTTTAGCACCAGACCGATTCGGGGTCGGGCGACCCGGCAGAGCCGTTCCAGTTCGCCAAAGACGTAGCCTGCCCCCATTTCCAACACAGCAACCTGATCGCTCGGTTGGAGCTTGAGCAGCACCGGCAGCAAACTCTGTTCGGTATTAACGCTTTTAGGCGACTTGAAAACCTGATAGCGTTGACCGAGTACCGCCGCGACCAATTCTTTGGTGCTGGTCTTGCCGACGCTCCCGGTAATCCCGATCACATCTAAAGCGGTAAACTGATCGCGCCACCAGCCTGCCAGCTTTTGAAAGGCTTGCAGAGTATCCTCGACCACAATCCAGGCGACTTCTGGCGCAAGTTGGGCTTGCTGGGCGACCCATTCGCGCCGCACCAGACAAGCAGTGGCTCTTCGGGCGACTACTTCGGATAAATAAAGATGACCGTCGGAAGTTTCGCCCGGCAAGGCTACAAACAAACTACCGGGTGAAACTTCACGACTATCGTAAGTTACTTTTTCGATTGTTAAAGTACCAGTTTCAGGTGCAATTACTGCACCAGCAGATCGAACTAAGGTTGAACTGGCCGGGAATTTTTGCGAGCCGGAGGAGGTATCCAAAATTGCTGAGGGCGCAACAGACCTATCGGATGTCCATAGCAGACCCTCGGTAGCCGCGATTATCGCCGCTAGGGTTAGCTTATTGTTCAATCAAAACCTCTTTGTAAACGCTAGACCATTTCTAGTATAACATTGAGCATAGAGCCGGTTTCGAGTGAGAACACACTTCGGCACGACCGACTCAGGCTGAGACAAGTAGGCCGATTGTAACAGATAAGCCGTTATCCTGCAATGTTGGGATAAATCGCACGTCGTGGGATTTATCGCCTCCTCTGGGTTTCATTATAATCGCTTTTTTGCTCCCGTCAAGCCTGAATCTCACGTTATGTAAAGAATCCAGTATGATTCAGACCAATCCGATCTGAATCATACTTAGAAAAATGTGGATAATTGCGCCCCGCTTCTTTTCTAAATTAAAGAAGAAGAAAATAAGCGGGGTTGTCGGGAGAAAGGTCAGTTGGCAGCCGCTAATATGGGCCTGCCGGAAAATTTTCTAAAGTGCCAGGAGAGGCTTAGATGAACAGAACTAGCCTAACGACTCCCTCTGTCCTATTCATCCCTCATCCCTCATCCCTTATTTGTTCTCCGTCGGTGGTATCTGGAACTTGGCAAAAAGCTGTTCCGCGATATTCTTGACCACCGGGGCGGCGGTATTACTACCCCAGGGCGTATCTTTGGTCTTATCGTAACGCACCAGGATGATAAAGCGCGGGTTATCCGCCGGAGCGTAGGCGATAGTCGAACCGATAGTCAGTTCACTATTATAGAGGGTAGTCGTCCCGGTCTTACCGGCGATACGATAACCTTTTACATCGGCTAAGCGGGTCTCACCCTGGCGTACCGCACTGACCAGCATATCGGTAGTGGTGCGGGCGCTTTCCGGCGAAATCGCCTGGCGTATGACGGTCGGCTTAGTTTCGCTTATCACGGCATCGCCCCGTGTAATCTTCGAGACTACGTAAGGCTTCATGAGCTTGCCGCCATTGGCAACCGCCGAGACTGCTTGCACCAGTTGGATCGGCGTAACGGCCACCGATTGCCCAAAAGCGTTCGTTAGAAAATCCAACGGACTCCAATCTTTGCTGGCTCTGGTCCGCAAGATACTTCCGGCTTCGCCGCTCAAATCGATCCCGGTTAGTTCGGTGATACCAAAGCGGTTAAGATAGTCGTAGTACTTATCCGGGCCGAATTTTTCGGCGATCCACATCGCGCCCACATTGCTGGAGCGTTCCAGAGTTTTGACAACGGTCTGGTTTTTATAGCCTTCCTTGTTAAAGTTGCAGATCGTCTGGCTGTACTTGATGACACAACCGGGCAGGTCGGCAGCACTATCCGGCTTGACTGTCCCGGTATCGATCCCAATAGCGGCGGTCAGGATTTTGAAGGTACTACCCGGTTCGTAGACATCGCTGACAATCGGGTCTTTGAGCAGGGCCGGGTCGGTCTTGAAAAACTCGTTCGGGTTGTAGTTCGGAAAGCTGGCCCAGGCCAGGATCGCGCCGGTCTGCGGGTCGGCTACTATAGCGATAGCCTTCTCCGCTTTATGCTCGTCCATGCCCTTCTTCAACTCGCGTTCGACCATAAACTGGATCGAGCTATCAATCGTTAGGGTAATATCGCCGCCTTCGACCGGTGGTTTAAGTTGAATCTGACCCAGCACAATCGGATTGCCCTCCCGGTCATGTTCCGCCAACCTCGTTCCGGCTACCCCTTTGAGTTCTTTATCGTAGCGGCCTTCGATGCCGTAAGCGCCGACATTCTCATTATTAGCAAAGCCGAGCAATTGGCCCATCAAGTTATTATTCGGATAAGTCCGGCGCGATTTGGCCTCCAAAAAGATACCCGGCAATTGAGCGGCCTTGACTTGATCGGCTCTATCGCTATCGACGGCGGCAGTAATCAGGTTATAGATATTCTTATGTTCGGGAACAAAAGTTACCGCGTCCTTGATTTTAGCCTGGGCTACTTCCGGCAACAGTTTGCCCAACTTATCGGCAACTTTCTCCGACTGGCGTTCGGTCAAACCTTGCGGGGCGGCATAAATATTGTAAACCCAGATATTCGAGGCCAACAGCAACCCATTGCTATCACGGATAATGCCCCGATTGGCGGCAATCGGGCTTTCCCAAACCCGCAGTTCAGCCGCCTTCTCTTTGGAGTTGTAGCGATCCTGCACCTGCAAGGTAAAAAGCTGCACCATAATCGCCCCGGCAAACAAGGTTATTACCACCGCCGAAATCCGTATACGCAAGAAAGGTGACAGCCAAAAGCCGCCCGCCGATTTCGAGTGCGATACTGGCGGCAGCGTCAAATCGTCGCCTACATCGCCCAGTAGCGAGGGTTTGCGTTGCTCGGTTGTACGGCGCGGTCGTACCGGAGGGGTAGTTCGGGTTGGATTGGGAGGCCGGTCGATAGTCTGACTCATCTTAAGACCCTCTTACTTAGCTGGTCGGCCCGGTTCCGCCGGGGCCGATCCCCGGAAAGGCCGGGGCAACATTTCGGTTAATTCTCGCCACCAGTCATTGACCGGGGCCAGCAAGCTGTTAGAATTGGTTTCCGGGGCAACTTCGGTTTGACCCGCCGGAACTTTGACATAGACACTGTTTTTGGCCGGAACCATCCCTAATTTGCTGCGGGCTTCTTCATCTACTCGCTTCGGATTCTCGTATTGGGCGATCTGCACCTGTAGCTGGGAGGCTTGCCGGTCGAGTTCGATTTTTTGCTTTTCCAAGCGCTCGATATTGTACCCATACGAGACAATTGTGCTAGTCTGGCTCAACCAGACTATCGAGGCCAGCGATACCAGAACTGCCACCAGCATAAAGCGCCAGGCCATCCGCATCCGGCTTGCCCGCATTGTCAGGTTAGCCTTCGCTGCCCGCAGGCGGTCTTGGGCTTTACCTCTCGTCTGGGTTGCTTGCACCGCTGATCCGCGCGGCCCACGCATCGGTATCTCCATCGCCAGCTACTTTCTATCTTATTAACAGGGATAGACTGACCCTGTTAAAGCTTTTCCGCGACCCGCAGCTTTGCACTTCGACTGCGGCGGTTTTGCGCTAATTCCTCGGCGGCGGCTTCGAGCGGCTTTTTGGTAATAATTTTGAGCCGCCGCTCTTTTGGGAAGGATAAGCCGGGTGGCCCACCTTCCGGGATAATCTTGTCACTCGCTTCGTGCTGCATAAAGCGCTTGACGACCCGGTCTTCCAACGAATGAAAGCTGATAACTGCCAGTCGTCCGCCCGGCCCCAAAACTTGAAGCGCCCCGGTCAGTCCCTCACTCAACCGTTCTAGCTCGTGGTTGACTTCCATCCGTAGCGCCTGGAAAACCTTTGTAGCCGGATGGATCGGGCGCTTATCCCGACCAGGGCGACGACCCCCAGCCGCCTTTTCGAGTGCGGCGGCGAGTTGTCCAGTCGTCTCAAAAGGCTGACCACGACGGGCTTGGACAATCGCCTGCGCCAGGCGACGGCTTTGCGGCTCCTCGCCCAGTTCAAAAAAGAGTTTCATGAGCTTTTCTTCGGGCCAGGTGTTGACGATCCGGGCGGCGGTCAGATCCCCTTGCACCGGCCCAAAGCGCATATCGAGCGGCCCATCCCCCCGAAACGAAAACCCGCGTCCTGGGTCGTCCAACTGCATCGAGGACATTCCCAAATCCAGCACCACACCCTGTACTGGTACGAAACTCTCGGTCTGGGCTACCTCAACGATCCTGGCGAAATTGGTCTGCACCAACCGGGCGCGATCTCCAAAGGGTGCGAGCCGTTGGGCCGCCAGCCCTAGCGCGACTGGGTCGGCATCCAGTCCTAGCAACCGACCGTCCGGCCCGCTCGCCTCCAAAATCCCAAAAGCGTGTCCGCCTGCTCCCAGCGTCCCATCCACATACCGACCGCCGGGCTGCACCATTAGCCCCTCGATAGTCTCGCGGTAAAGTACGGAATAATGGGGGCTGTTAAGTTCATCAGACATATAATTTACGATTTGCGATTAAAAGCGTCCTTCATTCTAATTTACTAATTTACAATAGTTGCCAATCTAAGCGTAGATGTTAAAGCTTAAGAGTGCTTGCAATCGTAAATCGCAAATCGTAAATCAGATAACTCCCAGGCTGGCTAACTGTGAGGCAATACTGCCGGCGTTTTCCTCAACCTGCTCCTGCACTTGCTCCCACAAATCGGGCGACCAGATTTCAACATAATTGTTCATGCCAACCACAACGACCTGCGCTTCCTCGCCGCTCAAGCTGGCAAATTCGCGCAACCGGGCCGGGATGTTGATCCGGCCCTGTTTATCCAATTCGACTTCGGCGGCATCGGAAAAGAAGATACGGCGGAGGCTTCGAGCATTGGGGTCGGCTATCGAGAGGTTGCTAACCTGAGCGGCCAGCTTTTCAAATTGCTCAACCGGATAGAGGGCCAGGCATTTATCGAGCCAGCGCGTCACATACATCCGGTCGCCAAGTTCGGCCCGAAAACGAGCCGGAACCGCCATGCGGCCTTTAGTATCAATGCTGTGTTCGTAGTTGCCCAGAAACACTTATTCAGACTCCCTCTTGCCCCCTATATCAGGGCCGACACCACGCGAACCAACGCTTTAGAAAAGTGTTTTTGGGGAGCTTTTCCCCACTTTTCCCCACTTTTCCCCACTTCTAGCTTAATTATACACATTTCCGATCACTTAGCAATACTTAAAACGCCAAATAGTACTAATTTCGTAAAACTGGCTTCAGGATAAGTGGAATATGGTATTGATACATAATCGAGAAATAAGAACGTGTGTTCTACGCATTGTGGTGCAGAAGCATCATATAGGAAACAGGTACTACAAAAGCGGAAAGAAAACTAATCTAACGTAAGATACTTTGTAATGTTTAATTGGTAGAATAGGAAAGGTTAGAAAGGCTTTTCTGGCATTAACCTAGATTTTAGTTTAGCTCCACGCAAGCTAATTTTAATAGGTTTTTTATGCCCTAGCCTATACTCAATGCTATAATCGAAACAAAGTTCAGATTACAATCAGATACAGTCTAAGCCACTGAGGCGAGGTAACAGATATGCCGATAGAACCGAAAGAGCCAATCTGGATCGTCATCCCGGCCTACAACGAACAACGAGCGATTGGCGATGTTTTGCGTAAACTCCTTCAATTCCCCTACAATATAGTGGTAGTCGATGATGGCTCTGCAGACAAGACTTATCAGGAATGTTTGAAATTTCCAGTTACAGTGCTACGCCATACCTGTAATCTCGGTCAGGGGGCCGCTTTGCAGACTGGCATTAGTTACGCCATAAAATCTCTCAATACCCGCTATATTATCACCTTTGACTCGGACGGGCAGCATAGCGCCGAGGAAATTGTCCGCTTGTTGGAACCACTCAAAAGCGGCGACTATGATGTAGTATTGGGGTCGCGGTTTTTAAGACCTGGCGATGCCGTTAACATTCCACAACTGAAAAAAGTTGTTTTAGGCCTAGCAACTGCTTTCACCCGCGCCAGTAGTGGGTTGAAGCTAACTGATACGCATAATGGGTTTCGGGCCTTAACTGTTGAAGCCGCCGGTAAGATTAATATCAAGCAGAATCGAATGGCGCACGCCTCCGAAATCCTTCAGCAAATCGCCACTCTCAAGTTGCGTTACTGCGAAGTCCCGGTCACTATCACATACACCAGCTATTCTAAAGTCAAAGGCCAAAGTCTACTTAACAGTGTAAATATTCTCTGGGACATGATGCGGAGTAATATAAAATGAATCTCAGTCAGATTATACTTATTACCCTGGTGCTGGTTTTCGCCCTTTACGTCTTCCGCTTCCGAACAGTACTACGCGATAGAATTATCTATTTATCCCTAATTGCTGCCGGTATGACCTTTATTATCGCACCGGAACTTTCGACCCAGGTCGCTAACATGGTTGGCATCGGGCGCGGTACCGATCTAGTGCTTTACGCCTTTATCATGTTCACTCTGTTCAATAATGTGAGCCTGACCTCCCAACTCAAAAAGACCGATCAGCAGATCACCGCTCTGGTACGGCATACCGCGATTGCCGAAGCACGAGTAGGTACTATTCAACAATTGCAACCCTATAACTCATCTGATTTTTTGACCAAGGAGAAATCGATTGACTGAAATCCACAAAACGACAGAAGAGCAAATCCAGTCTGAGCTTTTTGATAGAATTGGCAATCAGTATGAACTGCACTATTCCGACCAGTCCAGCCAAAAATATCGGGCTATTTTTTACAATATGCCTATGACCGAAGGGTTGGATCTTTCAGGGAAACAGGTGCTTGAGGCCATGTGCGGTAGTGGTCAGACTACCCAGTTTTTAGCCTCTAAAGGTGCCAAAGTTACCGGTCTGGATATTTCGTCTCAGATGACCGATTCTTTCAAAAAGAGCTTCCCTACATACAAAGTAATTACAGGCTCTATTCTGGATACCGGGCTTGAGGACGCTTCTTTTGATTGTGTAGTGTTGGTAGGTGGTTTACATCACCTGCATCCTTACGTGGAAAATGCTATAGATGAGATTTACAGGGTTTTGAAACCAGATGGGTATTTTTGTTTTGTAGAACCGCATGCTAAGTCATTACCTGATAAAGCCCGCAAACTTTGGTATAGATTTGACAAGAACTTTTTTGAAAAGAATGAGGGTTCAATAGATTTTGACGAGTTGGCAGCGAAGAATATAACCCGGTTTAAGGTTTTGAAAACTAAATACCTGGGTAATGTAGCTTATATGTTGGTACTGAACACTCTTATTCTTCGGATACCCCAGAGGATCAAGCGCTACTATACACCTTTCCTGCTTAAAATAGAATTTTTTCTCAGCCGCTTCCAGACTAAAACCTTCTCGTGCTTCATAGTAGGCCAATGGCAGAAAAAAGACTAATTATTCTTCAGATCAACCCGAAATTATTAGCCCTAATAACACGGAGATAAAACGCAACTTGATAATAATCGTTCTTCTGGCAATTGAGATACTAGGCTTAGCGACAGGTCAAATCCTCTTTAAAAAAAGCATTGACCAGGTAGGGGGGTTTTTAAAAGACAAAGAACCTATCTGGGTTTCTTTATTTAATCTCTTTACTAATTTTACTTTTTTAGCGGGTTTGGCATCCTACGCAATTGCTACCCTGTTATGGTTTTACATTCTGGCCCGCTATGAACTTAGTTTTGTTTATCCTTTTATAAGCTTAACTTTTATTGTAACTTTTATAGGAGCGCGATTTGTGCTAGGCGAAACCATCAGTGTACAACGCTGGCTTGCGGTTGGATTGGTCTGCGCTGGAGTCGCTTTGATGTTCCGCTCCTAACTAAACCTTCTAAATTAAGATTAAGCAGTACAAATTTGTCTCATAGATAGATAACTTGTTCTAATTGAATTAGGTGTTGCAGCAAATGATAAATACCACAACTCAGGAAAAAGTATTGCCTGACTCTAAACTGAATAACTTTCTCCTCACTCTCTTTACCAATACTGAAAGAACTTTCTTGCTAGTGGGAGTGATTTTTGGATTTTTGTTTTTGTTTATAATGCCACCTTTTCAGGTTCCCGACGAAAACCGTCATTTTTATCGGGCTTATCAAGTTTCAGACGGAGGGATTATTGCTCAAAGAGAAGGTAATATAAGTGGAGGTTTATTACCAAAAAGCCTCCTTACAACTTATGATACTATTTCGGCTGATGTTCCACACAATCCTGAGAACAAAATCAATTTTCAAGATGTTACCAAGATGTTGAGCCTGCCGCTTAACCGTGACGATAAAACGTTCATCGATTTTTCAGGCTCGGCGATTTATACGCCGGTTCCTTATCTTCCTGCAACGTTAGGGATTACCCTGGGTAAAATATTTGGTTCATCGCCGCTAGTGTTGATGTACCTGGGTAGGATTACCAATTTGCTGGTAGCACTTTGGCTGACTTATCTTGCAATCAAGATTACACCAGTTTGCAAATGGGTCTTCTTCGTGCTGGCTTTGACCCCAATGGCGATTCATCAAATGGCCTCGTTGTCCGCCGACAGTTTCACCAATGCGATTTCGATGCTGTTTGTAGCCTGGGTCTTTCAGTTTGTGTTCGATAAAAACCGCAATCCAAACAACAAGGACCTCGTAATTTTGCTGGCCCTTTCACTAGGGCTGACCCTTGCCAAGCAAGCCTATTTACCGCTTTTGCTACTCTATTTCCTTATTCCATACAAAAAGATTGGAAGTATCAAAAAATATCTGGGAGTGGGAGCCGGAATGCTTTTTGCCAACTTATTAGCATTGGCAGTTTGGTCGTCGTTGGCTTTAGGCGTGTTCGCTCTAAAAGCGGAAGGCACAACCGTCTCACCGGGCGACCGCTTGCGCGGTATCCTGACCAATCCATTCAATTTTATCCAGATTGTACTAAACGAGTATAGCGTGAAATGGTTCTGGTACTTCGAAGAATTTATTGGAGACCTCGGCTGGTTGGATACCAAATTGCCGATTCTCTTTCAGTTACTCTTTGGGGCAATGTTAATCTTTGTAGCTCTAACTAGTGCCAATCCGCAAATCGGGATAAATCTAGTAACCAAACTCAAACTCTTTGGCATTTTTGGGCTAGGAATACTTTCACTCTCGATTTTGGCTTATATTTCCTGGGCACCTCTGAACCAGGTGGTTGACTTGCAACTCCAGGGTCGTTATTTTATTCCTTTCATGCCTTTGTTTTTCATCTTGTTCTATAACCAGCGCTACCGACGTAATACTTCTAACTATCGTTACGGAATGACCCTGGTTTTCTTTCTCTTTCTCAGCCTAAGCTTGACACTTTGGATTATCCTTAATCGTTACTACGGGAACGCTCCATCATAAACCTTTAAGGTGGCACTCACTCTTTATAGTTTCGAGACCTTAAACGATATTACTTGGAATAGACAATATTTTCTGGGTCGTAGCTAGGAGCGGGTCGATTCTTCCATTTAGCTTCTAATTTTTGCCGATATTCTTGCATACCAGGTCGGAAAGACCCTTCGCTAAGTCGGTCGAGAATACCGATCCATTCCCTGACAGTAACAGTATTTGGATGGGTCAAAGCTATTCTCTCTTTGGGAGCATTCTGATAATCATAGATCATCAGGAGGCTGTATTCCAAAAAAGGCTGATACTTTTCCAATTCAGTGTAACCATAAATATAAGAATTAGTGCAACCAGCCAGAATAAAAAACAAGAGCAAAACAGAGGTCACTCGAATTGTAACGGGTTTCCTCCAATCGCTCGTATGGTAAAAATCCTGTAGAGCAGTAAATACTATCACACTAAGACCAATCCAAAACATGCTTGAGGCTGTAATATAACGGGTTGATATTGCCTCTGCTACCGTCCCTTGCGATCTACCAAAAGCGGCTAGACTGCCACTTAAAATAACCAAAACTACAAAAGTGTACCAGGGCAACAGACTTTGCCAGTTTTTATTTGCGGGACGCATAGGGCTTCGCCATAACCAATAGCTGGCAAGCCCTAGCGTCCCCAACCCGCCAATCCCAAACAGAAGGGCCCCATTCAGACCACCCCATATTCCAAGCGGGGAGCCTAAGTAGATCAAGACGAAAAGAGTCAGGGGTAAAGGATGCCTTATAGACTCAGCGAACCCAGAAGCGGATTGATAACCATAAAAATAAATCAGCATACAAACTACCAGCGTACCACCCCACACTAAAAAGTGGCTCAACCGCCAGGAACGTTTTTGTATGAACATTCCTAGCAATAGAGCCGGCCCCAGCAACAAACCAGTGCTGAAAGAAAAAATCGCTAATATAGTAGCTACCAGGCTAAAAAACAAACTCCGCCACTTTCCCGACTGACTGAACAATAGTGAAGTCGCCAGGATAACCAACAGATTGAGCATAAACCAATTGAACTGATAACCCGAATGCCAATTACGAACCTGGGCTGGCGAAAAGAGTAGGATCGAAATCATTAATACTAATAATAGTCGTAACTTGGATTGGACAGTCCGGACAACCAAACGCCATAATACACCCAGCGTTAGAACCACCATTAAAAACTCGGCAAATATTTCGACCAGGACATTCCAACCAGTCAGTCTGACCAGGGCTACCAGAATAATCCGATTTAAGAAATCGCGATGCTCGTTGTGTTGTACCCAATAATCATCAAAAACGAACTGGCCCTGGTGAAAACCAAAAATCCCAGGAAAGAGATCCCATTCATCTAAGTAAGGTACATCTACCGTAAACGCTACTAACATAGCCGCCATCAAAACAGGCGCAAGTAAAATCAAGAAAAAGATTAGAGTTGAGAAACTAGTTAGAGTTTTAGGTCGGGCGACAGTCAATTTCATTAGTGCAACTCCGTTTGAACATAATTTGAAATACAAACTAGAAAATATCCATAATATAAGATTTATTTTAGCAGATGAAGATAACAAACAAGATAACGAAATAGTCCTATTTAAGAGGACTCCAAAGATTGATTGTCTGAAATGGTTAGCGCGTATCTCGCGCTCGTTGGAGGGCGGCTTTGTGGGCGGCGAGTTCGATAGTGTCGTCGAGGGGGGCGAGTTCGACTGGGCCGTAGCGTCGATGGAGTGCAAGCTTGATAAGATGGTCGGCGAAGTGGGGATTTTTGGGTAGTAGTGAGCCGTGTAGGTAGCAGCCAAAGATATTGTGCTGGATTGCGCCTTCGGTTCCGTCCTCGGCGTTGTTGCCGTAGCCGACCTCGCTCTTGCCGAGTGGACGGGCCTGGGGGCCAAGATAGGTCTTGCCGCTATGGTTCTCAAAAGCCACTAACTTACCGAACTCGGTCTGGACGATCACATTACCGATACAGCGCTTGCTTCCCGCGACGCTATGCACATCAAGCGCTCCGATACCGGGCAAGTCTGGGCCGTTGTCGGGCCGATAGTAATGACCCATCAGTTGATAACCACCGCAGACCGCCAGAAAGACTGCTCCGGCCTGGGCCGCTTCGCGTAAGCGCTGGCCTTTCTCGCCTTGTAAATCGTCGGCTACTATATATTGCTCTTTGTCCTGCCCGCCGCCGAAGAAGTAAAAATCGTAGCGGTCGGGGTCAACCGGGTCGCCGACCGACAGGTTGGTCACGTTAGTATCGATCCCGCGCCAATGGCAACGCTGCTGCATGGTCAGGATATTGCCCCGGTCGCCATAAATATTCATTAGGTCGTGATAGAGAAAAGCGATTTCCAGTTTCAATTTGTTTTATTCCTCCCAGAAAGGCACGACCAGGCCCATTTTCTGCAAAACCTCGCGCAGTTGAAGCATTGCGGTATAGGTCGGCGTTATATATAGGGTTTCGCCGGATTGGAGACGGGACAGGGCTGTTTTAAGGGCAGTAGCAATGTCCTCTTCCCAATTCAAACGAGAGGGTTCCAGCCCGGCATATTTGAGGCGATTAGCCATATCGGTCGCCCGTAGCCCGGCAGTCGCGGCCCACTCGACCCGACCCGCTAATACCTCGAAATCGACATCCCAGAGCCAGCTTACATCCCGCCCATCCGCAAACAAATCGTTGATAATCAAGAGCATTTTAAGCTGCGCTGCCGGGTCGCCGGTCAACATCCGTAGTACCTCGTTAAAGCCGACCGGGTTTTTGACCAAAGCCAGGAGCAATTCCTTGCCATCACCCAATGCAATTCGCTCGATCCGACCAAAGGCCGACTTGAAATCGGCCAACCCCTCCTGAATATGGCGTGGAGCCAGACCCAGCGAGAGAATTGCCGCCGCTGCCCCAGTCGCGTTGTAGACGTTGTAAAGGCCCGGTATGCCAAGCTTGAGCGAGAGCGGCCCATCCGGGGTAGCAAGCTCGAACTCTGCGCCGTGCGTGCCATCCAACCGAACGGAACGGGCGACGAAATCGGGCGTAGGACGCTTAAAATCGCAATTTGGACAGTGATAGTGGCCCATGTGGGATATGTAGACAACATCGTAAAGCAACGAGGCGTTGCAGACGATACACCGGGCGGCATCGACAGCGTGGGGCAATTCGGAAAGGGCCACCGGCGGACTATCCAGACCGAAAAAGACGGTCTTAACCCCGGCAGGCGCGAAACGAGCCAGGTACGCCAGCGAAGGATCGTCGGCGTTTAACACCAACGTCGTGCCGGGGGTGAGGCGTTGAACGGTCTCGACCCACCGCTTGCGGATCGTATCTATCTCTCCATAGCGGTCAAGTTGGTCTCGAAAAAGATTGTTGACCAAAATCAATTTGGGGGCAATTTCAGCCTGGGCCTGTGGGAAAGCCGCCTCATCGACCTCGAACAAGCCCATATCGGCGGTTAGTCGTCCGGTCAGCGAGACTTGATCTAACAAAGTCGAAGTAAGGCCGCGTATCAGGTTCGAGCCGCTCCGGTTGTTGACAATCTGCAACCCGGCCCGGCCTAGAATCGTTGCCACCAGACGGGTAGTGGTCGTCTTGCCGTTCGTCCCGATCACCATCATCGACCCACCGGGCAACCGGGCAGTCAAACCGCTCAAAATATGCGGGTCAAGCTTGCTGGCAACCAGACCGGGGAAAGCCGTCCCACCCCGCCCCGTCCGGTGCAATATTTCCAGCAAAGTCTTGCCGGTCGCAATTGCTAATGTCTGACGCAAAAATCGTTTCCTTTTTTTTATTCGTACGATTAACAGGGATAGACAGGATGAACAGGATAAATAAGTTTTAGGTAATGTCCCAATCTTACATTGAAAAGCAAAGCTTTATGTAGCGATATCATCTAACGGTATCATTAATTCATTGTTGCGAGGCTGCCCAACTTTAAAAATCCTGTTCATCCTGTTTATCCCTGTTAACTCTTCGTATTTTTGGTATTTCCTAAAATTTATGGTACAAAATCCGACCACAGCTAGGACAAGTAACGACCGCCGAACCACCTTTGATTTCGCGCTGACGCACCAACGGCAATTCTACCCGGCATTTTGAGCAGATTTTACCATAAAGTACTTCCGAGACAGCAATACCCTGTTTTTGCTGACGTAACTTCTCATAGAGAGCCAGGTCGGGCGGCATCACCATTTTGATTTTCTTCTGGCGTTCGGTTTGGAGGGGGGCTACTTCGGCCTGAAGACGAGCGTGTTCTTCACGGTAGGCGGTGGTAGCGCGTTGCCATTCGGCTTCGGTCGCAGTCAGTTTGTCTTTAGCAGCTTTGTAAGCGGCTTCGGCACTTTCCAAACTAACCATAGCCTCAACACTCTGGTCATCGGTTTCTTTCTTGAGTCGCCGGAAAGTCTCGATCTCATTCTGGGCGGCGGTCATCTCTTTCTGGCCCTTAATCTGACCGTCATAGAGTCTTTTTTCGAGCTTGTTAGCGTGTTCTTCCTGCTGTTGGGCGGTCGCTTCCAACTCGCGCAAGTCAGAACGGGCCGCGACCAACCCACTTTCAGCTTCGCCCACCACGACGCGAGCCTGCTCTATAACGGAAGTATCTTCCAGCGCGGCTTCCAGGCTGGAGATAGTAGCAGTATGGCTATCAATCTTCGAGTCGGTCTGCTGCAAATCAAATAGCACGCTAACACGGCTCATTTTTTTAGCACCTCTCTAAGTAGTTTCTTGAGAAAACTCCAGCGAAGCCGGACCTTGCTCGATCAGTTTCAAGCGCAAATCCGGCATCGAAAGCAACTTTTCAGCCAATTCCAGGCTGATCTGGTGACGTACATCCATCACCAGCACACCCTTGCTGAAATCGGTCACGATTACATGCACCACCCCCGATAGCCCTCGCACCACTTTCTCCATTACCAGTGGCGAATAGCGACCCTGTAGATTAGAAACAGTCAATTTGGTAAAATTTGTCTCGCCGACTTCCGACCCGGTCGAAGGCGGCGAGGGGGGTGGGGGCAACGGAAAACCCGGAAAGAGTGGCCCGGTTTGTTTACGCGGAGCCGTACCGTTTGCAGCGCGAGGCGGGGGCATCGACGCAATAGGCGGCGCTATCGGGTTAAACTTATCGGCCCTGATCTGACCGGGCGGCGTAACCGGTTCGGTCATAAAATGGAGCGCGTTATCCGGCCCTAGATTGCCGATAAAGGGCGAAGGGTCTTCCGGCGGGGTCGGATTTTCGTTGATCGAAGCAACTTCCTGCTCACCCGCTTCTAGCAACTCTTCCAGAGTCATCGGGCCAAACTCATCCTCGGTGCTAAAATCTTCGGAGAAAGGTTCGAGCAAAGGAACCGAACGCGCCGGAGGTGGTTCGGTTGCGACAGTCTCGTTGCTGGCTTTCATTTCGAGTATCCGACGCGAGAGCGGGACGGCAGGCGGCGGGGTATAACCGGGTGCAAAGCGGATGGCCTCTTCCGGGGGTGGGGTCATCGGATCGAGGCCCAATTTCTGCCCTAGCTCCTGCATAGCGGCCTTATCTTCCGGGCTGGCATTACGACGCTTGCTGCCCTTGCCGCGCCCCGTGCCAGTCGAGACGGCCCCGACTGCCGAAGCTTCTATAAGCTCGGCTTCGACCGGCACGACCTCCGGCCCAGAATTAGGCTGAGCTTCAACCAAAGGCGGTTTGGCGCTATTGGTACCTGCATCAGCAGCAACTGTAGTTTGGGCGGCTTGAGGACGGCGCTTCCCCAGAATATGCTGGACTCGTTGTTCGGTACGCGCCCGCCGCACCCGATCACGAGTTTTTTCGACCGGCGTTTCGCTCAGAGTAGGCGTAGCCGGTTTTTCCTCAACTTGCTTGACCGGCGGTTTGGGAGCGACTGCTTTAGCATTTGGCAATTCGATAGGGCTATTAAAGATCGCTTCTAAATCGGCTCTGGCCTTTTCGTCGTCGTCATCCAGGACTTCTTCTATCGTGGTTATTGGAGCTACCGAAGTTGAAGGAGACGGTTTGGAAGCGGGAGTCGCGGTTGCGACCGGGCTACCACCCGGCAAGCGCGGGGTAGGCGCATCGCCAAAACTTTGAATATTGGTAAACGGAATGGCCGGTTCGCCCTCTTCTGGCGGCATAATAAAGATTGGCAAAGGTTCTTCATCCGGCTTGACTCTAATTGGAGGCAACTCCACCGGACGGTAAATCGGTTCTGGCTTTTTTGGCTGTTTTTCGAGCCAGGCGGCAAACCCGCCGCCCTCTTCGATCATTTCGGCCCGGTCGCGGTAGAAAGCCTGCAACTCCAGACGGGCTTCTTCTAGCTGAATACGGGCCAGTTTGGTCTCACGCTGCAATTCGTCCCGTTCGAGGCGAGCCTGTTCGAGCCAGGCAGCAGAACTATGTTCCAGGGCGATCCGGCGGGCCTGTTCGTCTTCGTAAGCCCGGCGACTCTCTTTCATGCCATCTTCCAGCCGAATCTGTTCGAGGCGCAAGGCTTCCACTTGTTGCTTGAGCCGATCACGTTGCACAATGATTTGCTGGCTAGTCTCCTGGGCTTCCTCTTCCACTCGCCGCTTGAGTTCGCTCAAAGCGCCAATCGCCTCGATAATGTTCCTGGTCATAGCGGTATCCAGCGAGGAATAGATTGCAATCCGTTCGCTGGCCCATTGGTTCAAATCATCGTCGCTGGCTTGCAAGGGAGCCATTTCGACAGGCGGAATAATATTGGAGGCGGTTAAATCCAGTCTGGGAGGATTATTTTGGGGGGTACGCTTTTTGCGATTTTCGCTGTTCATTTCAGATAGCCTACTCAAACAGGGTCAGCCAAAGACCCAAACAAATCAATTCTATCACTCTACTACATTATTAATTACTTAGTTGGATTATACTATTGGTGTCAAACTTTTGCACAACCCTTTTTACCTATTTTCAGCCTTCCCGCCCAGGCCCACTCTTTTGAGTAAATTGTAATACCCAAAGTCACCCGGTTTGTGAATCTTTTTAATAAGTTCTATCGATAAACCTCACTAATAAAACGGCTCACTTCGTAAATGGTTCCGTCTATAGTAGGCCGTTTTGGGCTTAAAGTTAAAAAATAATTTACTAAACTGACTAATTTGATTGACCTCTACTAGGCTCCGCCCACAGTCTCGCCCTTATTATTCTGGTGTTGCATGGCAAGCCAGTAGCCCACGATAAAACCCCGTTCGATGCTGGAGTTTAGCACTCCATTGGGGCCGGAGGTGCAGTTGAGCGCTCCCAATTCTTCCATACAATATTGCTTATAGCGGGCGAATTGCTGGTACTCTTCATCGGTTATAACCTCAGCCACATCTTGATCCATTTGTCGCATTTCGACCAAAGGTCGTTGATAGCCCAGGAATTGGGTTATGTCGTTCAAGAGCGCCCCAAGTTCCAACTCCTCGGTTAGTTCTCCCTTATACTCAAATTCGTCGGTCATAGTAGCCTGCTTTCTATCAAAGACATAACGGAACCAACATAATCGTTATACTTTTGTAACTACTCAGGCCATGTCATTCTGAGGCGGGGAATAACCGGGATTTTTCCAAAGATAGCTCTCCGCCGAAGAATCTAGACCCTTCGCTGCGGCTCAGGGTGACACGGCTGAGTAGTTACATACTTTTTATGAAAGTAGTGTAACAAAGCGGGGTAGGTTAGGCTGTATGAAAGGCTACAGGGCCATTTAGCCCGAATAAATTCCAGCAGCAGAGCCATGTCGAACAAGGGATGAGGGATGAAGGATGAAGGATGAACGGGGAATCCATTGGCAAAGCTATGTCCTTACAAAGAAATCCATCGGCAGAGCGATGTCCAACAAAGAGGAACTTGCTCTGCCTATAGAATTTCTGCTTAAGCTCAAAATTTCTAACACTGGATCGTGGAAAAAGTGGGTAAAGGGACTGGAAATAAATGGGTAGCTATGGTATCATATTCTTGGATATGGTTGCCTCTTTGGTTTGGATCGAGGCAAAATCGGGGAAGATTTAGATTCAAGAGATTGTTTGGTTAAAATAATTTAGTATTAGTAACCTGCGGAGGCAGGATAGCCCTTTATGGCAGAAATTAGCTGGCTTGGACATAGTTGTTTCCGGATTCGCGCCCGCGAAGCTACAATTGTCACCGACCCGTATAGCAAACGTTTGGGGTACGACTTCGGCAAACCCCGCGCCGATATTGTCACCGTCTCGCGGCCCGGTGATGCTTACGGCTATGTAGAAACGATCAAAGGTGAGCCGAAAGTTTTGATGGGGCCGGGCGAGTATGAGGTCAACGATGTATTTGTGACCGGCATCGGTACCTATGCCGACGATAAAAACGGCAAACAATACGGCAAAAATACGATTTACATCTTTGAGTTGGAAGGCATGGTAATCTGCCATTTGGGGGCGCTTGGTCATCCGCCAACCACCGAACAACGCGAGCAAATGAGTAACATCGATGTGCTGCTTATCCCGGTCGGGGGGCATACTACGATAGACGCGACCCTCGCCAGCGATGTAATAAGTACGATAGAGCCGCATATTGTAATCCCAATGCATTACCGAACTGATACGCTCGACCAGGACTTAGACGGACTGGAAAAGTTCGCTAAAGAGATGGGTCTGAGCGACATCTCTCCCCAGGAAAAATTGACGCTTCGACCAAGCGATCTTCCAGAGGGAACTAAAGTAGTGCTACTGGACTACAAAAATCAATTCAAGTAGACGTGGAGGCGGGCTTTAGGCCCGCCTCCCCTCTTTTTATAAGTTGGGACTTTTGGGTTTAGTGGTTTGACACAGGAGGACTTTGTTATTATGCCAAAATATATATTTGTAACGGGCGGGGTAGTTTCTTCTATCGGCAAGGGGATTACAGTCGCTAGTATCGGACGGTTGCTCAAAAGCCGAGGCATCAGCGTGCGGATTCAAAAGCTTGACCCCTATTTAAATGTAGACCCCGGCACAATGTCGCCTTACCAGCATGGCGAGGTCTTTGTGACCGATGATGGAGCCGAAACCGATCTTGACCTCGGCCACTACGAGCGCTTTATCGACGAGAATTTGAGCCGAGCGTCCAACGTGACGACCGGGCAGGTTTATAGCTCGGTGATTGCCAAAGAGCGTCGGGGCGATTTTTTGGGTGGTACGATCCAGGTTATCCCGCACATCACCAACGAAATCAAGGGCCGGATTGGGGCAGTCGCCAAGCAGGGCAATCCGGAAGTGGTGATTGTCGAGGTCGGCGGGACGGTTGGCGACATCGAAGGTCAGCCCTTCCTAGAAGCGATCCGCCAGATGCGGAAAGATGCCGGACGGAATAATGTTTTGTATATTCATCTGACCCTTTTGCCGATGATCTCGCCGACCGATGAATTAAAGACCAAACCGACCCAGCATAGTGTCAAAGAACTGCGCTCGATGGGTATTACGCCCGATATTATCGTGATGCGGGCCGATCACGCGATCCCGGATGACGTGCGGGCCAAGATCGCTTTGTTTTGCGATGTCGAGATGGAAGGCTGTGTACCGATGCCGACCGTTCAGAGCATCTATCAAGTACCGTTGATTTTGGAAGAGTTTGGGCTAGGCAATTACATCTGCAAGTTGCTCGGTCTGCCTGCCAGCGAACCGCAACTAGACGAGTGGCGCGAACTGGTCAGTCGTATCCAAAAGCCCAAGCGTAAAATCAAGATTGCGCTGGTCGGCAAGTACGTCGCGCTGCACGATGCCTACTTGAGCGTAGCCGAGTCGCTCTCGCACGCGGGTCTCTTTCACGATGTGGAGATCGAAATAGACTGGATTGACTCGGAAGAGTTCGAGCATGAAGGCGGCTACAAGCGGGCCTGCGAACGACTACGCGGGGCGCACGGGATCGTCGTACCGGGCGGGTTTGGCGACCGAGGCATCGAAGGCAAGATCGCGGCAGCCCGCTTCGCCCGCGAACATCAAATTCCTTACCTGGGGCTGTGCTACGGCATGCAGATGGCGGTGATCGACTTCGCTCGCCACGTCGCCGGGTTGCCCGAAGCCAATACGACCGAAGTTGACTCGCGCTCGCTCTATCCTGTGATCGACGTGATGCCCGACCAGCGCGACATCGCCGATATGGGCGGCACAATGCGTCTCGGCTTGTATCCATGCCACCTGACTCCCGGCACCAAAACGGCGGAAGCCTATGGAGTGGAGGTGGTCGAAGAACGCCATCGCCATCGCTTCGAGTTCAACAACGCCTTCCGGGAACGACTGACCGGGGCAGGCCTGATCCTGAGTGGCCTTTCGCCGGACGGACGACTGGTCGAGATCATCGAGCTACCCAACCACCCCTTTATGGTCGGCACTCAGTTCCACCCGGAGTTCAAGTCGCGCCCGAACCGACCTCATCCGCTCTTCCGCGACTTTATCAAAGCCTCCAAAGTGGTCATCCTGGAAGGCGAACAACTGCCCCTCCCCGACAGCCTCCACAACCTGCCGGATGCCGCCGAGGAAGCCGTCCCGGAGCGCGAAAAGGTAAGGGTGTAGGAGAAGTTAGACATTAGACATCAGATATTAGAAATAAGAAAAAAGCAGCCAGCTTTGGTTAATCCCTAGCTGACTGCTTTTTCTAATATCTGATTTCTAATATCTAATTTCTGCCTCGTTAAACTGGGTGGGTGCTAACCAGGTTGCCAAGAGCGTCATATAGCCGGGCGGTTAGCGGTTTTGCCGGAGCCTGATTAGTCAAAAATAATACGATGTTATCATCAACCGAATCTTCTAAAACTAGCCCACTAGCATCTACAAGTTGGACACGGGCTATTCCGGCGTTTTCTGTGACAAGCCCACCCCAAACGCCGCCAAAAGTTCCTGAGCCACCTGCTAAATTGGCCCAGGGTCGCCCGGTCGCTTCCAAAGGGATCGGACTGACATTACCACCAGTTTCTACGGCAATCCGCCAGCTACTATCAGTATCCTGTATAAGCAAATAAAGATAAGAAACCTTACCCAACGACCCGCGCTGATAGGTGACCATATGGACTTGTCTTTGGGGCAAAAGCCGGTGCTTAACAAATTGGACTGTGCTTAGATCGATTCTATCACCGACATAAACAATTTCTGGCTCACCTGGCTTGTTCGTAGGGGGTGGAGCATTATTTGTACTGGCAACCTCAGAAGCGTAAGCAGCAATTCTATTCAAAATAACCTGTTCAGGGCTAAACATAACTACCTCCAATACCATATTTAATGGGACGGTAAATTTCTTGGTTAGATAACACATAAGCATTACCAATTCAATAAGTCAAAGCCTTATTATAGACTTTGACTTATTGAATTCCTGAAATTATTTCAGAGCGACATAGTCGGACACTTCTAATATGCTGACAGCAATTAAAGGTACAAATATCCGTAGCTAGTAACTTCGACATCATCACAGGTGCTAGTACAAAGTGATGCATATATCCAGGTACGAACTATACTGTTGGACGGGGGAGTATATACGTAGTACGTACCACCGCTACTTGGTAACCGAATGTTACTACAGTTGCTACAAGCTTGTGTTCGGTTGGTATTGGGAACAGTTACAAAATTCCCAGCAGAGTTCTGTATTTCGACCTCTACACTTAAATAAAGATTTCCGAAGCCATCACAGTTGATATGACCTCCGTAAAGAAAGTCCGATCCACTTCTTGCATGATCCGGGCCAGCATTACAACTACTACGCCAGGAGCTTGCAAATTAGGTGAAACCCTATTACCCTTACGAGAGGTAAGTACAGGTGCGGTTAAGATTGCATCTTTACCAACCACCTTTCTAGCAGCCTCCTTCTTCTTAGGAACTACCTCCTCTTTGGCAAAAGTAACAGGTATAACGGTGACTGTTAAAAGACTCAGAATGAATAGCACTGTCAGTACCACTCCAAGCTTACCTTTTAGTCTTCTACGTCCTGAACCTACCACTTCCTATACCTCCTGATTCTGAAACTATAGAAAAGCCAATGACCATTGCAGACTGCACTTTCACTATACCAAATTACTTAAGTTCGCACACCCGTAATTTACACAGGTACAAAAAAGTGGGCAACTTACTTTTTGTTGGCCTAACTAACTCTCGAGGTTAATCCAGCCTAGCTTTATAGCTTTGGCAAGGGCTTCGGTGCGAGTAGTAACGTCCAGCTTTTGGTAGATGTTCTTCAGGTGGAATTCTACCGTTCGGCATTTAATGTCCAAACGGGTTGCAATTTGTTTGTTGGTACAACCCTCGGCTAACAGGGTCAAAACCTCGAGTTCTCGACTGGTTAGTTCGCATCCGCAATTGTCGCTCATCACAAGAAAGCTCCTTTCGCTGATTTATTAAGCCCGCTCAAAATCGGCTTCTAGAGTGAGTTGTTACAACACTTTAATCAAAGGTAAAGTTGATAATATTTATCATTGCAATTTATTAGTTTTATATAAAATATCAATATAAAGATGGTTTGTCAAGTAATTTAAACGTTTCAAGTCTAAGTTGATTATAATATTTATGTAGTAATAGTAGGAGGCAGGTCAATTATGTATGAAGTAGTTGGCTGTATAGCTCTTTGCTTGTACCTCAAAGTGGTTTGTAGTAAGATGCCGGGACAGAATATAAAATCCAAAATCCAGAGGCTAAAATGGCAACCAGCGAGTTTAACCAAAAAGTATACGACATTGTCTGCCGCATCCCCACCGGGCGAGTGATGACCTATGGACAGATTGCGGCCCTTGTGGGCGTACCCAGGGCAGCACGGGCGGTCGGATGGGCCTTGCATTGGGTAGAGGATGGTTGGGAAGTGCCTTGTCAGCGGGTGGTCAACCGCTTTGGAGGGCTGGCAAGCGGCTACGGTTGGGGTGGACAACTGGCCCACAAAGCCGATCTGGAAGTAGAAGCGGTTGAGGTGCGCGAGGATTTTACGGTAGACCTCGAAAAATACCAGTGGTGGCCGGAAGAAAACGATCTGCCCGACCTGCGTCTGCCGATGTTCAAACGGGAAGAACTGGAAGAAAAACTGCCCACCGACCACGAACAGCTTTCGCATAAGAAGGTCAGGAGGAGATAGGTATCAGGTGTCAGGTGTCAGGTACCGTAATTCGGGGTTTAAGAAAGCTGCAAAAGGACGGTGAGAGTGGTATCCTTTAGTTGAAAAAGACGAAAGGAGCAACATAATGATCGGTCTAACTGATTTTATCACAAAAGAACATTGGTCTGATAT
>JBBQWM010000005.1:0-205490 GCA_038210655.1 Chloroflexia bacterium
GTGGCTTGACCAACCACATCTGGAATGTAGCGGAATTGTTAAAGTACAAGGTCGCCCCCACCCCTTACGTCCCCCCCAAGCGACGCGGGCGACCCCCTAATAAGTTAATGCAACTTTTCACCCTTTAGTGCGGTGCTACCATTGGAAGCGTTGTCAGTAGAAAATATCGAAAGCTTGCAGGCCGCTACTCACTCGGATGAGAAAGCCAATTCAAACGGGACACAAAAAAAGGCAATTGAAACCAAATTGGTCTGCCAGTGGGTAATCGAAAACGGTCGGTTGGTTAGCCGCTGGATCGAAATGTAAATACTAAAAATAAAAAAACTACTAAAGGATTTGTTATTTAACCTTCTTGCCGAGCGCCCAGCCAGGAGCGCCGAGCAGAATATCTTCGGGCTTGAAGCCGACCCAACCATCGTTGTTATAGTCTTTTTGGGAGAGCGTTTCAGCTACTCGCCCGACAAAATCAGCCTCGTTTAGCCGCTGATTGTACTGGTTTTCGCCCAGGTAGTCTACTGCCAGACCGAGAGCCAGTTGGGAAGCGTTCGGGTAGGTCGGCGTTCCGATAAACGAGTCGAGGTCGCCTTGCGCGTCAAGGCGGGTTGCTACCTGGCGATGGAGATCAAAAACCCGGTCGCCTTCGTTGCGGCCTACTTTGGGCGAACCAACCACCAACGGCGCGGCGTAGTCGAACAGCGCTCCATTGAGCGAGAGACGCAAGCGGCCCCAATTGGTCTGGGCCGGCAAGAGACCCGCTCCCTGCCCGGCATCCTGTCTCACTGTCACCACGATTTGCAACTTGCCTCGGTCTTTTGGATTGATAAAGCGGCTTGGTATGGGATAGAGCCAGGCTGGGTCGGCAAACACTCGCCCCCGGATACCACCACCTAAATCGAGGGTGATCGTGCGGGTGATCGAAGTCGAGTTTGCGGCAAGGTCGGGCAATACGCCGAGAGCGAGCAAATCGGAACCGGGCGCATCGCTGGGAAAGATCGGTTGCTCGGTATCGCCCAATTCTAGCGAGGCCGGAACCGCCGGAAAGAGCAAGCGCAACGAATCCGAAAGGTAATCGCTGGTACTGCCATCGGCAGGTGGAGCACTAGGAGTGGGCGGTTGTGGATTAGGGGTTGGGGTAGTTTGGGCGCTCACCGAGTTAAGCGATAATAATAAAAGAAGACTGAGGGCTAAGATGGCGGGGTGGAGCCTGCTCTTACGGGTTGTATATTTCCGTAAGAGTAGGCTCCACCCCGCGTTTTGCTTCGCAAAAGGTTTTTTGGACATGCGCGTCAAGGTCGAGAGGTAGGACTGGGATTGCCCGAAATGACCACGACATTATTGGCTGCGCCGGGTGTAACCGCCGCCGATGGGTCGGGAGTCAGGCCGGGTTGCGCTGAGAGGCTGCCACCCGGTACGTCCGGCAGGTTAAAGACATAGACCTTTTGGAGGCCAATAATATAGAGCTTTTTATTTACCTCATCGATGGCGACATCCTGAAGATTATCAAACTCGTTGCGCCCGGTCGCGGCCTGGAATTGCTGGACGAACGCACCGTCTTCTTTGCGGAACTGCATCACCCGCTTTTCGCTATCCAATACAAAGAAATAGGGGAAGTCGAGGCTCCCGACATTGAGCGAGGCCGGACTGCTCAGGGCCGGGCCGAGGCGGTCGCCAGCCTTCAGGTCAAACTGCTGAATCACTTCGCCTTTGGTTTTGCCGTTGGGCCGGGCCAGTTGAAGGGCCTTGCCATCCTTTGTTAGCACGTAAATCGTACCATCAATCGAAAGCCCGGCAGCAGTATCGAGGCCCAGGTTGGGCGCAAGGCCAGGGTTGAGCCATTCTTCGGGCGGGTTGGGATAGCTGCCAGCGTTATATTTCAAGACCTGACCGGGAATCGGGCCAAGCAAATATAAATTACCCTGATAGGACGAGGATAGCCGGATCGCTTTGCTGCCCCAGGTGCTGGCCCCGCCTAGCGTCTGAGCCGTCCAACTACCGGTCGCCTTGTTGTAGAGCCAGACTAGATTGCCGTCGTCTACTACCATCA
The DNA here is from genome assembly GCA_038210655.1 of Chloroflexia bacterium. Classification (GTDB taxonomy): domain Bacteria; phylum Chloroflexota; class Chloroflexia; order Chloroheliales; family Chloroheliaceae; genus 54-19. The sequence goes on from JBBQWM010000005.1 coordinate 2,045, forward strand.
CGCCATCGGGCCGGGCCACCATTGCTACCGGCTTGCCAAAAGTTGCGCTACCGGATTTATCGCCACTCTTGAGAATGGTCTTGACCGCTCCCAAAACATCGCCAGTATAAACCGCGCCCCGGCCTGTATCGAGCAAATAAAGGCTGTCGGCGGTTGGGCTGAGCAACGCTTTCGAGAGACGTACCCCGCTACCCTGGTTGCTCAAGTCCATCGCCATCCGCAAATCGGTCGGAACTACTACCCGGTTGATATTGTCCAGGGTCGATTTCAAAGTTTTTTGGACGGTCTGAATGTCGCCCAGATCGGGTTTTTCTTTGCGGGCGGCATCCAGGTCGGTCTGCGCATCAACAATTAGCTTGCGGGCGCGGGTCGGGTCGGTTGCCGCGAACTGTTGGGCCGTCGTTCTTTTTTGTTCGGCTTGCCGGACAAAGGTGGTTGCTTTGCCGTTATCCCCACTCAGCTTGCCACCCGCCACCGATAGCATCAGTAGCAGCACCGCAAAGGCCAGGGCCAACCCAATCCCCAGTAATATCAGGCTGCGACCTCTACCGCTCAACGAGAAGGGCAATGCGCGGCGGGCCGGTGGATTATCGCTGCCAACCATGTCAACGTAGGGCGTATCGGCTGGATTGGTTTCCAGTCGAGATTGGGTCGAGGAACGTCCACGATTGCGCCAGCGCGTTTTGGTCGCGGCGGGCGGAGTACCCCAGGCGGGGGCTTCTGGCTCCGGTTCGGGGAAATTGGTTGGGGAAGAAGCCGGGCCGATAGCCGGGTCTTTCGAGGCGGTTTCGTTAAAGATAAAGTTGCGCCGTACCGACGATGGGCGGAAAGTCCCGGCTTGCTGGTCTTTAAAATTTCGAGCATCGGGCGGCGGGTTATTCAGGCCAGGGTCGGGCGAAATGGAACGGCCCCGCAAGTAGGCCGGTTTGTTCAGGTCGTCGTCCTCACGATGCAGCCAGGGGTCGTTGTCGCGGTTGTTGATGAGGGGAGCCAGTGGGTCGTCATTGGCAGGTTCGATTGTTGGCCCGGTGGTGGTCGGTTGGGCCATAAATTCGGATTCGTTCCAGGTACGGCCTACTTCGGTTTCGCGGCGGGGCGAGGCGGGGGCCGGGTCGTCAAAACTAAAATTGCTGGCCGAAGTAGGCCGTGTCTCTTCCTGTGGTCGTCCAGACCGGGGATTAAACCGGGAGGCAAACAAACTGACCGCTCCGGCTACACCTTCCGCCGTATTTCGCAGACCGTTATCGTCGCGACGGCTGGTAGGCTGGTTGCGCGAAAGCAGGTCGGGCCGCGCCCCAATAGTAAGGGCGTAGCCGTCGGCGATGCCTTTGTTACGGGCAAACTCGGACAAATTGAGCAAAGCGCTTCGGCTATCCTGCTTGTGTAAGACCCATTCGACATCTTCGTGGTGCAAAGCCTGGGCGAATTGGCTGGAACACAACACCAGCAAATCGCCATCCTCGAAGACGTTGCGGGTCAGGTTCGGCTCAATCGAGCTATAGCGACCGAGGGACGGCACGCTTTGCGCCCTGGGTTGCGGCAAAGTAGCCTGGGCATCGGTCCCCGTGCGGGCCACGACCGGGCGCGGCCCAGTTGGACGGCCCTGGGCCGGATCGGTTGGGTTCGGCAAATAGCGTATTTCGTCCTGGTGGATCAAATAAGCCTGGGTTGGTGGAAGTTGAGCGGTGTAAAGCTCGCCGCCCCGTATCAGGGCCAGCGTGATCCCCAAGCCGCGTCGTTCGGGAGGCAGGACAGCACTATTGCGGTTAAAAAGAGCCTGGTTTGCCTTTTCAAGGGCATGCCGTAGCGAACTAGTGATGGTAGCCGTAACGCTCGAATTATAATACTCGTGCAGGATAATCTCCTGTGCTTCACGGCACAAGTCGATGTCGCCCGGACGTGGCTGACCGGCTACCATTGTTTCGGTTTCGGTCAGGATATAAAGCGCTCCCCGCTTTTGAATGACCGGGGGAGGGATAGTTTGCTCAGCCTCTAGCAGGCACTCCCCCCGGTCGCGCCGGGTGCCGCCACTGAGTTCTAGCTGGTTTGCTATTAGATTCATAGCTCCGCCCCTTTATCGCCGAGAGATTGTTCGTTCTGCTCAAATTTCGTATTATGTAATGTACTTTGATAATAATTATAACAAAGTTTCTACTTTTGTCTATAGGTTTTCGGTGTGACTTATCCCATTTTTTGAAATTGAGGCTGACTTTTAGAAGGAGTTGGGTGGAAATTAGAGGTTTTTGGAGATCAGTTATAACTCGTTTCGTTTCATCTTGCTCAGTATTCAAATGCCGTTTGTCTGATAGCTATTGTTATCGCTATTTTGTCCTATAGTGATGGATAAGGCCCGGTCACATTGACCGGGCCTTACTTTAACTTGCTACTGGCTTATTTCAAGCGTCCATTCGCCTTCTGCCTGAACTTGCACAAAGTAATTATCCGCAGTGGCTTTTTCCGCCTTTTCGCCTTTGTAATTTGCGTCTGTAGTGTTTGCCAAAAGCGCAGACATACTGCCGTTTTTAGCACTCACGACCGTTACTCCAAAATAACCTTTACCCGGTCTGGTTGTCTTAAAAACGGTCAACCCAGTCTTAGGCACGTTGATTAAAATGGCAGAGTCACCGCTGCCCTTATAGACTGGACCGGGTGTAACCTTTTCCTGACCCAAGATAGCGATGTCCAGAATTTCTAATTTCCACCCGCCACTCGCCTCCACATTAAACACGAATGTGCCGTTAGCTGCTACTGGCATGTACTTACTGCCTTTGTAATTAGGAGTAGTTGTGTTTGCGATTAAATCCACATCGTCACCCGCAGCCGTCAAAGCTTTTACTCCAAAATAGCCTCGACCTTCGTACTCAATATTTACCCTGGCAACGCCTTTGTTCAAATTAATCTTATCTGTGACTTTATTGCCAGTACCAGTTAGCACTATCGGTTTTGGTAAAGCCGCAACAGTGGCCGCAGCGTTCGCGCTGGCACGTGCTTGGGCGGTTTGGGTAGCCAGAGCTTGAGCGGTTTGGGTAGCCGCTATATCAGGAGTGGCAGTCGGTGGTACAGGGGTTGCACTCGGTCTTGGGCTGTTGGTCGGAGCCGGGGTGCTGGTCGGTCTTGCGGCAGGCGTACTAACGGGCGATATAGCTACAGCAACAACGGTGGTGCTGGCTACTGCAACAGTGGTCGAAGTCCCACTAGAAGTCGGTGCGACCGCTAATTGTGCGGTAGGAGTAGAGGTTGCTTTAGAGCCACCGCCAATTGCTGAAACTATTGTGCCTAATACAACAATACCGCCAAAAGCAGCTAACAATACACCCCACCAAGGCAACCCCTTTTTGGTAGGAGGCCGATACTGTGGTTGTTGGGGTGGCGGAGGATAACCGCCGTAGTTTGGCTGCTGGTATTGACCGCTTTGTTGAGGGTATTGACCCTGTTGAGGACATTGTGTTAAAATGAAATAGTACAGGCGTAAATGGGCTTACTCGTAGTGAAGATAGGAAAGTGATTTTCCCCGGCCCCGGTTTTGCCAGAAAATCTAAGCCTGTTTCCAAAATATGATTTATAAGGAGGAATTTATGGTAACTCGCGCAAGTGGTACGTTTGAAGTAAAACTGAACCCGCTCGAACTCTACTCCGAAACCGAGGGTTCAAAGCTTGGCAGACTGTCTATCGACAAGCAATTCCAGGGAGACCTTGAAGCAACCAGTCAGGGCGAGATGTTGAGCGCTGGTACAGGTGTTGAGGGTTCGGCGGGTTACGTCGCAATTGAGCAGGTGAGCGGAAGTCTCAACGGTCGTACCGGCACCTTCATACTTCAACATAGTGGCACTATGACTCGTGGTACACCCCAATTAATTATTACCGTTGTCCCCGACTCTGGTACCGCGCAGTTGGAAGGGCTTGCCGGTAAGATGGAAATTGATATTACCGACGGTAAACACTTTTATAATTTTGACTATACCCTGACTGAAAATTCCTAGATATAAAACATAATCTTCATATTCTGATAAGTTTTGAGCCAGACTCGAATATCTTACGGATGGAGCCAGCTGAGATAAAGGCTGTAAAATAAATCTCGGCTCACTTCTGTCCTTGCCAAGTAATCTTTAGCCCAATTACAGATTGGATAAAAACAATTGGAAAGGCAAAGTGAGCCGATCTTCCTACTACGAAAGCCCTTTGGTTACGGCACTAAACATCGAGCCGATCTGGGGGCCGAGAAAAAGCAATATCCCGATGACCACAATGGCGATCAACATCAAAAGTAGGGCGTATTCCACCAGACCTTGCCCCTCCTCGTTATCTTCGACCGATGGTCTGCTAGACCACCATTCCAAGACTGTGCTTAAACGTTTCATATATTATCCTCCTGCTAGGTGTAACCACAACGATAGTCCGATAAGGCGACAATCCGCCCTGGTTGGAATGCACCAGGACTAGAACTCTCTATAATAAATTCTCTACCAGAATTATTAGCAATAATTATTGTAGAAATAAATACTGTAGATGGACAGTCAAGAGGAAAGCAAGCTAAAACTTCCCGCTGCGCTGACATTGCTGCCTTACAGGAAGATGCACCAAGATAGAAGAATTTGCACGGCTTGACCAAAATAATCCGAGTTAAGGGATCATCATCATCATTATATTCATATTCTAATTGATTTTTTCTGGTACTACAAGGTACGGGGTACTAAAGTACTGTAATGATTAGGAGCTAAATTACTTGTAACTACACAGCTTCACCCTTTGGGCGACCACATAGGGTCGCACCCTACAACGAATTTTGGGTAGGGGCGACCCTGGGTGGTCGCCCGGCCTGAGTAGTTACAACTACTTTATAAAGGTGCTGCTCTGAGAGAAAAGAGGTCTGAATCGAAAGGGCGATCTTTATGATCGCCCTTAGCATAAACAGGTTCTTAAGCAGCAGGTAGGCGCAGGAAGGGTGGCAACGCCGGCATCGGCGGGATTTCTGCCGTCGGCATTGCTTCCATCATTTCGAGAACCTGATTAATATCTTGCCGGATGATCGGCCCGTGTACCGAAGCGATTTGCTGGATGTCGAGTTTGGCAACTTCGGCGACTTGTTGCCGGAACCGCTTTACATCAAGCCGGGGGAACATATTGAAGCTCATATATTGCCAGGTCGTGAAACCACCTGCAAAGGCTTCGCTCGGTACGTTCTCGGCGAAATCGACTGGCGGCGCAAAGTGAAGCGCTCCAAAACCATCGCTCGTAAAGAAAGTGTGACTTTTGTTATCGAACAACCAACTCGTATGACCGTCCTCGACCAGACTTTCCTTTACAGTCAGGGTGCGATCCCCCAGATCGATTTCCTCGCCGGGAAAAACAACCGCGAACCTTTCAACCGGAAGTTGGTAAACATCGGTTCCCTTGCCAAGTGCGGTCATATTGCCGACAAGCCGGGCTTTCGGGGCGATTTTCAATAGTTCTTTGACCCCACCTATGTGGTCGCCGTCCATATGGGTCAGGAAGATGTAGTCGAGGTCAGCCGGGTTAATCACCTTTGAAATTGCCGCAATGCTATCCTCAGCCTGGTATGCTACGCCAGTATCAATCAGGATATTTTTTTTACTGCCGATGACGGCAAAGAAATTGACCTGAATGTGAGCCTGGCCTCCCATAATCTCACCGCTCTCCGGGAAATAATGTACGCCTTGTGCAATTTCATGATGTGTACGCATTAGAAAAGTCTCCTTTTAACAGTTTAACAATTTAAGTAATATAATTTCGTTTAGGGGCAGGCGAACCACACTGTTCGCCCACCAGGGTTTGTTCTACCGTAGGGTCAGTCCTTCCAGGGCGACGGTGTATTCCTTGCTGATCTCGTCGTACTTCACGCTGTATTTAACCGGGTAGTACTGACCGTTCTTGGGATAGACGGCGGGTTGCTTCAAGTCCTGCGAAAGGTTAGGCTTGCTCTCGAAGAAGGCTTTCGTAATCATCGGCTCAATGAAGGCCATGTTCCCGGCGTTGAAGCCATAAATCAGCGTACTGGTAAAGGGCTTGCCATTCAGTTCGGGTGTGGTGCGGTCGATCCAGTGAACGCCCATGTTGGGTACAACATCCGGGGCCGGGGAGATATAGTCGGTCGGGATGACCGCCGGGGCAGGCTGTTTGGCGACGTTCGGGTCGTTCGGCTTGATCGTGCCACGTACTTCCTGGCTAATCATGTAAAAGTGGAGATCGAAGTGTGGCTTGTCATAGATGCCTGCTGGTTCGTGGCCTTGCGGGTTCCAGTCTACCGAAATATGGTTGAAAGGTAGCCCCTCGACATTGTTGGGCAGCGTCAGAACAGTCTGGTTAGCTTCTTTGGGTAGATTGGTCAGGGCTGCTTCGCCAAAGGTAAGCCCAACCGAGGCCGGTTTACCAGCTTCATTAAGTTTGACCCACGATTTGATCGAGCCACCACCCAACCGGGTAGTCTGGCCTTCCAGGGTAGCTGCGCTAGTGGTGGGGGTTGCGCCCTTTGTAGGGGCGGTTGTAGCGGTGCTATCGCCGCAGGCTACCAATAGTCCAGCCAGCAACAACCCGATTAGCAAACCCATGCTCTTCACTTTCATATTTTCTTTCTCCTGTTGTTTTTAGGCCAAACCGGTACAATCTAACTTGGATTACCGTCGCCTATTGCTCAAAAACCGCTTTGTTTGATGTTTTGCCTAATTTTCTGTCTCGCAGAAAATACTTTTTGACTACTACCTCGGTAAATAGTTACATCTGACTCTGGTGATCCACCGACAATCTATTTGATCGCCTTGCGCCGTCCAGCGGTAGGTCAGGCGTTTTCTTCTTTCAGTAACCTCAAATGCTTCTTTTGTCGTTTCTTTCGCTCTGATTGTTGCGCCCAAATCTTTAACATATTCTTCGATATACAAGCGGGCCAGCGTCTCATTTTCTATCTTCAACATCTTAATGTCCTACACTTTTCAGTACGCGCCAGATGTGGTTAAAGCACCCGGCATCTAACTTCTAATCTCTAATTTCTGATCTCTAATTTCTACAAATGATGACTGCTTTGATGGCTGACCCGCCGCCGGAAAATCCAGTAATTCCAGGCTTGATAGGCCACTACCACCGGGATTAACCCTAGCGAGAGCCAACTCATAATTTCGAGGCTGTAGTGACTGGCCGAAGCGTTTGTGATGGTCAGGCTCCACTCCGGGTTGAGGCTCGAAATCATCACTCGTGGGAACAGCCCGGTGAAGAGGGTCAGGGTCGCCAGTCCAATCGTCAGGCCGCTCATCACAAAAGCCCAGCCATTGCGTCCGCTTTGCAGACAGTACCCGCCAACTAGCAAGGCGACCACCTCTCCAACCGCCGTAAAGATCGGGGTCGTGTTCGAGCGGGTAAACATATCGGTGGCGAAGTAACTCGCGCCGACAAACGCACCCGCCAGTCCCACTACCGGCAACCAGATCAAGCGGGCAGTGTGAGCGGCCCGTTCGCGCAAGCGTCCCTCGGTTCGCAAGTTCAGGAAGATCGCACCGTGCAGCGTGAACAACCCGACGAAGGTCGCACCGCCCAGCAGCGCATAAGGGTTGAGTAAATCCAGCAGGCTGCCGACGTACTGCATTTTGGCATCGACCGCCACACCCTTAATCAGGTTGGTCAACGCTACGCCCCAGATAAAGCCCGGAACCAGGCTCCCCAAAAAGATCATCGCGTCCCAGAAGTTTTGCCAGCGTCGGTCGTTTACCCGATTGCGGAACTCGAAACCGACCCCCCGCACAATCAGCGTTACCAGCAGTAGCAATATACCCAGGTAAAACCCGCTCAACATCGTAGCGTACCAATTCGGGAAGGCCGCGAACATTGCCGCGCCCGCCATAATCAACCAAACTTCGTTGCCGTCCCAGAAAGGCCCAATCGTGCTGGTGATTAGCTTGCGGTCGCCGACGTTTTTGCCCAGGAAGGGCATCAGGATACCAACCCCGAAATCGAACCCTTCCAGGAAAAAGAAACCGATAAAGAGCGTCGTCAGGATACCAAACCAGAGTGTATTCAAGTCCATTGTTTTAGCTTTCTCCTTGTAGCTGGCAGATGTCAGAGGCCAATTTGGAACTGACCTTAGCTGACACCCACCACCTGATACCTTTAATACGCTCCGTCCAAAATAAGCTCTTTGTCGTCGTCCGCGTCTTCCAAGTCCTCAACCTCGTTGCGTAACTGGTGGATGTTGTTACCCTGAGCGTATTTCGCCATCAGGTAGACATCGGCCACCGCCAGGGCCACATAGAGTACCGAGAAAGTGGCTAACGAGATCAAGACCATCGTTATGCTGACGTTCGGCGAGATCGCCGATTCGGTTTTCATGTAGCCGTAGACGACCCAGGGTTGACGACCCATTTCAGCTACGATCCAGCCGCAAGTCCCGGCAATATAGGGTAGAGCGATGGCGAAGACCAGTATTCGCAAGAACCAGCGCTGGTAGATTAGCTTGCGCTTCCAGGCCAGGAACAACCCAAACAGCGAGAGTAAAATCATTGCTATACCGGAGCCGACCATACTGCGGAAGGCCCAGAAGGTGACGGTGACGGGTGGAACGTAGTTGCCGGGGCCGTACTTCTGCTCGTATTCGGCCTGAAGTTCGTTGATCCCCTTGACAGTCGCGTTCGGGTCGCTGTAGGCGATCAGGCTCAGGACGTAGGGTACTTTGATCGAGAAGATGTCCTTGCGGTTCTGCTCATCTACGATGCTAAACAGTGCTTCGGAGGCCGGGCCTTCGGTATGCCAGTGGGCTTCCATCGCCGCCAGTTTCATCGGCTGATTGTGGGCTACATCGTCGCCTTGCCGGTGGCCCGCCGCCGCTACCCCAATGCTCGAAATAACCGCGACCAGGATTGCCAGATGCGCCGAGCGGCGGAAGAATTCCGGGTCGCCCTTTTTCTTCAACAGGTTGTAGGCACTAACCCCCAGGACAAAGAACGCGCCAGTCGCCAGGGCCGCCATTACGACGTGCGGGAACTGAACCCAGACGTGTGGGTTGGTCACAAGCGCCCCAAAATCGGTCAATTCGGCCCGCCCGTTCTCGACCTTAAAGCCGACCGGGTTTTGCATGAACGAGTTAGCCACGATAATCCAGAAAGCCGACATCAACGAACCAAAGACGACCAGCCAGATACAGGCCAGATGGAGCCATTTGTTGAGCTTATCCCAGCCAAAAATCCAGATGCCTAGAAAGGTACTTTCCAGGAAGAAAGCCAGCAAAGTCTCGATTGCCAGAGGTGTGCCGAAAATGTCGCCCACGAAGCGCGAGTATTCCGACCAGTTCATCCCGAAGTGAAATTCTTGCACTATGCCGGTTACGATCCCGACCGAAGCGTTAATCAGGAAAAGCCGTCCCCAGAATTGCGCCATCTTCTTATAAAGAATGTTTTCGCTCCGCACGTAGCGCGTTTCCATAATCGCTACCAGAAAGGCCAATCCGATACTTAAAGGTACAAAGAAAAAATGATAAATAGTAGTAATTCCAAATTGAAGACGGGTCAGATTTAAGATGTCCATTGAATGATCCCCTTTCCCGAAACCCTAGAAGGCCAAAACCAGAGCGTTACTCAGATCAGCGATTAGTCGGTCGGTGTTTGTTTTAGAATGCTTTACAGATAAAATGATACTTGCGCTGGCCCCGCTCAGAATTGCCAGTCCTACCAATCCCATTACCCCAGATACTTTCATCGCAGCTTTTCCCTTTCATTGACAGGACTTTCGCTCGAAACAACTTTCCAAGTTCAAAATTTGGTCAAACCGGATATTTCTCAAAATTCACGAGCGAAAGTCGTGATCGATTTATTTCAGACGGTGCTTTCGTGTCAGACTTTTAATTTGTTAGAGTGCTTAGTTGCTTTTAGGCTTTACCGTCTGCCTCGTCGGTATGGCTAAACTTTACGCTATTAAACCTTGTGGCACATCGTTAGGATCACATAGTTGGTTGTGATCTTCGTCACCAAGTGCTTCTCAGGCTCAACTTGCCCCTAAACTAAGTAAGATTACATACGCCCCTGGGCGGATAGACTTTCTAGGTCTTTAGACCTATAGCAAAATGCCTCGATATTAACCCCCTGTAGGAGCGAGCTTCTGCTCGCGATTGAAGAGGCAGCTGGGTGTCCAATCGCGAGCAGAAGCTCGCTCCTACACAAGGCAGTAGAGCCGGGTTTCCCGTTTGGCCTTGTCAAATCAGCCGCTAGTTTGTATTATTTACAAAAAGTTAAAGAAGAATAACTTCGTTTCTCCGCCTAAAAGACTTCCAACAAACCCTGCACCTGGGCCGGGTCGTTGGTTTGCAACTTGCGCCAGACTGGGAGAATAGTCTCGATGCACCACTGCCAGCGGTCGGCGAAATTCGCCAGGTTGCCGCCCGGAACCGCGTCGCGAAAGTCCAACGCCCCTCCTGGAACCGGCGAAGTGAGTAACAATCCACTCAGGCTATGTACCAGCGAGATCAGCTTCCACAGCGCTAGATTTAGCTTGCCCGCATATAACACCGGCTGAATAATATATTTCTGCTCGTGCATCAAAAGGCTGGTGTTACCTGCCCAGATCAATTCTTGGTTGTCGGTCTTTGCGCCGGTATCAATCTGTTGCCAGGCCGTCAGTATGCCGACAGGCAGGTCGCCCTCGCGGTAGATCGCTTCAAGCTCCTCGATCCCGCCCTCACGATAGGCCAGGTGTTGCCAGTAGAGGTCTTCGTAGATCGCTTTGTTGCCGAGTGCGACCATCCCAAATAGATATTCACAGTTTTTGGCAGCTAAGGTCAAAGGTAGCCCCAGGACAGGCCGGACAATTTGGGCGGTTAGTTCGGCAAAATAACCTAGCTGGATTTGGGCCATCTTCTTTCCGGCGGATTGCGAGGCAAACGCTGCCATCCCGGCCCACTTAAAGATCGCCGGATTACTCAGGTACATTTCAGCATAAGCTTTGTTAATCAGCTTATTGCGCTCCAACGGTATCTTTTCGACCGAGGAAGCTTTTTCGGCAGCAGCGATTTTCCCATAAGCCTGTTCCACCCATTTTGTTTTGCGGTAGGCATCTTTGGCGGCGGCTAGTAGCGGCAGTGCTAACAAGCCTTGTTTATTATTGTTTTTGCTAGTTTGAGTAGTTTGTAAATTACTTTTCATTTTCAGTCCGGTCGATGCCATTTAAGTTTCCCCTTTTCCGTTTACCCATTTGTTCAGGCTTTGTCTGCCCTTAGCATTTATGTTGATGTTCCCAAAGTGCCGTAGCACCCTTAAAATTTAGCCGATAGGAGGGGCCAAAACATCGTTAGAACAGCGTAACCGAATGTTATATTTATCACATAAGTTTTGGTACTAAGTACTTTAAGTCTAAGTGAAACCACATAACTTTTAGGACATCTGTCGTAATTGTGTTTTTTATCACTGCATGAGAAATAGAAGGCGGTTAGAATCGCGCGAAACAAGCTGGGCCAAATTGACTAAATACAAATAGGTCTTTGGGCTTATAAAACTTTAATAAGTTGATCTTATAATTGGGAGTAGCAAAAGGTCGAATTTGGTGACAAAGGTTAAGTAATATTCTCGGAGCGCAGCGTAGCTACGAGCTAAATTTATCAAAAGCGGCTAAGTCGGATTAAAATCAAAATTGAAATTATCCAGACCTGGTCAGGCCGCCTGCTGGTGGTTCGCGCCCACCTAGATGTTCTCCCAAATTAGCGTAGGAACAATCCGACCATTACGACAGAGGTAAAAGCAAAAGCAACCGGTTAAATGTAATTATTCATCAAAACTTATTAGAGCTTGAACCAGTTTTACCAGGGGTCATCCTTCTCATAATCCCCGTTAGTGTCTTCCACTTCAAGCTTATCTAAAAAGTCCAAACTGACTGACGAATTTAATTTTAGGTCTATAAATTGCACATGGCTAGTTAAAAGACTGCCATGCCGGTTGGCTGATATTTTGCTCACTATAAATTGGTCGAATGGGTTCAAGTACTGGCTAGAAGGGATAGTAAGGAGTGTACCGTAGTGTATTCACCAGGAACAGAATTGAATGTACAAGGCTGGGAAGCCGGAAGTGCCGATTGGCCTTCGGTATTTGAGAAAATGAAAGTGATGCCCCAACCACAATTGCCGACCGGCACTCTGACTTTTCTCTTTACCGATATTGCAAATAGCACCCGGTTATGGGAAGAATATCCCGACAGCATGAAATCTGCCCTGGCCCGGCACGACCTGCTTTTGCGGCAGGCTATCGAGACTAACGGTGGTTATGTTTTTAAGACGGTTGGCGATGCCTTTTGCAGTGGTTTTCCTAGCGCCGAACAAGCAATTCTAGCGGCGCTGGCAGGCCAAAGAGCTTTGCACAACGAGGCTTTGCATTCGGAACCCGGCCTACAAGTGCGGATGGCTTTGCATAGCGGAACTGCCGAAGAGCGCGACGGCGATTATTTTGGCCCGTCCCTTAACCGAGTGGCCCGCATTTTGGCGGCTGGTCACGGTGGGCAGGTTTTGCTTTCGCTGGCGACCCGCGAACTGGTGCGAGACCATTTGCCCGCCGAGGCTGATCTACTCGATATGGGCCAGTGCCGCCTTAAAGACCTGAGCCAGCCTGAACACATCTTTCAATTAGCGGTTCCCGATATGTCTTCCAACTTCCCGCCGCTCAGGACGCTCGATGCTTTCCATACTAATTTGCCAATCCAACCGACCCCACTGGTCGGGCGGCAACCCGAAGTGGCGGCGGCTTGCGAGATTTTGCGTCGTTCGGACGCGCGGCTACTGACTTTGACTGGGCCGGGCGGAACGGGTAAAACTCGCCTGGGTTTGCAAATTGCTGCTGAACTACTCGAAGATTTCGAGCATGGTATTTTCTTTGTGGCGCTGGCCTCGATTAGCGACCCCGCCCTGACTGCTTCGACGATTGCCCAGACCCTCGGTATCAAAGACGGTGGTAGTCAGGCGATTTTGGAAAATCTGAAAAACTACTTGCACGATAAGCAGTTGTTGTTGGTACTGGATAATTTTGAGCAACTGGTTTCGGAGGCGGCCCTTATTGCCGAATTGTTGACCTCTGCCCCCCGCCTCAAAGTTTTGGTAACTAGCCGCGAGATACTTCACCTTTACCACGAGCGCGAACTAGCGGTTCCACCTTTGCGCCTGCCCGACTCGCATAACCTACCGCCCTTAGAAACCTTGCTTCAGTATGAGGCGGTCGCCCTTTTCGTCCAGCGCACCCAGGTAGTAAAGCCCAATTTCGTCTTGAATGCTGAAAACGCCGCCACTATCGTTGAGATTTGTCAGCGGTTGGACGGCTTGCCGCTGGCTATCGAATTGGCGGCAGCGCGTGGAAAAGTCTTACCGCCGACGGCGCTGTTGGCTCGTCTGACCAATCGGCTCAAGCTATTGACCAGTGGCCCGCGTGATTTGCCCGAACGTCAGCAGACTTTGCGGGGTGCTATCGATTGGAGCTACGATCTATTGGAAGAACCCGACAAGCGGTTGTTTGCTCGGTTAGCTGTTTTTGTGGGGGGCTGCGGTCTGGAAGCTGCCGAAGCGGTTTGCAATGCCGTCGGACGGTTGCCAAACGAGGACGATATTGATGTGCTGGACGGGCTGGCTTCGCTGGTCAGCAAGAGTCTGGTACGGCAGGTGGAGCAGGAACCGAGTGGCGAGCCACGTTTTGTGATGCTGGAAACGATCCGCGAATATGCTCTGGAACGGCTGCTCGAAAGTGGACAGTCCGAGCAGGTGCGACGCTGGCATGCCGAGTATTACCTCGAAATGGCCGAAAAAGCTGAAGTCGAATTACGTGGCCCCAAACAAGCCGATTGGCTAATTCAGCTTGACCTCGAACACGATAATATGCGGGCGGTTTTGGATTGGGGTTTGGAAACGACAGTAATTGGGCAATCTGAGCCAAGACAGCTTGAAATCGCAGCCCGGACGGGTGCGGCTTTGAGCCGGTTTTGGGAGATACGCGGTTATTTGAGTGAAGGTCGCGAACGCTTGACCCGTTTGCTCGACCTGCATGCTCTGTTGGTCCAGGTTCATAAATCGGTTTTGCCTTTCGAGAATTTAACTTCCCCCATAGCGAGTATCAACCTGACTGCCGGACGGTTGGCCTATCTCCAGGGAGATTATGATGCGGCCCGACCTCTTTTCGAGACTAGCCTGGCGCTCTATCAGGAACTGCAAGTTAAGGCCAAGTTGGTAGTTGCTCTAAAATATCTGGGTGATGTAGCGATGCGCCAGAGCGATTACAAGGTCGCCGCCCGGTTCTTTGAGGACAGTCTGGTTATAAGCCTGGAACTCGGTCAAAAATGGGATAGCGGTTCATCGCTCAACAGCCTGGGCCTCGTAGATTTCTTCCAGGGCGATTTTGCGGCAGCCCGACGGCGCTACGAACGCAGCCTGCTAATCTGGGAAGAACTGGGCGACAAATGGGCTTCTGCCATGACCCTCAGCAATATGGGGGCGGCGGCTCATCAGCAGGGCGATTACACTACTGCCAAAGCCTATAACGAGCAGAGCCGGGCGCGTTGGCAAGAATTGGGCGACCGTTGGGGGGTTGCTCACGCTGTCCAACATCTTGGGCTGGTCGCCTATGGCTGGGACGACCTATCCGAAGCCCGCCGCCTGGGTGAGGAAAGTCTGACTTTACGGCGCGAGATCGGCGACCGCTGGGGGATTGCCCGTTCCCTATCAAATTTGGGGCTGGTAGCCTACCGCGAGGATAATTTGGCTCTGGCCCGCGCCCAATTCGAGGAAAGCCTGGCGATCCGGCGCAACATCAGCGACCGCTGGGGCATCACCGATGCGCTGGTCGGTTTGGGTCTGGTAGATTATCGGGAAGGTAACTATTCCGTCGCACAAGCTCATTTCGAGGAGGGGTTGGTGCTGGCGGCTCGGTTCAATCTGAAGCTTCAGGTGGCCCGTCTTCAGGAAGGGTTGGTTGTGTTGGCGGTGGCTCAGGGACAACCCGAACGGGCCGCTCGGTTGGGCGGGGCGGTAGATGCTTTGCGCGAAGTAATGGAAGCGGTTATGTCTCCGCACGATCAGAGCGATTACACGGCTGTCCTGGACGAAGTTCGCAACAAGCTTGGTGAGCAAGCTTTTACCCTGGCCTGGAAAGAGGGTCGGGCCTGGTCGATGGATGAGACTATCCGGCAGGTGTTGGGTAAGGCGGTTTCGGTTAAGGAGCCAGAAACCCCGGCGGTGCCTCAACCGACCCTGGTTAGTCTGGCTCAGCCTACTACATCGGGAGTTTCGGTCGAACGGTCGCGGGGCAGTTATCCGGCAGGTCTGACCGCGCGTGAGGTCGAGGTCTTGCGGTTGGTCGCGCTGGGCCTGACCAATAGCCAGGTCGCCAAAAAGTTGATTATGGCTCCCCGTACTGTCAATGTGCATCTAACTTCGATCTATGGCAAGCTGGATGTTAGTTCGCGGACAGCCGCCGCCCGTTACGCTCTGGATCACAAGCTGGTTTAACAATTTCAACATCTTTAATAAAAACGGGCGCACCGAGTGCGCCCGTTGATGTTTTATAGGGTAAACTAATCTAGCGGCATCGCCTGCTTCTTAATATTTTATATAAGTTAATAGTTTGCAAAGCTGCCAGTTAAGTGCAAGCCAACTGTAAGGTTATTCTCTCTTTTAACAGCTATACTTACAGTAGTATCTATTCAAGATTTAAGCGAGAAACGTATTGACGACATTCAAGCACACACGCAGCAATCTTGATCCTTAACCAAATCTTGAGTAGATACAATTTCCAGTCATTTACGGCAAAGCAGATTAATAATTCCGCAATTTGCTATGCTACCTCAAATCTGATACACGTAGTATCAGGGGTGATGGTGTTATTCCAGGTAGGAAACCTATTCTGTAAACTCAACAAATTCTCAGGAATGTTTCAAAACGGTGCTTCAGATTGACTATTTTGGGCGTAAATGAAGATCCAAAGTGTCAAACTATTTTGAAGCATACTAAGTATATGATTCCTCACGGTTATGCGCTTCGTTTTAGTTAGTCAATTAACTGTATAAATCCTCACTGTTGTTTGTTTTCAACCAATGCTATATTGAAACGGTTAGGTATTTTTCAAACCAGTTTGACACTTTGAAGGATAAGCAGGCTCAAGCACTGTTTAAAACAGTTAATCATGCTTGTACTCAATCCGCAACAAGGCTTACGTTTTAGCTTATTCTATTCAGTCTGGTTCAATCCAGGTTGGGTAGTATAATGAAAGGAATCTAATCATGAACGTTCAAAACCCCTCGAACAAACCTCTCGGTCAGCAAGCAATTGTGATTGGCGGCAGCATCGCCGGTCTGGTAGCAAGCCGAGTTCTCGCCAACCATTTCAAGCAAGTAACCATTATCGAGCGCGACCAATGGTCGGGAGCAGCGGAATTTCGCAAAGGAGTGCCTCAGGCTCGCCATGTTCACGCTTTGCTCAAACGAGGTGAACAAGTCTTTGAAGAGCTTTTCCCCGGTATAGGCGATCAACTAAAGGCGGCGGGGGCCGTCCCAGTCAATATGGGTAGCGAAATAACCTGGTTCACTTTTGGCAGGTGGCGGCCTAGCTACGAGTCTAGCCTAATCAATATTTCCTGTAGTCGCCCGATGCTGGAAACGGCGATCCGTGATAGGCTTGTTTCGTTTTCCAATATCGCTTTCAAGAGTGGTTGGGAGGTAATTGGGCTAGAAGCTGATGCTTCTCGTACAAAAGCCAGCGCCGTAAAAATACGTTCGCGGGATGATAACCAAACCGAATTGTTAATGCAGGCCGACCTGATTGTAGATGCTAGTGGCCGCGAGTCGCACGCCCCGGAGTGGTTAGAAAAGCTGGGTTATACCCCACCTCAAGAGACGGTTATCAACGCTTTTCCAGGCTATGCTAGTCGCATCTACAAAATACCCCCCCAATTTCAGAGCGACTGGAAGATGGTTTATGTACAACCTACTCCACCCAACGATACGCGGGGTGCGGCTATATTTCCGTTGGAGGACAACCGCTGGCATGTTACCCTGCTTGGTATGAACCAGGATTATCCACCTACCGATGAGGAAGAGTATTTGGAGTTTGCGCGTAACCTGCCTACCCCCGTCGTATATGAAGCTATCAAAGATGCGGAACCTCTAAGCCCGATTGTCGGTTTCCGCAGTGGCTCTAACCGCTTACGTCATTTTGACGCTTTGCCACGCTGGTTGGAAAATTTCGTGGCAATCGGAGATTCAGTATATTCGTTTAATCCGGTTTACGGGCAAGGAATGTCGGTCGCCGCTTTAACAGCTCTGGAATTGGGTAGTTGCTTACAGGACTACAGTACTGCTGGCAAGGGTCTGACCGGTTTAGCCGAGCAATTCCAGAAGAAGTTGGTAGAGGTCATCAGTGTACCCTGGCAAATTGCGACCGGCGAGGATATGCGTTGGCCCGCAACTGCCGGTATTGAGGCCAACCCTGACCCGTCGGCAGCCCTCATGCAAAATTACCTGGCTCAGGTGATGTACACGACTACCAAAAACCCGGCGGTGTTGGAAGTTTTCTACCGGGTTGTGAACATGGTCGAGTCGCCCACTTTGTTCTTCCGCCCTGATGTCGTATTGCAAGTGGCTGCCGAAATGAGTATAGGCGCAGTTAGCTAAATAGCCTTTAAAATAGCTCTGGGCAAGAGCGATGGGAAATACATGTTTCCCCTCGCTCTTGCCCAGAACCGCTAAGCCCTCATAGTTACTCTTACATTAATCTTGAACCTCTGTAGGAGCGAGCTTCCGCTCGCGATTGAACACCCATCTGCGTCTTCAATCGCGAGCAGAAGCTCGCTCCTACAAAACATTAGATCGCTCAATATCTTTGGGGTAGGCGCGTGGCGCAGCCTTTAGCTCAA
Source organism: Chloroflexia bacterium (assembly GCA_038210655.1). Lineage (GTDB taxonomy): Bacteria > Chloroflexota > Chloroflexia > Chloroheliales > Chloroheliaceae > 54-19. Next base: position 19,906 of record JBBQWM010000005.1, read on the forward strand.
CCCCGGCCCCGACGATTGATAATAATCCGAGTCGGTGTGCGATTTCCAATCGCTAGTCGAGTGGCGGCTATTGACACCCCAGCGTAACGCCGCTAGATCGAATAGGATTAGCAATGCTACTATTATTACAAAACCGATTACTAATTCCATTCCAGACCTTCCTTTCGTGCTTTTGGCTTGGGGTTAGTCTGGTCTTTTTTGGAGAAGAGCCACTGCTTTAACGAGCGGCGTTTCTCGGCTTTAATTTCGCTCACGATGCGATTGTGTTCTGCTTGGCCTATAAATTCGTTTTGGCGTTGCTGCCAGGTTCTTTCTGAGTAATAATTATTGAAATTGTGCATGGGGTCCGTAATTCACTTTCCGAGAACGTTCTCAAATAATAATTTAATAAGTTCGTTATAAAGATAGACCTTTTATTATCGGTCTGACCGTTAGTAATATTCTAACCCAACTTAAGAAAATAGACATCGTTAGATTAGCATATCTTGATCTATATTATTAAGTATCTTGAGGATCATTAAGCTTACTCAAGCAATGGGCCAATAGGTGGTTTTACCTAGTTAAAATCATATAGGAGCGGAGTGGTTTTCAGACCGAAATCTATAAAAGCCAAAAGGTCGGTTACACATTGTAACCGACCCTTGACCTCTAAACTTCGATTATTAGTAGCGGATTATTAGTAGCGCGGACTAACCGGGTTGCCGGACTTAAAGACGCGGCCCAAACCGATCAAGGCCATCGCGCCCAATGTCGCGAAGAACAGGCTACCGATCAGGTTGTTGTCTAGGCCACCCAACCGAAAGACGTTCAGGACGAACCCGCTCAGGAGCGAACCGAAAAGGCCCAGCACCAAATTGCCAAGCAGGTCGCGGCCCTGGCTCTTCATAAAATAGTTCGCCAGCAGCCCGGCGATCAGGCCAATCACTAGCCAGCCGAGCAGCGATCCGATGATACCCAGCACCAACGAGCCTATCACAATCGCCCCAATAATAATTGCCATAATCATTAACATCGTACCCATCTTAGAACACCTCTCTTTACATTCGCATTGTAGCTATGTTGAACTACTCTTTTTGTTATCTACACTTTTTTTACGTAATAGATCTATTCAATGTTTCAGTGGCTTTTTTATATTTTTGCCACACCTATATGACACGTCTTTGCCAAGCTTTGTTTCAAGGGCGATTAGACCTAAAAACACATCCATGTCGAATAAGGGATGAGGGATGAGGGGCCGTCCATTGGCGGACATTGCCCCGCCAATCGATGTTCCCTTCATCCCTCATCCCTCATCCCTTGTGTGAGATTGCTCCGCCAATCGATTTTCGCCCAGCGGCTTAACTCTCGGCAGCAACCTTTTCAAAAGAGCGGAAACGGTCGCGCAGGGCGGATTTGAGGAACTTGCCTGTGGCGGTGCGTGGAATAGCCTCCACGAACTCGACTGCTTCTGGCAGCCACCACTTGGCGAAATTGGGGGCCAGGAAGTCCATCAATTCGTCGGAAGTGACGGTTTGTCCCTCTTTTACCACCACGATTGCCATCGGTCGTTCAGCCCATTTCGGGTGCGGTACAGCGATGACCGCCGCTTCTGCTACGGCAGGATGTCCCATCAAGGCATTTTCGAGGTCTACCGAACTGATCCACTCGCCGCCCGACTTTATCAGGTCTTTGCTGCGGTCTTGAATCTTCATATAGCCCCGCTGGTCGATAGTCACAATATCACCGGTGCGGAACCAGCCGTCCTCGGTAAAGGAGTTGACCGACTCAGGGCTGTTGTAATAAGCGGCGGCGATCCAGGGGCCGCGCACTTCCAATTCGCCCATGCTTTTGCCGTCCCAGGCAACCAATCCGTTATCACCACGCGCCCGCAATTCTACAAAAGGAGCGGCCCGACCCTGGCTGGCCCGGTAAGCATACTGCTCATCGAGTGGCGCATTTTGGAGTTCGCTCCCAACGTGCGATAGCGTGCCGAGTGGGGTCATTTCGGTCATACCCCAGGCGTGGATGACCCGCAAGTCGAAGGCATCAAACTTTCGGATCATCGCTTCGGGAGCCGCCGAACCACCGACCACCATTCGCATGCCCGGTGTCAGTTTCCAGCGTTGCGGTTCTTTTTCGAGGGCGGTCAGAATACCCAGCCAGATCGTCGGCACTCCGGCGGTCATTGTCACGCTTTCCTGCTCGAAATCTTCCAACAGGCTTTGCGGGTCGAGGTGAGGGCCGGGATAAACCTGCTTCGCGCCGGTCATAGTGGCGGTAAAGGGCATGCCCCAGGCGTTGGCGTGGAACATCGGGACGACCGCCAGCACCGTATCTCTCTCAGAGAGGTTCATCACGTCGGGCAAGGCCGCCGCCATCGAATGCAAGGCTATCGCCCGGTGCGAATAGAGTACTCCTTTGGGCCGTCCGGTCGTGCCGGAGGTGTAGCACATCGCCGCCGCCTGGTTTTCATCCAACTCCGGGTAGACAAAATCGCCTGCATCCTGCTCGGCCAGCAACTTCTCGTAGTCGAGTGTTCCTTCCGGCACGACTCCATCTTCGGATACCACAATCACCTGCTGAATTTGTACCCGGTCGCGGAACTTCTCGAAAAGAGGCCACAACACTTTATCGACAATTACAAGCTTGTCCCCGGCATGATTGGCGATATAGGTCAGGTCTTCCGGCGAAAGGCGTAAATTCAGGGTGTGTAAGACCCCGCCAGAGGCCGGGATAGCGTAATAGGCTTCGAGGTGCTGGTAATGGTTCCAGCAAAAAGTAGCTACCCGGTCGCCCGATTGCACCCCTAGCTTTTGGAGCGCCAGCGATAATTGCTTGGCCCGCCGCACAAAATCGGCGTAAGTATAGCGGTGGAACTGCTTGCTAGGCAAGCGGGTCACGATCTCCTTCGACCCGAAAAGCTGCTCCGCCCGCTTCATAATAGCAGGCAAAGTCAGTTGATAGTTCATCATCAAACCATCCATAATATTCCCTCTTTTCTAAAATCCCCTTATCAACAACTGATTTACTGACAATTAAAACTTCCGTTCAATTATTACCAAAACCACAGACACTGCTAAACCAAAAGTAATTCACTATAACCCGGCCTAAACTTGTCTACCAGATCAAAAATTGCTCATTTTATGCTCGTTATGGCAATTGTAGGAGCGGTCTTCTGACCGCGATAGGTTGGCCCAATCACCAGTGGTGCAGGATAATCGCGGGCAGAAGCCCGCTCCTACAGGTAAACTTGCTGGTTTGCCTTCGCCAAGATCGGTGGTGTAGGATAATCGCGGGCAGAAGCCCGCTCCTACAATTGGAAGTCGGATATTATTTTTGCTAAATATTACCCTTGAGCAGTTGGCGAGCGATAATAATGCGCTGGATTTCGCTGGTTCCCTCGTAGATACGCATGACGCGCACATCCCGATAGATGCGCTCGACTGCCAATTCTTTCATGTAACCCATACCGCCGTGAATCTGGACGGCCCGGTCTGCCACCCGGCCAACCATCTCGCTGGCGAACAGTTTGCACATGGCCGCTTCTTTGGGAAGTTTCTCGCCCTGGTCAAGTCGCCAGGCCGTATTCCAAAGCATCTGCTCTGAGGCATAAAGCTCGGTCGCACTGTCCGCCAACATCCACTGGATCGCCTGATTGTCGGCGATAGGCTTACCAAAGGCGATTCGGTTCTTGCTCCATTCGGTACTCATTTCGAGCAGACGGCGGGCCGACCCACAGGCGTTGGCTGCTACGTGTACCCGGCCCTCGTCCAACGTACTCATCGCCACCTTAAAGCCTTCCCCCACTTCACCCAGCACATTCTCGTGTGGCACAAAGCAATCTTCAAAAACCAACTCGCCATGCACATAGGGACGGCTACCCATCGTCTCCAGAATCTGGGCTACCTTAAAGCCCGGCGCGTCCCGTTCGACCAGGAAGGCCGTAATTCCGCCCCGCGCCCGTTTCTCGCGGTCAGTCACGGCGATCACTGTAAATACATCGGCGTTCAAAGCGTTGGTTATATAAAGCTTGGTTCCATTGAGCAACCAGCCATCTTTGTGGGGAGTAGCGGTCGTCTGGATATTAGCGGCATCGCTGCCAGCCTGTGGCTCGGATAGAGCGAAAGCCGTGACCAGTTCGCCGATAGCAATTGCGGGTAGATATTTACGCTGTTGGGTAGCGTTGCCGTACCGGAGCAAGGCGGCAGAGCCGATCCCATTGGCAATCCCCATTTCGTGCGTAAAAGCTTCGTGAGCCTGGGATAGCTCGGTCAGGATCGTGCAGTAGGCCAGTTGACCCAGGCCCATCCCGCCAAATTCTTCGGGGATCGTGATGCCATAATAGCCCAGGTCTTTGAGCCGTCGCAACCCTTCTTCAACCGGTTGGCCGGTTTTCTCAACTTGCGCTTCCATCGGGATCAACAAGTTATGCACCAGGGCATGGGTAGCGGTTTTCATCTCGATAATTTCTTCGGGCAGCCTGTAATCCATCTTCATCTCCTCTTTGAGTATTTTATTGGTGCAAATAGCTTGCGAAATGCGTAGGGTGTTATACGAGTCATATTATACTGTTAATTGGCAGGAGAAATCAAAATACATTTTCTAATTGCATAGTTGTAGGAGGGATTTCTAATCCCGATTTGGTTTTATCGGGATTAGAAATCCCTCCTACATTGGGGTAGGTTGCCCAGCCGGAATAAATCTTGACTATCGGCGGGCTTTCAAGCGATAATAGCACAGCTTTTAACTAGAACATGGCACTTAGAACCGATCCCAAGTAGGGGCGACCCTTGTGGTCGCCCAGCGTGACCTGAATTGGGCGACCACAAGGGTCGCCCCTACATCAACCTATTGGGATAGGTGCTTAATTTCAACCAGGACATAGCATAGTTATGACTCGAATGTTGCTGATCTTACGGCGCGAACTCAAAGAATTACGCCGAAGCCGGACTTTTTTTCAAACGATGGCGGTCTTTCCCATCATAATGGTGCTGTTGCCGACCGCCACAGTTCTCTTTTTCAACGTGGTTATCACCGATTTTCAGATCGAGCATCGGCCCGGTGTAACGGTGAATTGCGAACAGTTGGGCGGGCTGGCGGCCTGTGACAAGCCCGGTATTGTAGCCGGGTTGATGGGTATCGCTTTCAGCTTCTTTTTGCCGGTTCCAGCCGTCCTGCCCATGACGATTGCGGCCTATAGCGTCGTAGGCGAAAAAGAACGCAAGAGCCTCGAACCGCTTCTGGCGACCCCGGTACGCACGACCGAAGTGCTGCTGGGCAAAAGTCTGGCAGCGATTGTGCCGACTACGCTGCTTTGCTGGTTTAGCTTTGGGGTGCTGGTGCTGGTCTTGCGGGTTTTGCTATCGGATAGTGTGATCGAGCGGATCGATATTCCGCTTTGGGTCTTGACTATCGGGTTATGGACACCGCTGTTGGCTTTTGTCACCACCATGATCGGTGTAACGATTTCAGCACGAGCGCGGGATGCGCGGGCCGCTCAGCAATACGGCAGTTTGATGGCTTTGCCGGTGGTTGGCATTGTGATCGGGATCGCGTTAGGGTTTTTCAATATGACCTGGCTGCTGTTGGGGCTAGGACTGGTGGTGCTATTGGCGGTATCCTTTTTCGCTTATCGGGCGGCACTGGCCCTTTTCCAGCGTGAGACGATCCTGACCAGATGGAAATAACCTGCCTCTTTTGAGAGCGGGCGGGACTACCTATTTTATCTACAAATCGGAAATAGAAATCGGCAGGGGGATTGGATGACTTTAAGATTGGGCCTGACCAATGATGCAGATATGGCCCCACTATTTTTCCCGATAGAGACGGGTTGGATTGGGCTGCCCACTGGGGTTAGCTCCGAAATAGCGGCGTTGGCTGACCTGGAAAAAAGGCTTTTGGCGGGCAGTCTGGATGTAGCCCCGGTTACGCCCGTCACCTATGCCGCCCATCGGGACCGCCTGCTGATCTTGCCGACCCCTGTCCGCGCCTTTGAATTGGCTGCTGATAGCATCTTCCTGATAAGCGTCAAGCGGCTCGATCAACTCGACAAAGTGCGGGTGGCGATCTCGCCCAATGCAGCCATGGGTGAGGTTTTGTTGAAGATTATCGGTTCCACCTATTATGGCATCAACCCGGAGACCCAGCCCGTATTGAGCGAGGCTGCCGCCCTGGAGTCTTTGCAAGGTCTGGCGGAAGCCTGCGTAATGGGCGGGGAAGCGGCAATGCGGGCGGCGGGTTGGGCTAAGGCCAAAGGCTATTTTGTGGAGGATGTCACCAAAGCCTGGTGGATTATGACCGGGCTACCTTTACCACTCTATTTGTTTGCAGTGCGCCGGGAATGGACTGAGCAGGAACCCAACGCTATTGCGCTAGTTCGTTCGCTTATGGTAGCTTTTCGGAGCGCCCTACAGTCCGGCAGCGATCAACGCCCGACCCTGTTAAGTCGGATCGAAGCACGTACCGGCCTACCCGCCGAGGCTCTGGACATGCATTACAAAGGGCAACGCTACGATCTGAACGAAGCTATTTTGCGCGGCCTGCTGGAATTTTACCGACGGGGAGCCAGCCTGAAATTGATTTCGGGAGCCGAAGACCTGAACTTCTTTCCGCCCCTCACCTCGGTCGCACCCGCCCCGGCAACCCCACCTCGGCGTACCGTTCAGGAACGCCCGCGTCCGACTGCCGAAGATCGCTCTGCCAACGGTGACAAAGATAAATCTAAAAAAGCTAATTCGCGTCGATCAGAAGCTCAGGCCCTCGGCTTGCGCGTCATTAAAGGCGGCAAGGATAAGGAGGACGGGGAAGACGAGCAGGAGGAGTAGGATTTACGCTTTACCCCCAGAGGGGGCGAGGCCGCAATTTACGATTGAAGGGGTAGTGGAAAATCTATAGGCGGAGTCATATTCAACAGAAATACTCCGGCCCCTCTAAGACAATTGCTCTGTCAATGGATGGTTTTTGACCAAAAGTGTTAATAGAAATAGAAAGTAAGAAAAAGTGACGACCGCTATTTTGTTGCTCGGACACGGCAGCCGGGCCAAAGACGCAAACGATTCGATGTATCGGGTCGCAGCTGAATTGAAAACGACCGGGCAGTACGGCATTGTCGAGTGTGCCTTTTTGGAGATGAGCCAACCCGACATTCCGATTGGGCTAACCACTTGTCGCGACCTGGGAGCGACCAGAATTATTGTGATCCCCTATTTTCTGCACCTGGGCAACCACGTCCGGCAGGACTTACCGCGCCTAATCGGAGAATGGCAGAGCGCGAACCCTGCGATAGGCGTTACTACCGGGCAGCATCTTGATTACAGCCCAAAGCTGGTCGAGTTGGTGCAGCAGCGTATTGAAGAAGCTTTTGAGGCCGAGCAAACGGTTTAGCTTCTGACTCCAGCCAGGGCTACGGCGGGCTTGCGAGTGTGCAAGGCAAGCTCCGATCCGCTGGTTGGCAGCCAGAAGCGGATCGTAGTCCCGACCCCACTCTCGCTTTCGATCTGGACTTCCCCGCCAAGCGCCTGGATCGTATCGCGCACGATAGCCAAACCTAGCCCGGTTCCGCCAGTATTTCGGTCGCGGCTCTTATCGACCCGGTAGAACCGCTCGAAGACAAAGGGCAGATGCTCCGCCGGAATGCCTTCGCCGCTATCGTGTACCTCGAACCAAACCACCCGCCGCCGCTCTCCCGCCAACCTGATTGGACTACCGATTTTGAGGCGGATCGAGCCACCTGCCGGGGTATACCGCAACGAGTTATCGACCAGATTGCTCAAAATATGACCAAGTGCGTCACTATCGGCCTGCACCTGGGGTTCGACTCCCTTGTGAGTTTCCACTTCTAATTCCAGGCTAACCTGTTTCTGCTCGGCGGCAGGCCGGAACCGCTCGACGACCATTTGGGCTGGCAACCGGGCCGGAATTTCCTCCAGATTGAGGTGTTCCAATGCCTGTTCGTTGCTCATCCAGACCCGCATCGACTCGACCATCCCGGTCAGGTGACGTACCTCTTTGAGAATGTGATTGTAGATTTCTTCCTGTCGCTCCCGGCTAGGTACTAGCCCATCCCGCAATACTTCGGTATAACCCTGGATCGACGAGAGCGGCGTGCGTAATTCGTGCGCGACATCGGCGACCAATTCTTTACGTTTCTGCTCGGTCAACCGCAAGGCGTGGGCCATCTTGTTAAAGCTACGGGCCAAACGTCCTACGTCGTCCTTGCCCCCCTCGACGATCTCAAGATTATAGTTACCATCCGCAATTCGTTCGCTGGCCCGTTCTAGAGCGCGAAGCGGGCGGATGACGGTGCGCGACAAAACAAAGCCCAACAGCACGGCACAAATCGCCGCAATCAGACTGCCCCATAAACTGGCCTGGATCACCGGGCTAAAAATCCACCATTCGGTCGTATTTTCGATGTCTTTACGGTCAAACTTTATAATGCTATTGCGAGTAGAACCGGTTTGACCCGTTGGGGGAGGTGGTTCTCGGAACCCTTCGCCCTGCGAGACCGGTAGCCCAGACTCACGTAGAATATTTTGGATCGATCTAAAATTGAGGCTATCGCTATTCCTGACCGCCGTTCGCACTTGATCGAGTTGGGCTTCCGGGGTCAGGTCGGAATTATTTACGGCGGCTTTGATCTGGTCGATAGAGGTTTGGACTGGAACCTGATTTTGCCGTTTGTAATCTTGAATTTGGGTAAAGACTTTTTGGATGTTGTTTTCCGCTTCACGAGTGCGGTTAGTAATAATAATATTGAAAATAACGACCGAGGCGATAGCGGTCAGGAAAACTACCCCGGCCATACTCAGAATAATTCGGGTGCTAAGACCAAACTGCCCAAATCGGCGCAACCCCTGCATAACTCGTTTCATAGCTATTATAACGCCTCCCGTCCCAATTTATAGCCGACCCCATGCACTGTTTCGATTAGTTTTGCATTGGGCAACTTGGCCCGCAAATTTGAAATATGGACTCCCACCGCCCGCGAAGCTACCAGCGAGTCGCAATCATAAAGGGCTTCCTCTAATTCGGTTTTGGTGTAGACCCGGCCCGGACGACGCGCCAACGTCAGCAATAGTTCGTATTCTTTGTTGGTCAGGGTCGGCACAATCTCACCATTGTAAAAGACTTCGCGGCTGTCTCGGTTGATCGTCAGCCGACCGATACTAAAGAGGCTGTTTTCGAGCATGCCGGTTTCTGGAACCGGGCTGGTCGGTAGAGCTTGTTTTTCCAGCCGCCGGAAAATCACCCTTATGCGGGCCATTAGCTCACGCGGGCTAAACGGCTTGGTCACGTAATCATCGGCCCCGATTTCCAGCCCCAATAATTTATCGACTTCCTCGGTGCGGGCCGTTACCATAATAATCGGTACATCGCTACTGGCCCTGATCCGGCGGCAGACTTCTACCCCATCCAGCCCTGGTAGCATCAAATCCAGCAACACAAAATCGGGCTGCTCGGTCATAAAGTGGGTCAGACCCTTCAAGCCGTCCCGCTCATAAAGAACTTCGTAGCCTTCGGCCTTGCAATAAATGGTCAAATAATCGGCGATGTTTGGCTCATCCTCGATAATTAAAATCCGGCGAGACCGCGTCATATGGGGGGTTTCACTTTCCCCGGTTTGAACTGGTGTGGTCATGAGCTTGTTAACTTTCTTAGGAAGAAATTAGATATTAGAAATTAGATATTAGATATTCGGGACGTGATGGAAAGTATTTTCCAATTTGGGTATGGGAGACAGATTTTATTTCTAACTTCTAACGTCTAACGTCTTACTTCTGATTTCTACTTTCTAATTTCTGATATCTAATCTCTGATTTCTACTTTGCCCTACCATATTAACACAGCCGTCACTCTTTAAGGTTTCCTGAACGTAAAGAATTTGCAAACCTTAGAATGCCTGGGTTAAGATATACTGATCTTTACAAAATCTTTGTAATTGTTTACCAATTTATTGTCGTTTTCTTGGGAGTTTGTTGTTAGAATAAGTTTATCGCATAGCGAAAGTTTGCTTGTAGCTTTATGCGTCCGTTGGATAAAGATAATTACTCACTCAGGCTACTTTGCATGGATGTGAGCCACGTTTTAGCTGTATCCAGTTTAGAGCGAAAGATTTCGCCGGGTGAGAGTAAATAAACGTTTTTCTGAATTGCCAACTCATAAAGGAATAAAGACCGATGGATGAACCTAAAGATTTGGTTCCGGCTGGTGAAGGAGCTAATATAGAGCCTGCCACGACCGCCGGGCCTAAACCAGCTACCGCGCAGCCCGATTTGAAAACGGCTGGCAAAATCGCGTCGGCCCCCGATAGCGGTAATGGATTGACGACCGAGGCTGGGGATGCCAGCGTTAATACCGGGCTAGGCCGCCCTTTGCCACCCCGTCCGGCGGCCCGCCCGCGTCCAGTGGCCCGGCGGCGGCGTAACCCCCTGGGCTGGATTTTTATCGTGTTGCTGGCAGCCGCAGCGGGGGCGGGCGCTTTCTTTTATGTCCGTAGCACCCAGACCAACCCGGCTTTCCAGGGCCAGACGACCAGCGCCACGACCCGCCTGCCGGTCAGTGTCGCTATCAGTGCCAATGGGCAGGTGCAGGCCAATGCCGATCTAGGCGTGACTTTTTCAACCGGCGGCACTCTGACCAAATTGAACAAAAAGCTAGGCGATCAGGTTAAGGTCGGTGATACGCTGGCCCAAATCGACGATGCCGATTTGCAGACTGCGATCAAATCGGCTCAGGCCAGCTACGATCAGCAGTTAGCCAGCTATAAAAAAGCCACCGATGGCGCGACCCAAAAAGACCTCGATCAGGCTCAGGCCCAGGTCGATCAAGCTAAAGCCAATTTGAATAAGACCGTCACCGGCACTTTTACGACGGCGGATATTTCCAGCGCCCAGGCTTCGATCAATAGCGCCGCCGCCAAGTTGAACGAATTGCGGCAGGGTGGCAAGCCTTACGAAATTGCTTCAGCCCAGTCCGGGATCAGTTCGGCGGAGTCGCAACTGACTAGCGCGAAGGCCAAACTTGCCAAGACCCTGGCCGGTGCCGATAATGCGACTATCGTTAGCGCCCAGGCTACCTACGATCAGGCCGTTGCCAACTATGATAAGTCGATCAGTAGCCTGAAACTGGCGATCACCAACGCCCAGGTTGCCCGCGACCAACAACTCAACGCCCTTAAAGGCGCTCAGGACAAATATCAAACGGCTTACTCGAACAACCGCAACGCCGATGGTACGCTCAAGTCTAACTTGCCGCAGTCGGCGATTGATGCCGAGACTAACGCTTATCGCGGTTTGCAAGATGCTCAGGGCAATTACAATAAGGCCGAAGCCGCTCTTAACGATGCTAAAGTATCCCTGGATACTCAGTCTCGTACTCTCCAATCGCAAATTGATAATGCGAAGGCCCAACTTGACAAGGCCAAACAAGGCCCGACCCAGGCCGATATTGCCGCCGATCAAGCTTCGGTCGCTTCGGCCCAGTCCAGCCTGGATAACGCCAAAAAAGCTCTGTTAGCCTTGACTCCTTCGACCGCCGACGTGGCTGCCGCCGAAGCGAGTCTGGCCTCGGCCCAGGCCAGCCTTGCCAAGTTGAAGGGTGGTACTCCCGACGACATTGCCGCTTCCGAAGCCAGCCTGAAAATCCAGCAGGCCACTCTGGAAGACCTCAAGCGCGGCCCTAAACCAAACGACATTGCTATCGCCAAAGCCCAACTTGACGTAGCCCAGATCAGCCTGGACAAGTCTAAATTAACCGCCGCTAACGCCGTTCTCAAGTCGCCAATCAATGGTACTATCGTTCAGGCTCCCCTGGCCGAGGGTCAAGCTATCACGGCAGCGACCGTCGTTTACCAGGTGGTTGATCTTAGCTCGTTGCACGTCGATGTAACAGTCGGCGAGACTGATATTGCCAAGATCAAAGAAGGTACGGCGGTGGCGGTCAACCTGGATGGTATTTCTTCGCGCAGCTTTACCGGTAAGATCACCTTTATCTCGTCCAAGTCTACCGTTACTCAAAACGTGGTCAATTACCTCGCAACCGTTACGCTCGACCAGGGTACCGCCAATAGTTTGTTCGAGGCTTATCAGGGCGAGTTTAACAAACTGCTCCAACGTCCGACCGGTGGTACCGGGCGGGGTGCTGCTCCGGGTGGGGCGGCAGGTGCTGCTCCAGGTGGGTTCCAGATACCAGCAGGGGCGAACTTGCCGCGCGGTGCTTCGGCCCAGATCGCGGCGGCGACCGGTATCTGCGGTTACAGTTTGGCCGGGTTGTTCGGTCAGGCTCAGGATCAGGCCCAGCCCAAGCCGGGTATGACCGCTAACGTAACCGTCTGTCTCAATTTGAAGGCGGGGATACTATCCGTTCCGAACCGGGCAATCAAGACCAAATCCGAAAACGGTCAGCGCATCAGCTATGTTGATGTGTTGGTAGACAAGGCTACCAGCAAAATCGAGTCGCGCCCTATCTCGGTCGGGCTGGCCGGTGACAACTACACCGAAGTCACTGGCGGCGACCTGAAAGATGGCGACCTGATTGTTCTTAGCACTACGCCGACCAATCGTGGCGCTGGCGGTGGGGCAACTCCCTTCGGATAAAATATAGAATATAGAATGCAGAATGCAGAATAATTAACTCAACTTGAATATTCTGGGTTCTGCATTCTATACTCTGCAATCCAAAACACGGACGGTTGTGATGATTAGAATACAAGATGTTACGAAAACCTACTGGATGGGCGACGTGGAGGTACAGGCTCTGCGGGGAGTTAGCTTTGAGGTCCACGATGGCGAGATGGTCGCTATTATGGGACCGAGCGGTTCTGGCAAATCGACCCTCATGAATATCCTGGGCGTGCTGGATCAACCGAGTACTGGTAGCTACACTATCGACGAGGAGGAAGTCGCCGATATGAGCGAGGCGGAGATGGCCGAAGTCCGTAATCGTAAGATCGGCTTTGTCTTTCAGAGTTTTAACTTGTTACCCAAGTTAAGCGCTCTAGCGAACGTCGAACTGCCGATGCTTTACTCCGGCCAATTTGGGCGGGGTGAGCGCGAAGAGCGGGCGATCAATGCTCTGGAAGCAGTCGGGTTGGGCGACCGAGTCCATCATCATCCCAAAGAACTATCCGGCGGGCAGCAGCAGCGCGTTGCCATCGCCCGTTCGCTGGTCAACGACCCGACGATCTTGTTAGCCGATGAGCCGACCGGGGCGCTCGACAGCCATTCGACCGAAGAAGTGCTGGCGATCTTTCAGCGTCTCAACTACGAACAGGGTATTACGATAATCTTCGTAACCCACGAACACGATGTCGCCGCCCATTGTCGCCGCTTGATCCGTATTCGGGACGGTCATATCGAGGCGGATACGCCAATTTTGGATCAACAATGGAAGTATAACGCTCTGCCGGGTGTACAAACCGCGCTTGCGAGGTCTTAAGTCATGAATGTTTTTGAAAGTTTTAAGATCGCCCTGAGCAGCCTGGCCTCAAATAAGTTGCGCTCGTTGCTGACGATGCTAGGTATTATTATCGGGGTTGGCTCGGTGATCGCGCTCCAAAGTATTGGTGAAGGGGTCGTCGATAAAGAACAGAAGCGGTTGCAACAGAACGGTACGAACCTGATTACGGTGCAGCCAACTTCTCAGTCGGTCGGCGGTATTCGGTTGCAGACCGGCAACTCCAACCTGACCCTTGAGGATTCCGAGGCGATTGCCGACCCGGAGCGTATCTCGAAAGCCGAGGCCGCCGCCCCTGAACTCCAGACCGGCGGGCAGTTGACCTACAATTCCAAAAACACGTTTGCGATTGGGATCGGTACGACCGAAGCTTATCCTATCGTGCGCGATATTACGCTATCGGCGGGAGAGTGGTTTACAGAGAGCGATGTAAGCCAGTCAAAGCAGTATGTGATCCTGGGGGCGACGGTTGCCAAAGACCTCTTTGCCGATGACGACCCCATCAACAAGACCGTCCGGATCAACCGGGTCAATTTCGTCGTGACCGGCGTGATGAATCCTAAAGGCGGAACCGGCTTTGGTTCGTTGGATACTCGTATCTATTTGCCGATTACGACCGCTTCCAAACGATTGCAAGGCTTCCGAGGCCCCGGTCAGACTTCTACAGGCAAGACCGTCAGTAGTATCGTCGTCAAAACCGCCGATACTGCCAGTGTAAATCCGGCTATCTCTCAGATCACCGACCTTTTACGCGAACGCCACAAAATCCGGGGTGGACAGACCGACGACTTTGAAATCGTCAACCAGCAAGATTTGCTTCAGGCCGCCAAAGACCAGCAAGCCACTTATACAATCTTCCTGCTGGTAATCGCTTCGATTTCGCTTTTCGTGGGTGGTATCGGTATCATGAATATTATGCTGGTGACGGTCACGGAACGCACACGAGAGATCGGTATCCGCAAGGCTATCGGAGCCAAGCCGTTCGACATCTTGATCCAGTTTATGATCGAGAGTATTAGTATTTGCTTTGTCGGCGGTCTGGCCGGGGTCGTGCTGGGTGTCGCCTCTTCTATAATCGTAAACGCGACCGTTCCGACCTTGCCAACCCTGCTCAATCCATCTACGATAGTCATCGCGGTTGGGTTCGCGGTCGCCGTTGGGTTATTCTTCGGGATTTACCCGGCCCGGCGTGCCAGCAAGCTCAACCCTATCGACGCGCTCCGCTACGAGTAGTCCAGTTAAAACTATTGGCAGAGCAATCTCTCACAGGTTTGTGGAGTATTGCTCTGCCAATAGATTTTTTTATAATAGCCGCGCTCTGTCGAGTGCAACTATCCCTTCAATCGTAAATCGCGGCCTCGCCCCCTCTGGGGGTAAATCGTAAGCCGCCTTTACCGCGTAATCGTCTCATCCCGATCTGGGCCAACTCCTATATAAGTAATTGGTACACCAATCGCCTCTTCGAGCCGCTGGATATAACGTTGGGCGGCGGCGGGCAACTCGTCCAACTTGCGGGCGGCCTTTATCGATTGTTGCCAACCCGCCCACTCCTCATAAACCGGCTGACACTCTTCCAGGAAAAGCGCATCGCCATCGTAGTAGTGAGCCGGACGGCCTTCCCACTGGTAGCCAGTTGCCAACCGGATCGTTTCAAAATCATCAAAGACATCAAGCTTGGTGAGAGCCAGTTCGGTCAGGCCGTTGAGGGCCGCCGCGAAGCGCACTGTTTCGGCATCAAACCACCCACAACGGCGCGGACGGCCTGTCGTCGTACCGTATTCGGCTCCATTGCGGCGGATCTGATCGCCGGTTGGGTCGGTTAACTCGGTCGGGAAGGGGCCATTACCGACACGGGTAGTGTAAGCTTTGGCAACCCCGATCACCCGCTCGATAGCGCGGGCCGGTACACCGGCCCCGGCAGTTGCCGCCGAAATCAGGGTGGTACTGGCGGTCACAAAAGGATAGCCGCCCCAATCGGTATCGAGCAGCGCGGCTTGCGCTCCTTCCAGCAAAATATTTCGCCCGGCTTGAAGCGTTTCCTGCACCAGCCCAAAAGTCTCTTTTACATAAGGCTGGACTACCGTATAATAATCGAGATATTCGCGGGCAATCTCATCCGCATCCAGCGGTTCTCCGCCAAGTGCGACGATGATTCGGTTCTTAATCGAGATTTGCACCTTGAGCTTTTCGAGAAATAGGCCCGGTCGGGCCAGGTCGGTCAGCCGAAGGCCATTGTATCCGGCTTTATCGGCATAGGCCGGGCCGATCCCGCGTCCGGTTGTCCCGGTGCTAAGGTGGCCTTTGGCTTCTTCGTAGAGGCGGTCAAGCGCCCGGTGATAGGGCAGAATCAGGTGGCAGCGCGGAGAGATTAGCAGGCGGTTCTTAAAATCGAGGCCGGTCGTCTCACACTCACACAGTTCTTCGATCAACCCCGCTAGGTCGATTACTACGCCCGGCCCGATCACACAGGTGGCCTGGGGATGAAAAATCCCACTCGGCATCAGGTGGAGCTTGAACGTCCCGAACTGGTTGACTATCGTATGTCCGGCGTTGTTGCCACCGTTAAAACGAACCACCAGATCGGCATGCTCGGCCAAAATATCGACAAACTTACCCTTACCCTCATCGCCCCATTGCGCCCCAACAATTGCAGTTACAGACATGCTTGGTATCTCCTTCCAGAAAAACTGTTCGGTGAAATAGAAAGAGAAGAAGCATTCCAAAACTCCTTTTTTTAGCTTGAGGGCTATAAGATGAGCTAAAGATTCGAGCCTTGAAAAAACTTCCAACTAAAAAGCGGCCACCGCACCGTCGGGCCGCTTCTCAAGTTAGCCTATCTTAGTTTACCACGCCCGACAAGGCTAGACAAACGAAGGGAATTTACGATTTACGATTTACGATTTACGATTTACGATTGTAGTTACACAGCCTACCTCTTTGGGCGACCACATAGGGTCGCGCTCTACAACGGATTTTGGGTAGGGTACGACCCTATGTGGTCGTCCGGTCTGAGTAATTACTTACGATTTACGATTGAATTCGTGGTTTCTTAAACCATTGTTATTTATCGAGACATCGGCTAACGACTTCCAATCGTAAATCGTAAATCGTAAATCGTAAATCTTTTAGCTTCTTAGCTTCGACCGCAGAACTTTGCCGACCGCGCTGCGGGGAAGCGCGTCGATAAACTCGACTATCGTAGGTAGCTTGTAGCGGGCTACTTCGCCCCGGCAATGCTCGATGATCTCTTCGGTGGTGACGGTTTGGCCCGGTCTGAGGACGACGAAGGCTTTGACCGTCTCGCCTTTGATCTCGTGGGGAGCGCCAACGGCGGCGGCTTCCAGGACTGCCGGGTGACGATAGAGGGCTTCCTCGACCTCGGCAGGATAGACGTTTAGACCGCCGACGATAATAACGTCTTTCTTGCGTTCGACGATATAGAAATAGCCTTGCTCGTCCATCCGGGCGACATCCCCGGTGTGGAGCCAACCGTCGCGGAGAGCGTTGGCAGTTTCTTCCGGCTTGTTCCAGTAGCCCTTCATAATTTGGGGGCCGCGAATAAGCAGTTCGCCTGCTTCACCCGGCGCGACCTCCTGGGTCGGGTCGTCCAACTGCACGATTTTGCAATCGGTATCGGGGAGTGGCAGACCGACACTGCCCGGCTTGCTGGTATTAAAAGTAGGGTTGCCGTGCGTTACCGGGCTGGCCTCGCTCAGACCGTACCCCTCGCCGAAGAGTCCGTCGGTCAGGGCCGCAAAGCGGAAGCGAATCTCTTGCGGCAAAGGAGCCGAGCCACTTCCAAAGAATTTTATGTCGCGCATAGCTCCGGCCTGCACTTTGGGATGCTGCAAGAGAGCCGCGAAGAGGGCCGGAACACCCGGAAAATGGGTCGGCTTGTGTTTTTCGACCGCATCGAGCATCTCATCAATATTAAAGCGGGGCAGCAAAATGACGCTCAAACGACCGGCGGCGCAACGTAGCATCACCGAGGTCATGCCGTAAGAATGAAAGATCGGGATAGCGCATAGCACCCGATAGACCTCATCATTCTCGAACTCCTTACCCCATGCAATACTCTGCAAGGTATTGGCAACCAGATTGTAATGGGTGAGCATCGCGCCTTTGGGAGTGCCAGTCGTGCCGCCGGTATATTGCAAGGCCGCTACATCTTCTTTTGGGTTGATCTGCGGGAAGGGCGGCATAGGAGCCTGGCTGCCACGTTCCATCAACTGCTCGAAAGCATAAAGACCTGCCGCTTCCGAGGTTTCGCCCTGACTGGCTGTTTTCACCCCGGTGTAAGTCTGAATGTTAGTATGAATGACATACTGAAGGGGCGTTTCCTGGCGGGTCGCCTGTACGTTTGGCATAAGGCTGTCGAGGGTGAAGAGGACTTTCAACCCGGCATCGTTCGCCATAAAAGCGATCTCACGTGGGACGTATTGAGGGTTCATCCCGACCGAGACCGCGCCCAGCCGTTGGGCCGCAAAAAAGGCCAGCACATATTGGGGGCAGTTCGGCATCATCAGGCCAATGCGGTCGCCCTTGCCGATACCGAGTTCCGCCATAGCCGCCGCCAATTGCTCGATACGAGCTTTCATTTCGCGGTAATTTAGCTCAAAATCGTAAAAGATCAGGGCCGTCCGGTCGGGATTACGGACTGCCGCTAACTCTATAAAGCGATAAACCGACTGGTGAGGATAGTTAATATGTTGTGGAACCCAATAATCATAGTAATCAAACCAGGGTCTCTCCATTGAGCATCTCCTTGATTAGAGTAAGGATGAGAGATGAGGGTTGAAGGCTGAAAATTAGCGTAGGCCAGGCAGGGTTGGTTATTTGGCCTGTTCCTCAACTCTCACAATCATCTTCGGTTTTTTTGGTGAAATCAGGATTTTATTATAGCATGTTGAGGATGGCCCCCGTCGTGTGCGGGTTCGGATTGGGCGACATGTTGAATCAACTCATCGGCGCGGGCCGGAAGCCAGACCGTAAAACTTGAGCCTTTGCCCGGTGTACTTTCGACCGTAATATAGCCGCCCATCATCTCGCAAAAGCGTTCGCTAATCGCCAACCCTAACCCACTTCCACCATAGCGGCGGGTAGTCGAGCTATCGGCCTGGGTAAAGGGCTGAAAGAGTTTGGCGAGTTGCTCCTCGTTCATGCCGATCCCGGTATCAGTGACTCGAAAGACCAGCCAATCGAGGTTGAAGGTTGCGGGTCTCGCTGCCGCCGGAGGGTCTTGAGTCATATTGTCAGCCGAGGCTATTTCGGCCTGATTTCTGGCCCGCCGTTTGACTTCGAGCGTAACCAGCCCATTTTTGGTGAACTTAGTAGCGTTGGAGAGTAGGTTGAGCAAGGTCTGGCGGATTTTGGTAATATCGGATTGCATTAGGCCGAGTGGCTGGCTATATTCGAGATTCAAATCATTGTTATTTTTCGCCAGCAGGGGTTGAATTGTATTTACTATTTCCGTAAGCAAACTGTTAACATCAATTTCTTCGAGGTGCAATTCCATCTTCCCGGCCTCGATTTTTGATAGGTCAAGAATGTCGTTGATAAGGCCGAGCAAATGTTGACCGGCTCCTTCGATCCGCTTTAGGTCGGGGACAAAATCCTCGTGATCGATGTATTGGGCCTCTTCTTGCAAAAGCTCGCTATAGCCGATAATAGCGTTGAGGGGCGTGCGAAGTTCGTGGCTCATATTAGCAAGAAAGGCGCTTTTAGCCTGACTTGCGGCTTCGGCCAGTTCTTTTGCTTTTTGCAATTGTTCTTCGGTTTGCTTGAGCCGGGTAATATCGTGCAACAAGATAATCCGCCCGGTCAACCGTTGCTGGTTATCGAAGAGTGGCGAAATACGCAGATCGAAATGTTGGGCGACTCCACTCTCGTTTTGCAAAACAATTTCGTCCTGGGTATTAGTCAGGGTAGCATAGCGTTGGGCCATCGGCAGCCAGGTCGAGGGTAAAACCTGGGCGGCGGGTTGTCCAACCGCTTCCGAGGCGGTCTGACCGATGATACTACAGGCCATTGGATTGAGGTCGATAATTCGATTCTGGGTGTCCAGCACCAACACTGCATCGCTCATGTTTTGGATCACCGTTTCGCGGGCCACCGGCATAATATCCAGCACCTGATAGCGAAAAACACCCCAGGTCATTGCCAGCCCAGTTATAACTAGACCGAAGGGGGTCGGGTCGATATAGCCAAGCGGGTTGAGCCGGAACAAATCTATTATGTTAAAGACCCAGGGGAAAGCGACCCCGATCAGCATAGTAAGGACCTGTCTGCGGTAGAGTTTGGGCGACCGGCGGTACATTTGCCAGAGCAAGATAAAGGTTGCAAGCAAATAAAGATAGGCACTGCTAGAGTGTACCCAATACCACAAACCATAACTGGCTTTGGGAATTGCCAACCCGTCTTGTTCGGTAATTATTATGTTATAGCGGTATTGGGTGTGCCAGACAGCGGTACAGGCCACGACGAAGCTAACTACCGGCTCGATTGCAAGTAAGATTAACCGCTTGCGGGTCAGCCATTTTTGCCGTCCGCTATACTGAAGAGCGAATGCCAGCGAGACGGGTGGCACGGCCATAATTCCCAGATATTTTATGTTGTTCCAGAAGATATGAATAGCAAAATCAAAACTGAGCAGTTGCAAAGCATAGGTAAATGTCCAGACCGAAGTCGCCACCATCAGCAGACTGAGGGTGAGTGCGCCGGGGACGGCCCGTCTCCGCCAGGCATAAATTGCTATGGCGGTAGTAGTCAGAGCGGCTGCGATTAATAGCAGGACTTGTAGTGTGAATTGCCAGCGCATTATATCTCCGAATGGTCAACGACAATTGTAACAGGCTCATACTTACTCAGACGTGGGAGGGAACCGATTTGGCTCTATTGGGATAAAATTCCCTTCCCGATTGAATCTGGCTGAGTAATTATAACAGGATCAATGATTTATAAGTATTGTTGTAATAACCCTATCTAGGTTCGGCTACTTTTATTTTACCACTTATGCACAAGTTTTGATGCACCAAATTGCCAAAACAATCCGCTTATCTTCCTGAACCGGGCTAAAACTGTTTACAAGGTGATAAAATGTGGTATTATAAGATTAACATAACAATGAAACCGACCGTTTTGGTAGGGTAGCCGGGCCTGACAAAAGCCAAAGTAATCGTTCGCGACTTATGATTCTGAGATAGGCGTTTATCGAGTTATCTGCTAAAATAGTCAGAAACGTACTCTTACAATTAGTACCGATCTTCGTAGGGGCGATCTTTATGATCGCCAGGTTCGGGCCACACAGTCCGCCTCTACCAGCAACGATGGGGATAGGCGCTTAGTTAGAAAGTAGCTTGTATGGGCGATGCTCTTCCGCCACCAACGAGGGAGAACGCGGCCTCCCTAGTGTCGCAAACCGAAGATTTGATCGCAATCCGGGCGAACCGGGAGCAAATCGAACGGCTTGCCAGGCTGGGTGCGCTGACCGAGGCTCAGTTGGAGGCCGGTCGCAAGGCTGGTGGGTTGGAAATTCGGCTTCCGGCTCGGTTGGTCGAAGAATTTCGGCAGACCCAAGACCCGGCTAAGGCTGAATTGGAACGATTAGCCCGTCGGATCGACCAGACCGGGTTGAACGGCCCGGCCCGCCTTTTCCTGGCGGCAAACCGCCCGTTGAGTTTCTTTGGTAGCCAGATCTTGCTGCTGGCCCAACCGGTCTCGAAGCTTGCTTTCGGCTCCAAAGACCGCCTGGGGCTTTACAGTGATCTGCTGGAAGACCGCCACAACGTTGATTGGCTGTTGGCTCGGTTGGATGAACTGGAAGCCGAACGGCGCGAGACGGCCCGCCACCTAAAAAAAGCGGCTGCCGCTAAGAACAAGGGATAGATTTGATTATGAATGCTCTGGTAGGCTTGGAGGTTTCGCTGGCGTTAGGCCCTTCCACCGTCTTTATCCTGATGGCTCTGCTTGGTTTTCTGATCTTTTTCTTTAGCGCCTGGGCCCCGCTCGAACGCGGACGACGACCGACCTTGCGGCCTTTGCGTCCCCTCAGTCGCTTGCGCCGGATCGTCGGAACCAGTTCGGAGACCGGTCAGACCGTCCATTACTCGCCCGGCACCGGCGGGTTGAACGATCAGCCCGGCACAGCCGAAGCCTTGAGCGGTCTTACTTCGCTTTCGTCGGTGGCGCGGGTGACGGCCCGTTCAAAGGCCAAGTTGGTCGTGACCACTAACGATACCCTGACTTACCTGACTGCTGATGATGTAGTGCAGGCCCAATATGTAGAGGCTGGACGGCGCGAGGATTACAACCCGACCGAGGTGCGCTTTGTTTCTCAGCAAGATCGGTTGGCCTATGCTGCCGGTGTGACCGGCCTTTTGAGCGAACCGAACATGGGTGGCAATTTGATGTTGGGTCGCCTCGACTCGGAGTATTTGCTGATCGGCGACCGCTCGAACCAACGCGATTTGCCCCAGGTAGTCGGGAGTAGCCGGATCGAGGCAATGCCTCTGATGCTGGCTAGTGCCGGGCCGGAAAATACGCTGCTCGGTGAAGAAATGTTTGCGGCCCCGGCCTATCTCGACCGCGACCCGGCCCACGTAGCCGGGGTGTTGGCTCAAGACCGGATGCGAGTTTTGATAATTCTGATTATTATAATCGGAACGGTGGCGACGACGCTGGGCCTGGTTCCCAATATTGGAGATTATTTTTTAAGGTAGCTAATCTAAACCGGATTTTCGCTCGTGAACCAAACTATCTAAGCAGTTATTAGTAGGGTTTCTGAGGCGAAAGTTCTACTAAAGAAAGAGCCGAGATGCGACGGATCGGACTTTACATACCATTAGTAATAATCTATCTGAGTGCGGTGCTGGTGCTGCTGGATTTCTTTACCGATAATCTGGTAGATGGGGCCGGACATTGGCTGGCGTTGTGGGTGTCGATCATCGCCGGGATTTTGCTATTGCTAGGGTTGGTCAATATTGTGCGGGTGCATGTAGAGCGGATCCGCCAACGGCATCCGAACGCCCCTTATAGCGCGGCCTTGCTGGTCAGTATGCTAGGGGTAATCGTGGCGGGTATAGTGGGCCGGGTGCAGGGACTAAACGATAACGTAACAAACTGGATTTTCCAGTATCTCTACCAACCGCTGGCAACGACACTTTTTTCGTTGTTGGCCTTTTTGATGATTTCGGCGGCGATCCGGGCTTTACGGATTGGTACAGTGGAGTCGAGTTTGCTGGTAGTTGGGGCGCTAGTGGTCTTGCTTGGTCAGGTAGCGATCAACCCAATCAATAATCTAGCCGGAATTAGCCAGTGGTTTCAGGATTACCCGGTACTGGGAGCCATTCGTGGCATTTTAATCGGGACGGCTCTGGGTGCTATCGTTACCAGCATGCGTTATTTGCTTGGGGTAGATAACCAGTATTTACGCTGAGAAAGGGTAAAGGATGACAAGGGACGGGTGAAATCCGGGGCAAGCTATCACAAGATAGCCGCTTTTAGAGGTTCATCCCTTATGTTCATCTTTTATCCCTCAAGTGGGGGACGGCTTTGCAACAGGTATGGTGTACAAAATGTGGGAAAAGTAATCTGGCGGGTTGTCGCTGGTGTGTGGCCTGCGCGGAAGTTCTGCGCCCGGCTTATCTGACGAGCCAGCCAGGGGGCGGGGGCCAAAAAATCTGCCCGGTCTGTCGAACGGTTAATCAGGCCGAAGCGGTAAGTTGCACGCTATGTGGAACCGATCTATCCAATGTGCCGATAGTAGGGGGGGCTGCGCCACGTGAGCAATCACAAAGCCGTCCGACCCCACCACCGGCAGCAGCAGGGGGTAGTCGGCTTTCGCGGTTGGCCCAGGCCCGGCGCGAGAAAGAGGCTGCCGAGGGACGCTCTCCGGCCCGCGAAGGTGTCTCCGATTGGCTGGGTGGGTTACGTTCGGATGCGCCTCCGCCGTTGGATTATGCCACCGGGATGGACGAGGATGACGAGATTGACCCCGAACTGAGTGCTGCCTTGCAGGAGGCCAAGCAGGAAGAAGAAGATACTTCTTTGTTTGCCAGTCCTTCGGATTTTGCCAGGGAAATACCCCCGTCAGCCCAGGAAGCTACCCTGCCCGATATTGAACCTCCTTTGCCCATGTTTATGCCAGACGATCTGGCGGCTACTCTACCTGTAGCTGGAATGCCCCCCAAAGCCTCGGACGAAGGGTTGCCAGATTGGTTGCAGAATATGGGTGGCCCCGCCTCGATCCCGCCACCTCCGGCCTCGCCATCCGCGTCGGCTACCCCAAAACCGTCCGAGAGCCAGGATAATGTCCCGGATTGGTTGCGTGAGTTGTCCGGGTCGCCGTCGGTATCCTCGGCTCCGCCGTCGCGCCCGCCTACTAACCCTACTAATCCTACGCCTGAAAAAGATACCGGGGATTTGCCGGACTGGTTGCACCAGATGAAGGGAACTTCGCCTTCGCCGCCTTCCAGTTCGCCTTCTGAGCCGCCTCCCTCGAATGAAGTTCCGGTTTGGTTGCGCCAGACGACCGATGCCTTGCCTGCTCCGGCCCGCCCTAGTTTTGGGGATATTGAGGTTGAGGAACGCTTGAGCTTTGCTTTTGATGAACCAATCGATAGACAATCGCGTAACGATGATTTGAACCCTCGGATCGGTTCGTCTAATGAAGCGACCCAACCGAGTACTTCGGGTTTGTTCCGCCGCCCGATTGGGCTAACCGATTTGTTGGGTCTGCCTCCCTCTTCGATAGAGGACGTTCCGACCAGACCGATGCCCACTAAACTCGATCAGGACGCGCCGGTCGAACTCTCGCCCTGGTTACAGGGTCTACCACCGCCGACCCTGGATGAGCCACAATCAGTCGGCTTTGAGCCACCGCCGACCGATGATGAGTTATCGGCTTCGGTTGTGGCGTTGCCCGATTTGCCCGATTTTCTGCGTGATATGAGTCCGGTGGACGCGGTTGACCTGGCCCCGGTTGTGCCGGATTATCCAAACGATCTGGTTCCCTGGCTGCAAGGATTGCGCCCGCCCGCCCTGGATGAGGAAGAGCTACCGCTCGAACCGGCAACCGCCTTACCCGATCTGCCCGATTTCTTAGTGCCGATGGTGGACTCGGTTGCACCACTCCCGGCAGCCAGACCTCCACTCAGACCCGCGCCGACGGAGGATGAGCTAACTAATACCAGCCACTCGTTCTCGTTGCGTGATATGATGCAAGCTACCGACGAATTGACCGAGGCGATGCGAGAGCAGGACAATGCCTTCGCGCCGGATGTGGCCGGGTTGCAACCCTTGCCCGATTTTGGAGGTTTAGATTCGTCTTCGTCTGAAAAGGAAGCGGAAGAATATGGGGTTCCGTCCTGGTTGAACCAATCTGCCGAAGCCCCAGAAGAGTCTGTGAAAAAGCCGTCTGCGCCCGGTGGATTTGTGATCCCGCCTTTGCGTTTCCCCGATGAGGACGAAGAAGAGACCGAGATGTTGCCGTTTGCGCTACCGGCTTTCGAGGGTAGATCGGCTCCACCCAGCAATCAAACGACCCTGGCCTCAATTTCGGGAGGTGCGCCGCCCGATTTTGAATTGCCCGACTTTTTGAGCGAGCCAAGACGAAATCAGGCCGGGCAGCCTTCGGCGGCTACCGATGCGGATATACCCGATTTCTTGCGCGGCATGTCGGACCCAGGTTCAACCAGTTCTGGCTTTGCGCCCACCGTTCAGGAGCCAGCCTTGCCCGATTTCTTGCGGGACATGCAGGCCGAAGCGCCTGCCGAGGCTGCCGCTAGTGAGGCGGATATGCCTGACTTCCTGCGCGACATGCAAGCGCAACCGTTCCCGGCCCCATTTGTGTCTAGGCCTGCCTCTGATGAAGTCGATCTACCCGATTTCTTGCGCGATATGTCGGGATCGGCTGCACCGGCGGCTCCAACTTCCCAGGATGCCGATTTACCCGATTTTCTGCGCGAGAGTGGCGGGCCAGCTTTTGCTTTTCAGCCGGAAAGTACCGAGTCCGATTTGAGCTTTTTCGAGAATTTAGGAATTAAGCCACCCGAAAACTCAAGCCCGGCCACTCAGGCTACCCCGATTCCCGCTTCCGAAGGGGCCTCGCTGGATTTCTTGCGTTCCGAAGCGGCGGCCATTCCCGATGCGCCGGAAGACGATATGCCGATGCCCGATTGGTTGCAGGCGCTTTCCAGTGGGCAAGCCCCGGCCCCTACTCCACCGGCCCCTAAGAAGCCTCCCAGCTATTCGCCGATGAGTATGGGAACCAGTCGGGCCGAAGAACAGCAAGCCGAATTACCTTCCTGGTTGCAAGAAGATGGCGCAATGGAAACCGAGCCTGCTCCATCTATTTCCCCGGCTGGGCCGGACTTTGCCTGGGAAGAAGCCGGAGCGGATCAGGCCGAGCCAACCCTGCCCGATTTTCTGGGTGGGTCTGGTTCAATCGGGCAAGACCAGGATTTACCCGATTTTCTGCGGGAGCCGGGCAGTCCGGGGCGAGAAGAAGCCTCCGATTTACCCGATTTTTTACGGGGCGGCGCTACGCCTACCCAGGCCGAATCGAGCTTGCCGGATGATTTGTTCGGGCTGCCGGTTGAGCCTGGTCGTTCCCAACCGACTGCCGATTTTAGCCCACCCAGAGAAGCCGATCCAACGGTACGTGGCCTTCAGTTCAAGACCGATGACCTGGCTCCCTCCGCTCAATTGCCAAACTGGTTGAGCGAGACTCCTGCCGCGCCTAACGAGCCAGATTTTGCGATCTCAGGTAAATTGCCGGATTGGTTGGATGAGAGCGAAGCTAATCCTTTACCTTTAGCCCTGGATGATCTGACCGCCGAGGAGTCGGTCGGAAATGCTACGCTCCCGCCACCTGCTTTTGAAAGTGCGCTAGGTGAAGCGGCTACAAACTCGCCGGGCCGCTTCGCTTCGACCAATTTCCTGGGTGATATAGAAGGCCCGGCCTGGTTACGCACCACCAACCAGCCCAAACCACTCAAGCCGGATACCGGGCAGTTGGCGGCGGAGCCAGCCCAAGCTCCTTCGGTTCCGTCCTGGCTACGAACGGTCGCGACTACCCCGGTGGAAGAAGTTGCTCCTTCGAGTGGCCCAATTACTTTCCAATCTTCCGACGACGAGCAGTTACCGCAGCTGAATTTACCGCCCCAGCTTGCCAGCGCTGCCGTTCTGACTACTTTGTTGGCTCCGGCGGCCTTAATGCCCGCTAGAACGGCCCTACCTGCCAGCCCTGCTGCTCCGGCGGCCCGGCGGCTTGCCTTGAGTCCGGCCCAATTGGTGCGCTATGGAACCTTTTTACTCTTGCTGGCGGTCGCTTTGTTTGCCTTGCTAAGTCCGGTAGCATCTACCCCACTAACCGTTACGCCATTGGTACAGACTTTCTATAATCAGATCGATGCTCTGGCTCCCAACTCGAAAGTCCTGATTACTTACGATTGGGAGGCCGACCGTAGCGGCGAAATGCGCCCGATGGCCCAGGCGATTACGCAGCACGTTATGTCGAAACGCGCCCGGCTTTTGACCATCAGCCTCAACCCGCAAGGCCCGGCCCTGGCCTCGCAGGTGACGGATGAATTGGCTCGGAACCCGAATTATGGTAATAGCAATTTCTACGTTTACGAGAAGAACTATCTGAATCTGGGCTGGCGAACTGGCAACGAAGCGGCAGTACGCGGTCTGTTCGACCAGATGGGTGAGCTACGCGAATATAAGAACGGACGGCAAGCAGGCGAAACCCCTGCTATGCAGGGGATTAATTCGCTGGCGGATTTCGACCTGATTATCGTTTTGGCAGGCGACGAAGGTGGAGTACGCACCTGGGTCGAGCAGTTTGGCATCCAGCCCGGAGCGCGGATGCTGTTCGGGGTTCCGGCAGCGGTTGAACCGGTCGCCAAACCCTACGCGCTCGGCCTAACGACCGCAACCCAGGAGATTCGTTCGACCGAGAAACAGGTGCGCGGGCGCGGTTTGTTGGCGGGATTAAGTGGTACTGTTCAGTATGGTCAATTACTACGCGATAAGCTAAACTTGAGAACCGAGCCGAAATTGAGCCTTGAAGAGCGTTGGAGCGCTCAGGGTTTGGCGGCGCTCTTGCTGGTGTTGATCGTAGTAGTGGCAAATGTCGTCTATCTGGTGCGCCGTCGGGAATAAACTACCTGACCGTTTACTGCTTACAAAGTGGTTCAGGCGGGAACGGTTACGAGTTGACTAAGGATAGTTTGGATGAATTGGGATCAAATCGGTACGATTATAGCTGTCATATTGACCATAATGGTTTACACCTACCTGATCGGGGATAATGTGATTTTTCGGCTGGCCGAACATATCCTGGTTGGGGTCAGTGTCGGCTGGGCTTTTATCCAGATACTCTATAACTTGCTTTATCCCGCTTGGGAAACCATTAGTAACGGCTTTCAAGGCGGCTTACGTGGTCAGGCGCTGGCCTTGCTGATTGCCTTAGTTTTGGGAGTAGTGATGCTTACCCGTCCGCTCCGCGCTACCCGGCCCTTGACCAATCTGGTGATGGCGCTGGTCATTGGAACGGTCGCCGCACTTTCGCTGGCCGGAGCATTGGCCGGGACGCTCTTACCTCAGATCGGAGCCTCCCTTCTGCCGCTCAACGAAGGGGATATTTTTGGCCGGGTCGTGCTATTAATTGGGACGCTCGTTTCGCTCTGGTATTTCCAATTCACCGTCTTTAAATCGCAACGCTCTACAACCGAAACCGCCGGTAATCAAACTTTGGGAATGGTCAGCGACCGGGTACGTTTGCTGGGCCGTTGGAGCATAATGCTGGCGTTTGGGGCAGTTTTTGCCAGCGTCTTTTTGACCTATTTTGCAGCTTTAGTTGATCGGTTGCTATTTCTTATCAATCTGAAGTTCTAAGTTAGAATAAGGCGTTGTAGGGGCGAATCTTGTGGTCGCCCGGCCTGGCCCGAACTGGGCGACCATAAAGATCGCGCCACAAAGCCTTATCTGATGATCTATTGCAGCCTGTCTATCCCGGTTAATTTTTAGGAGCGTGAAGTGATGACCGCCCAACCAAATGAACCTCTCCATACTTCACCTTTTGACGCTATTCGGCGGATTGCCGAAGATGGTAGCGAGTATTGGTCGGCCCGCGATTTGGCTAAAGTGCTGGGTTACAAAACCAATTTCCGTAATTTCAAGCTTGCCATCGGACGGGCCGAAATCTCTTGTAAAAATAGTGGTCACAACCCGGCAGACCATTTTGCGGGTGTCCGCAAGATGGTCAAGATTGGTTCAGGGGCAGAACGCGAGGTTGAGGATGTCTATCTTACTCGCTATGCCTGTTATTTAATAGTCCAGAATGCCGACCCCAACAAAGAAATTGTGGCGCTAGGTCAGACCTATTTTGTCGAGCAAGCCCGCCGACAGGAGTTAGCCGCTCAATGGGCGGCCCTACCCGAAGCCAAAAAGCGGTTGGCTTTACGGGGTGAAATGAGTGTCCACAATACCAATCTTTCAGCCGCCGCTCGTCAGGCCGGGGTAGTTGAGCCGCGCGATTTTGCGGTCTTTCAAGATCACGGCTATCAAGGGTTGTACGGCGGGTTAAAAGCTTCTGACATTCGAGAGCATAAGGGCCTGAACAAGAAGCAGGAAATTCTCGATTATATGGGTTCGGACGAGTTAGCCGCTAATATCTTTCGGGCCAGCCAGACCAAACAAAAGCTAGAGCGCGACAATATCAAAGTCAAGACGGCGGCTAACCAGGCTCATCAGGAAGTAGGCCACAAGGTTCGCAAGGCTATCGTAGACATCGGTGGCACAATGCCCGAAGAATTACCAACCCCTACCGAGAGTATCCAGGAGCTTGAGCGTAAAGAGGTCAAACGGCTAAAGCAAGGGCCGCAAATTTCGATGTTTGGGGATGAATAATGACATCAGCAATATCTCGTTTCTCGAATATAGAGTCGGTTCTGGTAGCCGATTGTGGCAGCAACACAACCCGTGTAGCATTGGTTGAGGTAGTTGATAACGCCTACCGCTTTGTAGCGCGTGGTGAAGCGCCTAGCACGCTCGAAGCGCCATTTGCCGATGTGACCATTGGGGTGATTAACGCTATCGGAGCCATCGAATCCAATACCGGGCGGCGGTTGCTTTTGGGCGGTAAACTAATTTTACCCCAGCAAGAGGACGGTAGCGGGGTGGACGCTTTTGTCGCCAGCAGCAGCGCCGCCGAACCGTTGCGGGTAGTGGCTGCCGGGCTAATCCGCAATATCTCGGCGGCAAGTGCGGCCCGCGCCAGTCACGGAACCTATACAACGGTGTTGGATACTATCAGCCTGGACGACTACGGAGACGACCTCGATAGTGCCGAAGGTGATGGTTGGGTTGAGCCGGAAGTGGACTACGACCCGGAAGACCCTGAAGCGGAGTTTTCACCTTTTGCCAGCCGTAAAGATCGGCCTGCCATCTTCCCGCCCGACCCGGATGCGCCCTCTCAGCCCTTGCGTCAGAAGAATAAAAGAGGCCGGATGAAGCTGTTTGGCGATACACGCCGGGTCTGGAAAGAACGGCAGATTGCCAAGCTACGCCGGTTGGCTCCTAATGTGGTGGTCATGTCGGGCGGTAGCGATGGAGCGCCGGTCGAGCCACTTATGGCGTTGGTGGACGTAGTGCTGGAAACCAACCGGCAGGAAGATTTGTTGGCGCGGGCGACCGGCGAACAACGCCGCCCCACGACCTTTATGTTTGCTGGGAACAAAGAGGCCCAGGATAAAGTGGTCGAAAAGGTGGCCGGGCAGATCGAAATCTTCATGGTGGATAACATCCGGCCCAACGCCGAGCGCGAGAACCTGGCCCCCCTCCAACGTCAACTTACTAACCTTTATCAAGAGCGGTTGCTTCCGGCGTTGCCGGGCTATCGCCGCTTGACCGAATTGAGCAGCATACCGGTCAATACCACTTGCGCTTCGGTCGGTCTTATTAGCCAGTTTTTGGCGAAAGATATGGAGACCAATCGAGTTCTGACGGCTGATTTGGGCGGTTCTAACACGGCCCTATTTTACGCCGATGCCGTCCAGTTTGCTTCGCTGGTGCGGGGCGGTTTTGGTCTTAGCTTTGGCCTGAGCAATGTGCTGGCTGAGACCTCGCCCGATAAATTGCGGCGTTGGTTGCCCTTCCCGGCTGACGACGATGAACTGATCCACTATGCTCTAAATAAGACTTTGCGCTCCCATATCCTGCCTGCCACCGAGCGAGAGCTTTTTATCGAGGGCGCATTTGGGCGGGAAGCTTTGCAGCATCTTATAAACGAAATGAAGCGCGAGTCGCCCCAGGGCTATGATTATAACCGTCTGATCGGGGTCGGCGGGCCACTGGTCAATGTTCCGCTCTGGCAGGCCGCTCTTTTGCTCCTGGATGGTTTGCAAGCGCCGGGAGCCAGCGATACTGGTCTGGTCGAACTTGAACTCGACTCGACTATGCTAATGGCGGCGGCGGGGACCTTGGCGGCGCTCAACCCGAATGCCGCCTCTTACCTATTCCGCTACGATTGCTTACATCGGCTAGGCGCGGCAGTAGTCGTTCACGGTGAAGCATCTTTGGGTAGTACCGCTCTGACCATCACGCTCCGCAAGACTGACGGGCGGGTCAAAGAAGCAAAAGTGCCGTTCGGCTCGATTGTCCTGCTGCCTTTGCGCTCGGATGAAAAAGCCTCGCTTGAAATCAAGTTGGGCGGGTCGTTCCGGATCGGTAGTTCGGAGCGGGGCGCGATTGTCAGCACTGCGCCGGGCCGCGAAATTACCGGGGGTGCGCTTGGCCTGATAATCGATGCACGGGGTCGTCCGATCCATTTTGCCCCCGATGCAACCGCCCGCCAGGAGCAAGTCGCTGGCTGGTATAACGTCTATCGAGCCGCTTTACAGCAAGCCGAACAGGAAGGCTCGGACGATTTTGCCACCACTTCCGGCCCGTCTCAACCGGCCCAGCCTGCTGCCGGGTTGCTCTCCAATGGTAGCGAACTGGCAAAAGCTTCCAATGGCAAGAAGAAAACGCCATCATCCGCCAAAGAAAAACCGGCCCCGGACATTCGCCCGGCTAAACCTGAGCGCGAAAAGAGCAAGGTCGCCGTCGCACCAAAGGCCCCGGAAGCCGCCCGTGAAAAAGAAACCAGGTCTAAAGGCAGAGGTATTAGTTTAGGCCGGAAAAAGTAAAGTTAGAAGTAAGGAAATTGGTCACATCATGACAATCTATAGCGATAGTACAACCGCTTCGCCGGGAAGCATTTTACGTCAGGCGGTAGGAAGCGGCGTTTCGGCTACCCCTACCCCGCAGGGAAACGCTCAATATTTGCCTGCACTGGCCCAGAACGTTTCGATCACGGTCGAGCGACGGCTTCCCTCGCTGGGCGAACTAAGTGTGACCCCAGGGGTGCGGGTCGAAAGCGACTCGGTGATTGCCCGCACGCTTTTGCCGGGCCGTCCCCGAGTCTACAATTTAGCGGAGTACTTTGAGATGTCACCCCGCGAAACCGCCAAACTGTTCAAGAAAGAGGTTGGTAGCAAGATCGCACGGGGTGAGGTAATCGCCGCCAGCAAAGGGTTGTTGGCTGGCAAGCAGTTCAAAGCACCTTTCGATGGCATTTTGGCGGCGGTCGATAGCGCCAGTGGTTACATCAGCCTGACTCCTCAGCCCCAGCCCTACAACCTGGAAGCTTTTGTGCGCGGCACAGTCAGCAGCACGATTCCTAGCTATGGAGCCGCGATCCAAATGCAAGCCAGCTATGCACGAGGGGCATTTGGTTTTGGTGGTGAGCAACACG
The DNA here is from genome assembly GCA_038210655.1 of Chloroflexia bacterium. Lineage (GTDB taxonomy): Bacteria > Chloroflexota > Chloroflexia > Chloroheliales > Chloroheliaceae > 54-19. The sequence goes on from JBBQWM010000005.1 coordinate 52,139, forward strand.
GTGTATTGCGAGTGTTGGCTACTCGCCCCGCCGACCCGATAGACCCGGCAGCGATAGACCCGCGCACCACTTTCTTTATTTTGCTAGGCGGTTCTTACGTTACCGCCGAAACTTTACGCCGGGCGGTCGAACTGAAGGTGCGCGGCATCATTACGGGCAGTATCCGTGAAGAAGAATTGACCAAATTTTTGGAATATCGTCGGCGTGAGGCATTCTATCGGGTTGGGCAGCACGCCTGGCGGTTCCCGGCAGACCTGGGTGGGCAGGACAGCCCGTTGACCTTGATCGTGACCGAAGGGTTTGGATTGCGCCCGATGGCAAGCCGTCTTTTTGAGATGCTATTGGCCCACGACGGGCAGGAACTTTCGATCAATGGTACGACCCGGTTGCGGCGGGGCTTCCAGCGGCCCGAAATTATTGTGCCGGTGCTGACTACGATAGAGGCCAATAAAACGACCACCCGCCTGGGAGCCGCCGACCAACTTCCCAAAGCCGGTTCGACCGTCCGCTTGATAAACCCGACTTATCTGGGTGCGGTCGGGACGGTTGTCAGCTTACCTCCCTCGCGTCGGGGAGTATCGCCCGGTCAGCTTGATCGGTTGGCCGAAGTCGATGTGTCTAATACGCGGTTGATCTTGCCCTTTGCCGATATTGAAGTACTGGAACAACCGGGGGCTGGCGCGTCCCCAACTAGCTCGTCGAATAGCAGCCGTTCGATTGTTTAGAGGTTCAGTAGAAAATTTCTAAGATAGATTTAGACCCAATTTAGAGAAGTGGCACAATCTGGCTGGTTTGCAAAAGTGACGTTTAGCGATTGGCAATTTGGGATGTACTAGCGGGACACTTTGGGGTATAATATCAAACTGTAGGGAGCGTAGCAGAAGAGTACATAATTCGATGCAGTTATATCGTTATAACAACCGAAAATGGTTTGGCTGGGCAGTAGGGATACTAATCGTATCAGCCCTGCTCTTTTCATTTGCCTTGATTTTCCACTGGCTGCCCAAAGGTGGCAATCTAAATATTGTCTGGGAACTGATTCGTTTTACGCTGGCTGGGTTGGTCTTGTTGGCCTGGGGTGTATTGAATGTCACTCCGGCCCGACCGGGCGGCTTTGTGATTGCTTTTGCCGAACTGGGTGAGGAAAAAACCGAGGACGGCGCTGCCGACGGTTTAATTCGGTCCGCCCGCCGCCGCACAATTCTACCCAGTCGAGCCGAGTTTGACGAAGATGAACCGCTTTCCCAAATGAGTAGCCGCTTTTTGAATGAACTACGCAGCGCTCGAAATGCGACTGCCCTGGGTACTTTGCCGCCAGGCAAACAAGCTCGTATTTTACCACCGGGTCGTTCCTCATCTACCACCAATTCGTCTGTCTCGGCGACGGCGTTGGCTTTGCGTTCGCCCCAAATTGGCGGCGGAGCCGACGGTTCAAACGGGGCTACTACCGGCAATGATCGGGTTGGTTTGGCCCGTACTACCAATTCGTTCGGACGGCGTGAGGGCGGCATGTTCGTTAGCGAGTTCGATGACGACGAGAAGCGTCCGACCAGTAAAGTAAAGTTTACCCCGCCCGCCCGCTTTTTTGCCTGGGAAAGTGTGAGCGGCGCACCGGCCTTGACCGATTATTTGCAGGAAAGCGCCCGCACCGAAATAGCCGACCTACAACTCAAAGAGCATGATAAAGACCTTATAACCCTCTACCCAATGGTCTACGCCAATAGCCGCGAGACCGCCCTGCGCGAAGCCGAAATCCCCCAGGCGACGGTCGTGATTTGGGGCTGGAACTTATATCATAAGCGGCGCGACTTCGTGCCAGTCTTTGAAGTACGCGAGCCACTCGAAAATAATCGTCCGGCTCGCGCTCAAATGCAGATTCTCGGTCTCAAGAGTTTTGATCTGGGGATCCAGACGGCCCGGCATAGTATCGTTTTTAGCGCTTTTGTAGCCGGGTTGGGTGCTTATGGCTATGCCGGACAGACCCGCAACAAAGACGAACATCAACTTTACCAGAAAGCCCGCGCCGAGTTTAGCCTGGCTTTGATCGCGTCTTATATGTATGGCGAACGGTCTCAGTACAATCATATGATCGACCGCTCGATTATCTATTTCTTTTTGGGTAATACCCTTTACTATCTCGATGACCTGGACGAGGCCGCCAATGCTTATCGGGAGGCGCTGGCTTTAGAAGGTGAGATGATCGAAGCCCGTCATAATATGGGGGTAGTTTTGTTCTTGCAAAACAAATTCGATCAAGCCCAAAAGAGTTTGATAAAAGTAGTCCAGCTAAATCCAAATCTGGCTGTCGCCCGACTCAATTTGGGGGTGGTCTATCTGGCTAAAAAACAATACGCCCGCGCTCGTCAGGAACTCCAAAACTCAATCAAGCTCAACCCACGCTATGCCGCCGCTTATCGCATCATTGGGCTGAGTTATCGTCAGGAGCAGGAATACGAAAAGGCCGTTTCCTATTTACAAGAAGCCCTGGCGGTTAGTCCGGGCGGTAAGTACGCTGAGGCCCATGTAGAGCTTGGCCTAGTTTATTCGGAGCTATCCCGCCTCGATACGGTCAATGACGAACAGGCTTATGATTTCTTCGAGCGAGCGACCCAGGAGCTAAAGCAGGCTACCGAAGAAAATCCTAGCTTACCCGAAGCGCATTATCATTTGGCCCGGTTGTTGCATAGCAGTGGTCAAGAGGATGAGGCCGGTTTAGCTTTACTAGAAGCCGTGCGTATTCGCCCTCATTATAGTGAGGCGCACGAATTACTAGCCGACATCTACGAAAAGCGCGGACGGATCGACCTGCGCGACAAGCATCTCGAACTGATGGCAAAAGCTCGTCAGGCCAGTTCCGCTACTACCCCCGATGAACATATTCGGCAGGCTATCGGCTTCCGGCTGACTAAAAATTATCCCCAGGCCCGTGAAGAACTGGAAAAAGCTTTGCAGATGGAGCCACGCAACACCAAAGCTCTGTTTGAGCTAGGCGTAGTCTATCAGGACATAGAGGAAACGGACAAAGCCCTTAGCACTTTCCAGACCGTTTTGAAGTTGCCCGCTGCCCCGGTCGAGGTTTACAACCGCATCAGCAATATTTTGTTTCAGCAGGAAGATCGGCAGGCCGCCGTCGATTTGTTGCGGCAGGCCGTGACCCAGGACCCGCTGAATCCCAAGTTGCAATATTATCTGGGCAACGCCTATCGTAAACAAAAAACCGATGGTAAAGCTATCGAAAGCTATATCAAGGCGATCCAACTTGACTCCGATATGGCCGAGCCACATTTCAACCTGGGCATGATCTATCTCAATCGCAAGCAGGTCAACGACGCGATCCTCCAGTTTCGGGAGGTGGTACGGATTCGGCCCGAAGACTATGAAACTTTCCTTTTCCTGGGTCGCGCCTACATGCGTAATGGTCAGATCGATCAGGCGGTGATGGTCATCGAAGAGGCGATCAGCCTGAAATCGGACTTTCTGGAGGCCCGGTTGCTTCTGGGTGAGATTTATTTGCGGCAGGCCGAACCGGAACGGGCTATCGACCAATTGCAGGTCGTTCAGACCTATAACCCGAACGACCTTCGCGCCCGTGAACTAATGGGTAAAGCCTATGCCCAGGCTGGGCAGCTTGAACGCGCTATCGAAACTTTCCAGGATATTATTACGGTCGCGCCGGATAGTGTTTCGGCTCATTATAATCTGGGTGTCTCCTATGTCTCACAAAAACGCTACCGCGAGGCCATCAGCGAGTTTGTGGCGGTCGTCCAGAACAAACCCGACGATGCCGACGCTTACTTTAATATGGGCGTTTCGATCCACGAGCTACTCAATGGGCCACAACAAGCCAGCCTGGAAGCTTCCCAACTCGATGTCTATTTCAACCAGGAGGTCGAAGCTTTCCGCCGAGCAATCCAACTCAGTCCGACCAATCCAGAACCCTTCCGTTATCTGGGCCAACTTTATCTGCGTACCAACAATGGTCAGGAAGCCATGAAATATCTAAACGAGTACAACCGCCTCAAAAAGCAGACCTAAGTTTGTCTTAGCTTTTTCCATAAAGATAAATTAGGATAAAATAATGACTGACCCTGATGCAGTAGAATATAAATTGTTTCATGGTGATACGCTTTTACTTATGTCAGAATTGCCTCCTGGTAGCGTTGATTGTTGTATCACCAGTCCTCCCTATTGGCTAAAAAGAAAATATGAGGGAAATAGTTCGCTCGGCAATGAAGCTACAGTCGAGGAGTATGTTAGCAATCTTGTAGCACGCTTAAATAAGCTTCGAGGCGTGCTGAAGCCGGAAGGTTCGCTCTGGCTTAATATAGGGGATAGTTATAAGGATAAGAATCTGGTCGGTGTTCCCTGGCGAGTGGCTTTGGCTCTACAATCGGAAGGCTGGATACTTCGCAACGCAATTGTATGGGATAAAATTAAAGGTAATCCCTGCAATGCTAAAGATAAATTACGAAATGTTTACGAAATGGTGTTTCATTTTGTGCTTCAATCTTCCTATTACTATAACCTGGATGAACTTCGCAATGCGCCTCAGAAGCCTCATTACCAAAATGGACACGTGGTTACTCCCACCGGTGTTAGTGGGATAAAATACCGCAAGCAAATTAACGAAAGTAAAGATTTAAGCTCCCCAGAAAAGGTAAATGCCCTGGTTGCTTTGGAGCAAGCCTTACTGAAAGTCGAAATGGGTGAAATGCCCGATTTTCGTATGATTATTCGAGGTACCCAACGCTCCACTCATTCAGAGTCGGTTGATTATTCGGGGCGGGCTGACGAGTTGCAAAAAAAAGGCTTTTGTATTTTGCCCTATCACAAAAACGGTACAAAGCCCGGCGACATCTGGCGAATTGTACCAGAAGATGAATGGCGAATTGACAAACATTTTGCGGTCTTTCCTAAAGAACTGTGTGAAACGCCTCTCAAAGCAACCTGTCCACCGAACGGGGTTGTGCTTGATCCGTTCTGTGGGACGGGGACAACCCTGGTTAGCGCCCTGGAAATGGATCGGAAAGCATTTGGTATCGACACAAGCGAAGAATATTTGAGGGTCGCGCAAGAGCGAATCGAGGCTGTGCTACAGGCCAAAAGTAAAACCGGTCAGCAACTTTCGTTATTTTAAGGTGAGCTATTGACCAGAAGACCTTTGGAATTTTATACCATAAACACAAAAGCAGCTTTGGATTGGCCTCAAATACTAACCAATCAAGACTGTCCCTTGTTAAATCGAAAGTGCATCAAGCAGCGGAAAAGTAACTCCGAACAAACTATTGGAGCTTGCATTGTTGGTTATCAAGAACAACCACTTATTATTTGTCCACAACGTTTTTTAGAAAACAAACAGATTTTCCTCGATACGCTAAACTTAGTTTCGACTATGTGCGATACTTTTTATATTGTGCCAGAAGTAACAATACCGGGTGGGAGCATAGATTATTTTTTGGTAGGTCTAAAAGAAGAGACAATTATTGACTTTGTAGGGCTGGAGATTCAGGCACTTGACACTACAGGTTCGGGTGGTATCTGGCAAGCACGTGAAGATTTGCTAAATGCACAGTTGGGCGATTCCTACAAATACGGTATAAACTGGAAAATGTCCGCCAAGACCATCCTTATCCAGCTACATCATAAAGCTGAGACGTTTGAGTTACTTGGAAAGAAGTTAGTGCTGATCTTGCAAGAGCAGTTTTTTAATTATATACAACGTGAATTTAACACCGATTCTATTCGTGAGGAACAGGCCACCGACTCTGTTCACTTTCACACCTACGATTGTGTCGAGATTAACCAACAGTTAAAGCTGACACTTGTCCAACGTTTAAGTACAAACACTAGCGGTATTGAACGTCTTTTGAAATTGGGTAAAGGCGCACAGTTGTTGGAAGAAGACCTTATCAGCCGGATCAATCTTAAACTTCCAAAAGCTGTCAGGTTGGACATTCAGAAAAGTTAGACCGCTAAGGATGTAAAACATGCCTGTAGCTATGTTATAATACTATTTACAAACCGGGCCAACTCTTAATTCTAACGTTATGCCATAGGATATTTACGCTATTCAATAAGTCAGGTAGGTTACAGATGGAGAAAATTCAGCCTAACGGGTTCGGCTTCAACCCTGCCGATTGTACTATACTGGTCGTCGATGATAGCGAGAACGTCGTGGAACTGGTAGTGGCCCTTTTGAGCGTTCAGCATTACAAGGTCGAATCGACCAGTTCGGGAGCCGAGGCCCTGGCAAAGCTTAGAACTGGCGTACCCGACCTGATTATCACCGATTTGATGATGCCTGATATGGACGGCTTCGATTTGATTAGCCGTATCCGGCAAGCCTACTCTAACTTTATCCCCATCATAATGTTTACCGCCAGCAATAATGAGAACGACCGTATCAAAGCCCTTAACAGTGGCGCGGATGATTTCTTGACCAAGCCGGTCAGCCGTCACGAGTTGCAGGCCCGTGTCCGCAATTTGTTGCGGCTGAAAAAGAGCCAGGATAGCCTTAATGCCTCGCTTCAGGAGCGCGACCGCTTGCTCAACGAAGTGACCTCACGCTACCTTGAGCTAGAAGCTTCGCAAGGTTCGGCTAATGTGCAACAGCCCGTCGAGACTATGCTGACCACTATCAAAGCGATCTATACTCAGCTTCAACAGCCCGTTCAGAGCGCTCAGGCTTATATTGACCTGGCGGCTCAAAACTACATATCCCCAGGGCGTGAACTAGAACTCGCCAAGTTTGAATTGGAACGGATCAACAAGACTTTGCTCGGCCTCGAACAAGTCGTTAAAAGCGGTCGAATGGTTTAATTTCCTCGGTAGGAGCGGCCCTGACCTTTTGCCAATGATTGAACCCCAGCTATACGCACAAAAATACCTGGAATATAAGGGCGACCCTTGCTGTCGGCCTTTGAAAGCTTTGTAGTCGCCCCTAATGAGAAATGCTTTTAGTTAATTCCAACTATGTTTCACGAGTGAATTGCTCCCTCAAATTTATAACTTAATTACCTGATCCCAACGATGCCACATCCCTATAGTTGAGCTAAACTAATTCTAGTGCAGAGCCTCTCTGGTCTCCCCAACGCCTCCAAAAAGGGGTTTTGCACTAGAACCCAGACTACTGAGCCTAATATCAGATAGCTGTGATAGAAAACTGTAACTATATTATTAACTATATTATAATGAAAAGGGCTAATTGATGAACCAAGTTAAATCAGCCTTACCCACTCGTCGAAGGCTGCTGCAAAACCTGGCCCTGGCCGGGGCCGGAACATTAGCTTTCACAGGTAAGGAAACAACCTTTGCTGAGGCGCTTTTAAGTAAAGAGCAGAGTCCAGGTCTGGCAGCGGTCGTGCCACCAATACGACCGAACGATCAAATTCATGTTATTTCTGGTATTGATTTCAAACCATATGGAAATGCCAGTAATGCGGCTTATGGTGGGAGCGGTGGCATTTATTTAACTGCGGTTGATGAGGCGGCAGCACGGGTGAACCTACCGGAGGGTAGCCGTATTACGTCGGTTCACTTCTATTACAAAAACTTTGCGCCTAATCCACCTATGAATCTTATTTTACGCGGGTTTGTACCTTACAACGGTACTTTTGACACGCCTATTTTTATGACCTCGACCCAAAATGGAACTGGCGTTAGCGTGGACACTTTCACGCCTACCTCTCCCATTGCCCTGGATTTGTTTACTAATTACGAGCTTATCTGGACACCATCAGTTTTTAATATCGGGCAGGTCTTATCTGGGGTCTACCTTTATTACAGAACGCCAGGAAGGTTTAACTCACGCTAAAATATAATTTTGTTTTGTTCACTCAGCCTCAGCCTTGTCAGACCCCGGAGGGGTGTGACAAGGCTGAATGGATAACCACTCTTTAGCTATTTACCACAATTGCCCCGCCCAGACTCTCGCCCTTCCAATCCGGGCGATAGTAGGAATAGGCTTGCGAAGTGACCGCCTGGGCCTTGATTGGATAGAGCGCGACCGCCTTGAAGTCAAGCTGAAGCTTTTCGTTGGGCGACATATCTTCTATGTACAAGATCACTTTGCGCCCGGCGGTATCGTAGCGTTTGAGCTTGGGCTGTTGCTTTGCCAGAGCCTTGAGCGAGTCGTCCACGACGGCGAAGCCGGTCGGTAAGGCCACGTCCAACACGACCATTCCGGCTTGAATTGGTTCGGGTGGCGTAAACTGGATATTGGCTTTGACCGCAATTTCGTTGTTAACTGCGATCTGGGCCACCCCATAATCGACTGTGATCTGGAAAGCCGAAACATCCTTACGAGCGGGGTCTGGTACGTTAAAGCGGCGTACCGACTGCAAGATGGCTTGACCTTTGCCTTGCACCTCGATTTTTACTTTGCCACCGACCTGGGCCTCGGTAATCTGCAACACGTCCGAATTGTCCGGCGCAATCCGAATATCCTTTTGCCAGTTGCCAGAGCGGAAGTTGACCGTCACGTCTACATCCCCCCGACTGGTCGCCACAAACTTCGAGAGCGCCTGCAAACCAACGACAGTATCCTGAGTCGAATTCCAGCCGCCGTAAGCGTTACGCTTGGATACCAGCCAGCGAGCGGCTTGCGCCCCGATCACCCGGTCGCCGTGTGCGGTCAAGGCCAGGAGCGCGTAGCCGGTTGTCTCGATCACGGCGCTCTGATTGCCCGGTTGATAGGCAGGGGCGGGCGCAACCGCGCCCTGACCCTGACCCTGTTGCGGTTTGGGTTGTACCGGTGGTTCGTCGCCCCAGTAAGTTCCGCCATCGCCCTGTTTGGCAAGCTTTAGCAACTGGTTGTAGGCGGTGGTAGCTTGCCCGCTCTTGGCGAGTTCCAGGGCATAAGAAGTAATCGCCAGGGTGTAGGCATCGTTGATCGTGGGCAGATTATTTTCCAAGTAAGTGATCGCCTTTGCCGCCCTGGGTTTGTCGCCCGCTTCCAGCAGCGTGACGGCCAGGTAAGCGGTCAGGGCCGTATTGCTTTTGAGACCGCCCAGCAAATCTTGATGATGGACAAAGCCGACCGGCGCGAACGAGCCATCCGCTTTTTGCTGTTTGCCGATCCACTCGCCAGTACGGGTCAACACCGTATCATCGACATAGATCAAGCTTTTGGCCTGGGCGAAGGTCTTGACCACAAAGGCCGACAGCCACAAACTGCCCTCTTTGTCCGAGTTGCCAAAGGCCGAGAAGCTGCCCTCGGTGCGCCAGTAGGTTAGTTCGCGCTGGTAGCCGGTCATCATCAGGCTTTCGGCTTTTGCCAGAATTTCCGGCTTGATCTGTCCGCTCTCTTTTAGATATTGGGCTACATAGACGTTTGGCGCAAACAAAATCATGTTCTGTTCGCCGCAGCCGTAAGGCATCTTGAGCAAGCTTTCCAGCCCCTCGATAGTCTGGGTCATAAAGTTGCCGGTGGCGGCCAGATAAGCGCGGGCCGACCCCTGGATGATCCCTTGTGGTACTTCCATGTCAAATTCATAGCTTTTCCCGGCAGCGACCACCAGATTTTCAACTACCTCACGGGCGACCCCTTCCGGCTCGATCAGCAGGTCTTTGACCACTGCGTCGGCTCTCGATTTGGAACGGGCGGTAATTTTTAGCTGGTTGGAGCCAAGTTGTTGCGGCTTGATCGTGAAGGCGACCCCGCCCACATCGTTTGGCCCGACCGTGATAACCCGCGTCGGTTGGTCGAGCAAATCGAACCAGTTGGCTCGTTCCAGTTCGACCGTAAATTCCTCGCTGGTCTGGGTGTAGTTATAGAGCGCGACCTTGACCGGGAACTGTTCGCCCCGGATCGCCGAGTAGACCAGATCGACCGAGACAAAGAAGGGCTGCAAGACCTTTAGTTCGGCCTGACTGATACCTAGCCCGGCTTTTGGCGAAAGGGCGACGGCGTTGAGCATCCAGGTCGTGATGCTGTCCGGGGCGGTTAGCTTTTTGGAGGCTTTGCCGACTGCATCGGTCGTCAAGTCCGACCAGACCCAGGTTTCCGGGAAGAATTGGCGCACCCGCTGGACTTCGGCTAATCCGTTTTGGGACAAGTCTTCCGTTTTGGCTGCTCCAGAAGCAGCCGCTGTTGTAGCGGCGGCAGTCGTTGCGGCGGCGGCTATAGGGGCAGGCACGACCCCTCCCAGGACTGGAACTGGCCCGGTTGGAATTGGACGCTTATAAGTCTGGCCTTGCGGGACGGTCTTGTTGCTCATGACGATTACCCCGGCGTTGTTAAAGATTTCCTTGCTGCTGAGAGTAACCGGGTTGCTATAGTTGGTTGAAGTACTTGTGTCGTGCAATTCGATCTGGGGCGTTAGATAAAGCTTTTCTAGCTCAGCGAAAACCTGCTGCAAATTGAGCCGGTTTTCGGCCAGGATAAAGACCGAGCGGTCTACTATCGCCAACCCAACTTTAGACGGCCCCTCGGTCTGAACGTTCAGGGTCGCTTCCTGACCCGGTTCGACTTCGGCTTTATCAAAACTGGCCTGAATTTTGTGCGGATAGCTGGCTTCGACCGAGAAGGGTAGATAGTCGGCGGCAACCTCCGAGTTGGGCAAAATTTGGTAGACCAGTAGCCGGGCGTTGGTCGTCATTTGAGGCGTAAGGGTAAACGAAATATCTGCCGAAGGCGAGAAGCTGGAATAAACCAACATACCCCGCGACATGATTTCATAATAAAAGTTGGTCGATTGCTTGGTAGCGGCAACCTTAAAGCTGGCGGTATCCCCGACCTTGAGAGCGCCCTTGCTGACTTGTAGTAAATGGATAAAACTGCCGCTTGGCGAGTAACCGGCCTGCATTGCCAGTGAAGTAAAAGCTTTGCCACTGGTGGCACTGACCGTCAACGAGATCGCAGTGGCGGGCGGTGTAATCTGGACAGTTCCTAGCCCAGTCTTCATATCGACGATTTGGGCTTCCCGCGCAGTCTGGAAGTTGCTCAAAGTATAGATGATTTCGAGCCGGGCGGCGGTATCGACCGGCTTTTTGTCGGGGGTCTCGGCCACGACCAACAGCGATAGCGGCAACAACGGCTTGAAGATGACGCTTTCCGGGATAATTTTCAAGGTAAAGGGGGTCGCCACGACCGTCAGTAACTTAGTGGATTTTTCTTCGTAGCCGGTCGATTTCTCGCGCACGGTTACTTCCAGGCTAATATTACCCTTGCCACCACTGGCGGGCGTACCTGCTACATACTGCACCGCAGGCAAATCAAAAGTGATCTGCCCATCGAGCGGTTTGGTCAGGCTGGCGAACTCTTGCCAGGTTCCGACATAGCGGGTCGCCTTGATCTCGACTTCACCCTGTACCGGCTTGCCGTAGCTATAATCGGCCTTGATCGTCCCGGTGATCCGCTCGTCGGCCATCACCCACTCTTTAGCCACATCGACTTTTACCTCGTACTTGGGTAGTACATACTTCTCGATCCGAATATCGAGCGGGGTCTTGCGTTTGCCGGAGAGGGCGTTGATCTTCCAGGTTCCCAAATTCGGTTCGGTCGAGACCGGCAGATCAACCGTCCCCATGCCATAGCCATCAGTAGTGACGCTCTTTCTAAAGATTTTGGTGCCTTTAGCGTCGGCTACTTCGACTGTAATGGCTTCGGCGGCCAACGGCTTGAGTTGTGGATCGAGCGTCAACACCCGAATATGGACGGTCTGGCCCGGTTTGTAGATCGGCTTATCGGTCTCGACAAATAGTAAGAGGGCTTGCTCGACTTTGATCGGCGACTGAGCCTGGAACGCGGCAGACTGAATTTGAAGGGTATAATTGCCATCAGCGATTTTTGGTAAAGCCAGCGCCAGATCGCCCCGCCCCTGGATCATACCCGCTATGTCGGCGACGCGCTGTCCATTGTTATCGAGTAGGGCCGCTTTTACGCTGTCGCTGCCCAGGTTCGCCCCGCTAAAAAGAGTAATCGAGATTTTCTCGGTTTGTCCGGCCCGCAGTGTGCCAGGGGCGACCGCCAGATAACTATCAATCGTATTGCCAACCGGCAAAATGCTTGGGGCAGGCGTGGCGGTCGGGACCGGGGCGGTGGTGGCAATAGCGGTTACTGGCCCCGTGCTGGGTGAAGCCAGCGGGGTGGCGGTCTTTTCGTCGGAGCATGCCTGGATCAAGGGCGACAGGGCGGCGGAGCCTGTTACCAGTCCGGCGATACGAATAAATTTCCGGCGGCTAAAATCGCGTTTTTTGCTCATAAAGCTCTCCTTAGTTGTGCTATAAGTAAATCAACTCAAACCGAACCAAAAGTTGTCGGAGAGATCGGTTTATTGTATCTAAATTAATGCTTTGTTAGAATGAACGCCGTCACTAATCAAAAAATTACAGCTTTGCGAACAAAAATTGAAAAGAAGGCCATATTAGTGTAAAATAGCGTTTTGCAAGTACTATTTATAATTAGGGCTTTGGCTTGAGCAGCACCGTCAAACTCAATTTTTGAATAGTTTGGTTTTATTCTTAAATTTAGCGGCGGAAGTCCTGAGAGTATGAATTCGAGAAGAGTGGGAAAGAAGGTCTAGCGGAAAATGGATACTACTAAGAAGACGAGCCTGAAGGTATCACCGGAACATTTGGAAAAGCTGGTCGAGTTCGTCCGTCGAAGCGGGCGGCCTCAGACGCTGGAAGCCCTCACCCGGCGCTACATTGAACTGGTCAAAGAAAAAGAGGGCGCAGGTAGCCGCTAAACTCAGCTTTTTTGGGTCTTAGTTTAAGTTAAACAGTGTAAGAAAAAGATAAGCCGCCGGTTTATGTGAACCTGGGACGGCTGGCAAGCAGTATAGAGGAGAAAAGCTGTCGTATGACACAGCAAATAAACATGCCACCTTTGGAACTAGGCGGTAGCGCCGAGGAAAAGGCTCTGGCAAGCCAGGTCTGGAGTTTAATGCGGATGCGCGGCTTTTCGTATGCCGCCAGTCGTCCCATTTCCATCACCCTTGATCTGCTGGCCGAATATTACGCCGAGCAGAAGTACAAAGGGCTTGAAAAGCCGGAAGACCTCGCTCCTTTGTTGGATAAGGCCCTTTCGTCCAGCCCGGCAGTCTTTGTGCGCGAGGAAACTCAGTCCGAAGCCGATGCGATCCCGACCGATGGGGATGCCGTCGTGGTTAGTAAGCCGGTAATAACTTTTAAGACGACCAAGACCGGCAAAGCCCCGGTTGATAAAATAATCGATCAGCATAGCTTCCAGACGCGGCTTTACCAGGATGCTCGCCCGGTCGCGCCCGTGTCCGACGAGGAATTGGCGGCGCGGTCGGCTGAACAGTCGCTGCACCCGACCCCTAGCCTGAGTTTGCCGACCGCCGCCGCCCCCGCGCCGCCCCCGATGGCCCCGAAACCGGCCGCCACTACTCCGCCTCCGGCCCCAGTAGCAACGACCCCGCCCGCAGCGGTCAAACCGGCCGCCCCTGCTGCTCCGGCAGTAACCAAACCGACCGCCCCTGCTCCGGCGGCCCCGGCCCCGGTAGCAGCCACCCCGCCTGCACCAGCGAAACCGGCAGCCCCCGCTACCCCTGCTCCCGTAGCAGCCAAGCCGATCGCGCCGACCCCGGTCGCTCCGCCACCCGCGCCCGCTCCGGTCGTAACTGGCCCGATTGAGGTCGAGGTAGCTGAGGGTGTCACAGCTGATTTGGGCCAGCCCATCGCCAATGTATTGGCGGAATATGGCGATTATTTTGCTTCGGCGGTCAACGCGGCCTTGGAAGAGGACTTCCGCTTTGTCAACTTTGCCAGTGACTGGTACATCGAGGACATCACCGGGCGCTATAACAAGGGCGACTTCCGCCGCATCCGCGAGTATATGAACGATACCGAAGGGCCAGTCAGCGATACGGCGATCTTATCCGATTTGTGGGGCAAGCGCCCTAGCGATGCCGACTATGAGGCCACTCGCTTTGCGCTCAATTTCCGTCTCTCGAAAGAGAAGAAGGATTTTGAATTTGTCGGTGCGAACGACGACCGGGTTTGGACTGCGCCGGGCTTGCCCCAGATTGGCAACCCACGCCACAAGGCGACCGAAATCGGTACCGATTACAAGTTCTTAGAAGATGCGGCTCTAGCCGACCCTTCCGAACTGACTATGGAAAACGGTCAGAAGGTCTGGCGGCATATCCTGACTTTCTATGAATACGAAAATGGTGTGCTGCCTTACGATGCGACCGCCAAAGAGTTTTTCCCGGTGCCTTTGCTGGAAGAGCAAAAATCGTTGATCTTACGTTTCGAGGCTCCCCAGCTTTATTTCACTTATACGGCAGACCTGCGCTACCCGACCGGTAGTCGGGGCGGTTGGATCGGTGGTCTGGAGCAATTCTTCGAGGATAACCTCGTGCCGGGGGCGGTGCTGGTTATGCGGCGCGGCAAGAAGAGTAACCACTTTACGATAGAGTACGAACAGAGCGAAGAGCAAAATGCTAACGTGCTGTTCTACGATGATCGCCGCCAGAAGTTCGTTTTCCGCCCGATAGTGTTTGCCTGTCAGGTGCAATCGGGGAATTTGCTGACACCAGAACGCTATGGCAAGATCAATGGGCAGAAGCGGCTCGAAGAAAGTGACCGCAAAAAGACCGATCTGGTAGTCTCTCAGGCGTTTGAGTATGCCGGACAAAAAACGGCCCAAAACTATTACGCCCTGTTGGACGATCTTTACCCGGTCGTCAATATCGAGCGTCCGTTTAGCCGTAACTATCTACGCCATCTGCTAACGCACGGCAATAGCCAGTTCCAGCCGGACGACACCACGCCCGATGCTTTCTTCTACAAATCGCCTGCCACCGGCCTGCGTCGGTAAATTAGAGAAGTAAGAAATCAGAAATTAGAAATCAGATTGTCAATATCTGATTTCTAATTTCTGATTTCTTAAATCAAAAAAGGAGAAAATATGCCAACGGCAACTTTACCCAAACGAAGCGAAATTTCTAAAGAATATACCTGGAATCTGGAAAGCGTTTATAGCGATAATACGCTCTGGGAAAAAGATTTTGAGGCTATCGGGGAGCGGTTGCCGGGCCTGGAAGCCTACAAAGGTCGGCTGGGCGAATCGGCTAAACTGCTGCTCGGCGCTCTCAAGATGCAGGATGAACTTGGCGTAAAGCTTGACCAGTTGGCGAGCTTTGCCCATATGCGTAAGGACGAGGATAATACCAACTCGACCTATAAGGCTTTGCTAGATCGGTCTATCGGGTTGTGGTCGCAATTCGCGGGTTCGGGGTCGTTTATCACGCCCGAAATTACGGCGATCCCGGCTGAAAAGCTGACCGCTTTCCTACAAGAAGAACCGGCCCTTCAGCTTTATCAGCATCTGTTAGATCAGATCGAACGCGAGAAGGCCCATGTGCGCTCGGCAGAGGTGGAAGAAATTCTGGCTCAATCGCTGGAAATGTCAACTGGCCCTTCTACTATCTATGGCATGCTTAGTAACGCTGATATAAAGTTCCCGACCATCCGGGATGCTGACGGCGAAGAAGTTGAACTGACTAAAGGCCGTTACATCAGCTTTTTGGAAAGCCCCGACCGACGGGTACGCAAAGAAGCTTTCGAGGCTTTTTACGATACTTTTGGCAAGTATAGCAATACGATAGGCGCGACCTATGCTGCCTCGGTCAAGAAAGATATTTTCTACGCTCGTACCCACAACTACAAGAGCGCCCTGGAAGCTTCTCTCAGCCCCGAAAATATCCCCCTGGAAGTTTATGATAATCTGGTGGGGACGGTCAACCGCAATCTGGGGTTGCTGCATCGCTATATGGGCATCCGCAAAAAGCTGCTCGGCCTGGATGACTTGCAGATGTACGACATCTATACGACCCTGATCCCACAGGCTAAAAAGAAAATACCCTATGCGGATGCGGTCGAGACTGTGCTGGCGGGGCTTTCGCTATTGGGTGAGGATTACGTCCAGGAAGTCGAGAAGGGCATCAAGTCGCGCTGGATCGATGTCTACGAAAATGTCGGCAAGACCAGTGGCGCGTATAGTTCTGGTTCGTACACGACCCAGCCTTTTATCTTGCTTAACTACCAGGATACCCTTGACGATGTCTATACCCTGGCTCACGAATTGGGCCACTCGCTGCACAGCCTGTATACCAACCGCACCCAGCCTTTTATCTATTCCAACTATAGTCTGTTCGTGGCGGAAGTCGCCAGCATCACCAACGAAGCCTTGCTGACCGACTACCTGCTCAAGCGCACGAGTGATAAAGAAGTTCGGACTTATCTGGTCAATACCGAGCTTGAGAAGATACGCGGCACGCTTTTCCGTCAGACGATGTTCGCCGAGTTCGAGCGCGAGACCCATGCCCGCGCCGAGGCCGGGGAAGCCCTTACCCCTGAACTGATGAACGAGCTGTATCTTGATCTGAACCGACGCTACTTTGGCCCGGAGATGGTTCTGGATCAGCGTATTCAGCTAGAGTGGATGCGGATTCCCCATTTCTACCGCGCCTTCTATGTTTACCAGTATTCGACCGGCATCTCGGCAGCGACCGCGCTTTCGCAGCAAATGATTAACGAGGGCGCTCCGGCAGTGGCCCGCTATCGTAAATTCCTAACGACCGGCGGCTCGGACTACCCGACCAATTTGCTGGCTCAGGCCGGGGTCGATATGACCCGTCCCGAACCAGTGCAGCAAACTCTGGATGTCTTTAAGCGTTTGCTGGACGAATTGGAAGAACTGACCCTAGCCTGATTGCTTCTATAGTAAGTTTTGCAAAAACATTGGACTGGTAGGGGCGACCCTATGTGGTCGCCCTGGGAGAGTGTGCAAGGTGTTCACGGGCGACCACATAGGGTTGCCCCTACCAAAACCGGGTCAGTAATTCGGAAACTTGCTATAATCGGAAGATAATTTAACGAGACTATGAAGCGGGTTACAATAGGATCACGGCAATGAACTGTAGCATTGAAGGCTGTGTCAGCGAATATGAAGAACGCGAAATTGTTCATACCGTCCGTTATCATGGGCAGGTAATCGTAATTGACCATGTTCCGGCAGAAGTTTGTGTGTTATGCGGCGATGTGTTGCTAAGGCCGGAAACAGTTCGACGTATTGAGGCGTTGTTACGAACTCCAACTGAGCCTTTTAGCACGGCTCCCTTGTATCAATACAGCTAAAAAAGTTAATTTTTACTTATCCCCTTAATCCGCTTTCACTTGGTATAATCTAATAGACCCAGTGTAAATTTCCCTGAAAGGGGTATTTTCAGTTCAAAGAAATCCGAGGTAAAAGCAAAGAAAGGTGAGCTATTATGAGTGACCTGTATCCCTTGAGATTGGAGCCGCAGGTTAAAGAAGTGGTTTGGGGTGGGCGTTGGTTGGCGGAAGTGTTGGGCCGACCGGGGCCGGATGGAGCCAGGTTAGGCGAAAGCTGGGAAGCCTACTCCGGTAGCATCGTAACCAACGGGCCACTGGCCGGGCGGCAATTAGGCGAACTGTTTTCTCAGTATGGAGCGGAACTAGCCGGACCCGCCGCGATGCTTTACCCGAAATTCCCCCTGCTGGTAAAGTTTATCGATGCTCATGATAATCTGTCGGTGCAGGTTCATCCGACCGATAAACTGGCCCAGGCGCTTGAGAATTATCCTTTTGGCAAGACCGAGTTTTGGTACGTGGTTCAGGCCGAGCCTGGTGCCGAAATTTGCTTTGGGCTAAACTCGGCTGATTATACCCGTGAGCAATTAGCCGAGGCGATCCGGGAGGGCGATTTGTTGCGCTATATTAACCGGGCGGCGGTACAGGAAGGCGATGTCGTGTTTCTCCCGGCGGGAACCGTTCACGCTTTGACCAAAGGGATCGTCGTCTACGAGTTGCAGCAAGATTCGGATATTACCTATCGGTTGTACGATTGGGGGCGGGTAGGTCGTCCGATCCATATCGAAAAGGGCCTGGAAGCCATCAACTTAAGTTTCGCCAACCCGCAAGTAATCCACCCTGAATTGATCGCCAAAGCCGGTTACGCACAGACCCGGTTGGTTGAATGCCCTTACTTTACGGCTGATCTGTGGCACATTCACGACCGGGCCGCTCTACAGGCCGCCGACGATAGCTTTACTTTGCTTTCGGTGTTGGCTGGTAGTGGTACGCTTAGTTCTGCGACAGATTCGTTCGAGACTCAAGCTTTGCAACCGGGCAATACAATCCTACTTCCGGCAGGGCTGGACTACACCCTGAATGCCGATTCCAATAATAACCCGCTCAAAGTTATTGGTGGCAAGCTTGTGAAAAGGGATGAAGGATGAGGGATGAAAGGAAACCGAACGTAATCAGATCGGGTTGGGTGGAAGGAGCATTAGTTGAATGAGCAGTAAAACAAGTATACCGCAACCTGTACCCTTGAATCATAGAGGCATACCTTTGCCTGCCGGTAAGATCAGCTACGAGGATTTTTTGGAGTGGCTGGACGAAGATACCCATGCTGAATGGGTCGATGGAGAAGTGCTAATGCCCAGTCCAGCCAGTTATAGGCACCAAAATATCAAAGGCTTTTTAGAAGTCGTGCTACGTACCTTTGTCGAAACCTTCGAATTAGGGGTAGTACTTTCCGCCGGGTTCCAGATGCGTTTGCCTGGCTCAGGCCGGGAGCCGGATTTACTTTTTGTAAGTCGTCTCCGGCAAGGTCAATTTCAACGAACCTTTCTAAACGGCCCGGCTGATTTAGCGGTAGAAATTATCTCGCCCGAAAGCATTGAACGGGATCGCCAGGATAAGTTTATCGAATACGCTGCCGGGGGTGTCGGCGAATATTGGCTGATTGACCCGGAGCAATCTCAGGCCGAATTTTATCGGCTGGCTGCAAATGGGCAATATCAACTTGTGCCGCCGGATGCCGCCGGACACTATCATTCGGACGCTGTGCCGGGCTTCTGGCTGGCAGTAGCTTGGCTTTGGCAGGAACCGTTACCCGCTACTCGTAAAATCTTGCTGCAAGTAGGTGGCGAAGCTTATGCTCGGCGGTTACTCGAAGATTTGCAGGAGGAAGGCTTTTTGCCGCCGACCGCCTGAGTTTGTGAGGTAGTTTCGTTTAAGCCAAAAGGCGCAGCAGTCAGAACGACTGTTGCGCCTTTTTAGCTTTGTTAAACCGAGCGGGTTAAGCTGCCACCAATTCGGTTTCTTCGGGTTGCGGCAGAGCAACTACGTCTTCCGTTTCGCTCTCGATAGTGATGGTCGGGAGCCAGTTGAGGAATTTCGGCATCCACCAGTTGGCCTGACCCATCAGCTTCATAACCGCCGGTAGTAGCATCGAGCGGACTACCGTCGCGTCCAGTAGCACCGCGACCGCCAGGCCAAGACCGAACTGCTGGATTTGTACGTCCTTCAGGCTGACGAAGAAGTCACCAAAGACGACTACCATAATCGCGGCGGCCCCGGTGATCGTGCCAGAGGTGCTGCTAATGCCCTTCAAAACCGCCTCGTTCGAGCTAAGGCCCTTATCACGCAACTCCTTGATCCGGGTCAGGATGAACATATGATAGTCCATCGATAGGCCAAAGATGATTGCGAAGATAAAGACCGGCAGCCAGGCTTCCATCACGCCGGTCGCCTTGACCCAGGCTCGTCCGTCCTGGAAGAACAGGATCACCACACCGTAGGCCGCGCCGGTCGAAAGCAAGTTCAGGATGATCGCCTTGATAGGGATCACTATCGACCGGAAGACCATTAGCAGTATCAGGAAGCTCAGGCCCAATACGAAGACCCACACAATCGGGTTCAGGAAGTAATCGATCTGGTCGATCTGTTCGGCACTAGCGCCAGCGACGTAGACCTTAACATCGCTCAGACCCTTGAACTGGGCCGGAATAATCTCGGTGCGAAGCTTCTTGACCGTATCGCGGTTGGCATCATCGTTCCACGAACCCGCCTGATAGACCGCTATCATCACCGCTTTGCCATCTTTGGAAGGGATAACCTCAACCGGGCCGCTCAGACCGGGCATTTTGAGAATGGTAGCCTGGAGTTGTTCCAGCGCGGCCTGGGTGGTGGGTTTGTCGGCCTGGGTGACGGTTACGCGCAATTTCAGGTCGGTTCCCTGCGGCCATTTGTCCTTCATCAGTTGGGCGGCTTTGTCGCCTTCGGTAATAGCTTCGGTGTTCTCGCTCGTACCGAGTTTGATGTGCAAGAGCGGGCTTGCCAGGGCTACCAGAAAAACGGTCGCCAGCAAGGTCACGATGATCGGGCGGTGCATTACAGACCGTACAATCGTGGCCCAGAACCCCTTGCCGTCCTGGTGAGGTTTGCCAAAGAAGGGAATACGACCCCAGTTGATCCCCTGGCCCAAAAGCGACAGGATGGCCGGCAAGAAGGTAAAGCTACCCAGCACCGACAACAGCACTACCGCGATTACCCCAATCGCCATTGGGATAAACAGGCTACCCAGGATGAACAGCCCCGAAATCGAGATCGCTACCAGCACCCCACTAAAGAAGACTGCCCGACCCGCCGTACCACTGGCAACTTCGATAGCATTTAGCTTCTCGCGGCCCTGGTAACGTTCGTTGCGGTAGCGGCTGATGATAAATAGCGAGTAGTCTACCGCGACGGCTAGACCCATTAACACTCCTAGCATTATCGCCTGGGTAATATTATTGTTACCACTCAACCGGCTATAGATTGTCATAACGCCAGTCGTACCGATAATCGCCGTGATCGCCAGCACTAGGGGAACGATGGAAGCTACCAGCGCTCCAAAGACCAGCAGCAAAATTACGAAGGTGGGGATCAGGGTAATCAAAAGAGAGGTCATCAGACTTTCGTTACTCTCTTTTGCAGCCGTAATCCAGTTGAACATAATATTCTTAGCCAACAGGTTATAAGCGGGGTACTGAGCCTTGAGGTCTTTGATTTTCGCCTCAAAAGGTTCCAACCGCTCTTTCATCTTGGTAAAGGTGTCTTCTTCGTAGATTTGACCATAAATGCGGACGGCAGTTCCATCCTTAGAAACCAGCCCGGCTTCGGCAGGCACCTGGTTAGGGTTGGTTAGTTGCGTAAAGAGTGGCTGAGTTTTGCCGGCTTCGGTATAACTATAAGTACCCAGCGTATTGGTGATTTTATCTACCGTCTCTTTAAAGGCCGGGTCGGTCGCTTTAAGGGTCGGATGGGTTACAATTAAAAAGAAATCTTCGTGCGGGTTTGCCAGCGTGCCACTAGCGGTCAATTCGGTCCAGGCTTTAGCCGATTCCCACTCAATTCCGCTATAAGGGTCGTACTTGGTGGTGGTGGTCGGGATGGCGCTGCTACCAAAGACCAATCCAAAAACCAACAAAAACCACAATCCTACCGTCAGCCAACGGTGACGGGCGCTCCAACTAGAAATTTTTACTGTTAAAGGCTTCTTCTTGTGAAGAGTATTTTGCATCGCTCGTTCTTCCTCTTTCGCTCTGCGGCTTATCTTACCGCTTATAAGAATTTTTCGGGTTGACTGCCGGGAGAAGACTCCCTGCTATGGATTTTTATTACCCTGCGCCGTGTCAACTGCTGACCACTTAAAAAATTAGTGCTTACAGGCTAATAGTATCCGTACTGCCCGCTATTGTGATGGGCATTAAGTAGACAACCCGGCTACGGCCTTTGTTTCGCAGCATACTAGGTCTAAAGGCGGTACTTTGAGTAGGTCTAATGGCCTATCGCAAAATACAGAGCAATTGACCCCTTGTAGGAACGAGCTTCTGCTCGCGATTGGAACACCCAGCTGCGGCTTCAATCGCGAGCAGAAGCTCGTTCCTACAGGTTATGGTGCGATAGGCTCTTATATATCAGGTTAGTGGGTTTTTCATCACGAAAAATCATCCAGTAGCAAAGCAGACTCCTTTTTTGTGGGAGATTGGTTTGCTACTGGATGATTTTGTGGTCAGGCTCTAAACTTTAGATTCCTGTTTTGACGGTTCGCAACTAAGCCCGGCTTCTTTGAGGGAAGTGAGCAGGCGGCTGATTTTGTTTTTTTGAGCCTTGCTGGGTAAAAGACTATTTTCGATCAGCTCGGACATAAAAATTTCCAGGGCGCGGGCGGTTTCGCTGATCTGCTGAAAGCCATAGCTGGCCCCGGAACCGCTCAGTTTATGTACCCCCATCAGCATTGTTTGGGCGGTTTCGTTGTTCCAGTCGTGGTTTAAAGCTTGCCAGGCGGCTTCGATTTGCCCAATTTTGTCGGGAAGCCGAGCTATGTAACTTTCTCGCAAGAGGCGTAACATTTCCTGGGGATCGGTTGATAAATTAGTCATGGGATTTCCTCCAGATAGCGACGATGTTTGATGAGAGGGCCATAGGGTCGAACGGTTTGGCGATTACTTCCAGCGCTCCTAATTCTTTGTATTGAATTACTTCGTGAGGTTGGACGCGGGCAGTCATGAAAATTATCGGAGTGGCGGCCAACTGCTCTATTTCGCGCAAGGCTTTGAGCGTATTAGGGCCATCCATCCCCGGCATCATCACATCCAGCAAGATTAAATCTGGCTGAAAGGTAGGAGCCTTAGCCAGGGCTTCGCGCCCTGAATTGCAAATTTCGACTGTAAAGCCGCCTACCGCTTCCAAAGCCAATTTGCTGATGACCTGAATATCTGGTTCATCCTCCACCAGAAGGATGCGCTTTAAGATTGAGTTGGACATATTGTTTCTTCTCCCGCTGATTTATTTGTAACATTATAGTCCTATTCAGGCCAAATCTACAAATCTCTTAAAATAATAAACCTCAATTTATAATAAATCCCCTACTGTATCAAAGACTTGATCGTATCCAGCAATGCCTGATTAGAAGTACGGGATTTGACCAGGGTAGCTGCGACCTGTTGAATTGTTTCCTGCCGAACCGTCTCGTGACCGATCTCGCGGGCTGAAAAGATCACGATGGGGGGCGGTGGTTTATTCGGATTGCTCAGGTGGGCCAGCAAATCCAGACCGAAGCCATCTGGCAATTCCAGGTCGAGGATAACCAGATCAAAAATCTCCTCTTGCAGCCTTTGTTTAGCTTCTTGCAAGCTAGAGGCTGGAACAACCTCGCCGACCGTGTTAAGTAGCAGCGAAACGACCTGCAAAATATCCGGGTCGTCTTCAACATGGAGGATGCGTGGCAAACGGTGAGCGGTCCTGTGTTGGTGAGTAGCCCGTTTAACCGCCTCGATCAGACGCAAGTTATTGATCGGTTTATCGATCCAATCAATCACGGCTACCGCATAGCCGGTAAGTTCCTGTTGACTCGGTTCGGCCAGACCCGAAACTACCACAATCGGCAGGTCGCGAGTACGCTCGTCGCTTCGCAATTCACGCAAGAGCGAAATTCCATCCTGGCCCGGCAGCATAATATCCAATGTCATTGCCGCAAAAAGTTGCTGAGCCAGCAATTGTTTAGCTCGTTCTGCATTTGGAGCGGTCGTGACGGCAAAACCACCCTGGTCGAGGATCATGCTGAGAAGGGTGGCTATGTCCTGATTATCTTCACAAACCAGAATACGAGGTCGATTCGATAGCTTAACTTCAACCGGCACTTCATCTTTTTCGACATAGCGCGGCAAATCGAAGTAGAAAGTTGTGCCGCCTCCCTCCGAGGTTTTAAAGTCGATCTGCCCGCCCATCCTTTCGACGATTGCTCTGGTGATGCTCAGACCGAGGCCGCTGCCACCCTTCTGGCGAGTGTTCGATGCGTCGGCCTGGGCAAACTTCTGGAAGATACGCGAATGAAAATCTGTCGAGATACCAGCACCCTGGTCGGTGACACAGACTCGGATGAAAGCTTTTTGGGGCGACATAGAGATTACGACGGTACTATCTGTCGGTGAGAATTTCGCGGCATTGGAAAGTAAATTAGCCAGCACCTGCATCAGGCGGTCACTATCGGCGGTAACTTTGACCCCGGGTAAGGTTGTGCCAAGTATATACTTCACCCCGTACTGTTCGCCATAGGCCCGGTTTGCTTCTAGGGTTTGCTCGATTAATGGCAATAGCTCGGTTGGTTTGAGGTTGAACTCCATCTTGCCCGCTTCGATTTTCTCTATATCGAGAATATCGTTAATCAAGAAGACTAACCGCTCGCTGTTTTTGTAAGCAATATCGAGCATAGTTTTGGCCTGAGTTGGAATCTCGCCCGCTACCCCACCCATAATCAGACCGAGTGAGCCGCGAATCGAGGTCAGGGGAGTTCTTAGTTCGTGGCTGACCGTCGAGATAAACTCTTTTTTCATGCGCTCGATGGCCTGTCGCTCGGTAATATCGCGGATCGTAGTTACCCTAATTTTCCGACCGTGATAAGGAATAACCCGACCCCGCACTTCGATAGGAAAGTGCGAACCATCTTTTCTAACCGCGACCGCCTCGTAGGTTTTTTCATCGCCGGCCATAATTTTGCCCCGAACCAGTTCACGGTACTCTGGGGCAACCGAATCTAAAGTCGGCACGCTAAGAAAGTCGGCACTTTCGTAGCCAAACATATCCAGGACAGTTTGGTTAGTGTCCAGAACTTTACCGTTTTCGTGGATCATAATGCCTTCCAGAGTAGCATCTGAAAGGCGGCGGAAGCGTTCCTCGCTCTCGCGCAGAGCTTCCTGGGTCCATTTTCGCTCGGTAATATCGGTAAACGAACATACTACGGCATAGGGCTTTGGCTCGTTAGCCTGGAAAAGCGGTTGGGAATTGATCGAAACCCAGGTCAAAGTAGCATCCGGCTTATAGACCCCCATTATTACATTCGAGTAAGGCTGCCCGGTTTGAAGGGTCGCCATCGCCGGATGGGTCTCGCCCTCAAAGGGTGAACCATCTTCGTGGACGGCCTGCCAACTTGAGTTAAGCGAACTACGGCCCATCATCTGATCGACCGTTAGCCCTAAGATACGTTCGGCACTGGCATTAGAAGAAAGGATCACTCCTTCGGAGTCCTGTAGCACAATCCCTTCTTCCATTGCAGTAATAATCGAGCGGTACTTTTCCTCACTTTTTTTCAGGGTCTCTTCGATTTGTTTGCGCTCGGTAATATCGAACGAAACGCCGATTGTACCGCACAGTTCACCTTTTTCATCTAGCAGCGGGGAGTAACAGCTTTCAAGGATTACCCCGCCTAATTCATAGGTTAGCGTAAAGCTTTCACCAGTCAGAGCGCGGCGTACATATTCTAACATGTCCGGTCTGTCGTGATAAATAGTAGAAATACGATAGCCTACCCCGAAGCCGGACTTCATCCCCAGCGCTTCCAGACCTTTACCTTCGGAAAGGGTAATGACTTCTTCGAGGTTTATAGTAAAGAGAATAATCGGGGCGTTGTTAATGACGGTTCGAAGTCGTTGCTCACTTTCCCGCAATTTGTCCTCGGCCTGTTTGCGTTCGGTGATGTCCCGGCAGATCGCAATGTAAAGGTCTCGCTCGAACAATTGCATTTCGCTAAAAGCAAAGTCTAGCGGAAAAAGCGAACCATCCTTGCGTTGCCCCACCAACTCACGTCCAATTCCAGCCACCCCGGCCTGCTCATGCTGGATAAAATAACCCTCGTCCTGGCTATGATAAAAGGCTGGGATCAACCGGGTAACACTTTGACCGAGTATTTCGGCGGCAGAATAGCCAAAAATCCGCTCGGCGGATCGGTTAAACGACTCTAAGGTTCCGCTATCATTAAGGGTTAAAATGCCATCAACTACATTATTCAAAACCGTATCCAAACGGGTTTCCCGGTCGCGTATCAGGGTCAACGCTTCATTCTGGTTGAGCAAGTTCAATTCATTTTCAGCCCAGGCCGCCAAATCGTTCAGACTTTGAAGATCAACTTCGCTCATCTGGCGTGGTTCTGGACTGATAATACAAAGCGTGCCGATTTTGCTTCCATCGCGGGTCGCCAATGGTCGCCCGGCGTAAAACCGAATACAGGGTTCCCCTGTCACCAGTGGATTGTCGGCAAAACGCAGGTCTAGTTTGGCATCTGGGATTATTAGCGGTTTATCCTCCAGGATCGCATGCCCACAAAAAGAAATATTGCGGGGAGTCTCGGAGGCATTTAACCCCTGACAGGATTTGAACCACTGCCGATTAGTATCTACTAACGAGATAAGGGCAATCGGTACTTTGAACAAGCGTGCAGCGGTGCGTGTAACACGTTCAAAGCGCTCCTCCGGCGGGGTATCCAGAATATGCAGATTGTGCAGGGCCGCCACTCTTTGGATTTCGTTAGCAGCAAAGGCTGGTTCGATCATAGTTTTAAACGTTCTCTGGACGATCATACTTAGACCGCCTCATTGTCTTTTGGGTTGTAAGCTCTGAAAAATAGAAGCGGCATTCCCTAATCGGAATTTCGCTTGTTCTTCGTAAGTGGCTAATTGATTTTGGGTTAGCTGGTCGATTTGGGCGTGTACCTATTCCGGGGTATCGTCAATTGTGACCATCATAGTACTTTATACGCCGAATTAAAACTTTGGTTTAAATCTTTGACCCTTACCCCATAATAACTACACGGTAATTTTAACCTATAAACATTACGTGCTGCCTTACAACGGGCTGGTTAGTACTTCTATAGTCCTTATTGGCTACGCTATTCTAGCTGGATAAGCTAGAAACTACTTATATTAGATTGCAAAGCACTTGAGCTACCCGCTTATCTGTAGGAGTGAGCCACTATCTTTGCAAGTTGCTATAATAGACGGGCATTAGCGCATTTTGTCACAATCTGGTTTTTGGTAAAGAGGCTCGGTTTCTGGTACAATCAGGCCGTAACTTTTTAGCTTTTGAGGGAGTCTTTCTTTATGTAGACTCATAATCAACTAGACTTACGACTGGCCCAATTCTGGCCGGTTAGGATTTGTGGCCCACTGCTAGATTGCCAAAGGTAAATTGAGGATGACTGAACAGGCCAAGCCTTTTAAACGAATACAAAACCAAATCGGGGTGCAAGCCCCCGAAGTAATCGACCGCCCGCTCCCCCGTGCTACTGAACAACCCGAATACGCCGACCAGGATACGCTACTTCCCCCCGACAAACAGCCGAGCGTGCTAGATAGTCTGGTGGCGGCGGGCTGGCTAAACTGGGAACTGCTAATTTGGCTGGCCCTTATTGCGCTGGCGGTGGTGACGCGCCTGTGGGATTTAGCGCCCCGCGCCTTTCACCACGACGAGAACAACCATTCCTGGTTCAGTTATGATATGTACAAAGGGATCAACGTCTACCGCTACGACCCAACCTGGCACGGCCCGGTGCTGTACTATATGGTGACGCTCTCCTACTTTTTGTTGGGCGGCGCGACCGAATTTAGCTCTCGGTTTGCCCCGGCAATGTTCGGGATTGGGTTGGTTGCGCTCTGTTATTTCTTGCGCCCGTTGCTCGGCAGGATCGGCGCGATAGCCTTTGCTATTTTAGTGCTGGTCTCACCTTCAATTCTCTATTACTCACGGTCGCTGCGCCACGATATTTTTGCCACATTTGGGATGTTGCTTTTCGTAATCGGGTTGTTTCGCTTTGCTCAGGCGAAGGCCGGTTCCCGGCGGGAGGTACGCTGGGTCGGGTTGGCTGGGCTAGGCTTTTTCGTCCTGTTTGGTAGCCACGAGATGTCCTTTCTAAACCTGGGGATTGTGTTAAGCTGGCTTGGGGTGGTTTTTCTCTTTGAGATTATCGCCTTGCCCGCCAAATTCGGGGTTAGAAGGCAGAAATTAGAAGTTAGAAATCAGAAATTAGAAGGGAGTCTTCAGGAACCGTTACCTAACCGCGTAGTTGTAGAGGCGGACGATGCTGAGATGGACGAACCAACCCTGGCCCAGACCGAAATCTGGCCTGCTTCCGACGAAGCCGAAGCGCCCCTGGAACTAAACAAAGAAGCCGCCTTCCTCGAACAGCCTCAAGCACAACCCGCCGTCCTAGAAGAACCTATCCCCGACCCGACCCGGTCGGAACCATCCCAAATCGCCGCACCCACCGATACACTTAACGAGGCCGAAGCTCCCCCCTCAGTCCTCAGTCCTCAGTCCTCAGTCCTCAACACCCTCTTTACCAACTTCAAGCCGGTTTATTATGGCTTGTTCGGCTTATTTGCGGTGATGGTCGTACTTGGTTCGCTCCATCTTTTTGTCGATAAGACCTCGGATGGCACGCTGCAAAAGCTGTTTGGGATCGACGCTTACTTTGTGCTGATCCCGCTCTATATCGGGTTGGCAGCGGCGGTAGCTTATCCGTTGGCCCGCTTTATTACTTACGGCTATAGCCGATTGAGTGCGCGTTCTAGCTTAATTGCCCGGATTAGCGCTCTGGTGGTTTTTGTTGGGCTGGCGCTGGTTGCCACTTTGCTCTTTTTGCGCGGCGCGTCGCCTGCCGGATACGTCACGGCGGTCAATTTGCAGTTTAGCGGCAACGTCTCCCCTGCCATCGACAAGATCGTCAAAGACGGCTTTACTTCTTACAACGAGTTCGCCTATATCGGCCTCAAGTGGCCTTCGCTGCTGCCTCAATTGGTAGCGATAGGGGTAGCGGCGGTATTGGCGGGCGCTTTGGTCGGCTGGTTGTGGGAGCGGCGGCTATTGGTCTACACCTCGAAAGGCTTGTTCAGCCTGGGGATCAGCTTCTTCTTTGTCCTGTTTATCGCCTGTCTGATCAGTTTGCGGTTTGTGCTGGTTCCCGACCGCAGCAATCTGCCAAAAGGCAACCTGCCTTTGATCGGGACGCTGGACAAATGGCTGGCCTACGTCATCGGTGGGGCGGTGTTGGCGCTGGTGATCGGGGTAGTGGCGGGCTGGTTTGTCTCGCTGGCGGAGCGGATCGATGATAGCGAATTGCGCGGGTCGGCAGTTTTGCGGGCTGTCCTAAAATTCGCCCGCAATCCCTGGGCGGTGCTGGCCTTGCTGCTCGGTTTTGGAGTACTTTACGTGCTGATCTTCAGCAATTTCTTTTTTGCCCCGGAGCGACTGGCAGATGGCTTTTACCGAGGGCTGGAATACTGGATCGAGCAGCACGACAAGCGCCGCCTGGACGAACCCTGGTTTTACTACCCGCTGCTAATGCTGCTTTACGAGACTTTTGCGGTAATTTTTACCTTTGTGGCGGCGGTCTATTTCCCGGTAAGTTGGTGGCGGCGGTCGGCCCGGCGCGGTCGGTTGATATTTACGGTACGAGGAGTCTTTATCGGGTTGACCTTCTGGTGGTCGGCGCTGGCCCTGGTCGCTTATTCTATCGCCGGGGAGAAAGTCCCCTGGCTGAATATCCAGGTTGCTTTACCCTTTAGTCTGGCGACGGCGGCTTTCCTGAACGATTACTTGAGCCGATTGGATTGGAAGCGGATTTTTGCCTGGAAAGAGGGGTTGCTATTTGCTTTGCTCTTGGGTGGGATGCTTGCAGTCCTATTTGTGATGATCGGGCAATCGATCAACTTTCCTCGGCAGGGCGTGTACAGCCCGAACCTGAGTCGAGTAGCTACCAGCAGCGACGTAACGCTTGCGATTGTCGAGATGGTACTGGTCGGGCTGATTGGGTTGGCCCTGTTTGGCTTCACGCTCTGGCTTTGGTGGGGCTATCGGTTGAGTGGGCCGACGGCACGGGCGGTGCTAGTACTGATGATGGGCGGTCTAGTTTTTGCCTACTGCGTCAAGAGTACGATCATGCTCAATTATGGACACCCGGATACGGCGGTCGAGCCGATGATTTATACCCAGACTACCCCGGAGATACCGCTTCTGGTACAACGTTTGGATCGGTTGGGCCGCGATATACGCGATACCTACAAGCTTGCGCCCGCTGTCCCCGACCCGAAGAGCTTGCCAACGATCAACCCGGACCCTGCCAACATCAAAAGCTACCCGATTTTTGTAAGTGGCGAAGCGGCCAATCCGTTAAACTGGTATCTGCGACAGTATAGCAACGTTTGCTGGTGTACCGTCAGCAACGACCCTAACAATGCTACCCCGATCCCTGCCAGCGACGGGCGTGGTAATCCTTTTGTGGTTATTCTGGTTTCGGTAGGCGAAAATACCAGCCGTTTGCAGCAGCAGTTGGGCGATAAATATGTTTCGCATCAGTATAAAGTACGCTGGAATTTCCCGGAAGACGATTCGGGCTATGGCGGTCTGGGCTATGTCCCGCCCGACGATTTCCGCGAAGAGCGCATCGCCAAGAAGGACATTATCAACACGCGCTGGGACTTGATCTGGCGTAGCTTTACGGAGCAGCCTTACGCCGACCGCCTCTGGCGTTATGTGATGTACCACGAATTGTGGATGCCGCTCCCGTCGTTTGATCTGATCGCCTACGTTCGTAAGGATGTTGAGGCGGACTTTGCGACGACCGCCGCCGGTCTGCCAGCCACCGTTCCGGCCCCGACCACCGGGGCCGCTATTAGCACAACGGTTGACGAGAGTTTGCCGCCCTTTGATCTGACCACTTCCAGCACGCCGGGCAATCGCAATGGGCAGTATCGAGTGCCGCGCAATGTCGCAATCGCGCCCAACGGTGATATTCTGGTACTGGATAGCCTTAATGCGCGGGTACAGCGTTTTGATAAAGATGGCAAATTCCTCTCCAAGTTTGGCTCAGCCGGGGCCGGGGATGGACAGTTTAGCCTGCCGTTGGCCGATCTTGGGCCGAGCGGTATTACAACCGACGAGGACGGCAATATTTACGTGACCGATACGTGGGGCTACCGGATTGAGAAGTTCGACCCGACCGGCAAGTTGGCGATGAAGTGGGGGGTCGGGCAGGATACTCAGGGCAATCTGGACTTAAATCGGCAGTATCCGGCCAGTTTCTATGGTCCGCGCTCGATTGCCTATGATAAAACGACTGGTGAGCTATTTATCACCGATACGGGCAACCGACGTGTAGTAGTGTATGATAAGCTGGGCCAGTTCAAACGGCAGTTTGGGAGCAAGGGGAATGGGCCGGGCCAGTTCGATGAGCCAGTCAGCCTCGCCCTTAGCCCGGACGGTAAGGTCTATGTAGCCGATTTGCGGAATAAGCGGATTCAGCTTCTGGATAAACAGGGCGCGTACCTGGGCGAGATCGCCGTCCCGACCTGGAAAGAAGTGGCCCCCGCCGAGCCGTATCTGGCTTTTAACGCTCAGGGCGATCTTTTCGCGACCGACCCGTCCAACGGCGCAGTCATGCGCTACGATCCGAGCGGTAAGCTAATAACAACTTACAATCAGGCTAGTGGTCTCGCCGTCCAGAACCCTATCGGCCTGACTTTCGACGCGGACGGCAATTTGTATATTGCGGATGCCAAACGGCACGCTATCGTGAAGACAAAACCGTGAGGATTTACGATTTACGATTGTGAGTAATCGTGCATTTCTAACGATGTGGTAGTAGATTGGACATCGAGCCGAATTGCAAAGAAACTTTACTAGCAGAGTGTTTTTCAATCGTAAATCGTAAATCACAAATCGTAAATCCCTTGAGGCTTAATCTTGTTGACATCAAACATACTTTCGAGTGCGACTCCTAAAAATTTGCCCGAAGAATATGCGCCCCAAAGCCGGTTAGGGCGCTGGTGGTGGCTGGCGGGGCCAGCCGTAGCGGGCGTTGCCATGCTGCTCTTTGCGCTGACCCGCTTTGGCGAGTTCCAGGGCGAAGACCTGACGCTATTAGGCCAGTTGCGCGGCCCCAAACGCACTATCGCCGACACGCTCGGCTTTTTCACCAGTAATTGGGGGTTAGAAGGTAATTTTTATGCACCGTTGCCGCGTTTCTTTTTCTATCTGGAATATCGCTTTTTTGTAATAAACCCGCTTGGCTGGCATCTTTTTTCGGCGGCCTTGCACGCGCTATGTTCGGCGTTGGTTTGGGGTCTCGCATGGCGGTTGACCCGTCGTCCGGCCCTGGCGCTATGTGCCGGATTATTCTTTGCCGTGTTGCCGACGCACGTGCCGGTGGTGGCCCAGACCAGCAGTCAGGCCGAGCTATGGGCAACGATCTTTTGTCTGGCAGCGGCTATCGCTTTTGTAGCGGCCCGTCAGCGTCCAGCCCGGAGCGGAACTTATTATCCGCTTGCGCTGGGCTTTTATTTTCTGGCCTTGCTTTGTAAAGAGGTGGCGATTGCTTTGCCTTTGGTGTTGTTGGCCTACGATTTTGTGACGGGCGGGCTTGACCGTATTTTGCATCAGGAGACCGAGGCCGAGCAGGAAGCCGACCAGCAAGGGGCTTTGAGTCAGCTTGTGCTTTTTCACGCGCCGTTCTTTGGGCTACTAGCTCTCTATATCATAATCCACTTTGCCTTTTTGGGCGGCCTGAGCGTATTTACGTCTGCCGAGCAGTCTAATCCGGGCGAGTTCTTGCGCGGCAACTTGCGTTTGATAAGCGAACCGTTTGGGTTGGGCGGAACCGATGGGCTAATCTTGCTGGCGGCGCTTGGGGCGTTTGTGGCCTTGACCGGGGTGCAGGAATGGGAGGCCTGGCGGCTTAACAACTGGGAGGTCTTGAGCAAAAAAGCTGTCCCTGCCGAAAGACCGGCGGGACAGCCAAAACCGCGTCGGGCGATGGCGGACGATGACGAACTGGACGACCCTTACGCGCTTCCGGCTACGCCTGCCGACCCGGAGTCGCCTATTATGACCGTTCTGGTGGAGACCGCTCCTGTGCCACCCCCGCTTCAACCGGCCTCCGCTTTGGTACAACCAGAGCCTTTTATAGTGCGACCCGCTTTTTGGACATTGCGGACGGCTGGCTACGGCTTTTTGTGGGCGGGGGCGCTCTTGTTGCCTTTTGTGCTGACGCTGGCGAGCAGTCGCACGCTATATCTGCCGAGTGTCGGGTACGCTTTGTTTTTGGGGGCGGTGCTGGCTCCTTTTGGGGCCGCGACCTTGCGACGGGCCGACCGACAGCAGGCCCGGTTGCTTTTTGGGCCTTTCGAGTTAAGCTTCTGGCTGCGGTTGGTAGCGATTTTGGGGGTGTTCCTGACATGTTTTGCGACCTCGGTCGGCGACATCGACCAGTGGAACAAAGCCAGCAAGCCTTTCACCGCCCTACTGACGGCGCTACTTGGGGTGGTCAGCTAGGCCCGGTCGTTTGGGTAAGGCGAAAATAATCTGTTCCATAAGGTGGTTGCTCCTTTATGCGAACCCTTATCTCGGCTAAAAAGGCGAAAAAGTAAAGACCTCTGTGAAAGTGCTATATCGGTTATAATACCTTATTAACAATAATATTAACGCAAAGGTTTGAGTTTTTGCTGGCCTTTTTGAAAGTAACTATCTAGCCAACCTCAATATTGTCATTCTGAGCCGCAGCGAAGAATCTAGGTTCTTCGCTGCGGCTCAGAATGACAGGATTGAATAGTTATTTTTGGAAAATAGTTAAGGGTACTTTCTCTTTTACCCAAAGCGGAGGTTGACAAACCCGGTCTTAAGAGTATGATGACAGTAATCGTGTAAAGCCTGTCTATACCTGTTAAATTCCGAGGAAGAAAAATGAGTTTCCCTGATTTGAATGGCAAGGTAGCCATCATTACCGGCGGTGGCGCGGGCATCGGACGAGCGACTGCTCTGGCGTTTGCCCGGCAAGGGGTCTCGGTAGCCATCGTCGATTGGAACGCCGAGCATGGTCAGACCACCCTCGCCGAGATTGAACAACTCGCGCCCAGCGAGAATTTGCCGCCGGGTCGGGCGATCTTTATCCAGGCCGATGTCGCCCGCGCTGCCGAGGCCGCACGGATTGCCGCCGAAACCGTCGCCGCCTTTGGTCGGATCGACATTCTGCACAACAACGCCGGTATTCAGACCTACGGTACAGTCGTAACTACCGATGAGGAGACCTGGGATCGCACGCTGGCGGTCAACTTGAAAAGCGTTTATCTGGTTTCCAAGTACGCTATCCCGCATATTATCCAGGTCGGCGGCGGCGCGGTCATCAACACCGCCTCGGTGCAGGCCCAGGTTTGTCTGGCGAACTCTGCCGCCTATGTTGCCAGCAAGGGGGCGGTATTGGCCCTAACCCGCGAGATGGCGCTCGATTTCGCCCCCCATCACATCCGGGTCAATGCCGTGCTGCCCGGTTCGATCAATACCCCCCTGCTCCAGTTCGCCGCCAGCCAGGAGCCAGACACCGAGAAAGCCCTTGAAGAGTGGGGCAAGGTCTATCCGTTGGGTCGGATCGGGCGGCCCGAAGAAGTCGCTGATCTGGTGGTCTTTCTTGCCAGCAGCGCGGCCAGCTTTATAACCGGCGCTCCCTTCCTGGTCGATGGCGGTCTAGCGGCCAAAGCCTTTTAGGAATGCAGAATAGCGAATGCAGAGTGCAAAATAGGAACTTTGCGGAAACGATCAAAAGCACTAATCTCCAAGTCTAGGCTTCCCGGTTCTGCTTTCTATTCTTAATTCTGCCTTCTGCACTCTGCATTCTACCTTCTTACTTCTGCATTTCTTCGATTGCAGTCAAAAAATCAATTGACAAAGCTGTAAGGCAGTGCTATCATTTTTGCAACGCATTATATAAATTTGTCGTCTTGATAACCAAATTAGAAATTAAGCAGGCGTTGCCTGAGACTAGGCTATGAGTTTACCTTCTGCTTTATTATTGACCTGGCCGCAGGTCTTTGTACTCCTTTTTCTGGCGCTAATCGGGGCTTATTTAGCTGAATTAGTGATAGGGAACGCTCCCAAGTTTGGCTTTTTAGGTTCAGTGGTTCTGGCAGTCTTAGGAAGCTGGCTTTTTATAAATCTACCGCTGGATATTTCGGTAGAACCACGTTTGGAAGACTTACCAGTAGTTCGGGCAGTCCTGGGCGGGCTGTTGGTAGTGGCTTTATTCGCGTATCTCAAAAAGCAAAGTTATAGTCGTTGAGGTGAAAGTTTAGTTGAGCAAAACTATCCAGCCTCTGGCGATCCTCGAAGGCGGGTTGGGCATGGCGGGCAGCCTGGCCTTGCTAAGATTGGTTTTACGGTTACTGGCTGCGGATGAGTTAAGCCCGCTTGGTCGTGTTCTGACAGACCTGGGTGGACTGGTAGTCGCCCCTTTCAAGGCTATATTCAGACTCGAAAGTGTCGGTCAGTTACCCGGTTCAACTTTTGAGCCGGTCGCACTGGTCGCAGGAGTAAGCTATATCGGATTGGCCGGGCTGATAGCGTTTGGGCTGGCCTGGCGAAATAGCAAATCGGTCAATCCACCTGTTCAAGCGGCGGTCGAGTAAGCAGTAGGCGTAGAGCAAAGCGAGGTAGAAGATGCATAAAAACGAGTTTATTAAGCAACTGGCAAAAGAGACTACCCTGCCTCAAAAGGAAGTAAATCAGGTGATCCGTAGTGCGATTGAACTGATCGCCCGGCAGTTAAAGGAGGGGGACAAGGTAGTCCTGACCGGTTTTGGAACTTTTGAGGTACGCCATCGGCGGGCGCGGCGCGGGGTAAACCCCCAAACCAAAGAGCATATTACGATCCCGGAGACCCAAACGCCCGGCTTTACCGCCAGCAACAGCCTCAAGTTGACCGTGTTGGGTCAGCTTGACCCAGCCGATCTTAGCGGTGAGTTTGACGAGCCTACCAGTATGGTAGGGAAGGTGGGCCGACCACGTGGAAGGCGCAAAACGGGCAGTTAGTACTTATGGTGAAAGTACTGTTGACCTATTTTTTGCTTGACAGCCATATAGGGCTGTGTTACCATTGTATTCAACAAATCAGTAATTTAACCTGCTTTTGGTAGGTCAACTGCTTTTAATAAAATTAGACAAATAACATTCACGGGATGGGTCAAGTGGAACAAGGTAAAACACAGCAAGTCGAGCAAAAAATCGACGTACTAGACTTGGACGAAGCAACCCTGGGCAATGGGCGGCCCAAACTCCGTGGTCGTCCTCCCGGTCGTAGCCAGGTGTTGAACACCCTGGCGGCGGTCAGTGAGGCCGAAAAGCCGGAACTGGTTGGGGCCGGGGTCGCGGTTTATTCCCCACCTTCCAATCGGATCAACGGTCGTCCGACGCGCACTCCCCGTAGCGAACGGGCTACTCCTTCACGAGTCAATTCCGACAAACCGATTTTTACCCTGAGCGTAGCCGCCGAGATTTTGGCTCTGCATCCGCGCACGTTGCGTATTTATGAGGAACACGGTCTAGTTGTACCCCACCGTACCCAGACCCAGCGGCGCAGGTACTCTCAGAACGATATTAAAAAATTCCAGTTTATCCAGTTTCTGACCCAGCGGCGGCGAGTTAACCTGGAAGGGGTCAAAATAATTTTGACAATGCTGGACGAATTGCGTAACCTGGGGGTGGGCGACCCGGTCAAACACACCTTTAAGGATTACCAGGAGGCGGATTAACATAACTAACCCTTTTATTCCGAACCAAGCTGTGTTAAAATGATCTGGAGGGTCTACTCCAGATTTTTTTGTTAAAAAAACCACCTAATAGCAGGTATGTGATCCAATGAGCGTACAAATAAGCACCATTCTTGCTCCACTTTTTACCATTACCGGGGCCGTCGTCTTGGGTATGATTATGCGGGCTACCCGCATTTTCCGGGGGGACGAAGCGGGTTTGATTAACCGGATCGTGCTGACTGTTCTGATGCCGGTCTTTGTTTTTAGCGCTATTAAAGGCGTTAAAAATGACAACGTGACCATCGATATTTTGAAAATCCCGGTAGTAGCCTTTTTGGTAATCGGTATTTCCGGTGGAGTGGCTTATTTGTTGGGTCGGTTTATTTTGCGGTTGCAGCGTCCCCAGATGGGGGCCTTCTTGCTAACTTCGATGTTCGGTAGTACGGGCTTTATCGGTCTGCCCTTAGTCAATGCGATCTATGCCAACCCCGACCCTAAAAATACGACCAGCCCGATGATCTTGCAACACGCTTTTTATAGCGAACTGGGTAGTTTGACTTTGCTGGTGACGGTCGGCGTGTTGATCGCTTCGTACTATGGCGAACAAACCTATGGCGAGAAGCCCAAGTTTAGCTGGCGCAATTTGTTGGAAATTCCCAAGAGCGGCCCGTTTTTAGGCTTGCTTTTGGGGCTGCTGTTTCTCACGAGCGACATTCCAGACCCGGTAGTAAAAACTCTCAACTTTTTAGGGCAGGCCACCTTGCCCCTAATGATGTTTTCGCTCGGCTTGACTATCGTTTGGAAGGATGTACGCAAGTATCTGGCCCCGACGCTGGCAATGAATGTCATCAAGCTGATTTTCGCGCCGCTTTTAGCTTTTGTATTATCGCGGGCTTTGGGCCTGAATGTCGATACGCAAGGGGTAATTCTGCTCAATGCCGCGACCCCGGCAGTTATTATCTGTCTGGTTTATGCTGCTCAATTCAAGCTTGACCGAGAATTTGCCAGCACGGCAGTCTTTTCGAGCTTTTTCTTTTGTCTGGTAACGATCCCGATAGTAACGACATTGGTGCTGGCCCGCTAGGGCGCGAGGTGGGCGTGGAGTTTTTATTTTCAGTTGTATTATCCCTCGGCTTTGGACTTTTCTGGATGTGGTGGTACTACCGGCAGGATGTCTACGAGAAAGAGCCAAAGCGCTTTGTAGCTTTGATTTTTTTGCTAAGTATGCCACTCTCGGTCTTAGCCGGGCTTTTGGAATATACCCTCGATAAAAGCGCGGGAGGTTTGAGCGAACAGCAGGGCTTTGTGGTCGCGGTTTTGTTTAATGTGGTGATCGTCGCGGGTCTCGAAGAATTAGCCAAGTTTTTTGTAGTTTATACCGTCGCCTACCCCAACCGAGCTTTCAACGAGTCGATGGATGGGATAATCTACGCCGCCGCTGCCGCGCTGGGGTTCGCCAGCTTTGAGAACATCTTTTATGTGTTGGACAAAGGGCCAGTGGTGTTGCTTTTGCGCGGGCCGTTCAGCACACTTGGTCACGTTCTTTTTTCGGCTATGTGGGGGTCGGCGCTGGGGATGGCCTTGCACGAACCAGAGCGGGGCCGCCGGATACGCTTGATTGCTACGGGATTGGGCCTTTCGATCCTGGCACACGGCTTTTACAATAGTTTGGTTTCTTTGAGCCATCCCTTTTTTCCTGGCTTTGAATGGCTCGCGTTGAGTGGGGTGGTTTTCCTGGGTGGCTTGTACGCGCTGGTTTCGTTCAGGATCAGTCAGGCTTTGAATCTGTCGGTTTTCAATCCGGCGAACCAGGCCCGCAGCGCCATCCAACGGTTACGCGAACGCCGCCAGCAGTACCAGGCTCAACTTACTGCCGACCGCACCCCTGGCGTAGAATTGCCTCCTAGCCCCGAACTTCCCCCACCTTTGCGCTATGCTCCCAATCCCAACCGCTACCAACTGCGTGGGCCATCTCTATCCGGGCGACAGCCATCCACTCAGCCGACCCGTGCTTGCCCTAATTGTGGTGCGGCTAATTTGGTTGACCCACCTGCCGACGAATGTTATAACTGTGGCTACGACCTGACTAGCCTGAAAACGACAAAGAATGACGAGTAAAGCATGAAGGAAGAGATTGCCGGGCCAACTGCCTGGAAGCTGTTGGGTATTTGGGCTTTGATTGGGGCGCAATCTTTTGGGGGTGGCCCGACGACCCTCCAATCCATCCGACGTGAAATGACCCTCAAGCGCGGCTGGATTACCGAAATGGAATTTGTACATTTCTGGACGCTTTCCTCTTTGGTTCCTGGCATCAATATGCTTTCGTTTGCGATCCAGATCGGGCGCAAGCTGGCAGGCTGGCGCGGGATCGCCGCAACTTTGATCGGGCTGTTGCTACCATCGACCCTGATTACAGTTGCTATAACGGCAGGCTTTAGCGCGGTTCAGAACTGGCCGCCTTTCCAGGCTATGCTGCGGGGCATTCTCCCGGCGGCGGCAGGCTTGATGTTTGTCACCTTCTTGCAGATGACCCGGCCTTTGCTTCGGGAAAGTCGGCGGCAGGGTTGGGCCAGTCTTGGTGTATCGCTGGGTTTTATCGGGGTGACAGCCGCTATGATCGGGCTATTGCGTTGGCCGGTCTGGTTGGCTTTATTGCTGGCAATGTTAAGCGGTGTGTTGCTGGTGACGCTTCCTCTTCCAGGCCGTTCCCAATTACAAAATCCAACCGCCCTCCCTTCCCAAAAACCTGTTTTAGAGAGCCTAAGCGAACGGCCCTCCCCGGTTGAGCAGCAAAGGCAGGATATTTCATGAACCCACTGGTTTATTTTCTGATCTTTATCAAAGCTTCGCTATTTTCGACCGGGGGATTTGGCAATCTGCCCAGTCTGCACCAGGATTTGATCGATAATGGTCTGGCGACCGACGCGGATTTCGGACAGGCCATTGCGGTCGGGCAGATCACGCCCGGCCCAAATGGGTTGTGGGTAATTTCGCTGGGCTATTTGACTTATGGGTTTTTGGGAGTGGTCTTGGCTTTCACCGCGATTTTGATACCACCTTTTTTGGTGCTGGCTCTCTCGGCGGTCTACCGCAAAATCGAACATAAGCCGTCTGTCAAGGGCGCAATGCGTGGTTTGTCGCTGGCAGTGGTGGGGTCCTTGCTGGTAATTTCGAGTCTGCTGATTTTCGCGCCGGGCATCGACTGGCGCGGTTGGCTAATCGGGTTGGCCTCTTTCGGGTTGGCGCTTTCCCAGCGCGTGCCGGTCATCCTGATTTTGGTGCTGGCGGCAGGCGCGGGCCTGCTCTTTTTGTAGATTTTAAGCTCAAACCGCTCTGCTCAGAAAGTTGGCACTCCAATTCGGATTGGCCTTTCTGATTGCT
This sequence comes from Chloroflexia bacterium, assembly GCA_038210655.1. Classification (GTDB taxonomy): domain Bacteria; phylum Chloroflexota; class Chloroflexia; order Chloroheliales; family Chloroheliaceae; genus 54-19. Next base: position 91,690 of record JBBQWM010000005.1, read on the forward strand.
TCGGGCCTGCAAATATGCTATAACCTAGAGGCAAGGAGGTAACACCATATGTCAACCCAGGACTTGAAAAGTCTCGAAGAATGGCCCGGCTATGCCGAGTTTCTTCTATTCCTTGAGGAAGAAAAAGTGTCTGAAAGCGATCCCCACTCATCCTTAATCCGCTATCTGATGGCTGTCCTCGACTGGCTCTACCGGGTCACGGGCTGGTATCACAATACCGATATGGGCATCTTCCAGCCCGGTTATTACCCGGTCTCGCCGGACGTAGCCTTGTTCAAGGGTTTGGTCTTGAGTGAGGAAGAAAGGGCCAGCTTGACCAGTTGGGCGCTGGTCTTGCCGAACCGACCGTCTCCAACGGTGGTGTTCGAGGTTGCGTCGGAGAAGACCTGGCGGGAAGATGTGGAAGCGGACAAGAAGCCGCTACGCTACAAGCAAATGGGAGTACGCGAGTATTTCACCTACGACCCCTACCCCAACCAGGTATGGCGAGAGGCCACAACCCGGCTACGTGGCTGGCGCTATGATGCGAGCGTAGAGGGGATAAGCGGACAAGAGCTAGAGCTAGACGAGCAGGGACGACTGTGGAGCGAAGAGCTAGAGAGCTACCTGATCCCAGACGGCACTAAGCTGCGGCTAAGTGACCGAGAAGGGCGGCTAAGGCCGACGGCAGACGAGATGGCAGCCTTGGAAGGGGCAGCGCGGCGGGAGGCGGAAGAGCGGGCTAGATCAGAAGAGGCGGCCCGCCGCAAAGAGGAAGCCGCTCGACGTAAAGAGGAAGCCGCCCGTATTCAGGCGGAACAAAGGGCGACGGAAGAAGCGACTGCTCGTCAAATCGCCGAAGCGTGGGCCAGCGCCGAAATAGCCGCCCGGCAGGAGACCGAGCGCAAACTGGCCGAGATGCAGCGTGAGCTGGATGAGTTGCGCCGCCAATCGCCAGAGAAGTAAATAGAATACTTTATTTTACTTCCGCGTAGGGCGGCAACTTTAGCTTGCCGGTCGTATCGCGGTAATGGGCCGGTAAGTTTAGCCGCCCGGTGTGGTCTTTGTCGTGGCTGGCCGGTAAGGGTGGGGTAGCGAAAGGCACGTTGTCAGGCCGGATTTGGACGTTAAAGGCGACCCGCCCGATAAAAACCGTATCGCGTTGCTGGAGTTTGTACGGCACGCCGCTCTTGATCTCGGTATTATTGACCGTTACGCCATTGGTACTGCCCAAGTCCATTACGCTAACTTCGCCGGATTGGTCGTCAAAGCGTATCACCGCGTGATAGCGTGAGACTGCTACCTCGTCCAGCACAATATCGTTGTCGGCATTGCGCCCCAGCGAAGTTTGGCCGTTTTTTAGGTTGTATCGATTACCGATTACGTTACCGCGCTGTGCAATTAAAAAACCTTTCATATGTTATAAACTCCATTCTACTTAAAGTTGGCGGTCGCAAGATTGGTATTCTTGGCCTGCTTTTGCCACTGGGTCAACCGGTTGCGAATGTCGTAACTGCCTTTTGTATTGTATTCTATTCAGGGGTCATTTATTGTTATTACGCTGCATTATATCCTCTATAGCTACAGCAGCACCCCTGCTAACTTTACCATAGAAATCACTCTTACCTGTATCGTTTTCTACAACCCATTCTAAAGCCGGGATTGCTCTGGCATCTCCCATTCTGCCCAGCGCATTAATAACCGCATGCCGAATTGAGACTTGATTATCTTTTAGTAATTTGATAAGCGGTTCAACCGCTCGGATGTCTTTCAAATGGTCTAATCCTTGGACAGCCCCTATCCGAACCCCGAACTCCTCACTCTCTAGGCCCTTAACCAGCGGTTCGAAGGCGCGGGGGTCATCCAATCTACCTAAATTTCGGCCACCCGCAGCGATAGTATTAAGAGCTTCATCTTTGTTTTGGAAGATCTCAAGAAGCTTTTCAAAAGCTTTGGGGTAACCTATACGACCTATAGCGTTTGCTGCTTCGAAACGGACTTCGGTCGCTTCATCTGATAATGCTTCCAATAGAGGCTCAGCCGCTTCTACCATGTCGATCATTCCCAAAGTTTCAGCGGCCTTAGCGCGGACATGTTTATTTTCGTCTTTGAGCGCACCAATCAGCAGTTCAAAGACCGTCAGTTCATCAAACCGGTCTAGATTGCTAACGGCTTGCCGACGTATACGCCAATCGCGATCTTTAAGCGCTTCGACAATCTCCTCATAGTCGGCACCCTCTAAACTATAACTCATTCTTAAATAATCCTCCTGTGCTAGTCGGTTTCCTTATACGGAGTTGCTTCTTGAGAGCCTTGAGGTATATTTACCGGATGCATAGCGTTGCTCAATTTTGTTATATCAATGATGGCTTTTTAGACCAGAAAGCCCGCCGGAAGGCCAGCCAGACTAACCCTGCCGTCGGTAAGAGCGAGATCAGCACCGGCCAAACTCCTTCCTCGAAGGCGACCGCTACTGTAATGCCTGCCGCCAGGAAAAACCCCAGACAGGCCAGCACAAACAGCGCGATAGGCCGAAAGCGGCGCGGCCAGCAAAAAGCTATGCACAACCCTATTACGATCAACCCGCTTACTATCCCGATCAGGTCCGAACTGAACAAAATCCATAAGATCGCGGCTAGTGCTAACGGCCCGTAAAAAAGGGTCGCCGGTATCGCTGCCAGCCAGCCAAGCGTGTCCAATTCCCCGCTCCCGGTTTTGTTCTGGTTTGTGCTTCGCTTGCCGGGGTTGAGATCGCCAAAAAGCTTTTCCAGATAATTTTTCTCGGCTAGTGGCGACCGTCTTACTTCGGCCCGGATTGAGCGCACTTCTGCCGAAAGTCGGGTAAGCTCACCTGACTGGTAATCGGCTTGGGCCAATGCTGCCCCCGGCAATCCTAGTAGAATTAGCCAAACCAGCATGCCGACCGCAAAGCACCGACCTATTTTAGGTTTGAGGCGTTTCACCTGTTAGCCTCCGACCGACTTGAGCAAATCTTTGGCCTGCTGCGAGTTGGGGTTAATCGCCAGGGCGGATTGGGCCGCTTTTTTGGCGTCATCCTTTTTTTGCAACGGCACGTAGTTGTAGCCCAGCACGATAAAATAGTTGGCGTTTCTGCCATCTAATTCGGTCGCCCGCTTCAAAGGCGCTTCGGCCTCGCTGTATTTGTTCATCAAATATAAGGCAAAACCCTTTTGGAAATAAGCATCGGCATAAGAGGGGGCTAATTTGATTGCCTGATCCGCCTGACTAATCGCCTGGGTCAGAAAATCCTTGAAAAGCGGGTTGGCTTTATTGGCGTTGGCCTGACTGATATAGCTAAGGGCCAGCCCGTTATAGGCTGGGGCGCTGTTTCGATCCAGAGCGAGGGCCTTATTGAATTCGCTGCGGGCCGCTTCCGAATTAGCCTTTGCGTCCTGGGCGTAGCCGAGCCAGATATGAGCGTTTGGGTCAAGATCGTAGACTTTTACGGCAGCGCTGGCCTCCTTGATCGCTGTATCCGAGTCGCCCTTAAATAGATAGGCGATTTGAGCCAGATTGGTATGGGCATAGGGGAAATCCCCGTCGATTTTTAAAGCATTGGTATACCAGATTAGGGCGTTAGCCTGATCGCTTTGCAGCAAAAAGTGGTCGCCTTGTCCATTGGCAAAGCTGGCAAAGGTCGGGTACTTATCGACCAGCTTTTTGATATAGGGCAAAGCCGTCCCGAATTGCCGGGTCGTCACATAGCTCGACCAGGCCGCCCAATTCGTCAGGATATTATCGGGTTCCTTGTCCACGGCGGCCTGGGCCAGCGTAATGGCTCGGCTTGGCTGGGTTCGCAAAAGCGTGATCGCAAAGGCGGCCTGCACCTCCGCCGAGTTAGGGTTGAGGCTGGTAGCTGTCGTTGCTTCGGAAAGCGCATTTGAGTCGTCGAACTTATCAAAGAAGGCCAGAGCCAGATAAGCGTGACTGAGCGCATCGTCCGGATTCAAACTGATTGCCTGTTGCAAAAAGGACTGCCCGCCTTTATCGCGGACATACCAATAGTAGGCCCGGCCCAATTCGCGTTGGGCCAGCCAGCTATTTTTATTGCTGGTTGCCAGAGTTTGCAGCCGTTGGATGCCGTCCTTCAAATTTCCGTCCGCTTTGTAAATATCAGCTGTAATTTTCCGAACATCTGCCGCTGCCGGGTCGGGCTTTTCGGCGGGAGTGGTCGGAGCCGCCGAAGTTTGGGCGGTCGTTGGGGCGGTTGTCGGGGCGCTCGCGGTTGGATTACTGGTCGTCGCCGTCGTCCCAATAGAAGGGCTAATCGCCGTCGTAACCGAAGCCGCGACGGTTGGTTTATCGGCCTGGAGCGGGCCGGGGTCTTTTTTATTATTGGCTAAAACTACCGCCGCTATTATCGCGGCTATTACCAAAACAGCTACTCCGGCCCCGATAGCGATCAGCCGTCCGTTTGATTTCTTGGCGACAATCGGTGTAATGGCAGGTGGGCCATAAGCTTGAAGGGTGGGCTGGCTGGGTGCATTTGGGTCGCTTATTGGGCTAGTCGGCCCCGACTTGATGCTACCTTTGGGCATGGTGGCATCCTGTGGCACATAAGGGCCGACCTGGGTCTGGTTGCGATGCGCTCCGGGGGGCATATCCTGGGTGGCGCTCCGACCCTGGACTGCCGCATTGCGAAAAAGGGTTTGCTGCCCGGTATACTGGAAGTTTTGGGCCTGATACTGCTTGATTCGGGTGGCTACATCCCGGTAATTCGGTTCGCGTTTGTAAATATCGGTAAGGGTCTCGAAAGCGGCCTGCCCATTGCCCAGATTCTCCTGGTGTAGCGCGTAGTCATACGCCTGGGCCGAGGTTAGCACCGGGCCACTGCCACGCTCCTGCCTGGTCTGAGCGCCGGTCGCACGTGGTTGGGCCGAAATCGCCTCGGTTGGTCGTTCGGTCGAACTTCCCCCTATCGCTTGCCCCGCTCCTGAAACAGCCTGCTCGAAAGCTTCTGCAAAATCGCCGACCGTATTGTAGCGTTCCTGGGGAAACTTTGCCAGAGATTTTTTAAGAATTGCCACTATTTCGGGCGCAAGGTCGGGCCGAAAGGTGCGCGGGTCGGGCAGTTCTCGGTTGACGTGGCCCATCAGTACCGCCAGAGGGGTATCGGCCTTAAAGGGTGTCACCCCTGTCAGCAACTCGTACAGCACGATGCCCAGCGAATATTCGTCGCTCCGTCCGTCCAGCGTTTCGCCCGAAGCTTGTTCAGGACTCATATATTCGGGGGTGCCGATGCCTTGCCCGGTCTGCGTCATGTGGGTACTCGACAACAGTTTTACAATCCCGAAATCACCCAGCACCGCCCGGTCGCCAAAGACCCGTTGGGTCCCCATCAAAATATTGGAAGGTTTTATATCGCGGTGTACCATTCCCTGAGCGTGGGCATAATCGAGCGCGTCGGCCACCTGGGTCAAAATGCGGCTGATCGGTTTTAGCTCCAGCCGGTTCCGCATAAACTCGCGCAACGTGCCACCGTCGAGCAGTTCGGTTACGATGTAGGGCTGACCGTTTTCCTCGCCAAATTCGTAGATAGACAAAATATTGGGATGGCGCAGGCGGGCAATCGAGCGGGCCTCCTGGTTGAACCGCCGGGTAAACGACTCGTCGTCGCTAAACTGGGCCGCCATCAGCTTGATCGCTACCTCACGGTCAAGGCTTGGCTGGTAGGCCCGCCAGACGGTCGCCATCCCGCCTTTGCCCAACACCGAGCGCAATTCGTACTGTCCAATTTTCCTGCTTCTTCCGTCCGACATTTTTACCTATCCTGTACTGGGTCGTGCTATTTTTACGCCGACAAAGGCGATCCTTACTCTAACTTGTTGGTCTGCGTTTTAAAGTCAGGTATCAGGCTTCAGGTATCAGGTGTAAGGCTTCAGGTAAGGAGTAGCCCGGCTAAAACCTGATACCTGATACCTAAGAGTTTAGCCTTTTGTGTTCAGGTCAATAGTGAGAGCTTACACCAAAAGGATACCTGGATTTGGATACCTCGTCAAGCTGAAATTAGCGCGTAAACCGGCGGTCTTTACGTAGTTGAAACACGACAATCAAGGCCAGCGCAATCGCTATGGCAAGGCCCAAAATAGCCCATTGTTGGAAAACGTTGGTGGTAAATTCGAGCGAACGGTTGGGTATAAAGTACCACTCAAAAGTGCGCCGGTCGAGAAAGACACTGCCTGGAAAGAGCGCTTCGATTCGGTCGGCCTGATCGGGGGCCGGGCCGTTGAAACGGAGCGGGGTGCTGGAAACCGTATCAAGGTCCAGGATGCGCCCGGTAGCCTGATAACCCCACTTGCTTATCATCAAGTTCGAGAGCCATTCTCCAATTAACCCCATCCGCTCGAAGCTTACGACCGCCCCGCTAAAAATAATTTGCGGTATCAACACAATCGGCACAAAGCTGGTGGCCCGGTCGCTATTGCTGGTGGCCGCGCTTATCAAAAGACCGAGCGTCGTACCGCCCAGGGCCGTCAGAACCAGCGTCAGGTACAAATAAAAAACGCTTTCCAGGGAAGGCGACCCTAGCCCTAACCCGGCCCAGACGATCCCAACCAGCAACGCGATCTGAAACAGGACTATCAAGCTTTGCACCGCCAGCTTTGAAAAAATATAAGGAGCCAGTTTTAGGCCAATCCGCCGCTCCCGGCGATAAACCGAACTTTCTTTGACGATCTCGCGGGCCGCATTGCTCGTCCCAAACCAGACCGCCACGATGACCATAAGGAAAACCAGCGTCTTGGCTGAACCATAATCTCCGCCGGTTCGGTTGAAATCGTTGCGTTTGAAGACTAAGGCCAGCATCAGGGCGATGATCGGGGCTTGCAACAATAAAATAAGCAAATTGCGGGTGTCTTTGGTCAGCGTCTCGAAATAACGCCGGGTGAATAACCCAAACTGGCTCAGGCCGGAAAGGGTTGCCCGCGAACGGCGAAATACGACCGGCGGCGCGACTGGCCCGATCTGCGCTGCTTGCATCGCCGGGTTGTTGATCGCTACCCCGTAACGGGCCGCTTCATTGGCAACCGCCAGCAACCGCGCCCCGACGTTTCGGGCGTAATAAGGCGAGGCTACAAATTGCCTGGCCCATTCTTCCGGCGAGGACTCCTGTTCGAGCTTGATATAAATTTCCGAAAACTTTGTTACGCCAAAATAATCCAAAGCGCTTTGCGGCGAACCATAGAAAGCCATACAGCCACCTCGCGCCAAAAACAAGACCTGATCGCACATCTCGACGTTTTGGGTGGCGTGAGTAATCAAGATGACGGTGCGACCCTGATCGGCCAGCTTTCGCAAAAGCTGCATCATGCGCCCTTCCAGGCCGGGGTCAAGACCGCTGGTTGGTTCATCCAAAAAGAACAAACTTGGCTTTGAGATCAGTTCGGCCCCGATACTGACCCGCTTGCGCTGCCCACCCGACAATAGATGGATCGGCGTATTGCGTCGCAGTTCGAGGTCAAGGTCGTCGATCACGTCGTCTAGCCGTTCGGAAATCTCGGCCCCGGTGGTATCCTGGGGTAGTCGTAAGCGGGCGGCGTAATAAAGCGCCTTATAGACCGATAACTCGGTCGGCACAATATCGTCCTGTGGTACATAGCCAATCGAGGAACGATAGACCTCCATCTGGGAGTAATATTCGGCCTTGTTATACAGCACTGCCCCGCCGGTCGCCGGGCGTACCCCGCTAATGGCATCCATCAGGGTCGATTTGCCCGTCCCGCTGCCGCCCACGATTGCCACAAACTCGCGGGGCAGGATCGTAAAGCTGACGTTGTTTAGCAAGCTCAAGTTGGGCGAGACTTGCCGCGACAAATTCAGCACATCGACCCGCACGCTATCATCTTCCTGGGTGCGATACAAAAAGCCGTTGGTGAACATAAAGCGATAGGGGCCAATATTCAGGATGTCGCCATCGTTGAGGGGGGTTGGCACACTCAGGCGCTGCCCGTTGACAAAGGTTCCGTTGGTGCTGCGTAAGTCGTTGACCGTAAACGCGCCGTTCTGGTTAAGAATCTGGAGATGGTTGCGCGAGACCTGGGGGTTATCGAGGACGATCTGGTTGCTGGCCTGGTCGCGTCCGGCAGCGGTCATGGGCCGACTACGCAATTCGATCCGTTGCAAGGCGCTTTCGTCTATCGGGGCGGTTGGCCCGCTCCAACCGGGTTGCGCTTTGATCTGGGAGGCATAATCGGCGGCGGTAGTCGTGCCAAAGCCGACTGCTCCGTTCGCGCTTTCCTCAAGCTGAAAGGCCATCCGCACCAGCCCAATCGTGATTATCATGCCGGTTCGCAGTTGGGCGCGTTGGGTTTGCTGCTCGTTGACATAAAACCCGTTTGCGCTGCCAGCGTCCAGCGCATAATAGGCCCCGTTCTCGAACACAATTTGCATATGGCGGCGGCTGGTTTTTGGATCGCTGATTACAATATCATTGTTCGCGCCGCGCCCAAGCGTGGTAGCCCGGTTGACCAATGGATATTCCCGCCCGGTCTGGTCGCCGGACAGCATTAGCAAGCGGGCAGGCGGCATTGAGATACCCACCGCCGGTCGAGCGGAGGCGCTCTCTGGCGGAAAATTAGAAGCTGGGCCGGGCATATTCCCGCCCCCGTAAGGGGGCGGCGGCATCTGCTGATTACTCACACTAGCTTCCTTACAAAACTCTACAGAATTTTACAGAATTATGGCTACTGCTTGGTTTTATCATATCGAATGACGGCGGTCGGCGGGTCCTGGTCGTCCTCGTTAGTGGGCGGGACTTTGGGCGGTTCTTTCCCCTTGTTAGGGTCGGCGACAGGCGGAACTGGCTGACCATACTGGGGTGGTTGTCCGTACTGCGGCGGTTGCCCGTATTGCGGCTGACCGTATTGGGGTTGTCCATACTGAGGCTGACCCTGGGGTGGCTGCCCATATTGAGGTTGCCCATAGATAGGCTGCCCGTATTGGTCATACTGGGGTTGCCCATAGACAGGTTGCCCGTACTGATCGTATTGCGGCGGTTGTCCATATTGGGGCTGACCATACTGCGGTTGGCCCTGGGGCGGCTGACCATACTGAGGCGGTTGCCCGTATTGGGGTTGTCCGTATTGGGGCTGACCTTGTCCATAGGGCGGTTGTCCGTACTGAGGCTGACCATACTGCGGCTGAGGCGGTTGGCCCTGTCCAGGCTGGTTTTGCCAGTCGGTAGGGTTTGCGGCAGGCGGGGTTGGGCTAAACTGCCCCGTGCCGGAAAGCGGCTGATCGCCCGAAGGCTGATATGATCCATAAGAGCCGTAGCCCTGGTCATAGGAGCCGTAGTTCGGCACGGGTGGCACACCACCGACGGGCGGTTGCGGTTGCGGTTCGGGCTGGGCGGTTGGGTGGCTGAGCCAATCTTTGTAATCCGAGCCGATCACAGTCTGATCGGTGCTGGATGGGCCAGCCTCTGGAGTATAAGAACTGGTTCCTTGCTGGGTATTGCGAAGCAATTCGCTATAATTTGTCCCGACGATAGTTGCCGCTTCATCTCCCGATTCGTAGGCTGGGGTAGCGGAGGCCGCTCCAAATTGACCGCTATAGACCGGGTTAGCCGACCCAGAAGATGGGGTGTAGGAGGCATAGGGGGTCGGGTCGGTTGGAGCCTCTTCCGAGTCGAACGCTGGAGAGAGCGGAGCGGGTGGCTGCACCATCTGGTTTTTGTATTGCTTTACAATCTCGGCAAAATTTGTCCCGATTACGGTTGGTGCATCACCCGCATCGTACTCGTTTTGCGGTTGGCTACTGAAGGGAGCGGGCGGCGCAAAACTGCTACCAAATCCACCCGAAACCGGTGGAGCGGCTTTGTCCGCTTTCGGCTCATCGAATATTGTTATCGTATCCTGATAGTTATCATCGTCGTCGCTCTCCGCCGGAGTCGCGGGGGTATAACCATAACCCCCGGTGGTTGGTACAAAGCTCTCGCTTTGTGGCGCATTATAGCTAGAGGAAGTCGAGGGCGGAGGTGGGATCGCCGCTTGCCCTGAAGCGAGGCGTGGGTCGGTTGGCAATTCCTCGGAGGAGAAATCGACAATCGGGGCGACGGCGGGGGCCGGGTTGGGCCGCATCAGGGCTGAAAAATCGTCTGCCTGGGGCGGGGCCGAAAAGCTGGCCGGTTTGTCAAATTCGGGGGATGGCACACTAAACCCGGCGACCATCGTCGCGCCCGTATCTTCCTCCACCTTAGCCGGGGCGAAATGGCCTGCCAGCATTTGCCGGTCTAGCCCGCTAAAGACCTGGGTGGCTCCGGCATCCTCGACCGGGGCCGGGCTATATGCTTCGATTGGGGCGGCAACCGCCTCGGCAGCTTCGGCGGCCCGTTCTTTGATACCGGCTTCGGTTTGGAAAGTAAAAACAAATTGACCGATTCGTATCACATCGCGGTGTAATAATTTGTAAGGTTCGCCCGGCTCCAACGACGTATCCCGAATTTGGACCGGGTTCTCGCTGCCCAGGTCGATCAACATATAATCCGCGCCCTGCTGCCGGATGACGGCGTGATAGCGCGATATATAGGGGTCGTTCAACTCGACATCATTATCGCTGCTCCGACCAATGGTCGTCACGCCATCCTTGAGGGCCATTTTCTTTCCAATATCGGGGCCGCGTTGCGTTATCAAATAACTGGGCATTTGTTTCTCCCTCTCTATACTTTCCCACTACTTTCGGACATTTATCATTTTCTATCTAATATTGCCAAAATCGACCGGAATTTACGCTTTTGCTCTCTTACTACTTTACCACATTATGACAAGAGCAGGCTCTATCTATTCTACCCCAAGTATAGGAAATTTGTACATACTATTAATCACAATACGGACACTTCGTTGGTCAAAAATGGCCTACTTCCCCGGTCGCTGACAACCCTACAAATCAAAAACGTATTGAGAGCGCTAGTGGTTACGGTGTACCGACTTATTTAAGCATGATCGGTATACCGTTAATTTGAGAATCCATAATATTTCAATTGGTTCCATAATTATGTTATAATCTAAAATGACGTTAATTTACTGAGCCTAAAACGTAAACATTGACCCCTGACAATTACCATCTTTGAGCCATTTGATTTTACTCTTTTAGAATCATTTTCTTTATCGGGTAAAACAATCAGACATCAAAATCTGTATGGTAAGTAAAAGCCACTTATTCTAATTTTAAGGATTTAGATAACACATGCTTAATGTCATTACATTGTCTTTGTCGAAACTAGAGGATGAACAAGCCATACCGGGCGTAGGTGAAATTATCGGTAAATTTATGGCAAGAGCCTGCGCTGTCTGTCTAGACTATCATAAGCACAAAAAAGGTGTGAGATTTACCACTGACTTGGAGGCGAGTGAAACTAGGTCACATTACTTATTTGAACTCTCTCAATGGGAAGAGGTAACAGACTTAGTACAAAAAAAACAATGGGGTGATAAAAAAATTGCAGCAGAGTGGGCGGCTTGTGGTATCGCTATTCTCATAATGTTTGAATTGACCGAATATACGACAATAGCAAAAGCCAGAACAGGAACAGGTTTTGATTATTGGTTAGGTAAAAAAGAATATGAGGAAAATGATCCCTTCAAAGAGGAAGCTTTGTTAGAAGTTTCAGGTATTCTGGAAGGCAGTCAATCTCAGGTTAATCGAAGGCTTAAAGAAAAACTTGAGCAGACCGAACTTTCAGCAGACTTAAATTTACCTTCTTTTGCGGCTGTTATTGAGTTTAGCAAGCCTATAGCACGGGTGGCAAGAAAATGAATAAGTTGCGTACGCTTCATAACGAAGCAATGAATTATGCTGATTTGGCCTTCGTAGCAAAATTTGAAGGCGACTTAGATACTTTTAATGAAAATTCACTAAAAGCTTACGAACTTGAGGCTCAAGCAGCGGATGGATATAGATTTGATTTTTCCGCAGAACCTACTCGTTCGGTTCTTTACCGCAGTGCTGCTGCTCTTGCTATTGATTGTAAAAAATATCCAGAAGCAGTTCGACTTATTGAACTTGGTTTAGGTGGCAATCCCCCCACAAAAATCGCTGAACAATTAAGGGAGCTACTTGAACAGGCTAATTTTTATCACCACTTACAACTTAAAGGCATTGCTTTAGCTTCTAATGAATTACAATTTGTTATGACGGGTAATAATGTTGGAGATGGGATGACTTTAAGTGAGCATTTTATTGTAAGAATACAAAGTATCCAAAACCTTTTTAATCGCACTGTTGAGCGTTTAACCAAAAAACCTTATAAGGATCGGAGTGATTTTTCTAAATCTTCCAGACCTTTTAACTTACTGTTATCTGCACCAAGAAAAGGAAGTTTTGCAATTACCTTACGTGTGGCTGAACCTGAACAACTGGTGATGCCCGGTTTTGAAGAAGAATTCATTTTAACTTCACAAGAGGTAATTGAGGAAGTTCTCGAATGTATTGATCTTTTTAATGGTGCAAAAGAAGAAGAATTAAAAAATAGAATTACGGATGAAGCTTATTATCGTAACTTTGTTGGCTTAGCTAAAAATCTTGCTCCCGATGGTGATGCCATTAAAACGGTGGGTTTTACCTTGTCTAGCGCTAATAAATTTTCAAATGATTATGATGTTAAGGATACAGTAAGATTAACTAGAATTCAAAAAGATATTTCTCTAATACCAAGAAGTCAATTGAAAGAGAAGGATAGAAAAGAAGTTGTTAAAGTTAAGGGACAACTTCTCTATGCTAACTCACAATCACCGAGTAATAGAACAATACGAGTAGTTGAAAAGAACGGACATTCTACCACTGTTATTGTTTTAGAAGGGATGATGAGCGATATAGTTCGACCTCTTTGGGAACAATATGTAGAAATAACAGGCACTAAACACCGATCGAACTCGATTAAGCTCATCGATATAAGGCAGATAAATCTAGAAGAAGCTCTTCAAGATGAACCTTTAGATTTACCAGATACTAACGCTATCCAAAAAACGTTTTAATTTGTAGTCTATATTAAGAACCTATCCGAAAAATCCATTGACGGAGCAATGTCCCACAGGGGCCGGGGGAATTCTGTTGGATATTGCTCCGCCCACAGACCGTTCCCGGTGCTTTACCGGGTGCTAAGGGGCGTAATCGTCAAATTGCTAAACATTGCCGCCAGCGGTTTAGTGTTACCGAGTGGCGCGGCCAGACCGAGTTGCCCAGCGGCGAAGCCGAAACGTCCGCCCAGGCGGGTTGGGGGGGCTATCTTGCTGTCGGGGCGCAAAAAGACGCTTTGGAGCAAATTATTATTTGGGCCAGCCCGTAGCCGGATATACCCGGCGGTTACTTCCAGCGACAGCTTTTGGGAGCCGTCCGTGCCGACCGTCAGGGCCGCGTCCTGGCTCCAATCGACCAGGGGGGTCCAGGCCAGACCGTTCCGCTTGAATAGCCCGTAGCGGTTGCCTGCCACCAGCCAGACGTAGTAGTCGTCGGGAGCCTGCTGCCAGAAGACCAGCCCGTAAAACTCACCCGGCCCAGGGCCACCCGATTTGACCGACACCTCAGCCCGAAATTCCTCAAAGCTGCGGTTTAGATAAGAATTCCAATTGATCTGCCCTGCCGGGGCCACCACAAAATAGCCCGGCACTTTGCCGTCCGGCCCATAATAACCGAGGGTATTGTTGGGTAGTCCGCTAGAAGGGTTGCGAAAGTCGTCCTGGAAGGGTGGGCCGCTAACAACCGCACCGAGCAAGTCGGCGATCCCATTGCGGGCGGCTTGATCTGGCCCCAGCCGTAATCGACCAAAGCCGGTCTCGGCATCGCGGCCCGGTTCGCCCAGGTCGAGCGCGTTACGGGTTAGATAGACCGCCACCTGATCTGCCGTCAGTTCGCGGGCGGCACTCCACAGCAGGGCTGCCACTCCCGACACCTGGGGGGCTGAGGCGCTGGTTCCGGCGAAGGGCTGCTTAAAAACCAGCGTGCTAACACGGGTCGGGGCCATCAAGTCTGGTTTGGAGCGCCCGTCGCCGCTCGGCCCGCGTGAACTGTACGGCTCGACTTTGTTATCCTGCCAGTTGGTCGCCCCGATGCTCAATACGCCCTTTGCGTCGCCGGGGGTCGCCAGACTGGACTCGGCGGTCGCCTCTTCGAGTCGGGCATTATAGGCGAACAGGTGAAAGCGCAAATTGGGCGACGCAACTTGTCCGGCCAGCTTGACCTGTACATAGTAGGTCTGCCCGACCGCAGGCCGGAAAGGAGCCAACTCGCTAGGCGGTTTGGGGCTTTTGCCCGGCCCTTGCTCGTTGCGGGAACTGACCAGAGGTTGCTGGTTGCTATCAAGTATATACAGGTCAAGATTGGTGCGTGGCGCGTCCCAGGGTTCGTCCCAGCGTAGCGAGACCCAGGCCGAGTTTGCTTCGGCGGTCAGCTTAAGGGTCGTGCGGTCGGCGGCAAAGCGCTGAAAACCGTTTGGGTCGGGGTTGAACGTCCCCAGGTAATGGGCTTGCCCATAATTTCCCGCCGATACGATGGGCAGAATCCCGGCCCTTCGCGCCTCGTCCAGCTTTTCGTCCATCTTGCCCGTTCCGTCGCCCGGAAAGATACCGCCCCAACCGAGCGAGATTTGCAGAATTTGCACCTTGCGCTCGATCATATACTGGACGGCCCTGGTAAAACCAATCTCGTCTTCTATCGGGGCCAGGATCAAGTTTGCGTCGGGGGCCAGAGAATGAACGATCTCGGCTACTGCCACTCCGTGCGCTTCACTACCCTCACCCTCGCCTACCAAAAAAGACTTGAACTGGACTTGTGAAGCGAGTGGCAGGGCCGTCCCCAAAAAACTTCGATAGTTGGCAAAGCCGCCGTCGATAATCCCGACCTGTACCCCGCGCCCGCTATACCCGGCCTTGTGCCAACGGTCGGCCCCGACTACTGCCACGCCTTCGTTTGGGCTACCCGCCGCTAGAAAATCCGAGAGAGGTGGACGTAGCAGCAGCTTTAACTCTTTTACATCCTTAAAGGCGGCTAATTCCTGAAAGAAGTTGCGCTTGTCCGCACCGTTGACATAGCCGGTCAGTTTGGAAAGGTCTACGATCACACCTAGCCGCTCGTCAGCGCTGGAATAGACTTCGCCGCCCATCTTTTTGATCTGGTTGGTGACGGCGGGCGCGGCACTCGGCGAAGTTAAGATCAGGCCAAAACGCACCCGATCCTGGTCGTCGAGTAGCCCGGTATTACGGGCATAATCGCGGGCCGCGCTAATCCCTCCGGCCTGATAGCTGACCAGCAAGTCGCGCAAGATCGTATCGACTTTTCCGGCTTCCTGGATGGCGTTGGGGCTGGGGGTCGTATTAGAGGCCGGGCTGGAATCGCCGCAGGCTAACAGCCCCAGGCTCAACACGATTAAAAAAGCCAGCCCCAATCTCAGGCGGCTGGCCCGTTTTGTAATATTTCTGGTTTTATTTTGCTGTAATGCTTCGATTTCGAGTTTGGTCATGCATTTTTACGTACCACCGGGCGGGTCTGATCGGCCTGATTTAGTTAGGGTAGGGGTGGCGGCTACCAGTGGAGTGGCGGTTGGAATTGGCGGTGGGCTGGCTATTCGGGTGGAACCCGGTGCAGGGGCCGCCGGAGAATTCGCGCTGGGTGCGACTGGGCTGGCTGCCGGGATCGTCGTGGGGGCTGGCGCGGTATTGCTTGAACCGCTGCCCAGAAATATCACCACACCCACTATGAGTGCTACGATAGCAAACAAAAGGAATATGCCGATAAGCAGCCCATTGCCACCTGGTTTGCGTGGCACACTGACGGCTGGCATCGGACGGGTCGGTTGGTTTTCTCTGGCCGAAAGTGTCACCGACTTGCTGCCTGTTTTGAGTAGATCGGGGTTGGGAGTGGTCGGTTGGTCGGCGCTATGAAGCGAAGTTGCTGGCGGCGCGAAGGTTTCGTCCGGCGGGGTCAGGATCGCGATTTGCTCGGTCGGTCGGTTGTAAATCGATTCGTAGACTGCCTCGCGCCCGTTGAGAACAGATGGAATCGGTTCGCCTACTTCCTGGACACGTACCAGCAATACGCTGATATTGTCCGGCCCACCGCGCTCGTTTGCCAGGTCGATCAGCTTTTGGGCTGCATCTTCCAGGCCGGGGATCATGCTGACCGCCTGGGCCATTTCGGTCTCCTTAACCAGACCGTGCAACCCGTCCGAACAGAGCAACAGCACGTCGCCCGTAATCAACTCGCGCTCAAACAGGTCGGACTCCACGTCCTCTTTATGCCCGATGGCGCGGGTAATAAAATTTCGGATCGAACTGCGTTCGGCCTGTTCGGGGGTCAGTACCCCTGCGTCAATCTGATCTTGCACCAGCGAATGATCGTGCGTGACCCGGATCGGAGCGCCGTGCCGGATTAAATAAGTGCGGCTGTCGCCCACATTGCCAAAAATGGCCCGGTTGCCCTTGAGCAGTACCAGCGTCAGGGTTGTCCCCATTTGGCTGCGTCCGCTGGTCACGCTTTCGCCGCGCACGTTAAAATTGGCCTGCTGGATCGCGTTGCTCAGATCGTTTGCCAAATCACCACTGGAAGGGCTATTGTAATAAACGTCAAACAGGGTCGTGATCGCCACTTCGCTGGCGATCTCACCCCCGGCGTAACCGCCCATTCCATCGGCGACCGCATAAAGATGACCCCGCTCTTCCAATTTCTCCGGGCCATAGCGGCGACCACTCCTGAAAAGAAAGTCGCCCAGGTAATCCTGGTTATTACTGCGTTTTCGCCCTACATCGGTACGGGCGGCTTGTTCTAACTTTAGCAAGGATTTCCTCTCACTGATTAAGCCGGTTAGGGTTGAGATTGGACTGAACTTAAAATAGTGTCAAATATACTGACCTGTGTATCAAACTTCTGATCTTCGGTCGAAAAGCTGATGAAATACGTATCGCCCGTGCTACCACCCGCATTTGCCAGAATACGGTCGCGCCGGACCAGATTATCGTCTTTGTCGGTATAAGTAATATAGACTTCGGCGATAGCATCATTGCTCAGGCTTTTGACTGGTTGTACCACCTTTACATCCGGCACACTCCGGCTGATCGCCTCCAGATAGGTATTCAAGCGTTCGACGGCGCTACCCTTCAAACCGGCTAACCGCCGCACCTGACTATAAGTTACACCGTCCGGGGCGCTGGCCTGAATCACGTTCTTACCTTCGTCGATAAAGGTCTTCCAGTTAGTCGGAAAAGTTACCGAAACGCCCAGAGCCGCTACCGAGTTGCCACTGGCCCGGCTAGGAGCAGTGGTTGGACGGGGGGCGGTCGCTGCCGGGGGTGTAGGCGGTAGCGCGTTGTTCCCGCTCAGGCCAACGACCGGGGTAGCAGTCGGGACGACCGGGAGCGGGGTGCTGATGCCAACCGCACTGGTCGGTGGATTGAAAACCCCGCTATTCTGCTCGGCCTGAGATTGGCTGCCCAGCGCCACTATCAGGCCAATCGCCCCGGCAGCCAACACCACAATCCCCACGATACCGCCGATCAGTAAGCCATTACCCTTCTTCTTGACCGGGTAGGCCGGACGTTGCGGTTGGGCCGGATAGCTGGGGCCGGGCTGCTGGTAGCCGGATGGTGGATAATTGGGCGGCATATCGACGGGTCGGGTGGCCGGGCGTGGTGCATAAGTAGGGCCATACGAGTCTATCGGCAAAGGCGTGGCTGGATTACCAAGATACTGGTTTGGATTGGAATTTAGGGCCGGAGCGACCGGTCGCACTACCAGCGTAGTACTCCCCAATTGAACTTGATCGCCGGGCATCAGCGGGCGGGGTTGATTGGGAGCCAGTCGTTGTCCATTGACCAGCGTCCCGTTCGCCGAACCCAGATCGTTGACCAGCACAATACCGTTCGCCAATTCAAACTGAGCATGCCGCCGTGATACTTGCCAATCGCTAAGCATTATATCGGTTCCAGCTTGCCGCCCAACCACCAACGGTATCAGCCCGACTTGATAAACTTTGCCCGCATCTGGGCCGGATTGGACTACTAATTCCACTGCCTGGCCCTCTTTCTCAACCTGAGACCCCTGGTAAATCGTCCACCATTAATAAAATACGCTAGATTTGACCTGGTTACGGTTTCCTAACCCCACTGCTATCTGAATTTTATTTTAAGCTATCCCTTAAAGAAAAGCAACCCCCTCATTACTAGAGGGTGCGCGTCAGATTTTTGCAGGGGTTCAAACAGTACTAGCAGGAGATTGTGAAAACCTAGCTCCAAACCACTCAAAAGTATATATTAGAAAAATTTTCGCCGAAAATTTTTCTAATATATACTTACCTCCCCGGTTTCGGGTGTGGCATAGTCTGGATAGTTTGCAAAAATCTGACGTTCACCCATTACTAGACGGCAGAGCGAGAACAAAGTCATAAAAATGGTTTTTTACATAAGGGGCAAGCCGGATTAGGCATCTTTTTCTCCTTTTACCCTCATTATATCATTGCTCTCCTGTTTTAGGCACTCCCGCTGCGGGCGACCTCTTGCCGCCTGGCACTTTTTATTATATAGTTGAAGGCAACCTGATCGAATTGAACAGGCCGTTTGAAGCTAATCAAATCAAAAGGGACACCAGACCAGAAGAGGTAGCGGGAAGTGCGATTAGTAGTAATAGAAGTGCCTGGGCTGCCGCCCGGTGCGACTCAGCGCCACGAGTTTGATTTACAACCCGACCCAGCTCATCCGATCCGCATTATTGGGCGGCAGTTGGGTTGTGATATTCACTTGATCGACCCCAGCGTCTCCCGTAGTCATGCCGAAGTTACTTTGCACCCGGAAGGTTTGATCGTGCGTGATTTGGGTAGTGCTAATGGCACTTATATCAACGAGCGCCCGCTTCAATCGCTTACCCCAACTATGCTCCGACCGGGCGAACGCTTGCGGGTGGGTAATGTCGTGACGCTCCTGGAGGCGTGGCCGGTTTCCAATAGTTATAAAGCGACCGAGGCAGCCTATTCTCCTCAGTCTAACTACCCTTATAACGATTTTGAAACTCCTCGGCTAAATCAATCGCAATCCCCCCGCGCCCAGATGCCCCCAGGCGAGAGCCAAACTCCGGCCCCGCCGCCAAGCCAACCGCGCCCGCGGTCGGCTCCGGCCCCTGTTACGCCCGCACCGGGTTATAATCCTGCCGCTACCCCGAACTATCCATCGATGCCAGCGCCACCTGGATCGAATTATTCTTCGCCAGCGCCATCCGGCCTAGATTATCCGCCTGTTGCGTCGGCAACTCCGGCTTACCGGCCTGCTCCGCCAAACCCAAATCAGCTAGAAGTCGCCTCGCGTTATGGCTACGACCCACGGGCGGGTTATTCGCAGCCTGGAATGGTGGAGCCACTCATCCCGGCTATAGCTCCGGTTGGGCGACAATCGGCTGGCAAGCGCCGTAAGAGTAGCCGGGGTATATTGGCCCTCACAATTTTGTTGGTACTTGCCATTTTGGGTGGGGTTGGCTATCTACTTTATATAACTGTAATCAACCCGTCTCCGACCGGGCTACCGGCGGTTAAACTCCCTTCTAACGTCTTTACCAGTCCGGCCAATAACGATGCGGCACTCGGTCTGACTATTTCGCGTCCGTCGGCCTGGAAACGCAACGACGCTACACCCAGCCAGATTCTTTTTTACCAGCCGGAGAACCCTAAAACGGTCCTAAATATCGAGCAGTCGCCCAGCCCGACCATCGTGGATGCCAAACTTACGCCCGAAGCTGCCATCAGGCAATATCTGGCAAATGTGCGGGCTAACGCTACCACTACCCGAATTGTGACCGAGCCGAGCGCGACCCAACTTAAAGACGGTACTGCCGCTGTACTGGCCCGGTTGGTCTTTTCGACCGATGGGACAAAAGCTGCCGCCGTCACGGATTACAATATGATTGCCATCAGCTTTAAGTGTGGCGATAAGCTTTACTTTGTGAGTGCCGCCGCCGAAGGCAAAGACTATAATGCCGCTACCAGGCAAGACCTGGATGCTGCTATTGCTAATGTTATGTGCAGTGTTCAGTAAAAGTCTATAGCAGAAAACAAATCAATTGAGCTATAGAGTTATCTGTTGTAGGAGCGAGCTTCTGCTCGCGATTAAATTGGCAGCTAGGTGTTCAATTGCGAGCAGAAGCTCGCTCCTACAAAGAGGGTTAATAGCTCTGCAACTTGCTATAAAGTTAGAATGGTAGAAGTGAGATGATCGAAGCGCAAAGCGCCAGCCTGGAAGATGACGAGAGTTATCAAAGTATCGAAAGAGCCGAAAAGCCGGTGCGTTGGTGGGAGACCTGGCTGGCCTGGGGCGCGGCCTGGCTGATTTTGCTGGCCTTTGTGCCGAATATTCTTGATAAGCTAAACCCCGTTACCGGCGATGAGCCGTTTTATCTTGTGAGCGCCATCAGCCTGCTTCACGATCACGACCTGGACGAATCGAACAATTACGAGAACCACGATTACTGGCAATTTATGCCCACTTGCGACGAGATGAGCCACCCGAATTGGGGCTTTGTGGGCGATCCGCCGCTTTATAATGTGCCGGGGGTGCTGGCTCCCGGTCTGCGTGGCAATTGTAGTAATGTTTCGCTGCCGGAAGGGATCAGCGAGTTACCACCCCACTTTACCAAAGGGACCCGGTTGGCGGGTAGCTATACCAAGCACGGACTGGGTCTATCATTTTTAATTGCTCCGGCCTATGGGCTGGGAGGTCGTCCGTTGGTGGTGGTTTTTATCGCGGCGCTGGCGGCGTTGCTGGGTGCGAATGTGTGGCTGCTGGCTTTCGAGACGACCGGCAATCGGCGGGTGGCCTGGCTAAGTTGGCTAATCTTGCTGTTTAGCGCCCCTTTGTTGTGCTACGCCTTTTTGATCTTTCCAGCCACCCCGGCGGCCCTTTTGGTAGTCTATAGCTGGCGGCGGTTGAGACTCTCGGCCCGCGCCCAACAACAAGCCCAACCCGACTGGCAGCCCAACGGCCCTTTGCAAGCCCTGGCGATAGGCGCTTGTATTGGCTTGCTACCCTGGCTCCATTCGTTGTATCTTTCGCTGGCCTTTGGGCTGTTTTTTTACTGGTTGTGGGGCGGTCGGAATATTGGGGGGCGGGTGTGGGCCTGGCTACGGGGGCGGGGTGCGCGTCCGGCGTTAGGGCCGTCCGGTTGGTCGCCAGTGGCGATGGCCCTGTTATTTGTGCCGCTTATTTTGCTGGGCGGGTTGTTTATCGCCTATTATATGTGGCTGTACGGCTCCCCAATGCCCAATACTCAGGATCATGCCGGGTTTGCCTCGCCGCTCGAAATCCCGCTGGGGTTGCTCGGTCTCTTATTCGATCAGAAATATGGGTTGTTGATCTACGGGCCGTTCTATCTGTTGGCCCTGGTCGGGTTGAGCCTAATGTGGCGGGCCACTCCCGACCGCGACGAAAACGCCGCCCGCCGGAGTGATCTGACCTGGCTGGCGATTGTAGCGGTTCCTTACGTGTTGCTCATTGCTGATTACAAGCAGTGGTGGGGCGAGTGGTGTCCGCCTGCGCGTTATCTGGTTCCAGTCTTGCCGCTGCTGGCGGTTCCCCTGGCCCTGGCCCTGTGCGAGTTGAACGGACGCTTCTTCAAAGTCTTTTTGGGGGTCGCCGGTCTTTGGACGCTGGGCGTGGCAGTCCTCTTTATGTACAACCCGCATTTGATGTACAATTGGCAAACTAACAAACCGGCCATCGCTTTGACCTGGCTGGAATATAATATTGACTTTCTGTCGAACGCCGGGGTCGGACGGTGGTTCCCGTCCTATGTTAGCGATTTGAAGATTAACGGTAGTCAACCCAATTGGATCGCGGCGCTGGTCTGGTTGGTGGCAGTCTGGTTGGTCGGTGTAGCTCTTTCATATTCGCGCAAGCGAGAAAAGCTCACGGTTTAGTCCCCGTTTTGAAACCTTTTGCTAACTCTATTATGTTAAAATGACTACATATTGTAGCAGGACTTGCCTCTAGCCAAACATTTTTGAGTACCGAGGGCTGAGTTTAGATTTTTAGTCTAGCAAAAGCTGGTTTAAGCCTCAAAGTTTGGTCAGTTACATTCCAGTCAACTAAACGAGTAGGGGAGTGAGAACTATATTAGAAAGGAGCCAGGTATGGTTTTAACCCGGTCTAATAATGGACAGCAGAGCGATGATATTGAATATTTGGAATTGCGAAAAGCGACTGCCGCCGATTTTGAAGCGATCCGCGAGGTAGCCCGCTTGTCGCGCAAAAGCGCTTTCTCGCATTTCATGGACGACGAGGATATTGCGACAGAAGTCGAGAAATATTATAACGATGCCGTATTGAGCGGGATTGTAAATAATCCGGCTAACGCGATGTTTGTTGCCGAGCGAGGCAAAACGATTTTGGGTTATTGCAGCGTCCTGCCCAAGGATCGCAAAGGTCGCCCACGCTTGCTACAGTTCTATGTCCGGCCTGAAACCCAGCGTCAGGGCGTGGGTGAATTGTTGTTTGAACGCGCCCGCTCCTTTCTCAAAGAGGCCGGGCAGAGCGAAATGTTCGTCTCGACTATCGGTTCAAATATTATCGGGCGTAATTTCTTCGAGAAAAAGGGCTGCCGCCTGATCTATGAATATTCCTCAACCTGGGATGGCAACACCCACGATATTGCGGTTTATCATCTCGAACTCTGATCGTTCTGGCCCCGGTTTCCGACCGGGGCCACTCTCAGCCCCGACTATCCTCTAAAAGCTATCCTCTTACCCATCCCGATAAGTTTAACTTTTATTTTGTAACTACTCAGCCTACCCTCGTAGACGACCATATAGGGTCGCCCATACCAAACCAAGCTCTTTGTAGTTTGCTGTATTTTTAGTTTTTGAGGGCTATTTCGAGGCGAGGGCTATCCAGGGTCGGGGTAGCGTAAAAGACCAGACTGCGCGGCTGATTGCGAGAAGCGTCGCGCACGAGGAAATAAAGCGTGCCGGTGGCTTTGGTTTTGCCGGGCGCGGTGGTCGTTGGGGCAAAGACTTTGGGGTTAAAGCCATCTTTGGCTTCCAGCGAGTATGGCCCGACGCTGTAAAGCCGCCCATCACCGTCCTTTAAATAGAACGGGAAGGAGTTCAAATAGTCGGCGACATCCTTGCCGTCGGTCACTTCCACCGTCAGTTTGAGGCTTTCGTAATGATACCCGGCGGGCAATATCAAGGGTGGCGGTTTGATAGTCGGCGAGACGACGTAGTTAGTCGCGCTGATCGCAAAGCTCTCGAAGATCACGCGCTTGCCATATTCGCCTTCAACTGCCGGTGTAACCGGGAGCGGGCTAGGCGAGGCCGCCGCAGTTATGGTAGTGGTCGGCTCTGCCGTCATTACCGGCGTGGCACTTGGCTCTACCGTCGCAGTCGGCGTAGGGGCCGGACTTGGAGTAGCGGTCGGCAGGGGCGTGGCGGTCGGCACTGGCGTAAGAGTCGGCCCGATCTCGACCGGTGGCAGCAGCAAAGTCCCCGGTGAAGCCGCCACTACCGGCGTAACGGTTGGGGCCGGGGTAGCGGTCAGCAAGGGTGTGGCAGTCGGAGCGGGCGTAGCCGTTGGTAACGGTGTGGCGGTCGGTTTTGGGGTAGCGGTCGGCTTCGGCGTGGGTTTCGGGGTCGGCGCAGGTGTAACGACTGGCAGCGTCAAATTTACCTCGGCGGTATTGTTGAGGTCAGCCTTATCGGTCGGGTTAAAGGCGACCCGACGCAGGGTTGTGCCGTCCTCGACCTCAAAAGTCAGCCAGGCTACCCGCTGTTCGCCCGGTTGTAGCCGGGTAACATCAAGGGCCGGAACCCGTCCACCGCCCATGGGCTTCAAAAAATTGCTGCGTCCGTCTACCGCCTGGAAAGTATCCAACTGCACTGGCAAAACCCGTCCGCCGGTGTTTTCAATCTGGACAATCACCCCCTCGAAGTGGGTATTCGCTTTGGGTGTACCGGCCCCGCCAAACGAAAAATTGGTGGAGCGATTCTCGTAGCTGCTAAAGGTTACGGCGTAAGTCCGCAGCAGCGCCCGCTCGTTTTGGGCCACGTTTAGTTTCAAGGTTGAAGGGGTCGGGCTAACCAGCACCGTAGTAGGCGAGGCGGTGGTTACTTCCGCCGTCGTAACCGGGGCGGTGGTTGTGTTCAGGTTGCTGACAACACTCGGCTGCAAGGGACTGACCTGGACGGTCGCGGTCGGCAAGATCGCAACGGCTGTCTTTTCCGAGGCGGAATTTAGCAAAAAGAAGTAGATTAAGGCTCCGATTGCCAGCACCGGCAGCAACACGATCAGAAAGACCAGCAAGGGACTAACTCGACGGCGTTGGCGGGTCTGGCGCAAGTAGGGTTGGCTCAACAATTCGCGCAATTCGTCGGGCCGCTCTTTCTCAATCGACCCGGCTTCGAGCAAGGGCGTTTCGGCTACGGTCGGTTTTTCTGAATGTACTTCACGCCCCTCTTGGTCTAGCTCAATTGGGTGATAGCCGCGCTCCATAAAAATCGGTTCGGGCGTAAAACGGCTGGGCGATTGGTTTTGGCTAAAGGGCAATTCTTCGACTTTGGGCCGCTCGGACTTTTGAAGTTTATAATTATTGAGATTAGAGGCGGTTTGAGAAGTGGCTATCTCGCCGATGGCAGGCGATATTTGCTCATCGCTATTCGTAGGAGCAGGAGTGGGTTGATTACGCAAAGTTTCCAAGCCGCGCAAGGCCCGCTTATTTTCAGGGTTGAGCGTCAGCACTCGTTCGAGGGCGGCTATAGCTTGCTGACGGGGTAACAAAGCCGACAAATAAAGCCAGGCTTGCTCGTTATGAGGGTCTTGCTGGGCGGCCTCCGCCAGCCAGCCTCGCGCCTCCGTTCGTTGGCCCGCTTTGAGCGCCTCTATTCCTTTTGTAACCAGTTCTTGAACCTCAGTCCTGGTCATAATTGCGCCTTTAGAATAGTCTGAACACCTTTACATCTCATGTTATGTTGACTCGATTATAACACGATATATCCCCAGGCGCAATAGTTTGAACCAATCGCCAATCTAAATCTAATTTAGAGAACGCGCTGATATGAAGGTAAACCACCCGCCGGATGAGCCTCGGTCACGCTGCGGTGGATTGCTTTGACGACCACTTCGGCGGCGATTGCGCCTAGTAAGGTTAGCAACAGCGGGTTGGGTTCGACGGTCGGGGGTAGCCCACCGGTTGAGAGGGCAAAGACGGTATCACCATCGAACATAGTGTGAGAAGGGCGGATCGCGCGGGCCAGCCCGTCCTGGGCCATTATTGCCAGCCGTTTCGCGTCGGATTTGGTTAGGGGTGCGTCGGTTGCTACCACTGCCAGGGTCGTATTGGTGCCGATAGAGGGCGGCACGGGGAGATTGCCCTCCTGCAAAAGCCGCATGGTATTGAGCAAGCCGCCTTCGGGATGGCGGCATGCTCCGGCTAAAACCTGATCGCCCAGGTAGACATCGCCAAAGGCATTGGTCACGACCAGCGCCCCAACTGTGTATTGCAAAGGTGCGACCCCACCGGGCCAGGGCAGGCTCACTTTAGCCGAGGCGGTTCCAACTCCGCTTTTCATGGCACTGTTTCGCCCCATTATTTTGCCGATAGAAGCACCGGCCCCGGCCCCAAAATTGCCTTCCATTACCGCTTTATCTGCGACGCTACAGGCCAGATAGCCCATCAGAAGATCGGGGAATTTTTCGGAGTGACCGACTACCAGATCATAAATGACCGCCGCCGGGACGATTGGCACTTTGCCCGCCGGGGTATCGAAGCCAAAGCCGCGTTCGTGCAGGTAGTTGACCACCCCTGTTACCGCCGCCAGTCCAAAGGCGCTTCCCCCGCACAGCACTATTGCGTTGACTTTCTGGACCAGGTTCGATGGGTCGAGCAGGTCGGTTTCGCGGGTTCCAGGGGCCGCCCCGCGCACATCCACCCCGGCCACGGCTCCCTCTGGCACTAGCACGACCGTCACCCCGGTCATCGCGTCTTCATCCTGAGCCTGGCCTACCCGCACTCCGGCTACGTCTGTAATCGAACCCATCTTAACCTTTCCAGCAATTTTCGTATTATTCTCCATATTCGTGAAAGCCGCGTCCGGCATTCTGACCCAGCCGTCCGGCCCGTACCAGTTGGCGGAGAAGCAGGGCCGGACGATAGCGCGGGTCGCCGGTTTCGGCCTGCAAATATTCCATTGTCGCCAGCAGCACGTCCAGGCCCATTCGGTCGGCGTATTCGAGCGGCCCTAGCCCGTAGTTCATGCCCAACCGCATTGCCATATCGATGTCCTCTGCCGAAGCCAGACCTTCCTGCAAGGCAAACGCGGCTTCGTTCGCCATGCACGCCACAACCCGCCGCACGATGCCTGCCGGGGTTTCGGGCGTTACGACGTATTTGTAATCCAGCCGTTCGAGCAGGGCCGCGACCAATCCCGCTGCTTCGGAGGCAGTATCCAGCCCCAAACTTAGCTCAAAGAATTTATCGTGTACAAAAGGCAGTGGGCATTGCAAACCAACTACATTTGCCGCTCGTTGGCTCTGAGAGGCCAGTTCGACAAGTGGGAGTAGCGGTTCCATCATAACGTAAACCGCTTCCGATGGGCCAGCCTCAACCGCTTTGAGAAAAACCTGGCGATAGTCTGCGCCCGGTTCGGTCGGAACCAACACTAAAGTGGCTCTTGCATCCCTCTCCGCTACTTCCAGGCCGTTCTGGGCCAGCTTACCGCGCCAGCGTCGCGCTTCATGGCCTTCACCCTCAACCGCGATCCACGCTGGGGCGCTCACTTTTGGTAAGGTTAGCTCAGGCTGGCGAGGCACTGGTTGTTCCGAACCGGGTGGGTAAAGATAGTAGCCCTGTCCGGCCCGTTTGCCGGTATGCCCGGCCCGCACCAATTTACGTGCGAGCGCGACAGGTCGGTAGCGTGGATCGCCGGTCTCCCGGAAGATATTTTCGGTTACAGCCAGTCCGATTTGAAGCCCGCTCAGGTCGCCGGTCTGGAGCGGCCCCATTTTGAAGCTGGCCCCCAACACCATCGCCCGGTCGATAGTCTGGGCCGGGATACCATCCTGTAGCAATTGTTGGGCTTCCAGGCCGACCGGCCGGTTGATCCGGTTTACAATAAAGTTGGGCGCATCACTACAAACGACTACCGTTTTGCCCAGCCGTTCTCCCAGCGCGATAGTTCGTTCCAGCACGTTCGGGTCGGTATCGCTCCCACGCACGACCTCAACCAGCTTCATGAGCGGAACCGGGTTAAAAAAATGCAGCCCAACCGTCTGAGTAGGCCGTCCGCCCATTGCGCCGATCTCGCTGATCGATAGGCCACTGGTGTTGGAAGCAAAGACCGTCTCAGATGGGCAAAGCTCATCAAGCCGACTGAACAACTCGCGCTTGGCCTCCATACTCTCGTAGATCGCCTCGATCACCCAACTTGCGCCCGCCGCCGCTTCCGCCAACTCGGTCGTGACCGAAAGCCGTCCGACGGCAGTCTCGGCAAATTCGCTGCTAAACTGGCCCTTCTCGGCCGCCCGCCGGATAAACCGGGCGATTTGCGCCTGGGCGCTGGCAACCTGTTCGGCCTTGATGTCCTGCAAAGTGACGGCGAACCCGGCCTGCAAACAGACCTGGGCGATCCCTGCTCCCATCGTCCCGGAACCGATCACGGCAATCTTTTCGACTATTCCAGCTTCGTTGCTGCTCACACTCCACTCCTTTGTATGATATAGAAGATACTTTGTGCTTCTTACCTGAATGGTTGTATTTAACCACAAAGAGGCCAGGAATTCAAAAAGGGTGGGCGTTGCTAACAGGGCTTGCTTTTTCTCTAAGCGCGTTCGTTGAATGTCGGGGGTAAGTGTGTTATATTGCGGCTGTCTACAAACTGCAAACAAACTTTACCCAGAACTTGATGGCTATGAGAAAAAGTCCTGCACCTCGCCAAACTAATAACGCAAATAATAACAAACTTTATGTAGAAGATCGGGCTGCTCATAATTGGTATCGTTTTGTGCTTTCTTTTCCGCCTCATTTGGTTCGTGAATATCTGCAACGTTTTGAAATAAATAGCAATCAGCAAGTTTTAGACCCATTTTGCGGTACAGGTACAACCTTAGTTGAGTGTAAAAAACTCAATATTTCAAGTATTGGACTTGAAGCTAATCCTTTTGCTTGTTTCGCCAGCCAGGTAAAAGTAGATTGGAGTCCTGACCCGGACGGTTTACTTGAACACGCTCGGATGGTTGCTGAATTGACATTGGTAAAATTAGAAGAGGCCGGAATTGAGGATAACCCTCTTTTTTATTCCAATAGTCAGTCGGTAGCCAATAAGTCCTTGCAAACCTTGAGTCCTGAAACCTTAAAGCTATTACTTACCGACTCGATCAGTCCGCTACCGCTCCACAAAACCCTGGTTTTACTTGAGGTCTTAAAAGAATATTGCGACGAACGTTATTATCATCATGAGCTTTTGGCCCTGGCTAAAAGCCTGGTCTATTCTATTAGTAATTTGCACTTTGGGCCGGAAGTAGGAGTGGGAGTACTTAAATCAGATGCACCGGTTGTTTCGACCTGGTTAACCGAAGTTCGCTCAATAGCAGATGATTTACGAATTCTACCGATTACTGAGACTGGTTCCGCCCTAGTATACCCTGCCGACGCGAGACAACCTTTGTCGGTATTGAAACCGGGTTCGGTTGATGTGGTAATTACTTCGCCGCCTTATCCGAACGAAAAGGATTATACTCGTACCACTCGCCTGGAGTCGGTTCTGCTCGGTTTTATTCGTGATAAAGCCGAGTTACAAAAATTTAAACGAGGGTTGGTACGCTCGAATACCCGTAACGTTTACAAAGGTGACGATGATGACCAATGGGTTTCGGAACACAGCGAAATTCAAAATATAGCGACTGCCATTGAGGCCCGCCGTATTGAACTTGGTAAAACTTCCGGCTTTGAGCGCCTTTATGCCACAGTTACTCGCTTATATTTTGGTGGAATGGCGCGGCATCTAGCAGAGTTGCGGGTAGCTCTACGACCCGGCGCTTATCTGGCCTATGTAGTAGGCGATCAAGCTTCGTATCTGGGCGTAATGATACGTACCGGACACTTATTGGCTCAAATCGCCCAATCTCTAGGTTATGAATTGGTGAGTATAGATTTGTTTCGTACTCGTCTGGCAACTGCAACTAAAGTCCAACTCCGCGAGGAGATTGTAGTTTTGCGCTGGCCCGGTTAGCTTATAGCAGCAAAACCCTCTTTTAAGGTTAGTGTGATCCTACGGCGTAAACTGAGAGCTAACATGGCTAAACTTAATCGATATGCTCAAATAATCGAGCGGATATTTTTATCCAAATTTGAGATTGGAATGCGGGAAGTTACTTTTGAGAGTAAAGATATAGTACAAGTGGCGATCGAACTTGGTATCGAACTTCCGAAAAATCCGCCTGATATTCTCTACAACTTTCGGTTTTTCCGAGCAGTCTTGCCTGACTCAATTCATAGCAAAGCTCCCGAAGGTTATCAGTGGATTATTCGGCTAGATGGTCGTTCTCGTTATCGTTTTGTTGCTGCAAAGTTAGCCCTCATAACGCCCAATGAGCTTTTAGCCGAGACGAAAATCCCTGACGCAACTCCTGGAATAGTGGCAAAGTATGCTCTTAACGATGAGCAAGCGCTTTTATCTCGGTTGCGGTACAATCGTTTAATCGATATTTTTACAGGCGTTACTTGCTATTCACTCCAAAATCACTTGCGTACTACCGTCCCTTTGGTTGGGCAAGTCGAGACGGATGAAATTTACGTTGGTGTAGATCGGAGAGGAAGCCATTACGTTTTTCCAGTTCAGGCCAAAGGTAGTCACGAAAAATTGAGTGTGGTGCAAATTGAGCAAGATTTTGCTTTGTGTGCGGACAAATTCCCTGCTTTGGTTTGTCGTCCGATTGCCGCCCAATTTATGCAAGGCGATTTAATTGCACTTTTTGTATTTGAGAATACTTCCGAAGGAGTTAAAATATCCTCGGAAAAGCATTATCGATTGGTAGAACCGGCTAATATAACCTCGGATGACCTGGAGACTTATCGCTCTCGGTCGCTCGATGATGTTTAATAGGGTTTTAGATGAACCGATTATTTGTAGCGATTGATCTTCCCGAAACTCTCAAGGCCGACCTGTCTCTGTTGGGTTCGGGGGTGCCGGGAGCGCGTTGGGTTTCCGACGATCAGCTTCACCTGACTTTATGCTTTATTGGTGAGGTGGACGGCTTGTTGTACCGCGATATTAAGAAGGCTCTTTTTGATGTAAATACCGAGCCGTTTCTATTGACCCTCAAGGGGGTCGGGACTTTTCCGCCGAGGGGTCAGCCCACTGTGTTGTGGGTCGGGCTGGAAAAAAGCGAGCCACTGCTTCGGCTTCAGCGCAAAGTCCAGAGTATGTTGCAGCAGGTCGGGATCGAACCCGAAGGCCGTAAATATTCGCCTCACATCACGCTGGCCCGCCTGACGGATACACCGATCTCGCGTCTGGCCGATTTTCTGACCGGCAACGCTCTCTATCAAGCCGAGCCGTTTGAAGTGACCGAGTTCCAGCTTTACTCTAGCGTTCTATCCTCACACGGCCCGACCTACTATATAGAGGAAACATATCCCCTGGATGGAGAAGGCGGGTAGGATTTACGATTTACGATTTACGATTGAAGAAGCAGGTATGACGTGGTTGTTATCCTGGATCGAGTTCTAATCGTAAATCATGGCATTCGTGTTATTCTGAGCCATAGCGACGAATCTAAAGTTCAGGCAGTCGCCCGCCTTACCATGACAGGCCCTGAGTAGTTAAAATCGTAAATCGCGGCTTCGCCGCCGCTGGGGGTAAATCCCGTTAATCCTGTCCATCCCTGTTAATTATTTTTCGGAGGAGAGATGAAAAGCTATCGTAAGGAATTGTGGTTTAATGTACCAGGGCGGCGCGGGTTCCTTAACATTACGTCGCAGGTGGAGGCTTGTCTATCGGAGAGTGGCGTTAAGGAAGGCTTATGTTTGGTCAACGCTATGCACATCACGGCTTCGGTCTTTATCAACGATGACGAGCGTGGGCTGCATCACGACTACGAGGTCTTTTTGGAGCGGCTTGCCCCACACGAGCCGATCTCGCAATACCGCCACAACGATACTGGCGAGGACAACGCCGATGCCCACATCAAGCGCCAAATCATGGGCCGTGAAGTAGTGGTCGCTATTACCAATGGCAGGCTCGATTTCGGTCCGTGGGAGCAAATCTTTTATGGCGAGTTCGATGGCAACCGCCGCAAGCGGGTTCTGGTCAAGATTATCGGGGAGTAGTGTCAGTCCAACGTCTCAGGCAGCACCAAAGCGAATAAGCTGAGACGTAAGAATGCAATGAAGCATAATAGGAGGCAATTTCTCATGGCTACTAATGCGAGTCCCTTGCCAGCCCTAACGCCCTGTCCTGAGTGTAAGTCAGAGCGAATCTGGGCTGATGGCATGAACATGTATTTGGCCCAAAATAAGTTTTTAACTTCGACTGGGCAAAGCCAATTAAAAGCCCTGGTTTGTACTAACTGTGGTTACACTGCTTTTTATGCTACAAGTCCTCAGGCCTTGATCGAAAAACAGGATCGTTGAGCTATAGCAAAATGCAGAGATATTGACCGCCTACAGATAAGGGTTTAGCTCAATGTGGCTCTAAATATAAGCCAGTTAGCAATGAAAGGAGCAGCCAAACGTGACAACCGACCCGACTTGTCTATTTTGTAGGATCATCGCGGGCGACATTCCGTCGTCGAAGGTATACGAAGATGATAAGGTTTACGTTTTTATGAATTTGCAGCAGAAGAACCCTGGTCATATTTTGATCGTGCCAAAAGAGCATCACCGCAATATTTATGATATTACCGAGGATGCGGCGGCAGCCGTCGCCCGCGTGTCGGTGCGGTTGGCGAAAGCGGTCAAGGCGGCTTTCAACCCGGACGGTATGAACAGCTTGCAAAACAGCGAAGCGTCCGCTATGCAAAGTATCTTCCATTATCATCTGCATTTGATCCCGCGCTACGAGGGCGACGACCTGTTCGCTATCTGGAAAAGTCCGGCAGCCAGCCCAGAAGAATTAGCCGCCAATGCCGAAAAGATCAAAGAGGTGCTTTAGGGAACGTTATAACACAGATGAAAAATGCAGAATGCAGAATATAGAATATAGAATGCAGAATAGGGGAATAGTGGGTGATAGACGTTTGAGTAATTTTATTCATCATTCATCATTCATTATTCTGCATTCTGCATTCTGCCTTCCCGTCCTGGCCCGAATTGAGTCTGGGCCTTTTTTCGTGTATCATAGGTGGGATGAGGGATGGAACGAGCGGCATAGAATAGAGAATGTAGCGGCGGAGAGCTAAGAACCGATCTCAGTAGGGGCGACCCCTTTATGGTTGCCCGGTTTGGAACATACTGGCGACTATAAAGGTCGCCCCTACACCGACCTATTGAGGTAGACTCTAATTTACTTAGCCCTCAGCACTTCACAAAGGAGATACTTATCACTATGTCAACTTTTATTGAGCAGGTGATTGGGCGTGAGATACTGGATTCGCGGGGAAACCCGACGATTGAAGTGGAAGTAGTGCTGACCGGCGGCGGACGGGGCCGGGCCTGCGTACCGAGTGGAGCCAGTACTGGGGCGCACGAAGCGGTGGAGTTGCGAGACGGCGATAAATCCCGCTACGGCGGCAAGGGTGTCCAAAAGGCCGTCGCTAACGTCAACAGCACCATTTCAGGGGCAATTATCGGGCTGGATGCGCTGGAACAGACCGAAATCGATATGCTAATGTTGGAACTGGACGGCACGCCGAACAAAGGGAACCTGGGCGCGAACGCCATTTTGGGTGTATCACTGGCGGTAGCAAGGGCGGCAGCAGATGCGCTTGATTTACCACTCTATCGCTATGTCGGGGGTGTAACGGCCCGGACTTTACCGGTTCCAATGATGAACATTTTGAACGGTGGCAAGCACGCCGAAGACTCGACCGATTTCCAGGAATTTATGGTTATGCCGGTTGGGGCCGAAAGTTTTGCCGAAGCGTTGCGTTGGGGTGTCGAGATTTATCAGAGCCTCAAAAAAGTGCTACACGATAAGCACTATAATACTAGCGTCGGCGACGAAGGTGGCTTTGCTCCCTCGCTCAAGAGCAACGCCGAGGCCGTTGAAGTGATTTTGTTGGCGATAGAGAAGGCCGGATACAAGGCCGGAGAACAAGTCTTTATCGCACTCGACCCGGCTATGACCGAGCTTTACGAGGACGGACGCTATGTTCTCGCCAAAGAGGGCAAGAGCTTTAGCAGTGCCGAGATGGTCGATTTTTGGGCAAGCTGGGCCAGCCAGTATCCAATCATTTCGCTCGAAGATGGATTAGCCGAAGATGATTGGGCCGGTTGGAAGCTGTTAATGGATCGGTTGGGCGACCGGGTGCAACTGGTCGGGGACGACCATCTGGTGACGAACGTCGAGCGATTGGCCCGCAGTATCAAGGAAGGCACTACTAATTCGCTCTTGACGAAGGTTAACCAGATTGGTAGCCTGACCGAATCGATAGCAGCGGTGGCGATGGCTCAGAAGGCCGGTTTTACGGCGGTGATGAGCCACCGTAGCGGCGAGACCGAAGATACTACAATCTCTGATCTGGCGGTAGCTCTTAATTGTGGACAGATCAAGACCGGCGCTCCCGCCCGTACCGACCGGATCGCCAAGTACAACCAATTGCTTCGGATCGAGGAACAACTTGGAAGGGCCGCGATCTATCCAGGCCGCGAGGCGTTTTACAATATTCGGGCCAAATTTTAACTAATAAAGCTGGACAGGATTTACGATTTACCCCCAGAGGGGGCGAGGCCGCGATTGACGATTGACGATTGACGATTGAAGCTAACCTAGAATAAGAAGCAGTTCATACCTGTTCTTACAATCCAAAATCTAAAATCCAAAATCTAAAATCCTGTTCATCCTGTTCATCCCTGTTAAAAAATTTATTTATGAACGAAAAGCCGACAGCAATTATAACGGGTGCGATCTATAGGCAGCACGATACTGGAGCGCACCCGGAAAAGGCGGCGCGGATCGAGGCTTTGCAGCGCATGACGGGCGAGTTGCTATCTCAAAATAGTCGCCGCTTTATTGGGTTGGAGCCAGAGCGGGCCACGTTGGAACAGATTGCTGCTGTTCACGACCGAGGCTATATCGAGGCGCTAGAGCGGTTTTGCGAACAGGGCGGTGGTTCAATCGACCTTAATACAATCGTCTCGCCCGGTTCGTTCGAGGCGGCGCTGTTTGCGGCAGGCGGCCTTATGCGGGGGATCGACGCGACGCTGGACGGGGAAGCGAGCAACGCCTTTGCTCTGGTGCGACCCCCTGGTCATCACGCCGTCGAAGGTGGGGCGCTCGGTTTTTGTTTGTTTAACAATGTGGCGATTGCGGCCCGCTACCTGCTCGATGTGCGCGGGTTGGAGCGGGTCTTAATCGTCGATTGGGATGTACATCACGGCAACGGAACCCAGGATATTTTTTATGACGACCCACGAGTTTTGTTTTTCAGCAGCCATCAGGCCGATATTTACCCCGGCACAGGCGCGTTATGGGAAATCGGGAGCAACCGGGGGAAGGGTTTTAATGTTAACTTGCCGTTGCCGGGCGGAAGTGGCGACGAGGCTTTGGAACACGCTTATGAGGTTTTGCTCGAACCCTTAGCGGCCCGGTTCAAGCCGGAATTTATTCTGGTTTCCGCCGGATACGATGGTCATTGGCGCGACCCGTTGGCCCGCTTGAATTTGAGTGCGGCAGGCTATGCGCGGCTGACGGGTCGGGTAAAGCAATTGGCCGATACCTTTTGCGCGGGGCGACTGGCTCTCACCCTAGAAGGCGGCTACGATCTACAAGCGCTAACTTCATCGGTGCAGGCTACCTTATTGGCCCTGACCGGGGTAGGGCCAGTAGAAGCGACCGCGAACGACCTGGTGGGGGTCGGCCCTGGTGGTCATTCCCCCGAAAATGGGCCGTTCCGCGACTTATGGCAAAAGGCCCGCCAATTACACAAAATTTAATCTTTGCAATTACTCAAATGTGGGAGGGATTTCTAATCTCGATAAAGCCAAATTAGAATTAGAAATCCCTCCCACATTGATCCAGGCATAATTACTAATCTTTATAACAATCTCTTCTCTAGGAAAAGGATACAGGTACTTTTTGATGGAAGCAGGACGTGGCTACCGGGAGGACGACCAGTTAAAGCGGGGGGAGGCTCAGATTTATCAGCTGCAACAGCAGGTGGATGAATTGCGCCGGTTGCTCCGCGAACAGGTTGCCCGCCAGAATACCGCCGAAGAATATTTCAAACAAAATCAGTCGTTGATCGCCCAAGTCCGCGATCAGGTCGATAAACAAGTCGCCGATTTCAACCAGGCTTTCCAGGTACGGGTACTAGAGGAACACCGTATCAAACAGGAAGTGGCTGAATTGCAGGTGCGGGCCAATGAGCCGATCAAACCGATCCGCGAGTTGCGGTCTCAAATGTCCGAAGTGATGGAGCAACGGCGACGCGAAGGCGAGCAGGTTGGGTTGGATAAGCACGCGCTGGAAAAGCTGGCAACCTCGATCCGGGATACTCAGGCCCAGATCGGACGCTTGGACGGTCATATCAAGGATTTGCGCGAGGCAATCAAGATTACGGCTAACGCGCAGGAATATTATCAGCGCGAGTTGGAACGGATTATGGAAATGATCCATAGTTGGGAACAACTGGTGCGCCGACAGGGTGAGGAATTTCGGGAGGAAACCAAAGGGCTACGGGCCGAAGTCCAGCTTTTTGCCAACCGTATCACTCGCCTGGAAGATTTGCAACGTCTGGATGCCACCCGGATCGAAGAATTTCCACCGATCCTTGAAGTCTTGCGACAAGAAGATGAGCGGATGATGGCGACTGTCCTGCGAACCGAAAAGCTTATGACCGAACGATTTAGCATTTTTCAGGATCGGCTGGAAGAAATTCGGCAGCAATACGAGACCCAATTATTCAACATAAACCAGCTTTTTACCAGCCAGGTCGATAGCGACAATGGTCGTTACGTACAGTTGGACGAACGTATTCGGGTCAGCGATGGTCAGCTTCAAGAAATCCAGTTGCGGATCGAGCAGGTCAGGCAGGTTAGCGATGCCGAACTATACGATGTTTACCAGTTGATTGAAGGCTTACTAGAGACGCGCCAGGAAAGCGTTCAGGCTGAATACGATTTGTTGCGCCAGCGCCGTACCAAGTCGCAAGCCGCCGGATTAGGCGGACGGCGGGCGATGCGTAATGTACGCCGTCCGCGCCCCGACCCGAATTATGAGGGCCAACCACCCGATAATAATTCCATATAAATCGTTTCGACCCGCTCGGCCATCTTTTTCAGGCCGAATTCGGCCCGAACCCGCGCTTGTCCACATTGTCCCATTGCGGCCCGTTCTGTGGGGTCGGCCAGCAAGCGATTGATGGCGTGGGCAAGCGCGTTGGGGTCGGCGGGTGGTACGGTCAAGCCCGTTTCGCCGTTACGGTTGACATAGGTTGTGCCGGTTCCCAGTTCGGTTGAAATGACCGGCCTGGCTGCCGCCATCGCCTCAAGTTGGACGACCCCAAAAGCTTCGCTCCGTTCGCAGGCCGGTAGGACAAAGATATCGGCGGCGGCATAGTAGCCCGGCAAGTCTGCGTCGCTGACCTCCCCGGCAAATAGGACCCGTTCACCCAGGTTCAAGCGGGCCACCTGCGCCCGCAATTCATTCTCCATTGGCCCGATCCCTACGATTACCAAACGGGCTTCCGACGCGATAAATGGCATAGCTTCCACCAGATATTGTAGACCTTTATAGTAGCGCAACCGCCCGGCAAACAGTAGTTGCGGGCCGGAATAATTCTGGATGGCAGGCGATGGGGTAGCTATCTCAAAGCGGGTGTAATCGATCCCAAGCGGTACAACCCGGCACTTGGCGGCTAAAGGTCGTAAAAAGCTCGAACTTTCGATATAATTGGGGCTAGTTGGCAAGATTAGATCGACCCTCTTTAATAGCTGCCGCAAGAAAGGGGCATAAAAAGTTAGCAATCGCTTTTGGCGTACAATGTCGCTATGATAAGTTAGGACAGTGCGCGGGCGCGGGTTGCCCAGGTGCGGCAGATAGGAGCCAAAGAGCCAGGCCAATTCTCCGGGCGGGTAGGGAAATTGAAGATGGATCAGATCAGGCCGGGCCGGGCCATAGAGCCGCCGGAGATATTCCAGGCCGAGCCGTGGGCTGAGCGGGGCCGAAGCAAGGTTTATCCAGCGCCCGGTCTTTAGTACCGACACCCCGTCGATTTGTTCGCGGCGGGTAGTTCGCTCGGTGTTCGTGACCAGCGCCTCCACCGAATGACCCTTGAGCAGCATTGCTTCGGCCAGTTGGCGAGTGTAATTTTCGATACCACCCAGCACCGGGTAATAATCTTTGTAAAGATAAAGAATTTTCATCCGCACAGGGCTAAGTAGTTAAAGTTTGAAGTTGGGTGCATGATGGCTCTCGCGCTGCTTTTGCATATATCTAAGATTTTTCTCCAGCCAGCGCAAAATAAATCGATCATCGCTACTCAATTTTTTGTTCGATCTGAATTTAGTGACCCCCTTCTCGACTTGCTCGACCGTAAGTGGCTCCCCGTAATATAGCTGCCATTCGGTAGTCCACATCGAGCGCTGGTCGATAATGCGTTTGAGCCGTTCCGGGTCTTCTTTTTTGCGCCAGGGCGTAAGAAATTCAGTGGCCCCATCCAAAATGTCGCCAAAATTACCGATAGGAGGTTGCAAAAAGAAGATGAATAAAAACATTAGATTGCCTCGGTCTGTTATACCATAGTACCCTCACATTAATTATAGCACCGCAAGCAAGGCAACCATTCATAGTTAGGACTTTCGCTTGGTACAATCGCTTTGAGTTCGTTTTCTGCTGTTAAAGTTAACGTTATAGCTCAAAGTGAAAGTCGTGATAGTTTATCAGCCGATTTGGGTTATGTGACGGGCGATTACCTCGTCTTACAAAGCAATTTGAATGTAAGGCTTACTTGTTTTCTAACTGGCGTAGCTTTGCGGCCATTTCTTCCACCTGTCGCTGCAAAAGTTCTTTAGCCTGCCGCTCCGATGCTTCACGCTGCATTGCTGCTTCTTTAGCCTGTTGTTCGGCTTCTTTAGCTTGACGCTCGGCAGTCTCACGTTGCATGGCTATTTCTTTAGCTTGACGCTCGGTATTCTCACGTTGCATAGCTATTTCTTTAGCTTGACGCTCGGCAGTCTCACGTTGCATGGCTGCTTCTTTAGCTTGACGCTCGATAGCTTCGCGTTGCATAGCTATTTCTTTGGCTCGTCGCTCAAGGGCCTCCCGTCGCTCGGCTGCCTGCCGCTCGGCTTTTTCCTCTTCTCCCTCGTTTAGCCAGCGCTGCCCCAGCCGATCCTCTAGCCAGATCGACTTCCCATCCACCACCAGCCAGCTTTCTAGCTCTTCACTCCACATTCGCCGATTTTCTTCCAATTCGAGTGGCTCGTAGCGTCCTACTACCATCCGCCAGCCTTTCAACACTGGCTCTTTGCGCTTGCGTAGCCTGCTGCGCGGGTCGTACACAAAGTATTCCTTTACACCCCAGCTTTCGTATCGCTTCGGTTTCTCTTCCAGGTCAGTTTTCACCGTTTTGTTCGACACGATCTCGAAGATGACCGCCGGGGCTGGCCCATCTACTCCTAATCGATAACCGCGCTCCTGTGGAATTTCTTGGTTCGTCTTTAGTACAAACACATCGGGATAAAGCGGGGTTTCTTTTTTGTCGGCTGTCTCAAAGAAATTGACTTCGCGGTCGATCTGATAGCCTTCAAGACGGTAATGCCTTTGGAGAATCTGCTTGAGATAATCGACCACCTGGTTATGTTTGGGATTAGGCATATCGCCGCGCTCCTGGCGTAGTTTGAGATAATTATTCTGGTCATCGTAAAAGTAATCAATCTCGTCGGCTTCAGTTTGAGCGAGGTCGAGGGATTGAGCGTGTAGGACTGTATTGGGTTTGGCAGTCATAATGCTACCTGCCTTTCGTTTAGTGAAATGATTTCGGTTAAATATTCCGGCTGGTCGTCTGGCTTATTATAACCTACTTGCTCTAAAAGTAGTAATGCTTGACCTATCGAGTATTTATTATAATCCGCCTGGTTTGAGAGTCTTACGGTAAACTTCGAGGGTTAGTTTGGCAGTGCGTTGCCAGCTAAAAAGGCGGGCGCGGGCCAGACTTTTGTCGCGCAGTTCGGCCTGATGGCTTAGTCCCTGGGTGATCGCGTCGGTGATCGCCTGGCTGTTTTCGGCAGGAAAGAGGATCGCCGCATCCCCTACGACTTCCGGCAGGGCCGAATTATCGGCACAGGCGACCGGCGCTCCACAGGCCATTGCTTCCAGCACTGGCAAACCAAAACCTTCGTGCAGGCTCGGAAAGACAAACAAGCTGGCGCAACCATATAGGCGCGGCAAATCGCTCTCGCTAACATCACCCCAGAACTGGACGTGTGGGGTCAGGTTTAGCCGTTCGGCGGTCTGGCGCAAGTCGGTGGCATAGCGGGGGTCTTCCCTTCCGGCTAGTATCAGCCGAAGGTCGTCGCCGCTATGTTCCTGATAGCTTTTGAAAGCTTCCAACAGGCGGGCCAGGTTTTTATGTGGTTTGTTGATACCGACATAAAGCAAGTAGCGCGGCGGCAAATTCAGGCTGGCCCGCGCCTCGCTCTGCTCTACTGGGGTAAGCGGGTGGAATTCACCCGAAACGCCCAGTGGCACAACTTGGATTTTGTCCGGGCGCACCCGGTAAAACTGCTCAATATCGTGGGCAGCAGACTGCGAAATAGCGATGATCCGGCGCGAAGCTCGAAAAGCCAGCCGAGTAGTCAGATCGAAAGCCAGGCGTGCTTTGCGCGAGGGTAGCAAGTCAGGAAAGCGTGCGCCCGTCACGTCGTAGGCCGTTAATACGCTGGGGAGGGGCAGCAGATAGGGCCGGATATAATAGGGAGCGTGCCAGAGTTGGAAGTCGCCTTGTCGGGCCGGTTGGAAAAGTTGCCACTGTTCGGCGGGCGAGAAAGGCCGCGCCCCGGTCGGCAAGAGTCGCACCCGCTCCGGGTAGCGCTCGGCCAGACCCGGCAGATTATAGCGCTGGTCAGGGAGGGTCGGATTGTAGATCAGGGTTAAATAAGGGCCATCTGGTAGGGTCGCCATTGCTGCCAGCAAATTATAAGCATAACGCCCAATGCCGGGGAAATGGTCTTGGACACAACGCGCGTCGAAAGCGATTTTCAGGGCTGAAGGTTGGTTCATTTCTGGATGCTTCTGAGGTTAGTCTCAAATTCCTGGTTAAACATTTTTGACTTCTTTAACCCAATAAAAATTGGGAAGATTTTTAACTTCCCAATCTTTATTTTCACAAACAGTAAGGGACTCAAAAATAATAAAATATCCCGGTAGGGGCAACCCTGGGTGGTTGCCCGTGAACACCTTGCGCGGTCAATGAGGGCAACCACCCAGGGTTGCCCCTACATTGGGATATTTTATTATTTGCTTCCCTAATACTAATCTTGCAGACCCTAAAGGTGTTTACAAGGGAAAACCTTACTATGAACTAAACCTACTTACGGCTAAGCTCACCGTCGGCCCGCCCCCGTTCGCGCTGGCGATAGGCTTTCTCCATATACTCGAAGGCCCGATCTACCTCGCCCCAACCCCTTAAACGCTGTCCGTAGCTGTGATACACATCGGAAAGGCTGACCGGTAGGCCGGAGGGTTCCAGCACTTCCAGGGCTTGCTTGTAATAGCTCTCGGCCAGGTCTTTGTTGCCAATGTCGGCCTGCACTTCCGCCGCCGTCTGGAACAGCCGACCTACCTGAATGACGCTTCCACAATGTTCGC
The DNA here is from genome assembly GCA_038210655.1 of Chloroflexia bacterium. Classification (GTDB taxonomy): domain Bacteria; phylum Chloroflexota; class Chloroflexia; order Chloroheliales; family Chloroheliaceae; genus 54-19. The sequence goes on from JBBQWM010000005.1 coordinate 132,608, forward strand.
GCAATTCCAGGGCGCGGTCAATCGACTTCGAGGCATCGGTTAACTTGCCCTGCCGTTGCCGGATGATCGCCATTGTAACGAGACCCTGCACTTCCATACAACGGTCGCTCAGTGGAACGAACTGAGAAAGCCGCAATACTTCATTGACGTGCGCTTCGGCACTGTCGTACTGACCGGTCTGGGCTTGCATATCGGCCAGCGCATTGCGGGTACGCACCATCAAACGCTGGTCTTCCACCTGCTCGTAGATTTGCAGGCTGCGACCCAGGTTCAAGCAGGCCCGTTGAAAGTCGCCCTGTTCGCCATAAGAATAGGCCAGTCCATAGAACAGTTCGGCTTGCGAAGGCAAGTCCATCGCGCTACCGGCCTGTTCGAGTGCCTCGCGGAAAGACCCTATCGCCTGATCCCAGTCGTTGAGGGCCAGATAGCAATTGGCGACATTCATCAACAACTTCCATTTCAAGTTGCTGGTGAAAGTCTCTTTGGCCGAGTTGATCTGCTCCAATCCGGCTAGATAATGAGTCAGGGCAGGCATAATCCGGCGTTGCAGATAATGCGCGTGGCCCAGGGCATTCTCGATCAAGACTTCCAATTCAAGATCGTAACTTTCCTGGAGGTAGTGGCGAGCTTCTTCCAGTTCGGCAATTGCGGCAATTGGGTCGCTCTTCATATTGTAAAATTTGCCGTGCAAATAATAGTAGCGGGCGCGTTCGGCGCTACTAAGGCGAGCCAAATGCAAGGCGACCTGCTGTAAGGCTTTTTCCGACCGGTCATCGGCGGCCCGTTCGAGGGTGGTCTGAGCCGTCAGCAAAGCCAGTCGTACTTCCAAAATGCGGGCTTGTTCTTCGTCCAACTCGCCAGCCATTCCACTGGTCTGTCTTAAAAAGAAATCCACCGATTTATCGAGACGCTGCGAAAGATTAATCAAAGTATCGAAGGTTGGGCGGGTCTTGCCTAATTCTAGCGAAGACAGATAGGCGGAAGTAAACAACCCGGCGCTCAGGTCGCGTTGTGAAACTTTCTTCTCCAATCTCGCTCGGCGGATGCGCTCGCCTAGTACTTCCAGATCGATACTGTGTAATGCCACCCGGTCTTCGGGTGCTATTTCTCGTTGAGCAGTTGTCACTTTTAATTTCCTTTCTCAATCTTGGTTAACAATTGTATTTCGTATCTTTCGGATCGAAAGTATTTGTTAGCCATAATATAACAATCTCCAAAATAATAAATGATTAAAGTCTGCTGGTAATTGTGCTAAACCGTCTTGATTAAAATTGACTATCATATGTTGGCCCTGAGTGGTTTCGTATTCCAGCCGCCAGTCAGCCAAATTGAGGTTGGAGGCTGGCTGAGGCTGATATTGATAAGCTACCCCGCTTTCGGCTACTTGAGCCAAACCCGCACTGTGAGCAATCAGTCGGGCTTGACGCGCCTGGCTAAAGTCCAGCACTACCCCTAATTCGGGTAGAGCCTGGGCCTGGGCCGGAAGCCGATTTTGGATCGCTTGTTCCACCCCAATTATTCTGGCCCCGCCTTCGAGCAGGTAAAGGCGGCGACCAACTTGTTTATCTTCTACTTTGTGAAGCTTGTGGTTAGTATCTTCCAATAAATAATAAAAAGAGGTGGGGGAGGGAGAAGGTTGGCGTTCCAGAGTGTTCATAACCGCCAGCAGGCCATAATATTCTTGCCGTAATTGCTCATCATGCTGAATGTGTTCAAACAGCCTATTTTCGTCATCGGTCAGGGGCAGGCCCCGAAGTTGAGCTTCAACTAAAGAAGGAATGGTAAATTCATCCATGTAGAAAGAAACTGAACCTTTGTCAGCCGCTAAAGTTATAGGCTTATTGTTTTTGGCCGGATCAGTCGCCATATTTTAGTAGTATCGATTTATTCTAAGTCGCTAGATGACTCAGATTTTTGAAACAATAGTCAACGACTTTAAGAGGCGCAAGTTTCAACCTTTCTTGGTTTGCCGCTTGATAAGGCGTATAACTCAAGAATTGAGCAATCGTCAGGTTCAAACTAGGCCGCGCCGCTAGTACTCGTCGAGCTTGAGAGATTTGGGCGGCATTCGCCAAGTTGTTTTGGCTTAATTTTAACTCTTTAAACTGATTTTGTAAAGTAGCAACGGAAAAGTTAGTACCATCCCCTTTATTAATAGTACTTTTCTCGATAGCTGTAAGAGTTTGTAGTACAATTTTGTCCTGGGGTAAACTAAGTAAGCTAATTAATATTTGGCCCGCCTGTCTGGGCAAGATATAATTTTCCTCGCTACCATTTATAATCAATTCTATAAGGTTAAAGCACATCAGTTGGCGGCGTGTTCGACTCAGTCGGCTACCATCCGCGCTTTCGGCTCCCAATTCCAACAAAGTGACCCGGCATACTTCTCGATTGGCCTCTATCAAGTCAGTCGATTTATTGTTGCTCAAGTCGATTAAGCTAGAGTCGATCAATTTTGTGGATAGAGTAGTAGTATCTTCATTGATGACTTTCGATAAAGAAATGTTGGAAAACCCTAATTTGCGTATCTTATCAATAATTGCCCTATAAATCAATGTCACCGCGTATGTTTTTAGTGAAGCGTGATAAGCCAAAGCCGGATCGTAGGTCAAAAGGATCGTATCAAGTTTTTCGACAAAAACCAAATCGATTTCCGTATCGTCTGGCACAGCATCATAGGCTTGCGCCCTTAAAGTTTGGCTTAGGGCGTACCGGATCAGGTTTTCTTGCTCCCATAGTTGGTTGCTCCATTCTTGCAAATTTGCTTGGCGTTGTTCCAAAAACGGTTTTACCTTTGTTTCAAAGATGGCAGCTAACCCACTATCCGTTTCGTCAAAATTATCGACCAAGCGGGTCAGACTGCGCCAGCCATCGACCAGCCGATTGGTAGCGGAGCGCCAGGGCAAATCGGGCGCAGCAGCTTGAGCCAGCCATTCCCAGATCATGGCAAGCAGGGGCTTATTACGTTCCCAGGCGGCGACCTGCGCTTTCCAATTGCCAGGATAGCGTGCTTCAAGGGCGGTCGCTAACCGAACTACTTCTCGTTGAGTAGCGCTGTATTGTAAATCTATTTCTGGATGAATATCTCTAACGGAAGTCGCTATATAATCGTTTAGTTTAATCCTAACTGCCATCTTATTTATACCCACCTACCTTTTTCCAGAATGTTAACCTAGCTCAACTCTGCTTGATCTGATTATATCATTCTAAGTAGTTTAGTTGGATGACAAATTTCTGACATTCTGCTGAAACTTTCAATACTTTAAAAGCGATAACCGAAGCTGACAGTCTGTTAATGGTTTTAGCGGTAGCTGGCTTAAACAACCCATTTTTACAAGCTCTGGCCTATTTCATTATTATAATGGGCTGAATTTAGTCTAGCTCAAGATAAGAGGTGAGATATAAACGTTCACAGCGAAAGAGCTTTGTAAGCTGGGGTGATTAGGGGAAGCTTTATTAAGGGGCCTGCTTGCAGGTTATATTTTGAAAATTCACTGGCTGAATTTTCAAAATATAACTTTTTGAGGTTGGATTTATGTCTGAGTGAGACTTCTATCGATTTGGAGAAACCGCTCAAGTTGGGCAAAGAGGAAGTGTTATTAGATAAAATTGCCGTCCTTCATGGTTAGTATTCGGTCGGAACGGCTGGCAACTTTGGGGTCGTGTGTGACCAAAATGACAGTCAAGCCCAGGTCGCGCCGGAGTTGTTGGATCAAATTCAAAATTTCTTCGCCGCGCTCGCTGTCAAGGTTGCCGGTCGGCTCATCACCCAGCAGTACGGCAGGCTGATTTGCCAGGGCGCGAGCAATAGCGACCCGTTGCTGTTCGCCGCCCGATAGTTCTTTTGGTTTATGGGTGAGACGCTGGCCCAACCCGATCATAGTCAGCAGTTCTTTGGCTCGTTTTTCGGGATTAAAGCGGCTTTTGTTATCAAATTGGATCGGCAACATTACATTTTCGAGGGCGTTAAGGGTCGGCACCAGATTAAAAAACTGAAAGACAAAACCTATCGTTCGGTTTCGCACATCAGCCAACTTATCCTCGTTTAATCGACTGATTTCCTGCCCCGCCAACACGATGCTGCCAGAAGTCGGCGTATCAAGACCGCCGATCAACCCTAGCAAAGTGGTCTTGCCTGACCCGGACGGCCCCACAATAGCAACAATCTCGCCCGGCATGACCGCCATATTCACACCCTTGAGGATTGCCAGTTTATCACGACCCATCGGTAATTCTTTAACCAGCCCACTTACCTGCAAAATGGGAGTGGCGTTCGGTCCAGAGTACGCCATTTCCGGCTGGCTGTTCGGATAAATTGGAGATTGCAAGATTTAATTCCTTTCGTATCTAGTACTAAGCGGTCAGAGATTTACGATTTACCCCCAGAGGGGGCGAGGCCGCGATTTACGATTGTAGCTACTCAGCGTTATCACGCCCCATCCGGAGGGTGAGGCGGGCGCTTACCGCAACTTTTGCCAAAGATAGTTCCCCACCGAAGAATCTTAGACCCCTCGCTGCGTCTCTGCGGTGGGTAATCACTATAGTTTACTTTGGACTGACACTATTCATACCTCAAGACCACCAACGGTTTTTCCTGGACTGCGCCCCAGGCACTGACAAGCGTGGCAACGATTGCCAGGGCGGTGCCGAGTAATAACAACAAACCGGCAGTCAGTGGCGACCAGGTGATCGGGATTGGGGTGCTACCACTATTGTTACGGCTGGTGGCGCTTAGTAGGGCTGGCACGAGCAAGGCCAGTACGATGCCGGTTCCGACCCCGATTAGGCCCCCCAGCAAGCCGACCAGACTGCTTTCCCACAATAAAATGTTAAAGACCCGGCGGCGTTTGGCTCCGATAGCTTTGAGTACCCCGATCTCGGTACGACGTTCCAGTACTGCCAGGGCCACATTATTGGCGATCAAAATCGCGCCGCTAATCAAGCTTAAAAGACTTAATAGCAAGGGAAAGGCCAACACTTGATCAAGTATCCGGCTGAAAGTATCGATCAAGTCGCCCAGATCAAAGACAAAGCCGCCTAGTAGTTGGCTCTGGATTTTGGTCAGGGCCGGTTTCATTTGGTTGCGGTCGATCAGCATGTATAAGATGCTGAAAGTGTCGCCTGCTGCCGCGACTGCCCGGAACGGTACAACCCAATCTCGTTCAAACTGCACCTGCGAACTGCCTTTGCCTATAATCCCGATCACTTCAAATTCGGTAGCCGGGTCACTTGAATTAAGGGTAGAACTGCGCCCACCTCCAAACCCTCGGTTGGCATAAAGTTGCAGGCCAAGTTTATCGCCGACTTTGACCCCATAACGGGTAGCTTCATCTTGCGAGATCAGCAGGACTTTTTTCTCGGTATCTGCCGCCGTAAAGTTGCGCCCGGCGATTAACGGTCGGGTCCCATTGGGGCTGATGCTTTCACCGTTTGCCAGACTGCGCCCACTAAGATTGATATACGTACCACTTTGGACGGTGGCACGTGGCCCGTTGGTTGGCAAGGCGTTGACCGGGTTGGGGGTGCGTCCATTGATCGAAACGAGTTCAGCCCCGGTGTTGTTACTGGCGAAAACTTTTTGCAGTCCAGGGGTGTCCTTTTGCAAGCTAGAGACGAGTTGTTCGGTTTGAGCGCCAACCAGATTGAGCGCGACCACGTTAAAACCCAGGTTTATATCAAAAGTCTGGCGGAGCGAAGTCTTGATACTATCAGCGATAATGACAATAAAAGTGATAAAGAACAGACCAATGGTCATGACTAGCAAGGTCGTGGCAGTGCGGCCTTTGTGACGGCTAAAGCTACGCAAGGCCATTTTGAAGCTGGGGCCAAAAGGGGCTGGCAATTTGCCGACCAAAAAGACGATCAAATACATCACGGCAGTCATCAACAGACAGACCAAAAGGGTGATATAGGCGATGATTGTCCCCAGCATCAAATCGTGCAGCAATATCCCGGCGATCATACCAAAGGCCAGCGTCATTAGCAAAATTATCACGATGGTTGCCACACCACCCACTCTCGGCAAAGCGCTACTTTGCTGGCGCAGCACGACCGCAGGTCGCACTCGTCCGGCGGCATAGGCAGGCAGAAAGCCAAACACTCCGGCTGTGACGATCCCGACGATCAGGCCGATCAGGATTGGGCCAGGGTAAAGACCCCAATTGAGCGGGCGGAAGAACAACCCTTCGGCTACTCCCTTGATCCCAAAGCCCAGCAATTCACCGACTACCACTCCGGCTAGACTGCCCAACGTCCCCAAAATTAAGGCTTCGATAGTAAAAATGGTCAGGGTTTGGCGGATTTTGAGGCCAAGCGCTTTGACCGTTGCTATTTCGGTGGTGCGTCGCCCGATGACCACCAGCATAGTATTGACTACCCCGATCCCGCCGATCAAAATTGCCAACAGCCCGACATAGGACAGGAGATCATCAACTAGATTCAAATTTTTGCTGACCTGTTCTTGGATTTCGGTGGCAGTTTGTACGTTGTAGAATAGAGCGACATTAAAATTAGTGGTGGCCGCCTCGATTTGGATGGCGAGAGCTTTATTATCAATGCCGGAAGCCGTTTTAATAAAGACCGAGCTATTTGAATTGACCAGATTGGCACTATCCAGGAAAGTTCCTGCCGTTTGCTGCGAAGCGATCCCAAATCCGAAAAGCAGCCCGGTATCGAAAGTCAGCCCCGGCACGTCCGGCCTGACCATCCCCACGATTTTTAGTTTGGCTGAACGGCCACTGGCATTGTTACCGGCTAACCCGGTTACTTCGATTTCCTGGCCCAGCTTATAATCGTTCTTTTCCCACAAATACTTGCTGATAATAATAGAATTGGGCTGAGAAAGCAGTTGTCGGAAGTCGCCCCCGGCAGGCTCAACCATTTCGACTTTGCCGTAGAGCGGGAAGTGGGTCGGGTCTATCGTATAAAGGGTTGGTGGGAAACTAAAATAGCCTTTGATCTGGATACCGGTTGGAAGTAGGGTAGACCATTCCTGGATACGTCCATCAGCTTTCAGTTTGTCGAGAAATTGTTGAGAATCGGCAAGGAGCGTCCGAAATTCGGAAGTTGGTACGTCGGAAGTATAATAGTTGACCCTGGCAACGATGTCACCACCGGCTCGCGCCTGAATATCGCCGGTTAAGGTTTCTCGAATACTGACCGCCAGCGATTGAAGGGCAACCAGCGCTCCTACTCCAACCGCTACGCACAAAATTGCAAAGACAGTTCGTTGTCCGCCGCGCAAGATCGAACGCCAGGCATACTTAAAATAAAAATCCAGCCTTTTCAAATTTCCCTGCTTTCCTGTTGTTTGATGGCCCGGTCTTATTTTACATTACGTAAGACTCTTTATAATATGAATTTGTTTCAGGTTTATGACAATATCGGCAAAACAGTTGCTCAAGAATACCACATGGTGTTAAAATAAAAAAAGGACGGAGTTATTGGCGTAAATTATTTTACGTTACACTTAACAATTGGGTTATTACGTTGTGGCTAACATTTGATGATTGATAATACGCTAAGAAATGTTGACGAAATCGCTATGACAGTCCCGGACGATAGTTCTAGGCAGTCACCTTCAGATAAACCTCATAAGCCTCCAATGCTCTCAGAGCGCCGGACGGCTCATACTACCCCTTTGCGTCCGTTAGAAGAAACTAATCTTTCTTATCTTGCCAGCCGCTCTGAATTGATCGTAGAAGTCGAGCGGCAGGCCCGTGAGTTGCGGCTACTCCATGAAATGCGGACTGCCCTGGTCGGGGTGAACGACCTGGACGCGATTTTCACGACGGCGGTCGAGAGCATATCGGCGATTTTTGGGTTCGAGTTTGTCAGCGCCTACCGCCTGATTGATAACGAGTTACGTATTCAGGCTCAGGTCGGCTACGAGCAATATTACGAGATGATCCCGTTTGGGGTGGGTATTTGCGGCAAGGTGGCCCTGACCGGGTTGGGGATGTTGGCCCCTGATGTGCGGAGTCATCCCGATTATCTGGAAGCCGAACGCCGGGTGACAGGTCAGATTTGCGTGCCGTTGTTGGGGCCGGGCCACGAAGTGTTGGGTACGCTGGTGATCGAGTCGGACGAAAAGCGCAAATTGGACGAGCGGGATTACAAACTTTGTCAGGCCCTTTCCGAACACGTGGTGCTGGCGGTTGCTCAGGCGTTGGCCCACGAGCGCGAGAAACGTCGCTTGTCCCAACTGGCCTTGCTCAACCATGTCGGGCGTGACCTGGCGGCAGCCCTCGACGAGCAGCAAATTATCGAGCGGGTGACCGGCCCGGTACGCGAGACTTTGGACTTATATAGCGTTAATATCGGTCTGATCCGGGGCAATTTCCTGGTCTTTCGGGTTATGTCTAGCAACAGCAAGAGCGGGACCCGCGAGTATCGCTGGCCGCTTGATACCAATTCGCTGGTGTGCCACAGCGCTCGTAGTGGCGAGATGATCGTTTGTCACGATGTCCGGGCTGAACCACGCTATATGCCGATCCCGGAAATTCCCAACACAAAAGCCCAGGTGATTTTGCCGCTCCGTCTGGCGGGCGAGGTGATTGGCGTGTTGGACGTGGAAAGCGATGGGCCGCGCGTATTCGAGGATGATGATATTATTTTGTTCAAGACCCTGGCCGATCAGACTAGTGTGGCCTTGACCAATGCCCGCCGCTTTGCCGATTTGCAGCGTCAGAAGCAAGAATTAAACGATACCAACCGGGCCTTAGCCGAGGCTAACCGGCTCAAAAGCGAGTTTTTGGCGAACGTTAGCCACGAATTGCGTACCCCGCTCAACTCGATTATCGGCTATATCGATATGATCCAGAGTGGTTTTTATGGCGATTTGCCGGGCGATATGAACGACCCGGTTGAGCGGGTCTACCGCAATGGGCGGCGGTTGATGGCTCTTATCAACGATGTGCTTGACCTGGCGAATATTGAGGCCGGACGTATGCAGTTGATGATGGAGGACGCTCTAACCAGCGAATTGCTTTCGTCGATAACGCTTGCCAACAAAGAGGTTGCCGAGGAAAAAGGTCTCGAATTTTATGCCGAGGTGCTTCCTAACGCGCCCCGGATTATCTGCACCGACATTAATCGGCTCCGACAGATGGTCAACAGTTTACTGTCAAATGCGATCAAGTTTACCCACGAAGGCGCGATCCGCTTTTTGATTGCTCCGGCCAACCCGAAAGCCAAACCGCCTCACAGTGAATTGGGCTACTTCCGTATCCTGGTCAGCGATACGGGCATCGGCATCCCCGAAGCCGAATTTGAGCATATCTTTGAGGAGTTCCGGCAGGTGGACGGTAGCAGTACTCGCCAGTTTGGGGGAACTGGCCTCGGTCTGGCCCTCGCTCGTCGGTTGGCCCGCGAGTTGGGCGGCACCCTCGAAGTCGCCAGCGAACTCGGTCGCGGCAGCACCTTCACCCTGACCCTCCCGATCAGACCTTCCTCGCAGCCGGTGGGTTAACACCCAGATTATTCTCTAGGTGTTTATAGTAAAATTCAGAGTAACCAAACTCTTGTAGGAGCGAGCTTCCGCTCGCGATGGAAGGGACGGTTGGGTGTTCAATCGCGAGCAGAAGCTCGCTCCTACAGACGATTGGATCGCTCAATTGCTTTGCTTTTTACTATAGGTTTTCTTGACGTTTGGGGGTTCCATAAAGGTAGTGGTCGTGTTCCACAGACCAATCTTTTGGCCCGTCATAAGTCCCGATTAAGCTTTCAAGCACATCCCAGGCATCTTCTTCAAGCTGCTCATCTGCCGGTAGAGCCGCCTGTACTATTATGAGGTAGCGGGTATTTGGTTCTAAATCGGGCGGCGATTCGGGACGAAAAACCTCACCATCGTATACCACTGACAAAGTTTTGGTCATTGTGCGCCTTTCGCAAACACTATTGCCCTCTTTCACTTTTTATCCTGCTCAATTATAACACGTAAGATATCTATTGCTTAGATATTTATTCAAAAAGGGTCTTAACGGGCAGTTTGAAGCCGGGGATAATATTCTCGCCGTCTAAGTCGTCCGATAGGTCGAGCGTCTGACGTTGATTGCTGCCATATCGATAGATGTAAGCTTTTTTAAGTTCCAGTTCGATCACCCAGACTAATTTAGCTCCGGCGTTATGATATTCCAATACCTTTGTCTCGATCTCAGTAAAGCTGTTGCTGGGCGAAACTACCTCAACCGCCAGATCAGGCGCAAACGACATCGTATAAACATTTTTGGTTACTCGGCTAGTTTGTACGAAAGAGACATCCGGCAGCCTGACTGTATCGGTGTTGGGAACCGTAGCATAACGCGCATCCGAGCCATAAATTTCGCCTAGCTTGTGCTGAAGTACGTAGGTTTCCAGGTGGATGTGCAACCGGGAAGCCACTCTGCAATGTCGTTCGTTCGCACCGGGCATATCTTCACCTGCAAAATCTTTTTCGACCAGCTTTCCGCTCACCAATTCATAACGCTTGCCGTCATCTGGCAACGCCTCAAACTCGCGTATTATATAAGTTTTTTCAAGCTCCAAAGCGGTTGTCATAGCTAATCCTTACTTCTAAAGCTTACTCGTCTGCCTACTCAAAAAGGGTCTTAACGGGCAATTTGAAGCCGGGTATAATATTCTCGCCATCCAGTTCGTCTTTGAGGCCCAGAACCTGGGGTTTATCTGCGTTGGGGTGATAAACGAAAACTAGCTTGTTACGTGGATTGATAACCCATACTAGCCGCACCCCGGCCTTAAGATAATCTTCCACTTTATCATCCACATTAAAGGTTACGTCGGTACGAGATACAACCTCGACCGCTAGATCAGGCGGCCCCGGAAAGGCATCGTAATAGTTTATTCCAATTAGCCGCTCTTTTACTACAAAAGCCAGGTCGGGTCGGGGTGCATTTTCGGGATCGAGAACAAAAGCAATTCCTGGTAAGACCTGCCCCACATCTACTTTGCGGTTATACAGTCGCAATTCCGTATCTAAAATAGAGATAACTATACCGTGTCCAGTACTTGGGCCGGGCATTTCTAAAAGTTCCCCTCTAATTAATTCGTATTCTTTACCGTTATCCGGCAACGCCTCGAAATCGGCAATAGTATAAGTTTTCTCAAGCTCCAAAGCGGTTGTCATACTTAATCCTTACTTCTAAAGCTCAGTGGTCTGCCTACTCAAAAAGGGTTCTAACGGGTAGCCTAAACCCCGGTATCAAGTCCTCGCCGTCCAGTTCGTCAATCAAGTTCAGTAGCCGAATATTGGGGTCGCCCAATCGGTGGATGTGAACATATCTGCCCGGTAGGTAGATTGACCAGATTAAGCGTACCCCGGCCCTTTGATAAGCTTCGATTTTATCCTGTATTTTGTCAACCCTTTCGCTGGAGGAGATAACTTCAATTGCCAGATCAGGCGGTACAGGAATGGCGCTGCTAAGATCAAGTCCGACCAGCCTTTCGGCACTGACAAAGCCGACATCCGGCAACCGGGCGTTCTTCCTGGTGGCAGGGTCAAGCACAAAGGCTGCGCCGGGGAAAGTCTCTCCTAGCGGGTTAGGGTCAAGGTAGCGTTCTAAAAACTTGATAAGCTTGCGTACAACGCGAGCATGGTCTCCGCTTGGGCCTTGCATCTCTACTAACTCTCCATCTACCAACTCATATTTCTTACCGTTATCCGGCAAAGCCATGAATTGTTCCAGCGTATAAGTTTTCTTCTTACTTTCTAACGCTACCGTCATTGTACTGCCTTCCTGCCTTACTTTAATCTTGCTGGTTGCTTTACTGTGTCAGGTAGGAGAACAGTAGCCAGAAATTCTAGCTACTGATCTCCTGTTTGTAGGGTTTACTAAATAATATCGGCGATTTGGGCCGGGCTGTCCGCGACTCCAATGCCGTACTTTTTGAAAGCGGCGATCTTCTCGGCAGCGGTACCTTCGCCACCGCTAATGATTGCCCCGGCGTGACCCATCCGCTTGCCCGGCGGCGCAGTCTGGCCCGCGATAAAGCCGACCACTGGCTTGGTAACGTGTTCCTTGACATATTCGGCAGCCAAGATTTCGGCGTTACCACCGATCTCGCCTAGCATTACGATCTTCTCGGTATGCGGGTCGTTTTGAAAGAGTTCGAGAATGTCGATAAAGCTGGTTCCGATGATCGGGTCGCCCCCGATACCGACTGCCGTACTCTGGCCCAGGCCCTTGAGGGTCAGGGCGTTCACTACCTCGTAGGTTAGCGTGCCACTCTTGGAAACTAGGCCGATACTGCCCGGTGTATGGATAAAGCCGGGCATAATGCCGACTTTTGCCTCGCCAGGGGTAATCAGGCCGGGGCAGTTGGGGCCGATCAGCCGCGCCCCTTTGTGCTTGACATAATGATAGACCGGGATCATGTCGCGTACCGGGATACCCTCGGTAATACAGACCACCAACGGGATACCGGCATCAACCGCTTCGATAATCGTGTCGGGCGCAAAACGAGCCGGAACATAGATAATCGAGACATTGGCTCTGGTAGCGGCAACGGCCTCTTTACAGGTATTGAAAATTGGAACCGTACCCTCAAACTTTTCGCCACCCCGTCCCGGCGTAACCCCGGCTACTACCGGCGTGCCGTACTCGATCATGGCCTTTGTATGGTAGCCGCCTTCACGTCCGGTAATGCCTTGCACCAAAAGGCGGGTATGTTTATCAACCAGAATGCTCATTAGCTGCGCTCCTTTGCCACCTCAACGACTTTGCGGGCGGCCTCCATCAGGGTTTCCGCCGACTTCAAATTGGCTTCTTCCAAAATCTTGCGACCCTCGGCGCTATTGGTTCCGACCAGGCGGATCACAATCGGCACATCGGTCTTAATGTGTTCGAGGCCATCCACGATTCCACGTGCTACATCGTCGCCCCGTGTGATACCGCCAAAGATATTGAACAAAATGGCCTTGACATTCGAGTCGGTCAGAATGATACGGATCGCGGCGGTAACTTTTTCGGACTTTGCGCCACCACCGATGTCCAGGAAGTTGGCCGGTTCGCCGCCGTAAAGTTTTAGGCTGTCCATGGTTGCCATTGCCAGCCCGGCCCCGTTCACCACGCAGCCAATATTACCGTCCAGTTTGACATAGGACAATCCGGCTTTGCGGGCCTCGTTCTCGGCTGGTTCTTCTTCGCCCAGGTCGCGCAATTCTTCGACTGCTTTGTGGCGGTAGAGCGCGTTATCATCAAAGACCATCTTGCCGTCCAATGCCAGCCACTCGCCCTTGCCGGTCAGGATCAACGGATTGATTTCCAGAATTTCGGCATCATTCTCGACAAAGGCCCGGTAAAGCTCTTTGGCAATGGTGACAAAGCCGTTGACTTTATCGGGGGCGATGCCCATGCCAAAGGCCAGTTCGCGGGCCTGATAGTCGCCTAAGCCCAGAAATGGGTCGGCTAGGACTCGAACGATCTTTTCCGGGCTTTCTTTGGCAACTTCCTCGATTTCGACCCCGCCCTCGCTGCTGCCCATCAGCGTAATGCCCTTAGCGGCCCGGTCGATAATCGCGCCGAGGTAAAATTCTTTGGCAATATCGGCTGCTGGATCGATCAGCACCTTTCGCACGATGCTACCCTTGATGGTCATACCCAAAATAGCTCCGGCCTTTTCTTCCGCCTCGTCCGCAGTTTTGGCAAGTTTTACTCCACCGGCCTTGCCACGTCCGCCCGCATGTACCTGGGCCTTGACGACGACTGGGCCACCGAGATTTTTGGCAATTTCACGCGCCTCTTCGGGGCTACTAGCGACCTCACCTTTTGGAACCGGAATATTATACCGACCCAAAATTTGCTTGGCCTGATACTCGTGTATCTTCATGGCCTCTCCTTTGATTGCTATATGGCTTTCGCTTTACACAGCAAAGGTCTACACAAACCTTTACGAAACAGTTAACTTAGCTTAATTGAGTATAGCGCAAAGCCTGACCTGAAACAAGATTATGGGATGGATAAGTGGAGCAGGGGAACGAATTGCCCAAGCATAACTTGGACAATTCCTAAACAGGTGCAGTAGCGGCAAGGAATCGCCTCATCGCGCCCCTAGCTCTAAAAAATTAAGTCCTTTGTTTGTGATTTAACAAACTTCCTGTCCTTAATTTTAATGACATTGCTAGAGCGCGTCAAGCTATTGCTAACCGTCTTTTAACCCAAGATGATAGAACCTTACGATTGCAAGTATAATCAGACCTTATCTATAAGTTGCTCAAATAAACATAATCTATAACAGCAGCCTGACCCGCTTCTTTTTAGCCGAGAAAAACTTATCCGCCCGCGCTTTTCTGCTGTATAATCTTTTGAAACTATCGTCAGCTAGAACCCGTTTGCGCCACCGCGCACATTGTGTCCAATGCCAATGAAAAAAGAACCTGTAAAAAGTCGGGCGGCGGAGGAAATAGCGGCCTTACCGACCGATCAGCCCTTAAAAAAACTTCTAATGCTGGCGAGCCGGGCCGGTGAGATTTTGTTGAGTAGTGGAGCCGAGACCTCGCGGGTTGAGCAGACCGTCACTATGTTGGTCACAGCCTTTGGGGTTAAGCAGGTTCAGACGCTGGTCATAACGACCGGCTTATTTATTTCGATTGACGCTGAGAACCTCGAATATCCGCTTACTCTGGTGCGACGGGTCCCCCGTCGTAGCCTCAACTATACCAAAATTGCCGCTATCAACCAATTGTCCCGCCAACTTGTCCGGCACAACCTTAGCCTGGACGAGGCGTTGCAAAAGCTGGACGCTATAGAACAGGCGGCCCTGCCCTATCCGTTTTGGCTGGGAGTGGTAGCCGGAGGTGGGTCGGCGGCGAGTACGACCCTCTTGCTGGGTGGTGGCCCGCTTGATGTTCTACCCGCTTTTATCAGCACCATTTTGATTTTGCTGTTCCGACGGCTGCTCGAAAAAAGCAACGTCCCGGCTATTTTTGGAGAGTTCTTTGGAGCCGCCCTGGCGACCGCCATCGCGCTTGGCCTGAACTGGTTCGGTCTGCCGCTCCAGACTACACTGGTCATTACCGGTGGGATTATCCAACTGGTTCCAGGGGCCGCTCTGGTCGCAAGTGTTCAAGACGGTATTGCAGGCGAGTTAATTAGTAGTGCGGCACGGGGGCTGGAGACTTTTCTCAAAGGGGCGGCTTTGGCTTCTGGGGTAGGCTTGACCTTGAGCGGGGCGCTGGCATTGGGTGTTAGCATTTCACTTGGCAAAACGACCGGGGAAGCCTGGCAAATTCCGATCCAGGTGGTAGCGGCTTTTTGTGCTGGGGTTTGCTACGCCATCGCCAATTACATACCCCGTTTTGCCATCGCTACTGCCGGGTTGAATTGTGGATTGGGTTGGTTGACTCATCTGCTGGTGGTGAATTTTGGAGGCGCTCCATTATTGGCGACCTTTTTGGCAGCGCTGGTAGTGGGGGCGGGAAGTTGGGAACTGGCCTACTGGCAACGCGCCCCGATCACGCTTTATATCCTGCCTGGTATCTTGCCGCTCTTGCCGGGGCTGACGATTTATCAAGGCATGCTAGAATTGGCCCGTAATCAGAGCCTTTCGGGGCTATTATTGTTGGCCCAGGCAGTTTTCCTGGGCGGCGCTTTGGCGGGCGGAGTGGCTCTTAGCAATTCTCTTATGCGTCCTTTGCTGCGCTATACCCGCCGCCGCCATTAGCGGATTAGCCCCGCCCAATTACAGTAGCCAGGGGTCAGGCAAGCAAAACCCCTCGCCCTGGTAGATTGAGATTGCCAGTAACTTTTTGGGTAAGTTTGATCTCTTCGTCCCTTTCAGGGCTTTTCTTCTTCCAACTCAGTCGCTTTACCTTCATGGGTAGTTTCCAGAGCGGCATCCACTTCGGTTGCCAGTTCCTCATAAACCGTTTCTGAAATAACTCCACTGCTTGCTAATTCGGCCAACAGCGCCCTTTGCGCTCGTAACCCTTCCAGGCGGGCATCTTCCTGCTCTTCGGCTTGAAGACTTGGCTCCTGACTCATCAGTTCTTGCCGGGACGCTGCTTCGGTTTGTATCCGCTGCTCTAATTCGGGTGAAAGCTGTTCCCAACTGGCGGTTGAAATCAGGCCCTGGTGGTAAAGTTCTTTTACTCGGTCGCGGGCGGCGCGGGCGACAAGAAAGCGTCCATGCCTGCGTTCGTATTCGAGGGCTGTTTCATTCTGTTTTATCAGCCCCAACTTCTTTAGCAAGAATTGCATGGTAGTACCCTGACCTAGAAGGGTAAATAGTACCACACCATAGGTCATCACCAGGAGCAATTCCCGGTCGGCAAAACTGGTCGGTAAACTTAGCACCAGCGCCAGACTAACCGCGCCCCTTAGCCCTCCCCACACCAGTACATGCTGGTAAGTAAAGGGGATTTTTTGTTTGCCGAGGTTAACCAGGGCGCTCAAAGCGTATATGATTACTAACCGGCTTGCCAATACAGCCACTATTGCAATTGCGATGGGGCCTAGCTGTCTTACAATTTGACTAAGATTGACATCTAACCCAATTAGCAAAAAGATTAGCGAGTTAGCTACAAAAGCCAGGTATTCCCAGAAGTTGAAGAGGATTATGCGGGTGGTGGGGGACATCCCTCTGGGTCCAAGATTGCCACAAACCAATCCGGCACCTACTACTGCCAGCACTCCGCTAACGTGTACTCTTTCCGCTATTAGATAAGCACCAAAAGCCAGTGCCGTAGTGAGCGTGGTTTCAATCAGATAATCGTCTATCCGGGCGATTAGTTGTGAGGCCAACCAACCCAGCCCAAGCCCAATAGCACTACCTCCGATAGAAACTACCAAAAAAGTGATTATACTTCCCAGTAGATCGAAGGAATTGCTACCACTGGTTCCATGACCATTGGTTGCCTGAGCAGCGACGGGTAGAGCGGCAGCCAGCATGAGATTAAACAGGACAATTGAGGTACCATCATTTAAGAGGCTCTCGCCCTCAACTAGCACAGTCAGGCTTTTTGGCGCACCCAGCGACCGAAAGAGAGCGACTACTGCAACCGGGTCGGTAGCCGAGATAAGTGCGCCAAAGACCAGACCCGCAATAAGCGAAAGATTAGTGCCAAACGAGACTATAAATCCGACAATAAGGGTAGTAATAAGTACACCGGGAACCGCCAGCACTAGAATTCGCACCAGATTCTCCTTTAGCTGGCGGAATTGAAGATGAAAAGCCGCCTCAAAAACCAGGGGTGGGACAAACAAAGCCAAAATTAATTCAGAAGTCAATTGAAATTTCACGTCGGTTTGATAGGTGATTAGCAAGCCTACCACTACCAGTGAAACAGTGTAGGGAATTCGTATTCGCCGTACTAGCAGAGCGACTAGTGAGGCAACCAGTAGTAATTCAATTATTAGAGTTTCAGTATTTAAAAATTGTTCCATTTTGTTTTTGCTTGACTCCTTCCAGCCCTAAAAAGGCATTTATTCGAGTTGCCAGGGCTGACGATATATCAGGGCCTGCTAGAATTGGCCCGTAACCAGAGCCTTTCGGGGCTATTATTGTTGGCCCAGGCAGTTTTCCTGGGTGGCGCTTTGGCGGGCGGAGTGGCTCTTAGCAATTCTCTTATGCGTCCTTTGCTGCGCTACACCCGCCGTCGCCATTAGCGGATTAGCCCAACCCAATTACGGTAGCCAGGGGCCATGCAAACAGAACCCCCCGCCCCGGTAGATTGAGATTGCCAGTAACTTTTTGGGTAAGCTCGATCATTTGGTGGAGGGTCTCGCTCCCTTTTACGATGGTAAAGAGAAACTTCTGCTCCTCGTTATTACCACTTACCAGACTGCTCAGGCTAGGAAAGAGCGGCAAATCATCTCTGGTAAAGGCGGTTCCCCCCAGGCTCTGTCCGGCACAATCGAGCGCGGTAATCCCCGACGCGCCGCTAGTGGCCCAGGCTTTACGTACTCCTTCTTCTATCTCAAGATTGGTCAAAACAAGACCAAGAAAGTAATAATCGTTCATCTCATCCTCACTTTTCTTTTACACGAATTTTAGGCTGACCCAGCCCACTCACTACCTGATTTAATCATAAAGAGTTTTCAAACCTTACAGCAGGTTCTTAGCCGAAAAGATTGCCTGACACCCATCAACTATTTTGCTCCGAAGCGGTCGCTGCCGCCATTTCAGAAGCTTTTTTCTGGCTGATCGCATTTTCGGCTATTCTACCCGGTGGCCCTTGCTTTTCGTTGCGGAAGGCCAGCTTGAGGGCCAGGGGGGTAAACAGGGTCGTGACCAACACCATTACGACTATCCCAGCGTAGACTTGGCTGTTGATGATGCCCTGTGCAATGCCAACCGAAGCAACGATCAACCCAACTTCGCCCCGCGAGACCATCCCCAAGCCAAGCCGAAAGCTGGACAGATTGCTAAAGCCTGCCAACCGCGCCCCCAGACCGCAGCCGATAATTTTGCTGATAATGGCGGTCAGGCAAATCACCCCTGCGAACAGCCAGGTGCTACCCTCGACCTCTTTGAGGTTCAAAATCAGCCCGATGCTGACAAAGAAAATCGGTACAAAGATCGAGTAGATTATGACGTGAAATTTTTCTTCCAGTTCGTGCCGGGCGTGGGTCTGCCCGATCAATACGCCGATCAGAAATGCGCCGACAATCATAGCAACTCCGCCCAGAAATTCGGCAGCCCAGGCCGTTAGCACTACCAGCACGACCGTTGTAGCAGTCAGGCTTTCGCTAATCGGCAGTTTTTTGACTTTGGAGAGCAGCCAGGGCAACAGTTTCAGGCCGAGAAAGGTGGTCACTACAAAGAAAGCGATCATTCTGCCGACCACGATTAACAGGTCTAACACCCCGCCACTTCCACCGCCGACTACCAGAGCCAGGAAAAAGGATAGGACTAGCACTACCAGCACATCGTCCAGCACTGCCGCGCCCAGCATAGCGATCCCTTCTTTTTTACGTAGCACGCCCAATTCCATCAAGGTTTGGGCTGAAATGCTGACACTGGTCGCCGCCAGAATGATGCCGATAAACAGGGCTTTTTCGCCAGCATAGCCAAATGGCAAGGCCACCAAAAAGCCCAGCCCAATCGGAACAATAACCCCGCTCACCCCGCTAAAGACGGCGACTTTCCCGACCTTAGACATTTCTTTGAGATTGGTTTCCAGCCCGGCCATAAACATCAAAAAGATCACCCCAAGCACCACTCCGGCCAATAGTTCACCCAATACGGCAGGCTGACCCAGGCGGGTGCTGAGATAGCCTCCCGCCTTCGCCGCAAAAATTATTATACCCAAAACTAATAAGAATTGGAGAATAGTACTCATGCCGCCTTTGCTTTCGCCGGTCGCCGCGACCGGTGCGGCAGCCCTTAGCGCTCCAAAATTTATTTCTACCACTTCTAAATCTCCTTTTAGAGGTATCAGGTATCAGGTAAGAATAGGTTGGCTGACTCCTGATACTTGGCATTTGGTCAGATCTAGTGTTATTCATCGCGTTTTACCGTGCTAATACCTGACACCTGACACCTGATACCTACTTTAGCTGTATCAATTTCTCAGTCGGCTGACGACGGATCGGAGCGTTATGCGGGTCGTTGAGGTGTTCGGCATGGGTTGCCAGGTTTTCGGCCTTGAGCGCTTTAGTTGTAATAAGCGGAATTGCTTGCTTGATCGTGCCGGACGGATAGCGTAAAGGCTGCTCTTCGTTTACCCGGTAAAAGCAGCGGCGGCCTAGCTTAGTTTTTACGATGTAACCGTTCTCAATCAAATCTTCGATGGCGCGGGTCACCGCCCGGTCGGTCAAAGCCAATTCTAGTCCAATCTCTCGAATCGTCTGACCGGGTCGATTTAGCAAACTAATTAATACCAGCCCGTGTGAAGTAAAGAATTGCCAATCTTTGCTCATACAGTAAGCCCTCTCCAAAGCAGGTCTATAATACCTGAAATAAATGTCAGGTTTTGTGTTAGCTGAATTATACCTGATCTAAAATTAGGTCAGAGTGAAGCTAAGATTAAAAATAGATTAGAGTGGATTATTAAAAAATTACCTCTTGACAGCTTCCCCAATAGCTGATATACTACAAGCAGCTAACCGTTTAGCCTCATTGGGTTAGCTATCGGTTTTCAAGCTGACCCGGACATTTGGTGGTATCCTCGTTCGATGGTGTCAGGTGGTTGCTCCAAACAGGCAACCAAAAGTAGCCAAATTATAAAACTTTTAGCGCAATCCTGCGTATAATATAGTACGAAGGTCAAAGATGACCGTTTCGGAAAAGTGCTATACGCCAAATTGATTATCAGTGATTACCTCGTTTTCACCAAAAATTAACCTAAATTGAATTCAATCCGTCTTAGATTGTAAAACTTTTCACATAGTTCTCTCGTATAATAGACTGGTAAGAATAAAAAAAGGTTGGTGAAAACCCAAAAGAAATGATTTTGACAAGCAAACGAGTTTATAGTATTATCGACAAGTTACGGTTTTAAGAAGCCTACTGACCTGCTCCCGCGCTTTGGCTTATCAGGCGTGTAGTTTTCACCATTGTTGTTTAGGACTAAGTATAAGCCCGTTTTCACACCCACGACGAGGTACGTGTTACCTCTTGTCGGTATTTTTACGTCAGGGTTAGGAGTTGATGGGCTAGATTTAAAGCTAATCAGGAATTATATAGAACTTGGAAGGCGAAGAAAAAGATGGCTACTCAAACATTAGTAAATAAGAAAGAAAGCATCGGCTTCGCTGCTATCCTAGAGCAGCCTGAGTTGACGTTGGCTGAAAATAAATTCAAGAAGAACAAAATTGTTCCAAAAAACCCGGCGCATTGGGATGAATCGGAAACCGCTCGGACCGAAATCGACCAACCCGACGGTCTGGAAGAGCCTACCAATCTGCTTGAATTGGAACCAATCGCTGCTACCGACGAGGCAGTTGATCTATTCGTGCCGGAGGAAGAGGACGAGCGAGAGAGCGAAGAACTTCGCTTGAATGAATTGGCCTTTGCTTCGGTTGAAATTGATGACTCGCTCAAGCTCTACCTGCGCGAAATTGGGCGGTTCCCGCTTTTGACTGCCGACCAAGAAGTTACGCTGGCTCAACGTAAAGAGGCGGGCGATCACGAGGCTTCTCAAAAGCTGGCTAATTCAAACTTGCGTTTGGTGGTGAGCGTTGCCAAAAAGTATATGGGCCGGGGTATGAGCTTGCAAGACCTGATCCAGGAGGGTAATATCGGGTTGATGCGGGCGGTCGAGAAATTCGACTACACCAAGGGCTACAAGTTTTCGACCTATGCAACCTGGTGGATTCGCCAGGCGGTTACCCGGTCGATTGCGGATCAGGCCAGAGTGGTACGGCTGCCGGTTCACTTTGTAGAGGCTATCGCTCGGATGGAGCGGGTACGTCGCCAGTTGCTTCAGGATTTGCAGCGCGAACCGAAACCGATTGAAATCGCCAAAGCGTTGGATATTTCGGTCGAAAAGGTGCTGGATATGCTAAAGCACAAGACCACCACGATCTCACTTGAAACGCCAGTAGGCGAGGAAGGCGATAGCACCCTGGGCGATTTGGTCGAAGACCAGAGCCAGGAGTCGCCTGCTGATATTGCTACCCGCCGTCTGCTGGGCGACCAGTTGCGCCGGGTGCTTGCCAGCCTGGGAGATCGGGAGCGGCGGGTGATCGAGATGCGGTTTGGTCTGGAAGGGGGCGAGCCTCGTACCCTGGAAGAAGTAGGCCGCGAGTTCGGGGTAACCCGCGAACGCGCCCGGCAAATGGAGGCTATCGCTTTGCGGAAGCTACGTGAGCCGGAGAACGCTCGGCTGCTGATCGATTACGCTTCCAGCCTTTAGATAAGTTTTGAAATAAAAATACCCTCTACGATTTTGGTCGTAGAGGGTATTTTTATTGCTTAAAGCATCGTAATGTCGGTGTCGGTCGAGTCGCCGTAAGAAGTGTAGCCCGTCGCAGTTTCGCGGGAGCCACTTTCCTGACGCTTGGCACGTTCGGTTCGCAGTTCTTCAAGCTTTTGCTTGACCCGATCCAGCCGTTGTTCCAGCCCATTTTGGTGCTGCTCCAACTGCTCGATTACCGCGTCCAGGTTAGGCTGCGGATGTCCGCCGCCCCAACCGCGTCCACGTCCACGCTGCCAACCGCCCTCCTGGGGGCCACCGAAGCCGCCGCGCGGGCCGCCCCAGCCAAAGCCGCCGCGCCCAAACCAGCGTTGTGGGCCAAAGCCAGGGTGTCCACCGCCAAAGCCGGGGCCAAAGCCCCGTCCGAAGCCGGGGTGTCCGCCGCCAAAGCCAGGACCAAAGCCTCGTCCGAAGCTGCGCCCAAAACCGGGCTGTCCTTCGCCAAAGCCTCGTCCGAAACCACGCCCGAAGCCGGGGTGTCCGCCGTGACCGGGGTGTTGCTGTTGTTCGCCGTGACCGGGATGTTGTTGTTGACCATGACCGGGGTGCTGATGTTGCTCGCCGCCGTGCCGTTGTTCTTGCTGGCCTTGCCAGCCACCGTGATTGTGATGATGTCCTCTCATAGAGATGGTGTCCTTTCGTAATATAAAAAATCTAAATAGGGTTATCCTCGTTGTCTGGCAAAGGTTCCGGTATAGGGCCGGTTTCCGGGCCAAAGACACGATGATATTCGTCCAGAAAGCGATTGATAAGCATAGTGCGTTGTTCTAAGGCTCCGGCCCATTGCCGTAATAATTCCTGGCCTTGCGCCGTAATGCGGTAGGTTAGCTTTTTGGGACCTGGTCTTGGTTCACTATTGGTCAACTCAACCAGCCCTTCGGCTTCCAGGCGGTGCAAGGTACGGTACAGGTTGCCTACGTCCACATCGCCGCCGGTTAAGTTGCGACGGGCCAGTTCTTCTAGCAGGCTATAACCGTGTTGCGGCCCTTCCGATAGTACTAGCAAGAGGCAGGGCTGTAAAAAGCCCCACATCGGTGGCTGCATAAACCCGCCACCTCGCCTACCACCGCCACGCCAGGGCGGGCCACCTCCAAAACCATGATGCAATCTAATCGCCACCTTTCAAAGTTTGTTGTGCATTACCAGACCTTGTTATATGTTCTTGGTATATGTCACAGTCATATAATAAAGGCATATAGCTATCCCGTCAAGGGGTTTTGTATTTGTTTTTCGTTAGAGAAATATAAGCTTATCGGTTATTTATTACCAGTGAACATCGCTGAATGGTAGTTTGGAAACGCGACCGAACAATATTTAGGGTAATTTGCAGAACGGTTGAACCGCTCTTGGTAGGGGCGACCCTTGTGGTCGCTCTCGGAAACCTGATACGGTGTTCACGGGCGACCACAAGGGTCGCCCCTACCAACCCAACTCTTTGCAAATTGAGGTGATCTGGATAGCCCTATGCCTGATAGCCGACCCCTGCTACCTGATACCTATCCGCCTCGTTTTCGGGCGGCTTCTGGGCAACCACCAGTCGGGAACCGCCGGTTTTAATCCAGACTACTACGGCGACGAAAAGGGCAGCCACAAAAATTACGTCGATATAAGCCCGTTCGCGACCAATAAAAACTCTAACGAGAGGCAGATAGGTCAGTAGATATATAAGTACGCCGACCCATAACTTCCAGCAAACCAGCCAGGGGAAAACTACTACGAGCAAGAGGACGTAATGATAGCTCAGGGCGTAAGGTGTGACCAGGAAGGTGGTCGTGAGGATGAGAGCGATCTGGTCTTCGCGGTTGCCGGTGTACTTCCAGAGCCAGACCGCCCCCGCCAACACGACCAGGGTCAGGGCGACCGGGATGATAACAGGTATGTTGAGCATTTCGGCGGCTCGCCAGATCGTGGTTTTCCAGGCTTCTTGGGGAGCTTTTGCGCTATAGCTTTCGAGCAGACGCGGCGGCCACCAGCCGTGAAGGAGCAGCGAAGCGAGAAAGACCGCGACCGGTATAATCAAGCCTTTGGCAGCTTCGAGCAGCTTTTTGTCGCGCCACTCGATTATCAAAAAGAAAAGTAGCAGCGGGATCGTATTGGGTGGTTTCATCGCCATCAAAGTATAGGCTATACCCAGCATGTACCAGTTGCGGAAGCGGATCGCCAGGACCAGACCGAGCAGAACAAGCCCGTCGATTTCGCCCCGGTAAATCAGGTCGAACTGGTGCAAATTGAGCAGCCCCAGTACAATCGCCCATAACCGCCCCCAACCCGCTCGAACCGGGGTCAGGCTTGCCAGACCATAGATTATTATTACAACCGTGACGGCCCGCAAGAGCGCCAACCCGGTCTGCCCATCGAAGGCCAGCGTCGGCGCAAGCAGCCAGACCAGCCAGGGCGGATTATAGTAATCCCGTGTCAGGCTATCATACAGATTGGAACGCCCTTCCAGCCAGACTTTAGTAACCCGCCGAAAAATATCAAAGTAATCGATCCCGTTATCGAGATTGTAAAGAAGTAATAGGGAGCCGACAAAGATTGCCAGATATAAAAGTGCTTTTTTTAGCATCGTACCAATCCTTTTTGGAGTAGTTTGTTAGTTGATCGTTGCACCCGTTATAATTTAGCATAGATTGACCGAGTTAGAAAGACCCGGTTTGATGCTCGGAAAGTGTAAAGGTCAATTTCTTGTTGCTAGTTTGCAAATTTTTGACGCTCACCAATCAGAAAGTAAAGGCTTTGCCAGCCCTGGATAGGGGTGTTAGAATTAAGTCGTCAGGGATCGAGAAGGGTAGTATTCACCCCAAGCGGTCTAGCGATTTTGGCAAGGGCTAAGAAGGTACAAAAACTACTGCGGCCTTTTGTAATAGTTAGCGCCCGGAGTGGTTTGTTTTGGGGCTGGTCGGTAAGACAGAAAGAAGCAGGTTTAGGATGGCAAGAGGCTTTGGTAGCTCGTTGTGGGCGAAATTAGCGCTGTTGATAGTAATTATAATAGCTCTGAGCAGCCTGTTGGTGGGTTGCGGGAACGAAACGGCGATGACGGCTGCTACACCTGCCGCTACCAGCGTGGCGGCTACCACTGCTCCACCTCCATCTACAACCGCTAACGCTACCACAGCCCCCTCAACAACTGCCGCCCCTAGTGTTAGTGTTCGCCCGACCGAATTACCTCCGACCACTCAAAATCAGGCTACGACTGCCGCCCCGACTACCGAACCGCCTCGCCCAACCGCAACTACGACGACTGCGGCTACTACGGTTGCCGCTAAAACTACGCCGACCCAGGCGGCGGCTTCCATAAGCGTAGGGGGCGCTTTTTCCGCCGAAAAAGCCTTTGCTCATGTCAAAGAACTGGCTGAGACGATTGGGATTCGGGCGGCTGGAACCGAAGGCGAACGCAAGGCGGGGGATTATATCGAGAATTATTTCAAGCAGCTTGGGCTGGCAACCGAGCGCCCACCGGTCGAATATACCGTCACACGCGACAGTGGTTCGACTTTGGCCTATCAGGACAAGGCTGGACAAGCGGTTAATATCAAGGGGAATGCGGTAAATCTAAGTGGAAGCGGTAAGCTAACGGCGGTCTTGAGTTATGCCGGGTTGGGGCTGGATGGACAGATTACACCGGGCAGCTTGAATGGGAAGATCGCCTTAATCCAACGCGGTCAGCTTACCTTTAGTGAAAAGGTTCAGAATGCGGTGGCAGGTGGAGCGGTTGGGGTCGTGATTTACAACAATACCGATGGGCCTCTGAATGTCGCCACCCTCAACAAACAGGCCAGCGTGCCAGTATTGGGCTTGAGCCAGGCCGATGGCGAAAAGCTGCGCGACGAATTGCGGGCCAATCAGAATTTCGCGCTCGAATTAAACGTCAATATCTACCGCCAGACGCTCAAGATGACCAACGTAGTGGGCCTGCGTCCGGCCAGTGGCCCTGACAAAGATAACGCGCCGCTTTTGATTATCGGTGGTCATTACGACTCGGTCCCTGCCGGGCCAGGTGCAAACGACAACGCCAGTGGAACCGCCGTAATGATGGAACTCGCCCGTGTTCTGCATACTCAGTATCCAAAGTACGAAATTCGCTATATCGGGTTTGCCGGGGAAGAGATTGGGCTGGCCGGTAGCAGCGAGTATGTCCGTCAGATGAGTCCGACCGAACGGCAACGGGTAGTTGCCATGATTAATATCGATATGATAAGTGTCGGGCCGAATTTTTATGTGGGTGGGGTGCCGGAACTGACCAAAGTGGGTCTGGCGGCAGCAGTCGAAGCGGGGGCCGGTAATGTCCAGGTTATACCCCCAAATCTGTCCGGTGCAAGCGATCATTATGCCTTCCAGGAGGCCAAGATGCCGGTCTTGTTCTTCAACCGCGAGGATGACCCCAATTACCATAAACCGGGCGATACTGCCGATAAAGTGCCGCCAGATCGGTTGGCTCAGGTTGGCAAAATTGTGATAAAGGTCATAGACGGTCTCGCCAGAGGCTGAGATAATTCTTACAAACTAAAAAAATTTAATTGACTTCAATTCCACTATTTGATACCATCAAAAAGATGCAACACAAGTTGTCATTCCCCCGCTCTTGGTGGTGCATCAAGTTGGGAGTATGAGAGTATTGTTTTGGTTCAAAATGCCTGTCGCGGGTTGGACGGGCCTTGCCCTATAGCTTTTGTCGTTCATAGACCGGTGTGATCTTCGGTCTAAGTATAAACTTTTGATCCGTAGAAGTAGTCTGCCACTATCATATTTTATCTTATTATTGTTAGAGTTCTTCACATCCTAAAAGTTTAGAAAGGGCCTCAAATGGCGCGGTTAATTTTTTTAGGCACTGCGTCGGCACTGCCATCCGCCAGCCAGGATAACACTTCGTTGCTGCTCGAAAGCCACGGCGCGTACCTGATGATTGATTGTAGCGGGACACCCTATCGCAAGTTGCTCAAACTAGCGGTCGATCCGCACCGACTACAGCATATCCTGATTACCCACCACCATATCGACCATATGTATGGGCTGCCCTCCTTGATCGAGTGTTTGTGGATCAAGGGGCGCACGGAGCCTTTGACGATCCACGCGCTGCCGACTGCGATGGCGGTGATCGAACCGCTTTTGGATATGTGGGAATTGCGGAACCGTTTTATCAACCAGTTTCCGATCCACCTTCATACGATCCAGGGTCAGGAGGATGAGTTTATTTTTGAAACCCCCGAATTTACGGTACGGACTACCCCGACCGAACACGCTGTTCCAAGCGTCGCTACCAAAGTAATTTTGCCGGAAGGCCCGGTTTTTGTCTATAGCAGCGATACTGCCCCTTGCCAGGCTTTGATCGATTTTGCCAAAGGGGTCGATCATTTCTTGATGGAGTGTACCTTTTGTGATGCCGACGAGGAACTGGCCGAAATTACCTATCACCTTCATTCGGCGGAGTACCGCGATCTGGCAGCGGCGGTTGGCGCGAAACATACCATTTTGATCCATCATTCGGATGTCGATATTTGCCCACATAGTGTCGTGCTGGCTGAAATTGCCCAGGATCGCAACTTTACCCAGCGCGTTAGCATCCCGCACGATCTTGATGTAATAGAGTTGAACTAGGGGAAGTCAGAATGCAGAGTGCAGAATGCAGAATAGAGAATACGGAATACGGAATGCAGAGTGCAGAATAGAGAATGCAGAATGCAGAACTTACAGTACACGTGCGGCTCTTACAATCGTAAATCGTAAATCGTAAATCGTAAATCGTAAATCCTATGCTTCTATTTATTAATGCTTTCCTAATGACTCGGTTGAGGTCAAAATAGGGCTAAAGTCGGTAGCAAAAAAAAAGGGGCCGGTTTATAATGGGCTGGTCAGTTTGCAGTTAAACAAAATTTAACTTCTCCTGTAAGGTGTTTTGTTAGGTTAAAGTGATAAAATCTAATAAACAATCATTTTGGAAGGTTAGGCTTGTCTCTTTGCCTCGGAAGCAGTGACATAGTTGAACGCCACTTAAAATATTCTAATTCGATTATGATTTGTGAAGAGAACAGATTTGATTAACTTAGTAGGAAAGTAACACTTTATGAACAAAAAAATACTGGCATTAGGAGTAATCCTGATTGGAGTATTTGTAGCCCTCTTTATTGTGACCGGTAGACCACAGGGCCAAAATATGGATTTTAGCCAGGTGCTGGTTAAAGCGCTTAATGGCGAGATCAAGACGATTACCACCAACTCTAATAACCACAACATTGTGATCTCCCTCAAGAGTGAGCCTGATAAGGTTTACACCAGCGTTTATCCGGCTGGTCGGCAAAAGATCGACGATATTCTGGCTAATGCTAAAGTCGCCGACGAGAATTATCCTATGATCGAGCGGGATGCGAACAACGTAAGCGACCGCTGGCGCAATTTCTTTTTGCTGGCCGCCGCCCTGATTTTGATCGGGCTATTGGCCTGGTGGGTACGCAATCGGCGTTCGGGAGATTCAAATGGCCGATTGGGTACAAGTGGGGGTAGCCCTTTTAACGTCGGTCGCAGTCAGGCCCGGTTGATTACACCCAAGATGGTGGGGGTAACTTTCGCGGATGTCGCCGGAGCAGACGAGGCCAAGCAGGAACTTCAGGAAGTAGTTGAGTTTTTGAAGCACCCTGAGAAATTCGTTGCGTTAGGGGCGCGAATACCCAAAGGCGTGTTGCTGGTCGGCCCGCCCGGTACTGGTAAGACCTTGATCGCAAAGGCAGTCGCGGGTGAGGCGAACGTACCGTTTATGAGCGTAAGCGGGAGCGAATTTGTCGAGATGTATGTGGGGGTTGGGGCCAGTCGGGTCCGTAATCTTTTCGCCCGCGCCAAGAAGATGGCCCCTTGCATTATCTTTATCGACGAAGTGGACGCATTGGGCCGCAAACGTGGCATGAGTACCGGCGGCGGAACCGAGGAACGCGAACAGACCCTCAACCAAATGCTGGTCGAGATGGATGGGTTCGATAGCAACACCAACATTATTATCATTGCGGCGACCAATCGGCCCGATGTGCTTGACCCGGCCCTTTTGCGGCCCGGTCGTTTTGATCGGCAAGTTACGATTGACAACCCGGATTACGTAGGTCGCGGGGCCATTTTGAAGGTACATGCCAAAGGCAAGCCCTTTGCGCCCGAAGTAGACCTGGAACGGATCGCCCGTCAGACCCCCGGTTTTAGCGGGGCCGATCTAATGAACCTGGTCAACGAAGCGGCGATCTTGACCGCCCGACGTAACAAAAAGGTGATCGGTCTGGAAGAACTGGAAGAAGCGATTGACCGGGTAATTGCCGGGCCGGAACGCCGTAGCCTCATCATCAGCGAACGCGAAAGAGTCACGACCGCCTATCACGAGGTCGGTCACGCGCTGGTCGCTAAACTGGCCGGGCAGGTTGACCCGGTGCAAAAAGTCTCGATAGTGGCACGGGGCCGCATGGGTGGTTATACGCGGGTAGGGGCTGGCGAAGATCGCACGCTGTGGACGAAGAGCCAGCTAGAAGATTTTATGGCCTTTGCACTGGGCGGGGTCGCTGCCGAAGAGCTAACCTTTGGCGAATTAACCACCGGGCCTAGCAACGACATTGAGCGCGTGACGAATATCGCCCGCACGATGGTCTGCGAATACGGCATGAGCGAACGGTTCGGGCCGTTGGCGCTGGGCGAGAAGCAAGGCGGCGGGTTCCTGGGCGGTGGTACAAGCCAGGGCAATTACAGCAAGGTCGTCTCCTACCAGATCGATCAGGAAGTCCAGGCCCTGGTTACGAAAGCCCTCAACCGGGCCAGACAGATTTTGTCCCGCTATAACTTGCATCTGATCGCTATTTCCAATCTGGTGCTGGAAAAAGAGATCATCAGTGGTGAAGAACTGAACGCCGAATTCGAGCGGGTCGAGCGTGAAGGGATTGGCATTAACATGTTTGCTTTGCGCCCCTTTACCAACGATCAGCTTGGTCTGCGCGGCACGGGCGGCAAATTGGGTGAGAAAGAGGAGGATGGCCTGACTATCGAGCAGCCTTCGTCTGCCGAACTGCCCGCTCTCAAGCCGAACGTTGCCAGCCGCAACGGTAGCGATAGCGAGAATTCGGAGCGCAACCGCACGGCGGTTTAGAAGCTATCAGGTATCAGGTATCAGCTAAAATGATTCTGGCTGATACCTATTTTTATTCGCACAAAAGCGGGTCAATCAGTTCGACCGCCTTTGTGAGACGTTGCTCGTGCGGGCCGGTGATGAGGGCGTAGGGTTTGCCCTGGGCTTTGAGTTCGGCTTCAAAGAGGTCGTGCATCCAGTGGCGGATGTGTTCGCCGTCGCGGGTTCCATCTTGCATAAACGGAATATTTACATCGGTCAACAAATAGAGGTCGTAGAGGTGGGTGGCGGCAATCGCTTCGACTTCCGGCGAACGGCGCTGCATGTAACGCTGATGCCAGATACCGGTTGCAAAGGCATCCGTATCGCAAATCAGGATTCGGTTGGCAAGCCGGGCCGCCCCATCCTCCTGACGGCATTGCTCGGCGGCGATCTGGACAAATTCCGACGTATTCCATCGGTCGCCTTCGCCCCGCTCTAGCTTTTCCTCACTATATTGCCGCCCGTATTCTGGAACCCAAACGGTTTGATAATGGGCTGCCAACGCCTGGGCTAAGGTGGTTGTGCCGGTCGATTCGGCCCCTATCACGCAGACCCGCTTTGCATAATAAGCCCGCACGCAGGGTTCGATAAATTCCCAGCAGGTCAGCGGTTTGGCCCGGATCAGCGTGCCGGAACAGGGAACGACCCGCCGGGCTTTATCGACCTGCACGTGTCGGCAACCCAAATAATAGGCATAGCGTTCGCCATAGTCTTCCGAGGTAAAAACTACGTCCGGTGCATAGCCCAGGGTGCGAACGGTGTATTCGGCCCAACCTTGCGAGTCGTCGTCCGGGACGTTATCGTCGATTACGATTACGTGTACATCCGGGTGAATTTCACGTAGCCATTCGGCCCGCAAATCGGCCTGGGGAACCTGTCCCTCTTTGCGGCAGACGATTACGGTCAGGTGGTCTACCTGCGACCGGGCAGTATCGATCAGATATTTATGGCCCCGATGCGGCGGGTAAAACTTGCCGATAACTAGCCCTCGCCTAGCCATGCACAACCTCCGCTTGGGTAGCAAGGGTAGACGCAATGACCGGCCTGGTCAGCGATTTTTGCCAACTCCATAGCCCGACCACGCACATGCCCAGAAAGATAGCGTACAGGCCACTGGTCAGGTAAAGTCCTTTGGCGGCGTACAGCCCGACATACAGCACATCGGCAGTAATCCAGACGTACCAATTTTCGATCAGCTTGCGGGTTAGCAGATACTGAGCCGCCAGACTCAGCACAGTCGTTAGCGCGTCCAGGAAGGGAGCCGAGCCGTTGAAGATTTGTAGAAGTAGGGTCAGGCCAAGCGTGCCAGCGAGTATTAAAGCTCCCATTATCAGCAAGGTTGTAGGGGTGGCCCGTGCGACCCGCAGTTGCGAACGGTTTTCGCCACCGTGTAGCCACCAGTACCAGCCCAATATACCCAGGACGATATAGACTAGCTGCAAGCTCATATCGCCGTACAGCCCGGCTCCCAAAAACAGCACGATAAAGAAAACGTTGTTGGCAAGACCAAGCGGCCAGTTCCAGATGTTTTGCTTGACGGTCAGCCAGACGCAAGCCGCTCCGGTCACGAAACCCAACGCCTCGGTTAGGCTAAAAGGGACGATTTCCAGCCAACTTGCCCCCAGCAGAGCCAACGATGCAATAGTTCCGATCAGCACATCAAGATGCTTCTTCATATTCTCACTCATTTTTTGTAGTGTTAAAAATACACTATTATAATATAACACAGCTTTTTCGTTTTAGCAAGCCCCAAACTTTACCTCAAATCTATACAGATCTAAATCGGCATTAACTTCTATCCTGGCGGGTCCTTCGGGTATAATAAGCGGTATGAAGTGTGTAAAATGCCACAAAGAAATACCGCCGCAATCGCGCTTTTGCCTGAATTGTGGAGCGCCTCAGCCCGAACTTATTCCGGTGCAACCTGCTCCGCGCGAAACTAGCTCTGCCGATGGCGGGACGGAAGCGCCACCCACCGATCTTAAAGACGGGGGCGAATTTAATTGGATGGCTCGTGAGGTGCAATTAGACCCGAACCTCGATTACGAGGCCCAACGCCGCTACGAAGGCGCGGCGGGTAAGGCGATAGGCTGTTTGGCTTATGGTTTCTTTGTCATAATGGGGTTGCTTTTGCTTATTCCGGGAGTACCGTTTTTGGCCGTTTTTGGTTTGCCACTGGCTCTTTTGCTGGGGCCGCTGACTTATTATAACGTTGGGCGACTTCAGGAGAAGCTGAGGTCTAACGGGTTCTTACGCAAGTTACCCGGTTTTGTCGGTTCCAGCGCCAGGGTGCTGGCCCTCTCGGTGACAGGCTATCTGGCAGTAGCCTCGCTTATTTGCATTCTGCTAATGATGGCGACCACCCGCCGTTAAATATTTCCTGGATTTGCATGAATATAGCTTTGTCTGGCTTTTTAGCATGATTGCAAGATTGGGCCAGTTTATAATTTTAAGAGTTTGAACTGGGACTTTCACACTCAGGGTTGCGGTTGAAACCATACAAAATTCAGGCTCACTCAAGCGACCGGGGTGAGCGTCAGATTTTTGCAAACTAGCCAGACTATGCTACACCCGAAACCGGGGAGATAAGTATATATTTCACTACCGTACAGAATTTATGTTCTAGCAAAAGTTGAACTCGTTTTGCCTAAGAGATTGGCTAGACAAAGCTTACATGCTAAGGTGCTTCGAGCCTAACTTGAAAAATGTGTACGGTAGTGAAGTATATATTAGAAAATTTTTCGCAGAAAAATTTTCTAATATATACTTATGAGTGGTTTGGAACTAGGTTTTCACAATCTCTTGCTAGTACTGTTTGAACCCGTGCAAAAAATTGACGCACACCCAAGCGACCGAATTGAATTGACAAAGATTTCCGATTAAGTTAAGATTAGCAAAATTTGAAACGCCTTTCCGTAATACGGAACAGCCCAGGTGCAGAATGAGCCAAACAGTTTTAATCACTGGTGGACTCGGTGATATAGGATTAGCAGTTGGAGCCGCTTTTGCTCGTCAAGGCGACCTGTTAGTTCTGCTTGATAGCAACACCAAGCGGGCCGCGCAGGTTCAGGCGGAGTTTGGCGAGCGGGTTTTGATTTTGCCAACCGATGTGCGTAACGCTGGACAGGTGCAATCTGCCGTTGCTCAGACTCTCGAAAAATTCGGGGATATTCATTATCTGGTCAACTGCGCCGGGGTAATGCGTTGGACACCGACGCTCGAACTTAGCGAAGAAGAATGGGATTTGGTACTCGACATCAACTTGAAAGGCACTTTTTTGGTTTGCCGGGAAGTAGGCCGGGCAATGGTCGCGGCAGGTCAGGGCGGGCGGATCGTAAATATCGCCAGTGGACTAGCGGTGCGGCCCAATCCTGAAATAGCTCACTATGCCGCCAGCAAAGCCGGTATAATTGCGTTTAGTAAAGTGCTGGCTTTGGAGTTAGGCCCGCACCAAATTAACGTCAATTGTGTCGCGCCGGGGATGGTCGAAACTCAGTTGGTTAGCGCGAAAAGAAACCCCCAGGAGATAGCCGCCTACGCCGCCCGTTCTCCGTTGGGGCAGGTATTGCAGCCGGAAGATGTAGCTCATAGTGTGGTATTTTTGTGTGGCCCGCAAAGCCGCTTGATAACCGGCCAGACTGTTTTTCTTAATGGGGGTGGGTTGATGCCCTAAAATGCTCACAAAGACTTGTGGTTAACAGTCGTTTTGTTTATGGTAAGTTGTAGAACGACTGACCCGTTCTTGTAGGGCGACCCTATGTGGTCGCCCTCGGAGACCCGCACGGTGTTCACGGGCGACCACATAGGGTCGCCCCTACCAGCCCAATCTCTTTGCAATTTGCTGTAGAGTAGATGGGAAAGTATCCAACAAAATATCAGGAGGGGAGAATTAGCTATGTCCAAAGATTCGCGTAAAGCTTTATCGCGCCGTCGTTTTGTCCAGGTCGGCGGAGGTCTTACTCTGGCCGGATTGTTGGCAGCCTGTGGGGATAATACCGCGACTACCGCCCCGGCAGCAACTACGGCGGCAGCAGCGACTACGGCAGCGGCAGCGACCACCGCCGCAGCAATTACGGCAGCAGCGACCACGGCGGCGGCTTCCGGCCCGCTCAAAAAGATCAAGTATGCCGTACCGACCGCCTTTATCCTGAGCTATGTCGAGACTTACATCGCTAAAGAAGGTAAGTTTTGGGAGAAAGAAGGGTTGGACGTAGAACTGGTAGCCGGGAGCGGAACCGCTTCTGCCTTGCAACAAGTCGTGACCAAAACCGCTTTTGCGGGGCGGGGTGGAGCAATCACTACCATTATCAACCGGGCCAACCAGAGTGTACCGATCCGTTCGGTAGCGGCAGTCTACCGGGGGGTACAGTTTGTGATTGTCACCAACGAGAAAAGCGGCATCAAGGCTCCGGCGGATATGAAGGGTAAAGACCTGGGGGTAGTCAGCCGCAACGGTTCGACCGAGCAGCTTTTGACTTTGATTTTGAGTGGAGCCGGAGTCAAAAAGGATGATTGGAACCCGAAAGTGGTCGGAGCCAGTACTGGGGCTTACGCCTTTTTGGAGAAGGGCGAGGTAGCCGCTTTTACCGCTACCAACCATGTCGCGGTCGAGTTGCAGTTTAACAAACAGCCTGTGATCGTACTGCCGATGTCAAACTACTTGAAAGTCCCCTCGGACGACGTGATTGTCCATCAGGACTCGATCAAGGATGACCCGGACACGATTACGAAGCTGTTACGGGGCTTGCAAAACGCCCGGAAATGGGCGCAAGACCCGGCCAACCTCGATACTATTATCAACTATTGCAAAAACTACACGCCCGATGAGGTTAAAAACGTCGAGGTAGTCAAGCTAAAAATTCAGGACGACATCAAGCAATGGACTGGCAGTGGTTCCAGCTTGAAGTTGGGCCAGATCGACCGTAATGGTTGGAGTAGCTTGCAGGATCAGCTATTGACGGCTGGTTTTATCCAGAAAAAGCTAGACCTGGCGGAGTTGATTGACGCTTCCTTTATGGAAAAAATCGAAGTCTAGCTAAGGCTAAGAGCTAAAGTTCACCACACAACACGAACCCAAAGGTGAACTCAGAATAGGTGGGCGGATGGAGCAGTTACAAAAGACGGGTTCGACTACCAGTCAGACCCAGGAGATTGTAGTTTCGGGTGTCAACAAGATTTACCAGGGGGAGAGCGGTGCGGTTACAGCCCTGGAAGATATTAACTTTCAGGCCGGACACGGCTCCTTCATCAGTCTGCTTGGGCCTAGTGGCTGCGGTAAAACAACCTTATTGCGTATTCTGGGTGGGTTGCTCCGGCCTACTAGCGGCACGGTTGAGGTGGGAGGACGGGCACTTTACAGCGACAAGGGGGCCAATAAAGAGATTATACGCTGTATTGGTTTTGCCTTCCAGGACCCCAATTTGTTGCCCTGGCGCACCGTTTTAGGTAATATTACCCTGCCTTTGCAGTTACAGGGTGTCCCAAAGGCCGAACGTGAGGCCCGCGGTCGGCGGATGCTGGAACTGGTAGGTTTGGAAGCGAGTACTTTTGCCAAATCTTACCCGCGCCAGCTATCCGGCGGGATGCGAATGCGGGTGGCTATCGCCCGTTCGCTGGTCTATGACCCGTTGATACTATTGTTGGACGAGCCGTTTGGGGCGCTGGATGCAATGACCCGCGAGAATATGAATTTGGAACTCCAAAGCATCTGGCAAAAAAGCGGTAAGACGGTGGTACTGGTAACTCATAGCTTGCCGGAAGCGGTCTTTTTATCCGACCGGGTAGTGGTATTATCGCCCCGACCGGGCCGGATCAAAGAAATCGTGCCGATAGACCTGCCGCGCCCGCGTACCAAAGAAATGCTCGAAGATACTAAATTTAACCAGTTGGTCGGTCTGTTGCGCCGGAAGATGGAGGACTAAAAGATGGAGAAACCAATTGTTTATTCCAGCCCGACCTCGACTCCGGCTCGCCGTTTTAACTTCAAAAGGTTTTTCAACCGCTATTTGCCGTACATAACTACGCCGCTGGTTCTGCTGGCTTTGTTGGGGGCCTGGCAATGGTATGTTGGCAGTAACTCTAGCGCCCGCTATTTGCTGCCACCACCGGGCGAAGTCTGGGATCGGTTGATCGAGTGGCCTGGTAATAGCCGCCTGATGAAAGATACCTGGCAGACCTTTTACGAGACGCTGGTCGGTTTTGCGATTGGTTCTTTGGTCGGGATCGTGCTGGGCTATTTGATCGCAAAAAGCCGCACCTTTGAGCGCATCGCCAACCCTTTTATCATTGCCAGCCAGGTTATCCCCAAAATTGCCCTCGTGCCGCTCTTTATCTTCCAGTTTGGGTTTAACTCGACCCCGAATATTATCATCGCAGTGCTGCTGGCTTTCTTCCCACTTCTCAGCAATGTTGTGCTGGGGATCAAGTCGGTCGAGGAGAGCCGTCACGATCTGATGAATTCGTTGGCGGCGAACGGCTGGCAACGGTTTCGTTATGTCGAATTTCCTTACGCTCTGCCCTATATTTTGACCGGGATGGAAGTAGCAGTGGTATTATCGCTCATTGGGGCGGTGGTTGGTGAGTATCTCAATCCGAATGGGGGGTTGGGTGCGGTAGCGGTGCAGGCGCTCAACGGCTTTCAGCTAGACCGCCTATTTGCCACGATTGTGGTGCTGACGATTATTGGGTTTATGTGTTATGCGGTGCTGGTGGCGGCCCGCCGCTTTTTGATCCCCTGGCACGAGTCGGCCCGTATAACGAACAACGCCAATACTACCCTCTAAGAACCGATTCCAGTAGGGGCGACCCTTGTGATCGCCCTCGGAGACCCGGCACAATTTTCACGGGCGACCACAAGGGTCGCCCCTACAATTAACCTATTGAAAACCTATTGAGATAGTTTCTTAGGTCAACTCAGTCTTCGGCGGTTGAGTCGGGTGGGACAGGTTTGATCGTCAGGCGGGTTCCCATAAATTTGGCGCTAACATCGTCAAAGCTG
Organism: Chloroflexia bacterium; assembly: GCA_038210655.1. GTDB lineage: Bacteria > Chloroflexota > Chloroflexia > Chloroheliales > Chloroheliaceae > 54-19. The sequence continues at coordinate 169,586 of JBBQWM010000005.1, forward strand.
GCATAAAATTGCTGCCAGAGTGGGGAGTCGATTAGCTTTTTGTCGAGCCGGATGATGATTTCGTCTTCGGTTACTTCGAGCTTGCCGGGCCAGCGTTCGCTGGTAGCGCCGACCACCTGAGCTTTGGTCTCGCCGATCCAGTTGGGGGTCGAGAGCGGGTCGATCCGTTCGCCGTTGCGAGGATGCCAGACCACATATTTTTCCATCAGCTTTGTACGCAGGGTTGGGATCGACTTGCCCTCACCGTGAACCAGTATGACCGCTTTGGGCTGGAAATAGGAAACTTGCTGACAAAGCTGGCCCTGGTCGGCGTGGGCGCTCAAATTCACCTTGCGTACCTGGCAGTTAACCTCGATTTCGCTGCCATCCAGCATCATTTTATCGCCCCGTTTGAGGTTCATCAATTTGCGACCGGGGGCTTCCTCGTCCACATAGCCTGTAAAGAAAATAGCGTTTTTTTCTTCCGGCACGACCTTTTTGGCGTAGCCGACTGCTGGGCCACCCGATAGCATCCCACTCGAACTGATAATGCAGCAGGGGGTATTGGGGGCAGTTAGTCGAGTAAATTCGTCGGCCCGGATTACGTTGTCGCCCCAGAAGATCGGTTGGCGGCTATTGGCAACATATTTTTGCAGGCTTTCCGATAAATAGGGCTTCATGGTTTCATAAGCATCACAGATCGTTCGTACCATGCCGTCCACCACAATTGGAAAAGTTGGGATAATCTTGCTGCGTTGCAAATCTTTGAGGGTCAGGATAATTTCCTGCGCTCGACCCAGCGCGAAAGACGGAACCAGGGCGACCCCACCATTGCGGATCACTTCGGCAACCGATTCGCCTAGCCCGCGTTCTTCGACCGCCCGTTTGGGGTGTTGTCCATCGCCATAGGTGGATTCAAGTACCAGTACGTCCGGCTTCCAATCGGTTTGCCGAATGCCGTCCACCGTCTTCTGTCGCACAGTACACATATCCCCAGATAGCATCAACTTGCCGTCGGGTGTATCCATCAAAACACAACTGGCTCCCAAAATATGGCCTGCCGGGAGCCACTGCACCTTAAACTCCGGGTCACTCTTGAGCGGGGTCAGCCAGGTCTCGCTCGGAACCAGTGTAATCGAGCGTAGCAGCCAATCCACATCGTCCTCGTCGTAAAAGGGGACCGGACCACCCCGTTTTTTACGATTAGAAGCCGCGATACGGGCCACGTCAAACAGCAAAATCTCGATCAGGTTGCGGGTCGGTTCGGTCATAAAGATCGGGATATGCCCGAACTGTTTGTGGAAAAGGGGTAACGACCCGGTATGATCTAGGTGAGCGTGTGTCACCAGGACTGCATCGATTTTGCCGAGTAACGAAAAATCGGGCAGAGCCTCATCCCCCTGCCGATTGAGGCGCATACCACAATCTACCAGAATACGGTGTCCATTTATTTCAATCAAAGAGCAAGTTGCGCCGATTTCGTGCGCTCCGCCCAGGGCTGTAAAGTACATAAAATCAGGCTTGCTCTTCCTTAGATTGCTCAAGCAATAGTTTAAGTAATTTCTGTCGCTCTTCGGGGTCGAGACCGGCCAGGCGTTCTTGGGGGTCGAGACCAGCGAGGCGTTCTTCGGGCTTGAGTACGGAAAGCACTTTGTCCAGCACTTGCGGGTAATCGTGGGCAACGGCTTCCAGAAGCAGTTCGGCTCGTAGCTCTAGCGGCTCTTCGATTGGCTCGTTAAATTCGGGTCTTTTCAGGGCTTCTATTATTAGTTCTTTGTATTTTTCCTCTACCATAGCGAACTCCTTTGGTTTGAGTGACTGTAACACTTCCAGGACTGGCTGGTTTTGCTGCTTAATCATCTCACCGACAAAAGCATCCCATTTCAGGCTGTCGGTCGGGGCGAAGGTGAGCCAGAGATAATAGGGTTTTTCGATAGGCAAGTCCCGACAAACGACGATAGCGATGTTTTGAAACCCGTTCTGGTTACGCCAGAGCCAGGGTTTAGCCTCATCCGGCTTAAACGAAACGCCCTTTTTAGCAGCTAGACTGAAAAATCTTTGCGGCTCGCGTGACGAGACGATCACATTTAGGATGTTGTCAAAATTCTCATCGTTACTTTGCAAAAGCTGCAAATCAGTCCGAAGCTCGTTCCTGATATACTCTCGCAAGTTAAACGGATCGTTTTGGCTCTTGAATTCTATCACATTGACCGCCCGGAAGAAATCAAACAACGTACCTTCGAGCGATAGACCGGGTGGTACGCTCAGAACTAAATCGGCGCGGGTCGAGTATTGAAATTCGGTTTCGCTGGCTATAAGGCCGTGTTCTTCGGCCTCCAGGCGGGTCAGGAATTTGAAGAGCGGGTCAGGTCGTTTGGAAGTGGTAGCTGGGTCGGGCGCTGGCGGCGGGTTATTGCTCATTTTAGCTTCCTTGACTAGCCTCGGATAATAGCGGGGCGAGGGCGACTTCAATTCGCTCGACGACCTGCTGCGGGCTAAGATGGTCGGTGCTGATGACGAGTGCGCCGGACGGGATCACCATCGGGGCAGTCGCTCGCTGACTATCAATGCGGTCGCGTTTTTCAAGAGCGCGGCGGGCTTCTTCGGTAGTTTTGGCGGCTTCCTGACGACTGCGCCGATTGGCCCGCACTTCGGGCGAAGCATCCAGATAGATTTTAAGATCGGCATCGGGCAGAACTACGCTCCCGATGTCCCGGCCTATCATGATAATGCCAGCCGAATGGCGGGCCATTTCACGCTGACGTTCGACCAACTCGGTTCGCAAGCGGGCGACGGCGGCTACTACCGAAACCCATTTTTCGACTTCCGGCGACCGCAATTGCTGGCTGACATCCTGCCCAGCCACCCGCACGGTATATTGACGACCATCGGCGGCTTCTTCGGCGGTCGCGTCACACGAGACAAAATCGAGCGCTCGACCCAATTCGGCCAGGGCTGCTTCGTCGGGAGGGGTGAGGGCCACGCTATGCCGGAGGGCTTGCCAGGTGACGGCCCGGTACATTGCGCCGGTATCCAAATAATTCAATCCCAACCAGGCCGCCAACATCTGCCCAATAGTGGTTTTGCCCACTCCTGCCGGGCCATCAATAGCAATCACCAGGCTCCGATTATCCTGCAATTGGTTATTAGTCTGCGACGAGTCCACCTTGCCTCCTTACGCCAGATGTGGGTAAACTTTGTTAATGCTTGTCTTGCTCGATTTTCTGGTAGCCATCTTATTATCAAGCGACTCCAACCGGTTGATAATGCAGTATCATTAGTTGTTCGGTTTTTAAGGTCAATATAGCGTAAGTTCGGCCTTTGTTATGGCTAAATTCAACCTCAAAAACATCCGGTGCTAAAATTTCGACTATGGTTCCTACCTGTCCCCGGCCTAAATTTTCCTCGGCTAAATCTTCGATCAAAGCCACCCCATCTAAAAGTTTTATCGAAGGCTTCATAAATACAATCCTTTAGGGTGCAAAACAGCTTATCCCTATTTCTTAATACCCCTTTTGATCGGCCCGCCCCGGCTAAAACGTTGCTCGGCAGGGCGACTTTCTTGAGGCTGGCCCGGAGAGACATGGCGGGCGCGACGGGCTGGGGTTGGGCCGGTAGATGGTGGGGGCTTTGGGCCAGTCCTTCGATTTTCGGCAGCCGGTAGCGGTTTTGAAGCACCTCGACGGTTATCAGGAATGTGGGGCGCTTTTGGGCCTGCTCTACGATTGTCCAGGACGGGCAAGGGTTTAGGGCCTGCTTTGCGAATCTCAGCATCCACCGAGGGTTCCGACTTTTGGCGGGCCGACTCGATCAGAGCGTGTACTTCCGTTTTGCTCAGAGCGCGATATTTGCCACTGGGTAAATCGGCCAGTTTGAGCAAGCCAAACCGCACTCGCTTTAGTTCGATTACAAAATGATCGACCGCTTCGGCCATTAGCCGAATTTGACGCTTCTTGCCTTCTTTTAAGACAAAACGCACCACGCTATTCGAGCCTTCGTGCCGAATTAGATCGACCCTTACGGCGTGGGCTTGATGGACAACCCGGTCGCCTGTTTCGGGGTCTTCTACCCGGATCGGTACGCCCTGGCGCAAGGTCTCGATGTCCTTCATTGCTATGATCCCGTCTAGCAGGGCGATATATTCTTTTTCGACCCCATAGCGGGGATGGCTGAGAGCGTTGGCGAATGCGCCGTCGTTAGTCAGCAGTAGCAACCCTTCGCTATCGGCATCCAAGCGGCCTACCGGGTAGAGCCGCCCATATTTCCCATCTTCGATCAGGTCAAGCACGGTCGGGCGACCTTGCGGGTCGCTAACGGTCGAAAGATAACCAGTCGGCTTGTTTAGGACCAGATAAATTTTTTGTGGGGCCGCACTGGGTCGCACCGGGACTGGTTCATCATCGACCGAGACCCGGTCGCGAGCAGGGTCGATCTTGGTACCGAGTTCGGTCACAATTTTTCCGTTAACTTTAACCCGCCCGGCAGCGATCAATTGCTCACAGGCCCGACGACTGGCGATCCCGGCCCGCGCCAGGGCTTTTTGCAATCGCTCTTCGTTCTGGTTTAACATCCTACCTCGATTTGTACAGCTTTTATTTTTTCATTTCGGCCCACATTATAACAGTTTGAGGCAGGGAGCGCCATGCAAGTCTGAATAGGGTGTGGGTGCGCGTTAATTTTTGTGGTTTGGAGCTAGGTTTTCACAGTCCCATTTTATTACTGTTTGAACTCGTGCAAAAATTTGACGCGCACCAATAGAGGGTGGCCCGTTTGCGTCCTGCTCAAATCTGATGTAAAATCAGCCTTGATCTACCTACTGCAAGGCGATTCGACAAAGTGACACGGTGAATCGTTGCTAAAACAAGGTTTTTAGTCTAAGGAGCTAGAGCCGCTACAATGCTGGCTGATGCTAAGAAACAAGCAGGCTTAATCAAAGGGTCAGGCGTAATTTCGCCGTGGAAATTGGGCCGGGCTTTCAGAGCCAAAATAACTTGCTGGCTGCTTATTTGCCAGACCTCTCAAATGAGCCAGTCCGCTTGGCTGGCTTCCGTTACCCCCCTATTCCACCCTACTCGTCCCCAATTCGTTTTATTCTTGATTAAATCCACCCAAAAATTAGCAACAAATCACCAGGTCGTCCGTTGTACAGATAGGGGTATGGATTATGCCTGCCCTGCTCATAGGCATATCTTTTTGGAAGCATCGGTAACACAGGAGTAATAAGTGGAGGAGATAGCATAATTTTGCTTGAGGTGAATATACTTGGGCTATAACATACAAATGATCGCACCGACTTCTTTCTTTGCCGATACCGGTTGTCATGTACGGATTTTGGAAGAGATCGAGACGCTGCAAGACGCTGGACACCGCGTGACAGTTTGTACTTATCACATGGGTGATGAGGTGGAAGGCGTAAAGATTAAACGTAGTCTGGATGTCCCCTGGCACAAAGGGGTTCAGGTTGGGAGTAGTCGTCACAAACTTTATTTTGATGCAATGTTGGCCCTCAAATCAGCCCAGGCAGTCTGGCGAGATAAGCCTGATATTATTCATGCACACTTGCACGAGGGCGCTTTGATTGGCTACCCGCTCAAGTTGCTCCGAGGTGGTCGCACCCCCCTTATCTTTGATTTTCAGGGTAGCCTGACCAGCGAGATGCTTGACCATAATTTTTTACGTAAAGAGGGGCCATTTTACAAACCGGCTCTACTGCTTGAACGGTTTATCAACCGCCTGCCCGACCGCATTATCACCAGTTCACGCAATGCTACCAATATTTTGCGCGACGAGTATCACGTTCCAGCCGAAAAAATTGCTACTATTACCGACCGGGTGAATTTGCAGCGCTTCCGTCCGGCCCAGAATGCCGAGGAGGAGGCCGCTACCGAGCGGTTGCGCCAATCGCTCGGTATTCCCGCCGACCGCAAAGTGGTCGTTTATCTGGGGTTATTGGCCCACTACCAGGGAACCGAAGTGTTGTTGGAAGCGGCCCGTTTGATAAAAGAAGAAATGCCAGAAGCTTTCTTTGTAATAATGGGTTATCCCGGTGTTGAAAGCTATGCCCAGTTAGCCGAGAGTATGGGCTTGCAAAATAGCGTGATCTTTCCCGGTCGGATTCCCTATAAGGATGCGCCACTTTATTTGAGGTTGGGAGATGTCGCGGTGGCTCCCAAGATGAGCGCAACCGAAGGAGCCGGGAAAATCCCTAACTATATGGCAATGGCGTTGCCAGTCGTGACTTTTGATACGCCTATCAGCCGGGAATTTTTGGGCGAATTGGGCCGCTACGCCGAGTTTGGTTCGGCCCGTTCGTTGGCCGATCAGATCAAAGCTTTGTTAGCCGACGACACTAAACGTCTGGCTTTGGGTCAAGCTGTCCGAACCAGAGCCGTCGCTGATATGGGTTGGAACCGCGCTCGCTATCAACTAGAAGCCGTTTACGAGCAGGCTATCGCCCGCCGCCAGCGCCCTATACCCAGCCTCGATCTGGGGGTGGCGGCAGACAGTGGCTCCGACCGGAATGTCCGGCTTAATGTTAGCGCGGCAGCCGATAGTGGTTCTGACCGTGAAGCAGTAGTCTGGGAAGAAGCTTTGCCTACCAACCCAAACCAATCTTCTCAACACGCTTAGAGCAAAATGCCGCAATCTTGACCCCTGTAGGAGCGAGCTTCTGCTCGCGATTGAGAGGGCAGTTGGGTGTTCAATCGCGAGCAGAAGCTCGCTCCTACAAAATATTGTTTAGCTCAAGGGCTTTGTATTGTGTTGTATAAGTAAAAACCAGCCCGACCCTACCGTTGCTAATCATCTGGCAACAGAACCGTCGGACTGGTTTTATTATTGCGAAAAGTACGATAAAGATAAAAGGATTAGGCGAATTGCTTGTTCATGCGACGAATGCGTTGCGACATAATCTCCAAAAGTTGGGTAGCAAAGTAGGGGTTATGCTGCACCAAAAAAGCGAAGCGCTGCTCATTCAAGGCTACTAGCTTGCAATCGGTGCTGGCAACTGCGGTAGCGCTCCGCAAGCCATCCTCGATCAAAGCCATCTCACCTACGACAGTTCCGGGTTCGAGGGTTTCGACCAAATTGCCGTTGACCAGCACGTTTACTTCACCCTCTAAAATAACATACATTTTTTTGCCGGATTGCCCTTGCTCAAAAACAACCTGACCTGCCGAAAAGCTTTCAAAGTCTGTTGTGTTTTGAAAAAGATTTATTGTACTCATTTTAATTATTCTCCTTTCTGACCACATTAACCACGCTTTATTATTACCCGGTCTAGCGGATTTGAGATAGACTGAACTGCCTATTGTAGAGTTCGACTATCGTCCAGTTTCCAACTAGGTCTTTAGACGTAGCCTGTCGCGCTAAATCCCCCACAGGCGCGGTGTTCTACAAAGAGTTAAGCATTACCTTTTCAGATAAGCGCAGTGTTGTAGTTTAGTCCAACTTAGATTCGAGGGCGGTATAGTATTTGCACAGTTCTTTAGTAGATTGAGCGCTATAGTCGGCTTGTTCCGGCTTGCACGATCTGCTTAACTCATCTATTTCTTACAAGAGATTGGGTACAGGTAGGCCAAGTAAATTAACCAATTTACTAGAAATAAGGAAAATTGTGTAGTCCGTACAGCCTGTCTATGCCTATTGATTATCGAGGAGGTAAAGTAATTTTATGGAAACAAGTAGCTTGAACGGAATGAAGATTGCGATTCTGGCAACCGACGATTTTGAACAAGTTGAGTTGACCGAGCCAAAGAAAGCGCTGGAACAGGCCGGAGCCACTGTTCAAATTATTTCTGACAAGTCGGGTCAGATTCAAGGGATGAACCACGATGTCAAGGCCGATAGCTTTAAGGTAGATTTGACCTTCGATCAGGCTAAAGCGGAGAATTTTGAGGCCGTGCTATTGCCGGGTGGAGCGCTCAACGCCGACAATCTGAGGGTAAACCCCAACGCCAAAGAGTTTGTCCGGCAGATCGACCGGGCGGGCAAGCCTATCGCGGTTATTTGCCACGCGCCCTGGCTATTGGTATCGGCGGGTTTGGTCGAAGGTCGCCAACTAACCAGCTATCACACTATTCAGGACGATATTCGCAACGCAGGCGGCAAATGGAGCGACCAGGAAACGGTACATGATCGCAACTGGATTAGCAGCCGTAGCCCCAAAGATATTCCGGCTTTTAACCAGGCTATGATCGAGTTGTTTGTTCAATCGCGCTCGAAAACTTCGGTTCGTTGAGAACCACTCTCATAAGCTATAGCAGAACACTATCTACCTATTTGTAGGAGCGAGCTTCTGCTCGCGATTGAACACCCGGCTGCGGCTTTAATCGCGAGCAGAAGCTCGCTCCTACAATCGTTTAGTTACTCTACATTTTAGTAGAGAGCTTGTGTCAAAAATACCAGAAGTGTCTTTTGGCAAAGTATATTCACAATTATAGGTTCTTTTTCCGGTGAGTTCTAAACTTCGGATTGGTCAAATTATGGCAGTAATACGCTTTGTCCACTGCCATAGCGTTTTTGGCTTTTCCCATTTAACACAAAGATATTGCCAGTTCCGGCGACCTGCCACTCCCGCCCACTTCCGATCAGGCCGGTTGAACCTTCCACCCCTATGACGGTTGCGCCACGTGACGCATACCGTCCTAATCCGCTCAACCAGCCTGGAATTTCATCAAAATGGGGAATAACGGCTAAACCGGGAGCCAAACCTAAAGCCGGTTGGGAGCGCAAAAAACTGGGGAGGCTACCTGCAAGGGCCATCGCGCCCGCCGAACAACCCGCCACCACCCCACCCGCCTGGAAGACCTGTTCAATCGCTTGCCAGCACTTAGTGTCGCGCAAGGTCTTGACCAGATAGCCCGGTTTGCCGCCTGATAAATAGATGAAATTGGTCGCCGCGATCCGTTCGGCCAGTTTAGCAGAGTCGGCTTCCTCGCGAGTACCGATCATGATAGCTTCGGCGCTGGCTCCCAATCGCTCAAAATGTTCGATACCCATTCTAGCCCAGCGTTCCATCACTTCCGGCCCGTCCGGGGCGGAAGCCGTCGGCAGCACCAGTACTCGCGGCGCGTCGTCGAGCCTTGCCAGCAATGCCCGGTCGAGCAGGTCTGAACCGGGTAGAAATTCGCCCGATCCGATCAGGGCCACCGTTCCTTTTCTTATCCTCATTTTTCTTCCTCCGACCTCATTCTAAACTACTCCTGAAGATCGCTCAATCGCGGTCGATTGCGCGTTTGCACAGATAAGCGTCAGTTTAGTGCAACCTAGCCAGGCTATACTATTCCCTAAACCTGGGTTGAATTATCTTAGAAAAATTTTCGCAGGAAATTTTTCTAAGATATATAGTTGAGTGTTTTGGGCCGAGATTTTCACGGTCGCCCATTTTACCTTTTGAACCCCTGCAAAAAACCTGACGCTCACCATAGCTGCTTTTCCAACTTGAGGTCAGGCAGAAACTCAGATTTATTCACTGAACGCGCCCGGATTTTCACTTGTAAGGCTGGGATGGTAGAATAGGCGGGTTATAAGGCTTGGCGTAAACGGTGAAGGGTTGAGGAGGCGTAGAATGGAATATCGTAATCTTGGTCGGTCAGGTGTAAAAGTCAGTGCGATTAGTCTGGGTAGCTGGTTGACTTATGGGGGTAGCGTGGGAGCTAATACGGCCCGCGAATGTATTTTGCAGGCGTATGAACTGGGCGTGAATTTGTTTGATACCTCCAATGTCTATCACGGCGGGGAAGCCGAGCAGGTGCTGGGCGACGTGCTAAAGGGGTTGCCCCGCTCGTCGTATGTGCTGGCGACCAAAGTTTTCTTCCCGGTTGGTGAGGGGCCGAACGCCCGAGGGCTTTCGCGCAAGCATATTATGGAGCAAGCTCATGCCAGTTTGCGGCGGCTCAAGACCGATTATATTGATCTTTATCAGTGCCATCGCTACGACCCAAATACGCCCCTGGACGAGACTTTACGCGCCCTGGACGATTTGGTAACGCAAGGCAAGGTGGTCTACGTGGGGGTGAGCGAATGGAGTGCCGAGCAGATTGCGGCGGCCATGCAGGTAGCTCATCAGTTTAACCTCGACCCAATCGTCTCCAATCAGCCGCAGTATAATATGATTGTGCGTGGCATTGAAAAAGAGGTGATCCCGCTCAGCCAGCGCGAAGGGGTTGGGCAAATCGTTTGGTCGCCGCTGGCGCAGGGGGTTTTGAGCGGCAAGTATCAGCTCGGTCAATCCTTGCCGGAAGGTAGCCGGGCGCTTGACTCGCGCTCGAACCAGTTTATGGGGCCACTCTTGCAAGAGCCAGTGTTACAGGCTATCGACCGCTTGCGGCCCATCGCCGACGGGCTAAACCTGAGTCTATCTCAGTTGGCTCTAGCCTGGGTCTTGCGCCAGCCCAATGTCTCCAGCGCTATTACCGGCGCGTCCCGTCTGGAACAAGTCACCGAGAATGTGGGTGCGGCAGGCATCAAACTCGACAATAACGTTCTGACTGCCATTGATACCGCCCTGAATGGCATCATTCAATTATAGGATTATAGGATTGCAATTACTCACCGCAGAGGCGTAGAGAAAAGCTAGAATCCAATGGGCGACCACCTAGGGTCGCGCTCTACACCAGATTTTGAGTAGGGGCGACCCTAGGTGGTCGCCCGGCTTGAGTAATTACAATCGTAAATCGTAAATCGTAAATCACTATGCCTACTCAAACTTATTTTGAATTGCTCGAAATGATGCAGGCGGAAGCCGCTAAACATCGTCGTAGCGGCCATGTCTGCCCAATTTGCCGGATGACGCTGGATGCAGTGGATCGGTTGCTGCATTTATTGAGCCTGGAAAACGTTAATGACATCGAAACTCGTCAGGAGTTACGGCAATCGGGCGGCTTTTGCAATCGGCATTCCTATCAATGGGCCAAATTGCACGATGCACTTGGTACGGCGATCATTTACGAAGACCTCTTGCGCGAAGCTGAACGGCGGATCGAGCGGGGCGATTTTACCCCACCCAAACGGGCGGGCCTTTTCGGGCGTTCGGTCACACCCGCCAACCCTTTTCAGCCTTGTCCATTATGTGAACAGCAAAAGGAAGTCGAGACCCGGATCATCGCCGATTTCGCGGAGGGCTTTGCAACCGAAGGGCGGTTTCGGCAAGCTTATGCCGCCCCACTCGTCGCCGGTCTATGCCTGGAACACTTCCGGCAAAGCGCCCTAAAGCTAGAAGGCCCGCCGCTCGAAGAATTAAGCCGCCACCAACGGGCCAAACTCGCGGCGACCCAGGCTGTTTTGCATCAGATTATCGACAAGATGGATGCCGGGCGCAAGCTAGAAGGAATGTCGGAAGAAGAAAAAGCCGCCCACCGCGCTATCGGTGAAGAACGCGAAGCCCTGACCCGCGCTATCTGGCAAATGGTTGGCCTGGAGGACGTGCAGTAAATACAGTAAATACAATAAATACAGTAATTAACAGGGATAGACAGGATGAACGGGATAGAATTAGATTATATAAAAAGATGATAACGGCTCAAAATGTATCACGCTTCATACTGTTTGAGTTGGGACGGTTAAGATTACTGTAACTGTTCACGAAGTGTCATTCTGAGGCGGGAAATTACCTCAATTTTGATAATGTAGGTCTCCCGCCGAAGAATCTCAATTCGTCCAGCTGTTCGGTCGTGAACGATTACAGATTACTTAAAAAGGCTGTATTTATTCTACTAATGTTACAGGAGGTTATGGGGTATTGCGTTGCTGCCTGAGGAGTTGACCCGGAAAATATTAGAAGCTTGTTTTGAGGTAAGTAATGAGCTAGGGGCGGGCTTTTTGGAGTCGGTTTATGAGAGGGCTTTGTTGATAGCGTTACACGATAAAGACATTCAGGTTCAATCGCAAGTGTCTTTATCGGTAAAGTTTCGCGGTCAGGTAGTGGGAGAATACTTCGCAGATATACTGGTCGAAAACATTATTATTCTGGAATTGAAGGCGGTCAAAGATTTAGCTTCTGAGCACCAAGCTCAGGTCATTAACTACCTCAAAGCAACCGGCATCGAAGTAGGCTTCTGTAACTGTTCACAGCATGTCATTCTGAGGCGGGGCATTACCTGGGTTTTTGCCAAAGTAAGTTTCCCGCCGAAGAATCTCAGTTCAAACCACTAGATTTCTGTGAACGGTTACAGGCTTCTTAGTCAACTTCGGTAAACCGAGATTGGAATATCGAAGGTTACACAAATAATTGAAGTAACTACTCAGGCCACCATGTCATTCTGAGGCGGGGGATTACCTGGATTTTGCCAAAGATAGCTCTCCGCCGAAGAATCTTAGACCCTTCGCTGTGGCTCAGGGTGACAGGGCTGAGTAGTTACTAATTGATATGTTATTCTTTGTGAAGAGGAATTCTAATCCGATTTGGCTCTATCGAAATTAGAATTCCCTTTTACATTGAATGCAACTCTGAATGCAGCAATGTATTTACTAATTATTATCCTGTTTATCCTGTCTATCCCTGTTAAATGGTTTTAATTGTCTTGAGAGGTGAGATGAAAGATAACATATTTTTGATCGGGTTTAGCGGTACGGGCAAGACCAGTGTAGGCAAGGTTTTGGCTCGACGGCTTGGTTTTGAGTATATCGATACCGATTTGCAGATGGAAAGTGATACGGGTCGAACCGTCCCCGAAATGTTCGCGCAGGACGGCGAGGCCGCTTTCCGCGAATTGGAACGGGCTACTATTGAGAAAGTCTGTGAGAGTAATTTCCAGGTGGTCGCGACCGGCGGCGGGGCTATTTTGTTGAAGCAAAACCGGGGTGAGATGACCTCGAATGGCTATATTTTCTGTCTGGAAGCCCGACCTGAAACGATCTATGTTCGGTTACTTTTGGATAGCGGAGTAGAGCGGCCTTTGCTGGCGGGGGGCGATCCTTTTGAGCGGATTAATCAGCTTAAGGCCGACCGCGCCCCTTTCTATGCCGAGGCCGATTGGACGTTGCATACCGACTTCTTATCGGTCGAGGAAATTGCCGGGGAGATCGAACGAGTCTTGCCCTTTGTGCAACGGCGCAGCGATAAGCAGCGCGGCGGCCCTGGCAGTCCGGCTACGCCCGGTTCTCCGCACGCGGCAAAGTCGAGCGGCGTATTCCACCGGGGCATCAGCATTGGGACGGTCGAAACAGCGGCGGAAAAAGCCGCTTCGCCCGGCAAAGACCTAGTGGTAAAGACCAGCCAGGGTAGCTATCCGATTTTGTTCGGCGAGGGTTTGTTGGCCCGCCTGGGCGAAGTATTACGCGAGTACGTGCCGGAGAGCGCGGGGCGGGCCGCTTTTATCATCAGTGACGAACAGGTCGGGCCGCTTTACGGTTCGCAAGTCCAGGCCAATTTGGAAGCTGCCGGGTATCGGCCTGCTTTACGGCTGGTCGGGGCGGGCGAGGAATCAAAGTCGCTGGCGCAGGCACAGGCTCTTTTTGATTGGCTGGCCGAAAGCCGGGCCGAACGCAAGGATATTATCATTGCGCTGGGCGGTGGAGTAGTGGGCGATTTGGCCGGGTTCGTGGCGGCAAGTTGGTTGCGCGGCTTGCCCCTGGTGCAAATCCCAACCACTTTGCTGGCGATGGTCGATAGCAGTGTTGGCGGCAAGACCGGGGTAAACCACCCACGCGGCAAGAATTTGATCGGGGCGTTTTATCCGGCCAGCGCGGTAGTAGCCGACGTGTTGACCCTGACCAGTCTGCCAGAACGCGCCCGGCGGTCGGGTTGGGCCGAGGTGGTCAAGCACGCCGTCATTCCGGGGGTGGGTGACGCGCAAGCCGCCCTGGTGCGGTTCGAGCGTTTGGAAAAGAGCGTCCACGCCCTTAACGCGGGCGATATGGGAGTGACTGCCGCGATCTTGCGCGAGTCGGTGGCGGTCAAAGCCGGGGTAGTCGAGCAGGACGAGCGCGAAAGTGGCCTGCGGATGACCCTGAATTATGGGCATACCTACGCGCACGGGCTGGAAGCGGCGGGCGGTTATCATCAGCTTATGCACGGGGAGGCGGTTGCTATCGGGCTACAAGGGGCGGCCCGATTATCGGAACGGTTGGGTTTATGTTCGGCGGAGTTCGTGGCTCGTCAGAAAGCTCTTTTGGAGGCTTTTGGATTGCCGACCTCGGCCCACAGCTTTGGTTTCGACCGGGCGAGCGTACTTGCCAGCATGAAGCTCGACAAGAAGGTCGATAGCGGTGCGATCCGTTGGATTTTGCCGCTCGGTATCGGTCGGCTCGAAATCCGCCGCGATGTGCCAAACGAACTGGTGCTGGAAGTGCTGGACGAGCTTTTGGCGGCGGGCAATCAAGTGAGCTAACTCAGGTTGATCGTCAGGCTGCGATGTTGCATGCGTTCGCGGGCCGCAATCAAGAAATTGCCTGCCAATGCGTCGATCTCAATCGAGTTGTATTGCTCGACCTGCCCGTTGTCGATCAATTCGGCGGCGTGCGGGTCAAGCGGCATCCGGCCCAAAACCGGCGCGTCGGCAGCCAGCGCAAGCTCTTCGGCCCGACTTGGCCCAAACAGGTTGATCTTTTTGCCGCTTTCGGGCAACACGAACCAACTCATATTCTCGGCTACCCCTATAATAGGAGTGTGCATCTTTTCAGCCAACCGAATCGCTTTCTTGACGATGCTGGTTGCCAGCAGTTGCGGGGATGAGACCAACACGATCCCATTGGTCGGTAGGCTTTGCATGACGGTCAGAGGCGCGTCGCTCGTGCCGGGTGGCAAGTCTACCAGCAAATAATCCAATTCGCCCCATAGCGTGCTGTTATAGAAATCTTTTATCATTTTGCTGATAAGCGGCCCGCGCCAGATTATCGCCTCATCCTCGTTTGGCACAAAGAAAAGCGACGAAATCACTTTGATACCCTGGGCGCTGATAACCGGGATGATCTTGCCGCCTTCGGCTTGGGCCGGACGCGCGGTAATCCCAAAGGTGCGCGGGATGCTCGGCCCGGTGATGTCGGCATCCAATATCCCGACCCGAAACCCCATCCGGTTCAAACCTATCGCCAAAACGCTGGTCACAAAGGATTTACCTACGCCGCCCTTGCCGCTAACAATTGCGATAATATTCTTGATCCGCCCGGTGGTAGTATCGTCCGCGCCGGAAGCCGCCGCCTCCAAACCGCCGGTCTTGACTGCCGGGAAAAGTTCCGGCTGAACCAGCACTAGATTTAGATCGGACAGCAACGGCTCGACCTCAATTTTATGGGCTTTCGCGCCCTTTTCGACCGTATCAAGGGCCGCAATCGAGCAGGTCACACAGCCCAGGCCGTGCTTGGCGAAAACGCGCACCGTGTCGGGGTAGCTATCGACAATCGTCTTTATTACCATTTCCGGCCTGATCGTCAGGCTTTCTTCACTCATTTATATTTTCTTCTCTCTTTGCAAGCAGTCTTTTATTAAAAGGCGCAACCTATAGCAAAATGCACAGATATAGAACCCTTGTAGGAGCGAGCTTCTGCTCGCGATTGAACACCCAGCCGCATCTTCCATCGCGAGCAGAAGCTCGCTCCTACAGATAATCGTCTAGCTCAATTGCTTTGTATTCTGCTGTAATTATAGCATTATCAGGCTGACCCAAGTAGGACAAAAGTCGCCCTTAGCCAGGAGAAGAATTAAGTTCCCGTTTTTTGGTTAATACTATTCGCCTCTTTAGCAAGTTATTAGCTTTTATGAAGTTGGGGAAAGGGTTTTGGAACCGATTTTGACCTGGGCGACCGCCAGGGCTATGAAGAGCCACAGGAGGGCCGCCATGTGGCTAAATTCGATGTTGAAAAAATAGTGGTCTAGCACGCCGACGGCTAAGGCTCCGACTACCCCACCGCTCAACCCCAGCAGATTGGCTTTTTGCTTTTCGTCCGACAGATGGCTAAAATTGGAAATGATATAGACGAAGAACAAGATCATCACCAGTATAAAAGCCGCCAGCCCGATCAGCCCCATTCGTTCTCCCAACGTTAGATAGATGCTCGAAACGCCCGCCTGCAAATCGGGGTCGGGGGCCGGGCCAAAGCCGATCCCGAACCAGGGATAGCGACCGATAATGTCCAGCGCGTTTTGATATTCAGCCAGCCTTAGTTTGGTAGCCGGGTCTTCCAGGGCGAAACCCGCCGCAAACCGCGCTCCTAACGAGGTATTGGGCAAGATCGCCAGCCCAACCGCCACAAACGGCAGCGCATAGACCCAGATGCGCCGATACTTGAAGCTGGCGAATAAGGCGACCACAACCAACCCTAACTGCGCTCCCCGTCCGTAAGTCAGCCCTAGCGAGACGCACGGGCCGATCAGCATCAAGAGCAACAGCCAGCGTCGGAAAAGCGGTCGAGGCGAGAGAAATTGGGTCAGCAGCAGGGCGATAATCACCACCAGCATTCCGCCGTAGGAATTTGGATCGACCGAAGTGCCGGTCGCACGTTGGGCCAGGGTCGGATCGTCCTCGTTGAAGCGCAAAATACGACCCTCGGTCGGATACCCTAATCGGCCCAGCCCGACCAGGATTTGCTCCTGCAAAGGGCGACTGAGCAGATAAAGGCCCGTCCCGATGTAGCCCGCCAGCGCCCCGGTCAGCATAATCGTCTGTAGCAAGCGGTCAAGCACTTTTTGGGTGCGAACGATGTTGATGATTGGAAAGAAGGCCAGAATTGCCAGGATGAGTTTGAAGTAATTGTGCAGCACATCGTTAGTGGCGGTCTGCCCACCCAGGATACAGGCGAACAGGCTTAACCCCACCAGCAGCAAGATCGCCCAATCGAACGGCCCGGCTACAATGCCATCCTCGCGGCCTCTGGCAACCGCCATGCGTAGCAACCAGACCGCAAATAGGGCCAGCAAGGTCGCTTCCAGGAGCGTAAAGGTCAAAACTCCGGCCTTGACCGGGATCACTCCGAAGGGTAGCAAGGTGCAAATCGTAATCGCTGTGCCGAGCGTGAACATCGGTCGGGCCAGCATCAAGCCGCCTACGACCAGCCCTGCCAGCGCCCCAAATCCAATTAAGGGGTTTGGCAACGCGACTGCTGCCAGCCCTGCCATAGCCCCCAGCAAGACCGCTAATAAGGCCAGCCCGATCTGATCGGGCCAGCCTTCTGGCAAGCGGGGGATTTGGATTTTCACCTTATCAGGTGCAGGCGATTTTAGATTTTGGATTATAGTCTTTTCTCCATTGAGAAGAGCTAAAAGAGCTTAGAACCGATCCCAGTAGGGGCGATCTTTATGGTCGCCCGGTGTGTTCCGAACCGGGCGACCATAAAGGTCGCCCCTACAATCCGATTTTGGGTAGGGGCGACCCTGTGTGGTCGCCCGACCTGAGCAGTGACAAAGAGCTTATTTTAACCGGCCCACATCCAAAAGATAAAAAGAGTGGCCCAGATTGCTTGCATCCCGGCCCCGAATTTGAGCAAGGAGCGGGGCGCAATCTGTCCTGCCAGTATAAAGGCCGGGAAGATGGTTAGCAAGTAGCGGTTCATACTCATCCAGAAAAAGCCGTCGGTTCCCTCGCGGGTCAAAAAGACCGCCAGACTTAAAATGCTGTAGAGCAGATAGGCCATCGGCAGTTTCTTTTGCGCCCAAATAATCGTCAGACAGATAAAGACTACCAGTAGGATAAAATCGACCGCATTGTAGAACAGGTTACGGGTTTGGGTTGGGTCGAAAAATCCAAACATTCCGCCAAAGAACGACTCCCAGGGCAGGGCGAACTTGATATGCCAGACCACTTGCAAATGGTTGTTAAAATTATAGTCGCCCAAAATCAGATAGACATAGAGCATGTAAAGGGCGATAGTACTGGGCGCAAAGGCCAGCGCCAGCCCGTTACGGTCGATCTTGCGCCAGTTGAAGCCGCGTTGTTGCATGTACATGTAGGCCAACGGCAGCATCAGGATTGCGCCCTGGAGCCGCGTGATCGAAGCCAGCCCGACCAGTAGCGCCACCAACAGCCAGCGTTGTTTTTCGCCATAATAAAATGCCGCCAATACTAGCGCCAGATAAAGCGACTCGGTGTAGCTTGCCACCAGGAAGAAAGCGGTCGGGAAGGTTGCCAGAAACAAGATCGACCGCCGCGCATTCTCGACATTGAATAGCAAGTTGGTTAAGCGGTACATGTAGACCAGCGCAAAGATGTAAGCCAAATTCGAGATTACCTGAGCCGCCAGCATATATTGATCGAGTAGCACCCGACCCAAAACGCCGACCGACAGGGGATAAAGCGGCGGATAGTTGGTCGTGCCGTTGCCGACCGAATAGCCAAAATGGGCGATTTGCAAATACCAGTTGGTATCCCAGCGCTGCCAGGGGCCGAGCAAGAAGAAAGATGGCCCCCAATGGCGTGGGTCTATATCGCGCAGAAGACCGGCCCCCAGGGGCGGGTCAATCGGGGCAAGCGGGGCGAACACAGTACCCAGGGCGAATAAAAGCAGACGATGAGCCGTAAAAATTGTAAGAGCGAAGACTATCGCGGGGTCGGCCATCAGCTTGGCCCAGGCTGCGCTGGCCCAGGCCCGCCAACCCCAATCGGGCGCGACAATCACTTCGCCCGCGTCCGCCGACCCGCCGCCGTAGGAGACCAGCCGAGTGCTGGGAGCGGAACGAACGGCGCTCAAGCTCGGATTGAAAGAAGCGGTTTGAGACGGTTTAGAAGAGCGTGGAGTGCTAGTGTTAGAAGTACCAGAAGTCCCCGCAGGTTCTTTGCCGCTTAACTGTGTATCCCTGTCAAGCATTAAATCCCTCGTTGTCGTTTTCCAACCTAATGACCAATGAAAGGGAGAGCCGTTCCATCTCTTCCCTTTGTAAGACGCGAACTACCCGGACTTTGTTTCAAGTCTGCCGGGGTCCCTCAGAACCCATTTCCATTCTGCCCGGCTAATTTACAACAATTTTCAGGCCACTATTTTCGGCCCTGTAAGACCTTGCTCTGCCACTGTAAGACCTTGCTCTGCCAATGGATGTTCCCCTTCATCCCTCATCCCTTTATTTTCAACCCTATCTGTGTTCATCCGTCCCATCCGTGTTCATCTGTGTTACACGTACCTTAATAAACGCTAAATCGGACAACTTTACCCGAACAGGGCTTTTTTGATACTGGTTCGCTCGGTTTCATCAAAAGACGGTAGATCAGAGACGGCAAAATTTTCTCTAGCTTGTTGGGCAGTCTTCATGCCAACCAGCATCGTGGAGACCGCCGGTTCATCCAGGACGAAACGCAGAGCGGCCTGGGTCAGACTACGACCCGGCTTTTCCAAAAAGCGCAAGGTTTCGGCCAGTCTGATTTTGTGTGAGCGGTAGTTATTGGGCCAACTGGCCCGAATATCGCCCGGTTCGTATTTGGTGTCAAGCTTCTGCTTGCCAGTCAAGAAGCCGTTTGCCAGCGGTTCACGGGCGATCAGACCGATATTCTGATCGTGCATCAGGGGGAAAAGTTCTTCCGCCGGGTTTTCGCTTTGTAATGTCGAGAAGAAGTTATAGACGATCTGGATCGTGTCGGGCTTGCCGGTTTTGAGGCAAGTTATGCCCTCGGCTACGCTGTGAACCGACACCCCATAAGCCCGAATCTTCCCGGTAGCTTTTAACTTGTCCAGCGCCTCAAAAGCCCGCCCATCGGTAATAATCGGGCGAGAGGGGTTATGCAACTGGTAAAGATCGATGTACTCCCGGCCCAACCGTTTCAGGCTGGTCTCGATAGCATTGGTAATGTGCTGGGCGGAAAAATCCATCACAGTCTGGCCGCTTGTAAAGTTACCGCCAACTTTGGTAGCAATAAAAACATCGTTCAAGCGCCCGGCTTGCTGTAGGCCGCGCCCCAACACTTCTTCGCTATGCCCATAACCGTAAACGTCGGCGGTATCGAAAAAGTTGCAGCCCAACTCGCAAGCGGTCCTTATCGCTTCGATAGAGTCGGTATCGCTGGTCGAGCCATAGCTGTTGCCGTGTTGATTGCCCCCAATGGCCCAGGAGCCAAAACTGATTTCGGATACCTTCAGGCCGGTACGCCCCAACGTTCTATATTTCATCTCTCTCCCTCACGCTTTAATAGACTCTCCACTATGTGATCCTACATGCAAGTCATATTATAGCGCGTAACGCGCCAGCTTGAAAGTTGCCCTTATTTTCCTCGTCTGGCAACTTATCTTACCATAGCCTTGCCGCCCTCACTATAGGGCTTTAGCCTAATCTGAATCACCCAAAATAACTACCACCATCCAGACGCAGAGAACGCAGAGAAAGCTAAAATTAGTAATTACCCAGCCAATGTCACCCAGGGCCGTTTGGATTGTTTGAACCCGTGCAAAAATCTGATACTTACCTCACAAAAACACAAAAACCTCTACTTTGCTATCTTTCACAGATAGTGTAAAATAGCACTATTACGCCTATGGCTATTTTGCGGCGAAGTTCTCTGGTTTCGTGGTGTGAACACAAATAAAAAGAGGAAAGGACAAAGACAATGAGTCTAAATTTAGCAACGTTGCTAATCGAAAGCACTAAAAAGACCCCTACCCATACAGCGGTCAAGTACGAGGATTTCAAGATGAGCTATGCTGAGTTGCATGGCGCTTCTAATAAATTTGCCAATGCCCTTCGGACTGCCGGTCTCGAACCGGGTCAACGGGTCGCCCTGATGATGCCGAATCTACCTCAGTTTATGATTTGCTACTATGGTATTCTCAAGGCCGGGTACGTGGTCGTTCCCCTCAACATTTTGCTCAAGGGCCGCGAAGTAGCCTACCATTTACAAGATAGCGAGGCTACTGCTTTAATAGTATGGGAGGGCTTCGTCCCAGAAGCGTTGGTTGGCTATAAGGAAACTCCGAGTTGCCAGACCATGATTGTAGTCAACGCGCCCGGTTCGCAAGCCTTGCCGGAGGCCGAAGGGGTGAAGAGTTTCAACGCTTTGATGGCGCAGGCTACTCCCGTTTTTGAGATGTACCAGACTATGCCGGACGATACGGCCGTGATCCTCTATACCAGCGGCACTACCGGCAATCCCAAAGGAGCCGAACTGACCCACCTGAACATGTTCTTTAACTCTTTGGTCGGGGCCGAACGGTTGGGTCTGGAATGGCAACCTGATGATGTGTTTTTGCTGGCCCTGCCGATGTTCCACGCTTTTGGGCAGAGCGCTTGTATGAATACCTGTGTGGCGGTTGGGGCTACGATCACCCTGATGGTGCGCTTCGACCCGATAAAAGCCTTCGAGGTGATCGAGCGGGATAAAGTAACTGCTTTTTCGGGCGTACCGACCATGTTCTTCTACTTGCTAAATCACCCCGACCGCAAGAAATACGATCTGTCCACCTTGCGGATGTGTACCAGTGGCGGGGCAGCGATCCCGGTCGAGGTGCTGGATGCCTGGAAGCGCGAAACTGGCGTTCAAATTTTGGAAGGTTACGGCCTGTCGGAGACTTCGCCAGTCGCCTCTTTTAACGTGATGTTCAAGCCGACCAAGCCTGGTTCTATCGGTATTCCGATCTGGGGTGTCGATATGAAGGTAGTAGACGAGAACGATCAGGAAGTGCCGGTGGGCGAAGTTGGCGAACTGCTAATTCGAGGCCACAATGTAATGAAGGGCTATCTCAACCGGCCTGAATCGACTGCCGAATGTATGCGGGGTGGTTGGTTCCATAGCGGCGATGTTGCCAAGATGGACGAGGAAGGTTATTTCTACATTGTAGACCGCATCAAGGATATGATTATCCGGGGTGGTTTCAACGTCTATCCGCGTGAGATCGAAGAAGTGCTTTACGCTCACCCTGCCGTAGCCGAATGTGCCGTCTTTGGTATACCCGACCCGGCCATGGGCGAGGAAGTCAAGGCGGTGGTGGTTCTCAAACCGGGCGAACAAGTGACCGAGGACGAAATTCGAGCCTATTGCCGCGAACGGATCGCCTCCAACAAATATCCGCGCTTGATCGAAGTTTCGGCGGAACCGTTGCCCAAGAATGCTACCGGCAAAATCCTCAAGCGGGAGCTAAAATTGGCTACCGCAAAAAGCTAAAAGCCTAAACAGCTTGAATGGCTGACCTGAGAGGTTGCCCTCACCTAATTTTAGAGGCATAATGCTATCGAGAGAGCCTGCTTAAGGCTTTTATCCTCGGTAGTATTATGCCTCTAGTTCTTTCAGTTATAAATCGTAACTACTCAGCTTACCCATTTTGGGCGACCACACAGGGTCGCACCCTACAACCGATTTCGGGTAGGGGCGACCCTGTGTGGTCGCCCGGTGTGAGTAGTTACTATAAATCAATTAAATCCAGTCTAAATCTCTTTAAGGGTAATGTCCGATCTACCTATTTATACCAAATTGCACAGTTATTGACCCTTACAGATAATCGGATGACCCAATATCTTTGCAATTGGCTGTAGCGAATGGAGGAAGCGCATGTACGAGCAGAAGATCGAGTTACGCGGTCACATCGTCGATAGCTATATTTTGCCGCAGGTGATGGCCGGCATTATGGATTTGGGCGGCAATTATTATATAGAACACTTCGAGTTGGGTCGGCACAAGACCGAACCAAGCTATTGCATAATGCGGGTTATAACTGCTACGCCCGAAATATTAGAAGAAGCCTTGCGATTAGTCCAGCGCATAGGCGCGACGATCATGGAAGACCGCGATGCCGAATTTGAAATGGCTCCTCGTGATGGGGTTTTTCCGTTACGCTTTTATAGTACAACCAATCTACAGACTTTTGTACAGTCCGAAAATCGGTGGTTGCCGGTCGCTAAGACTGAGATGGATTGCGGGATCATTTTGCGTCAGGGCCAGGACGAGGGCGATTTGTCCGCCGAATGTATTCCGATAACACACGTCAAAAAGGGTGATCTGATTGCGGTCGGGCATATCGGTATCAAGTTAGAAGTAATGGAACGTGATCGCAAGCGCGAAATATTTGCCTTTATGAACAGTGCGGTATCAAGCGAACGCCCAAAGGAGTTGGCTATTGCCGGGTTGGTCAGCGAAATGCGGGAGGCCAAGGCCAAAGGTCGTAAGATTTTATTGGTTGGCGGCCCGGCTATTGCTCATACCGGGGCCGGTAAATATCTTAGCCAGATTATCGAATTGGGCTACGTAGATATACTATTCGCCGGAAATGCTCTGGCAACCCACGACATTGAAACCGCCCTTTATGGCACTTCGTTAGGGGTATCGCTTGCCAATGGCCTGAACGAGGAGAATGGTCATCAGCACCATATCCGGGCCATCAACACTATTCGCTATCATGGCTCAATCGAAGCGGCGGTGGAGGCGGGGGTGCTAACTTCGGGTGTAATGTATACCTGTACCAAGCGTGGTATTCCGTATGTATTGTGCGGTTCGATCCGCGATGATGGCCCGTTGCCAGAAGTTATTACCGACATATTAGAAGCCCAGGACGCAATGCGGGCGCATATTGACGAGGTCGATGTTGCCATTATGATCTCGACTATGCTTCACTCGATAGCGGTTGGCAATTTGCTCCCGGCCCGTGTTCGCACCGTGTGCGTCGATATAAACCCTTCGGTCGTTACCAAGTTAGCCGACCGGGGCAGCCATCAAACCCTCGGTATCGTCACCGATGTCGAGTCTTTCCTGCACGACCTATGTCAGCAACTTGCTGCGGGAGGGGAGTAACTCTTTATGGCCTGATTTGGGGTATAATAGGTCAGGACTGTAAAGCTTGAAACGAGGGGTTAAGATGACCGAACTAAAAACAACCGGGCTGGCTCAAGCTGATGTGCAGCGTATGGAAGAATTATACTATATCAAAGACCGCGCTGAGGTCTTAGCCTATATCGAGAAATATTCTTTTTTGATGCCTTTGTTGCTAGAAGCGCCGGAGAAAATAAAGAACTTTTTCCCAGCCTCGGAACTTTTTCTCAAGGTTGTAATTGACCGCGAAGAGCCTGATTGGGTTGAACTGGCAATTTACATCAATGTAAGTTGTGTTGGCAAGGAAGCTCACGAGAAACTCACCCGTCTTGATGAGGAATGGTGGTTAGATGCGTCAGATCAAGCAAAATCCAAGCTTTTCATAAACCTGGAGTTTGTATGAGGTTTGATTGGTCTTTTGAGGAGGGTCAGGGGAATGAGTGTTAAAGAAACCGCGCCCGAAAAAGTTGCCACAGCTTATATTTCGACCTTAGCCGATAGCGAAGTGGCGGCACTTGAACAAGCCTATTTTTTGAAGAGTCGCTATCAGGTTTTGGGTTTTATCGAGCAATATCCCTTTTTGATGTCTTTTTTGCTGGAAGCGCCAGAGAAAATAAAGAACTTTTTCTCGGACGCGCCGCTTTCGCTTAAAGTTGTTAGCGATGTAGAAGAGCCTTTGCAGGTTCAACTGGTTTTATCTATCGAAATATCGTATGATGCAGACCAGGCTTTCGACCAACTCAATGAACTTGAGGTTGCCTGGTGGCTTGATGCTTCCGAGCGGGCGCGTCATAAAATTTCTATCCTAACCGAGTACGTATGAGTTATTGTAAAATAGAGAGAGAAAATGGCTTTAACATTAGGAATTATTGGCTTTCCCAAGAGCGGAAAGACCACCGTTTTTAACACGCTGACCCGCAGCAACGCGGAAACCAGCGCCTATGGCTCGAACCAGACCCCTAATATCGGGTCGGTCAAAGTGCCGGACAAGCGGCTCGACCGATTGACCGAGATGTTCAACCCCAAGAAGACTACGCCTGCGACGGTCGAATATACTGACGTAGCGGGGATGGCGAAAGGGGCGGCCCAAACCGGGGCCTTGCCGGGTATGAACTTGATCCAGAAGGTCGATGCCCTGGTACACGTCGTGCGGGCCTTTGACGACCCAAATTTGCCCCATCCTGAAGGCAGCGTCAACCCGATCCGCGATTTGCAGACGATGGACTTGGAATTAGCTTTTTCTGATCTGGCGGTGATCGAAAAGCGCTTGCCACGCCTCGACGAGTCGATCAAGAAAATCAAGACCGGGCCGGAGCGCGAAGCCCAGATTTTCGAGAAAGAAGTACTCGAAAAGCTCAACGAGGCGTTGGGTAACGATATACCTTTGCGTGATGTAGAACTGAGCGAAGAAGAACTTAAAGCGGTACGCGGCTATCAATTCCTGACCCTCAAGCCGCTCATGACGATCTTTAACCTGGGCGAGGAACGGGCCGGAGAAGCTGAAAAGCTTTTGGCGGAGGGAAAAGCTGCCGCCGGAGGTCACAAAAGTACCGCTATCGAGACCTTGCGTGGTAAGATCGAAATGGAGATCAGCCAGCTTGACGAGGAAGAAGCGACCGAATTTATGCAAGAGCTTGGGATTACCGAGTCGGGCTTGAGTAAAATCATTCACGCTTCTTACGAATTGCTTGGTCTGATGAGCTTTTTGACGGCAGGTGAAGATGAAGTGCGGGCCTGGACGATCAAGCGTGGAACCCCGGCCCTCAAAGCGGCGGGCGAAATCCATAGCGATATTGAGCGCGGCTTTATCCGGGCCGAAATCGTTAGCTACGACGATTTGATAAAAGTTGGCAGCTTTCCGGAAGCCAAAAAGCACGGCCTCTACCGCAGCGAAGGCAAAACCTATCTGATGCAGGATGGCGATATTGTAAACTTCCTGTTCAACGTCAGCAAAAAATAAAAGTAACTACTCAGGCCGGGCGACCACACAGGGTCGCCCTTACAACGGATCTTGGGTAGGGGCGACCCTGTGTGGTCGCCCAAAGGGGAGGCTGTCTATTTGAAACGCAGGGTTGGTTTACTGGTTGCGCCAGACGAACCCGGCCTGTTGTCCACCTCGATCTGACTTTTTAATCAGGTTCTTGCCATCGGCATCGACCAGATAAAAAGCTAGGCCGGTTAAAAAGGCGATCCGCTTACCATCGTTAGACCAGGCAGGCATCGTATGATCTTCGTAGAGGGTGGTCAGGCGGGTCAGGTCGCTGCCATTTGGTTTGATGAGCCATAGGTCGTAGGGTAGCCCGTGAGCCGCCCTGTCTGCCGGTTTGGAGAGCGTAGGGAGGAGCGCGGTCAGGCCGAGGGTTGAGCCGATCAGACTGCCCTGTTTAGTCGGGGTGGGTTGAAGCGGGCTAAAAGTATCGTTTGGCCCGCCAATAGCCGAAAACGCAATTACTTTGCCATCCGGCGACGGGCGCGGCATATAAGTGCCGACAAAGCCCTGTTCGGGGGTCAGCAGGGCTTTGACCTGTCCGCTTGCGATATCTAGTATTTTCAAATTGGTATCATAAGTCCCAGCGCTGGCGGCCACCGAAACAAAGACGACCTGTTTGCCATCCGGCAAGACTGCCGGTTCGCGGGCATCCTCGGCCAATTTCTCGCGCTTGGAAGTTGCCAATTCCAAACGGTTGATCGTGATATTCTCGCCGATAATGGTTTTACTTTGGTCGCGGCGGGGGTTGCGTGCATCAAAGTAAAGATATTTGCCGTCGGCTGACCAGTAGGGGTTATCCAGAAAAGCTTGTGGCTCGTCCCGCTTTATGACCATCCCAGTCGCTCCCGATTTGAGATCAAACACGTAAATGTCCTGCCCGATCACGATATTACCGCCAGTGCCTTCGGGTTCGGGGCTATAAGCATAGGCTAGTTTTGTGCCATCGGGCGAAAGCGCGGGGGATTTGGCGAGGGCCAGGGGAGTAACTTTTATCAGGGCTTTGCCGCCCAACTCTTTAGCCGAGACAGGTGGCACTCCGGCGGTTCCGGCTCCACCCTGCCAGATAGTATTATCTTTGACCCAGAAGATTTGCCCTTCGATATTATCCCCGGTCGCGGCTGGCGCAACCACCGTAATCTGTCCATCTGTACCCACCAGTGGCCCATTGCCGGGCCGCGCAGTCGCCACTGGCCCAGTTGCTTGTCCATTGCCCTGGGTGGCAGCAATAGGGGTCGCATCTTCGCCGCAAGCCGCCAACAACAAGATGATAAGGATGAGGGATGAAGGATGAAGGATGAAAAATTTGGTTTTACGGCTGAATAACCCTGATTTCATTTTATCTTTTTTACTCCTCTTTTCTCATCCTTTACTTGCAATTGCTTTTGCTAATGGGACGGTCTATGGGCGGAGCCATATCCGACCACCATCCTTCATCCCTTAGACTACGGCGGCAGTACGTTCTTCCTCTTCTTCTTGTTCGGAAGGCTCTTCGACGCTATCCTCAGCTTCGGCGGTTTGTAACTCGGTAGGAGTTAGCCCTTCGTGAGCCGCCAAAGCCAATGTACTGCGTGGGAGGCTAGCCACCGGTCGGAGTGGTTTGTTGGTCGCTTCGTCTGGGTCGGGCATTTCGTAGGGCATGATATGACCGCAGACGGTACACTTGGCATTGCGCTTGCCCGAAAGGGTCATCAGGCCGCTACAGACCGGGCAAGGTTCGGTGATAGGCCGTTCCCAGACCGAAAAGTCACATTCGGGATAGCGTGAGCAGCCGTAGAAGACCCGCCGCCGCTTGGTATTACGCATGACTATCTCGCCTTCGCCGCACTTGGGGCAGAGCATCCCGATTTTCTTCAAGATCGGTTTGGCGTTGCGACATTCCGGGAACCCCGAACAGGCGATAAACCGCCCGAAGCGCCCCATTTTGACATACATCGGTCGTCCGCATTTCTCGCAATCCTCGCCCGCCAATTCGGGTTCCAGCGAGACCTTTTGCATCTCGGTCTCAGCTTTGGCGACCGACCCCTTAAATGGGTTATAGAATTCGGCTAAAACTGGAACCCAGTTGCGTGCGCCATCCGCGATCTCGTCCAGTTCGCTTTCCATATTAGAAGTAAAACTGGTATCGACAATCTCCGGGAAGAACTCAACCACCAGGTCATTGACTAGCAGTCCCAGTTCGGTCGGTACGAACTTCTTCTCCTCTTTGACCACATAATAGCGTTCCTGGATCGTCCCCAAAGTTGGCGCATAGGTACTTGGGCGACCGATCCCAAGCTCTTCCAGCGTCTTGACCAACGTGGCCTCGGTATAGCGCGGCGGCGGTTGGGTGAAATGCTGTTCGGGCAGGATTTGCAGCAATTCGAGCGGGTCTTCGGCGTGCAGTTCGGGCAACGCCTTCTTGCTCAATTCGTCTTCCGCCCCCTCGTCCAGCCCTTCCTGATAGACTGCCAAAAAGCCGGGGAAAGTGATAACCGACCCGGTGGCCCGGAAAAGATAGGGCCGCTCGGTGGTTGCCAGTGCGGGTCGTCCGGCCTTGATGTCTACCGAGGTATTATTAAGCTGGGCCACCGCCATCTGACTGGCGACAAAACGCTGCCAGATCAGCCGATAGAGCTTGAACTGTTCTGGGGTCAAAAAGTCCTTGATTGCATCTGGTTCGCGCAAAGAGCTAGTCGGACGGATCGCTTCGTGGGCTTCCTGAGCGTTTTTGGCTTTCTTGGCGTAGACCGGCGGTGTTTCAGGGACGTAATCGGCCCCATACTTGGCCGCGATCAGTTGGCGGGCTTCTTCCTGAGCGACGGCGGCAACGTTGGTGCTATCGGTACGCATATAGGTGATAAGGCCCTGTCCGCCTTCTTTGCCAAGTTCAACCCCTTCGTAAAGTCCCTGCGCGACGGCCATCGTGCGACGGCTGGTAAAGTTTAGCTTGCGGCTGGCTTCTTGCTGCAAGGTACTGGTCGTAAAGGGGGCGGCGGGCTTGCGCTGGCTCTTGGTCAAACGGACTTCCCCAACCGTATAAGCGGCTCCGTCTAAGTTGTCCAGAATGGCCTGGGTTTCGGCCTGGTTCTTGAGTTCGAGTTTTTTGCCGTTAGCCGAGTGTAAGTTAGCCTTGAATTGAATATCCTTCTTGGAGCGGCGTTCCTGTAACTGAAATTCGCCCTCAATCGACCAATATTCTTCTGCCTCGAAGCGGTCAACCTCGCGTTCGCGGTCTACGATCAGGCGCAACGCAATGCTTTGTACCCGTCCGGCGCTCAACCCACGCTTGACTTTTTTCCACAAAATCGGACTGATTTTGTAGCCGACCAATCGGTCGAGGATACGGCGGGCCTGCTGCGCGTTTACCAGATTCATATCGATAGCACGCGGATGTTTAACTGCTTCTTTGATCGCTTCTTTGGTAATTTCGTGAAAGACGATCCGCCTGACCTTCTTTTTGGTATCTTCTAGCCCGGTCGCCGAAATTAGATGCCAGGCAATTGCTTCACCCTCGCGGTCAGGGTCAGTCGCCAGCAGAATTTCGTCGGCGGATTTGACATCTTCTTTTAAATCTTTAACAATTTTCTTTTTGTCACGCGGTATCAAATATTGCGGATTGAAGGACTGGTCAACATCCACCCCTAGTTTGCTTTTGGGCAAATCGCGCACGTGACCGTAACTGGCCCGAACCGTATAGCCTTTGCCCAGATATTTGCCAATCGTCTTAGCTTTGGCCGGTGACTCTACAATAACTAACCTTGCGGCCATAAATTTTTCCCCGACGGTTCGACTACACAGGCCGAAGCGTCTCGTTTCTTATTTTTGATATTAGGTGTCAACTATCAGTTAAGTTGGTATTAGTCTGACCCTTTGATAGCTGTTCGCAGCTTGAAAGCCTCTATAATTACGCAAAACAGGCTAAAAAGTTTTCGCCTGCCCAATTTTGTCCTGACGAAACGAGACTATAAGCGAAAGGTAGCACAGGTGTCAAGCGATTTGCTGAACTAATTTGAATTATTTGTGGCAGCGCGGCTTGCATCCAGGAGTCCGATTCGGTATACTATCAGGGTAAATAATAGAAGGCCGGTAGGCGGGAGTGCTGGAATGGTATACAGGGCGGTCTTAAAAACCGCTGCCCGTAAGGGCTTGCGGGTTCGAGTCCCGCCTTCCGCATCAAAGCCAGTTTGCAATCTGGTGCAGGCTTTGCTATTATAGCAGTAGGCGCAAGTGGCGGAACGGCAGACGCGCTACGTTCAGGGCGTAGTACTCGTAAGGGTGTGAGAGTTCAAATCTCTCCTTGCGCACCACGTGGTTGTTTTTCAAGTTAGTAGCACTTACACAACTTTATGTTTCAACATGCCCGGGTGGCGGAATGGCAGACGCGGTGGTCTCAAAAACCATTGGGGTAACACCCGTGTGGGTTCGACTCCCACCCCGGGCATCTCTTTTGTCCTAAAATAATCGTTTGAAAAATTAAATACAGCCCTGCAATCGCCCATGTAGCTCAGTCGGTAGAGCACATTCTTGGTAAGAATGAGGTCAACAGTTCGATCCTGTTCATGGGCTTCTTTCCTCAAATTCACTGGCAAAGTTTATTAAAAATCGAATAACCACCCGCCTGTCGAAACAGGTGGGTGGTCTAGTATTGCGAGTTTAAAAGCTTTCCTAAAAGCCTTGACTTACAAATTTAATTGTGTTAAAACAGAAGCATCTTCGCTTTGTATACAGAATACAATCAAGCAAAGTTAACCCGCAATTCATAGTTTGATCTCCTTTGTCGCAGATCAAATGAAAGAGTTGGAGACTTATGGCAAACAAAGTTGTTTTGACCACCCAAGAATCCGACTTGCCGGACAATGTGTACCGGTCTTTTTTGTATACCAAATTTTCTACAAGACTTAGGCGCACTCATTTAGTTGACGAAGTTTACGAAACGATCTGGGATAGATTGGACTTATAACTCGTTACAGGTATTAGCGGCGGATTGTTCGCGTTTTGCTGGGTCACGACCTAGAACAGGCTGCCACTTATTAGAAGAACATATCCAGCAATTCAAGCAATCGGTTCTGCTACTTTTCTCGTAGTCTGAAAAACTGCGGCATTGTTGCCGCCTGGAGGAGATACGATGAAGCTTAAAACTAAGCTTACTTTTAATTTTGGAAAATGTTCGACCACGCTGGTAGCGTTGGTCGTAATGCTGGGCAGCCTTCTGACTGCCTGTGGCGACTCGACCGCTACGACGGCTCCCGCCGCAACCACCGCCGCCGCTACGACCGCCGCTGGGGCCACTACAGTCGCCGGGGCTACTACCAGCGGTGGAACGGGCAGTTCGCTCGGCCCGATCCCCAAAGGCCCGGCTCAACTTAGCGGCTCGATAGTAATCGCTATGAATACCGAGATTACCGGGGCCGGTTCTCAGACCGGGGATTTGGCCCGCAAAGCGGCTGAGATTGCAGTCGAGAAGATCAACAATGCCGGGGGTGTTAACGGACAGAAGATTGAACTAAAGGTTGAGGATGCTCAGTCCAGCCCGCAAGGTGCTTTGGCGGCCCTCAACCGGGGCGCGGTAGATGATAAGGCAATCTTGATGGTCGGCCCGGTCAAAAGCGTCCAGATACAGGCGATCTCAGAGCGAATTAAGGAGCTTCAATTTCCTTCTTTGATTGGTGGAACGAATGCCAATCTGACCAAAGTCGGCAACCCCTGGCTGTTCCGTTTCCGCCCGGACGATAGCATCGCAGCGACTGCGATGGTCAATTACGCCCTCAACGATCTCAAAGCCTCTAAAGTGGCGATTTTGCACGACAGCGACACCTTTGGAACAGGCGGCGCGGACATTATCGAAGCGGCCCTCAAAAAGCAAGGCAAAACCGCCGTTACTCGCCAAAAATATACCACTGGTAGCCAGGATTTTACGGCTCAACTACTGGCGATCAAGAGCGCGGGGGCCGATGTAATCTGCTACTACGACACCAATGTATCGGACGGTGCGGTTGTGTTGCGCCAACTCAAGGAGCAAGGCATCAAGATACCGCTAATCGGTTCACCCGCAGTTGGACAAACCGTTGTCGCCGACTTACCGGCTGAAATTACCGATGGGGTTTACGTCGTGCAGGATTATTTTGCCGGACGTACTCCCGAAAGTCAGGAATACATGGCCGCCTGGAAAGCCAAGTACAACACCAACCCAGACCCGCTTTCCTCCTGGAACTGGGACGCGGTTCATATGGCGGCCCAGCTTATCGCCCAGGTCGGAACCGACAAGAACAAGCTTCACGACGCGATTCTGGCGGTTAAAGGCTGGAAAGGGGCGGGCGGGACTTTTAGCTTCACACCCGAAGGTAACGGTCTAGCGTCGGTCGATATTTCCCAGTACAAAACCAAAACGCTCAACTTCGTTAAAACGGTTTCGGCAAGCTAAAAGGTGAGGCTTGTCGATCCAGGTTAATTTCCCAGAGAAAGGTCGAAAGTTAAGCCGACCTTTCTCGTTTCGGGTTAAAGCAGCGTGGGGAGAGGAGAAGTTTTATCGGCTATGGATGAAATAATAAACCTGCTGATAGCAGGGCTGGCCTACGGGTCGGTTTATGCCCTGGTGGCCCTGGGTTTTGTACTGATTTATAACGCGGTTGGGGTCGTAAATTTCGCGCAGGGCGAGTTTGTGATGATCCCTTCTTTTATTGCAATTGTTATTCTGGAATGGCTCAATTTGCCTTCGCCCTGGTCTTTTATTCTGGCCTATATCGCGACGTTAGGGGTCGCGGCGGTTTTCGGGATAATCTTCCAGCGGGTAGCCTATTATCCTCTACGCAATCGCAGCTTTTTGCCGGTAGTTATCAGTACTATCGGAGCCTCTATTTTGCTGCAAAACAGTTCGCTTATTATTTTTGGGGCGCAACCAAGACGGCCCTCGACTATCTTCGCGCTGGGCGAAACCTGGGATTTTGGTTCGATCCATATTGTACCTCAGTACATCGTAATTATTGGGGCGACCCTCTTGATGGTGGCTTTCCAGTATTTTCTGTTTGAACGCACGACGCTGGGCAAGCGGTTGCAGGCGACCGCTCAGGACAAACAAACTGCCCGGTTGATGGGTATTCGGGTTGACCGCATGATAATCTACACCTTTATCTACAGTGCCATCCTGGGCGCGGTAGCCGGAATCCTGATCAGCCCTTTGATCCCGGTAACTATCGTAATGGGCAGTGGGCTGGCTCTCAAAGCTTTTTGCGCTACGATAGTCGGCGGTTTTGGTTCGGTGCCGGGGGCAATCTTAGGCGGGTTGGTATTGGGTTTGGCCGAGAAGTTTGCCGCCCGTTATGTCTCTTCGGACTACGAGCAGGGGTTTGCTTTTATCATCCTGATCGCGGTATTGCTCTTTTTGCCGCAAGGCTTGTTTGGCGAGAAAATAGCGGAAAAAGCATAGAGAGGCAAGGACAGCTTGATGAGTAAGCAATTAACTTCTGTTTGGATAGCACTGGCGGTAAGCGCGGTCATTTTGCTATTTTTGCCCGCCGTGTTGGATGCCAGCAATATGTCGCTGGTAAACCAGGCTCTGACCTATGCGATGGTGGTGCTTGGGCTACACTTTATTTTGGGGTTGGCCGGGCAGATGTCGTTGGCACAGGCGGCGTTTTGGGGGATTGGTGCGTACACCTCGGCTCTGGTGACAACCAAGTTGGGCTGGTCTCCCTGGCTGGGTCTTTTATCGGCTTGCCTTCTGGCAACCTTTTTCGGTCTTATCGTCGGTATTCCGACCTTACGGCTCAAGGGACATTATCTGGCAATGGCGACGATTGGCTTTGGAGTTATCGTCAATCTGGTTTTATCAAACTGGGTCGAAATCACCAAAGGGCCGGAGGGTGTAAGCGGTTTGCCGGTCTTCAAAATCGGCGATTTTGCTTTTAACAAAGTAAGCAACTACTATTATTTGCTCCTGGTGATCTTGATTGGTCTGGCGCTGGCAGCCTGGCGCATCCGTTATTCACGGGTCGGGCGTAGCCTGTTGGCAATCCGCGAGAACGAACTGGCGGCTGAAGCAATGGGAATTAATACGACCTATTACAAAGTGGTGGCCTTTTCGTTGGGGGCGGCTTATGCCGGGATCGGTGGCTCGCTTTTTGCCCATCAGCCACAAGTGTTGTACATCAGTGCCGATACTTTTAAGTTTGAGCAATCGGTGACGTTTCTGGCGATGCTGGTCTTGGGCGGAAGCGAAACGATTTTCGGGGCGGTTTTCGGGGCCATGTTTTTGAATTTCTTACCCGAATGGTTACGCGGGTTGCCCGAAAACTTTAAGCAAGGTTATCTGGCAGTCTACGGGGCGGGCGTTATGATCTTGATGGTCTTCCTGCCGATTGGGGTAGTTGGGCTGATCGAGCAGCAAATCCGCGCTCGGCTGTTAAAGCCTCGGCCTGATTTGGCCCGGCCTGATTTGGTCGCTCAGGTAGGCCACCCGGCTAGAAGTATGCATCAGGCCGCCTCGGCTTCGGATGCTGGACACCCGCTCCCGGTTGTACTCGAATTGCGCGATTTGCAAAAGCATTTTGGTGGGATCAAAGCGTTGGATGGTATTTCAATGCAGGTGGTTCAGGGTGAAATACACGCTCTGATCGGGCCAAACGGGTCGGGCAAGACGACCGCTCTTAACGTTATCAGTGGGATTTACAGGCCGACCGCTGGGCAGATTATTTTCAACGGTAAGGCTATTGGCGGCAAACCGGCCCATAGTCTGACCGGGTTGGGCCTGGCTCGGACTTTCCAGAACATAAGGCTTTTCCCCGAACTAACCGCCCTCGAAAACGTGATGATTGGGCAGCACGTCCAGTCGCGCACCGGCTTAGTTGGCGCAATTTTCCCTTTGCCGCAAAGTCTGGCCGAAGAAAAGCGGGTGCGTGCGGAAGCGATTGCCGCGCTCGAATTTGTCGGTCTGACCGATAAGCAGCACCAGTTGGCGAAGAATCTGGCTTACGGTCAACAGCGTCGCCTCGAAATCGCCCGTGCTCTGGCTGCCAAGCCTACTTTGTTATTGCTGGACGAGCCTGCCGCCGGGATGAACCCGCACGAGACTGAGGAATTGCTTGATCTTTTGCGCGAGATGCGGGCGCGGGGTATGACCTTGCTCTTGATTGAACACGATATGAACCTAGTTATGGCTTTATCCGACCGAATTACGGTCTTGAATTTCGGCAAGGAGATCGCCGACGGTGCGCCCCAACAAATCGAGCGCGACCCGGCAGTGATCGAAGCTTACCTGGGAGCGGAGGTTGCCATCAATGCTTAAATTACACGAAGTAGCCGCTAATTACGGCAAAGTCCAGGCCCTTCATTCGGTGTCGCTGGAGGTCAAGACTGGGCAGGTGGTGACGATTATCGGCGCGAACGGGGCCGGCAAGAGTACGACGCTTAAGACGATTTCGGGGTTACTCAGACCGGCAGGCGGCAGCCTGGAATTTGACGGTCAGAACCTGACCCGTACCAGCGCCGAGGACATTGTGCGGTTGGGGATTGTCCATGTGCCGGAAGGTCGGCGGCTCTTTCCGGGTCTATCGGTGCAGGATAATTTGATGCTGGGTGCATCCAGTCGGGAGGGTAAGAGTAAAAACTGGAAGGCCGAAGCCGCCGAGGATATGGAGCGGGTTTATACGATCTTTCCGGCCCTTCGCAAGCTGTCAAAACGGCTGTGTTGGACGATGAGCGGCGGAGAGCAGCAGATGTGCGCGATAGGGCGCGGGCTGATGGCCCGACCCAGGTTGCTACTCCTGGATGAGCCAAGTTTGGGGCTGGCCCCGGTGCTGGTGCAGGAGGTCTTTCGGACGATTGTCGAAATCAACCGGCAGGGGGTGACTATTTTACTGGTTGAGCAGAACGCCCGACAAGCTCTGGCGGTCGCCCATCATGCTTACGTGTTGGAGACTGGCAAAGTCGTGCTGGAAGGCCCAGCCCACACTTTGTTGAGCAACGAAAAAGTCAAACAGGCTTATTTGGGCAGTAGCCTGAAAATACAGGATGAGGTACTGGCAGCGGAAATGGAAGCCGCCGCCCACCTTACCCCGCCTACCGACTGACAATTTAATTCCCGACCCTCTTGACGAAACTACCAACTTGAGATTACTCTATAAGAGTGAGAGCGTCTAGCGGTTTGGCCGGTCTATCCTCAGTACAGACCGGCACACAGTCACCTAAGTTTGTGTAAACATTAGCGACAACGGTTTTAACCATTGCACCTTTGACAATTTAATCATCACGAATTGTAACCAGGGCCGCCCGTCCAGTTCAGCGCCAGCTAATTCTGCTGGACTTAACCCTT
>JBBQWM010000006.1:0-200590 GCA_038210655.1 Chloroflexia bacterium
ATATCAGACCAATGTTCTTTTGTGATAAAATCAGTTAGACCGATCATTATGTTGCTCCTTTCGTCTTTTTCAACTAAAGGATACCACTCTCACCGTCCTTTTGCAGCTTTCTTAAACCCCGAATTACGGTACCTGACACCTAACACCTGATACCTTCTTACCGTCCCGTCTTGCGCCGACGCGCGACCAGCGCCACTATCGACATACCGACGATCAACGCGAATGGAACAACCAACCAAAGCGGGTTCAACCCAGCGTTGTCAGACGCGCCACCGAGACCACTCGCCGGAGGCTTGGCGGGTGTACCGCCCTGAGCCGGAGCGCCGCCACCCTGGGCCGGAAGCTTGATCCCACTAAAAACCGCCACCAGCGTATCATTCGCGGCAGGCGAACCACTCGTAACCGCCGGGGCCAGCGTCTGAAGCAGGCTGGCCGGGATCGGGCCGAGGATCGCTACCGCATAACCATCCTGGCCCTTGCTGTAGACGTAAACCTGGACAGTTGCACCACCTAGCGATTCCTGGGGCAGGCTGACTTTGGTCAGACGGTCGAAGCCGAGCGTCTTCATCTGTGCGTCGTAG
Organism: Chloroflexia bacterium; assembly: GCA_038210655.1. Classification (GTDB taxonomy): domain Bacteria; phylum Chloroflexota; class Chloroflexia; order Chloroheliales; family Chloroheliaceae; genus 54-19. Next base: position 582 of record JBBQWM010000006.1, read on the forward strand.
AAAGCCGTAATTTTGGCTTCCCCGTCCGCCGTCATAAAGACATCGTACTTGGCACCCTTCACCGCATCGCCACCGGCTTTCGCCACCGCCGCTTCTACATTGTCGGTAAATTGCTTGTTGAAGCCAACGATTTTGTTCGGGGTGTAGAAAGGCAACTTGGTGTTAGTTCCGGCAGTCACTACCGCCGCCGTCGTAGCTGCCGCCGTTGTCGTAGCGGCTGCGGTGGTCGTAGCAGCGGCAGTAGTGGTAGCAACTGCCGTCGTCGTAGCAGCGGCAGTAGTGGTAGCAGCTGCCGTCGTTGTGGCAGCGGCAGTAGTGGTAGCGGCTGCCGTGGTGGCTCCCGCCGTCGGGGTAGTCTGCGCCTGGACATCTTCGACTGCCGCAAAAATCAGCATGGCGACGAGGGCAACTAGCGCCAGAACGCTACTCGCCAAAGTCATTCGATTAATTTTCGTCAAAGTTACTCGCTCCTTCTTCTTTTCAATTTCTCTCTTTACTAGGGAGACCGCGCGTACCTAAAAAGCCTTCTCCTTCTTTATTTCCAGTACTTCCGATACTCTAACCGGGCATCCAGAAGGAAATCATACTACTTCTAAAATTTATTCTTTCTGAGAAAAGCTTGCAGCTAACCACTCTGCAAACTGATAGAGGCGGTTTCGCTTTATCACTGGCAACCGGACTCAACCGCCATCCGATTTTAAGCGGTTTTTAGTCGGTATGCAACTCTAAAAGAGCCTTTTGAGGGCGAGTATTGGATAATTTTATCAAAGCTTAACGCTAAAGCTAGGAGTTCGATCTTAGCGAGACGAGATCGAGACACTATCGGTCAGAACCGAGCCTTGTTCGATCCGCTTATTAGTCTCGCGCAGCAAGCGACTCAACACTCGGATAACCTCGGCGGCAATTTCAGGTCGTTCACGTAAAATTCGCTTAAACTCGTCCGCACCCAAAATCAATAGCCGCACCGGGCCACCATGCGCCCGCAAAGTTGCGCTGCGTGGAATATCATCCAGAATCGACATGTAACCGACCGCTTCGCCTTCGGTATTGACCGCCAAGACCCGGTTGTTGCCGCTACCGAACCCGGCCAGGACTTGCACCTGGCCCGATACCACAATATAAAGCTCGTCACCCGGATCGCCTTCGTAGCAGATAATATCACCCGGTGCAAACAAGCGTTCTTTGCAGACCAGCGCGACCCGGCGCAAATCTTCTGGGCGCAAGTTGGCAAAAAGCGGCACCTTCTGCAATAGAACAATACGCGACATAGTGGAAAGAGTAGTAAGAGTTTGCATAACATCTTCCAGAAAAACTACCGGCTCTTTAGAAGCTACCTGTCCATTCGAGCCAGTCTGACCGTTTAACCGCTTGAGCGCTTCGTGTCCCGTTTCATCGATAAGATAATCATTTTCGCCTTCTACTATAATAGCCTGTTCGACCAACGGACGCAAGCGGCGCAGATCAAATACCCCGATCACGTGTAGAAGGCAAGTCTGAAGCCAGCTATCCTTCTCCATCCAGATGTCTAGCAATATATCCGACATCGTTTTACCCGGTTGACGGGCCGCGATGACTGTTTCATCCCGACCTTCGAGCAAATCGACCAACCTGGGAGTCAGTTCGGGGCCACCAAAATTTTCCAGGGCCTCAATAGCATCCGCCCGCATCCGAGCCGCCCGACGGCCCTGGGCCTGCAAACCGTTTGCTACCAGGGCCAGCGCCTCTACATCCCCCAACAACCCTACCACGCCCACCACCCGTAAAATAGCGGCATCATAGCGTTCCTGGAGCGACTTGAGCAAAATCTGCAAATCGGCAGGGTCTCGCTGCGGACGGCCTGGAACCTTGCTAAGGTTGCCGCCCAAATCCAACGCTTGCAAAGCTCCTAGATAGCCCGCCATCCGAGCAGCATATTCAAGTTGGGCTTCCCCATAGTCGAGCAGTTGGTTTTGCTGTTGAGGACTGAGCGTAAACCGCGCCCCGCTCGATAAGAAAGGATCGTCGGTAGCGACGGCCCCGTCGGGCGCGAGAAGTCGTTCGGAAGTATCGGCATCGGCGACCGGGCCACTCAACTGACGTTGGTTAAGCTGACGCTCCCAGGCTCTGGCGCGGGCCTGTTTTTGCTCCTCACTCTTTGCCAGGGTTAGGGCGTGTAAGGCACAGGCGGCGGCTTCACCATTGCGAGTGGTTTCGAGGAATTGCATCAAGGCCGGGCCTGCTTCGTGCCGCAAAGTCGCCAGGGCCAGCGCAATCTCTTCCAGCACGCCAGGGTCGTTATCCTCCAAATTAGCGATCAAGGCTCTGACCGCCAATCGACCGCCCACCCGCCCCAGACTGCTGGCGGCCTGTCGCCGTACTTCCGAGTTAAAATCGTCCAGCAGTTCGATCAGCCGATGCACCAAAATACGGTCGCTGATCTGCCCATAAGCGACCGCCGCCTCCCGCCGGTAAGGGGCTTCTTCAGCCTGACCCATCTCCCACAACGTCACCAGCGCTTCGCCCTTGCGCCCGGCCGCCAGCAAAGTCATAGCCGCTTCCCGCCGGACGGTTGGGTCACGGTCGTTCAACGATTTTCGCAACAGCGCATAAGCCGAATAGTCGAGCCGCACCCCCAAATTACGCAGAGCGACCGCTGCTTCGGCTCGTACCGGCGGGTCGGGGTCGGAAAGGGATTCGGCGATATTGGGGAAAGCTTCGGGAGCCTTGAGTTGCACCAGGGCGCTAATAACGGTGCGGCGCACTTCGGGAGAGCTATCGGCTAACAGGGTCGTCAAAAGAGGTGAGACTGCACTGGAATGGCCCATCTGCCCCAGCAATTCGGCAGACAAGCGGCGCGTACCTTCGCTATCGTCTTGCAGACCGGCCAAAGCGGCTTTGAAGGCATCCTCGCTGATAGCGGCGTTGGCTTCTTCCGATAGATCATTATCAGCCATATTTTGGCCGGTTTCAAAGAAGTTTTGCTGCCCTTCCCGGAGCAACTGTACTAGCGCCGGTCGATAGAGCGATCTCATTCGCCAGGCTACAAAGAAATAGACCACCGACAATATAAAAGCCAGTATGATTGCCAGTTGCAGCCATTTGAGCGAAATTAGCAAAATCACACCGGCCAGCACGATCCCGCCCTGCTTACTGATCCCCTGGTTATTAAAAGGAACCGCCGCTTCACGCGCTTCACCCGGTAGCAAATTCCAGATCGTCTGATTGACGCTCACCCCGATAGCCTCGGTCATCATCAGGTGGACAAAGCGGGCGGCGACTGCCACGATCATCGGGTTAAAGCCGGAAGCAAATAAGATTAAGCTAAAGGCAAACAGGTTGGTTAAGGGCATCACCAGCACTAAATTGCGAACCCCAAAAAGGCTGAAAAGCCGATTGACTACCAGCAAACCCAGTAAAAAGGCCAGGAGGGTCGAGAAGCCTCCGACCAGTCCGAAAAAGCTGGAAATGTCGGCAGCCAGGGCGCGAGGGTCGCTATACTTCTCCGGGTTAAAGGATTTCTTGACTTCGGTGACGTAGGTCTTGAAAAGCGACCAGTAAAGCAGGTGCATCAAAGTCGTGCCGATCACCAACAACCCGATGATCTTATAATAACGCACGACCGTAAAGCCCATCCGAATACTCTGGACGACACTGGCCTGTTCGACCCGTTCGGCCTGGGTTGCACTTTGACCACGTCGCTTGGCTTTGTTCCGATCAAGCTGGCGGCGGCGGGTAAATAGTAAGCTGAAAGCCAGGCCAACCAGCCCCACCCAAACCAACAGCAAATTAGCCGAACCAATCGAACTAGCCAACGGCAACGTCACAAAATTCCCGATAACCACCCCGCCAGCCCCAACCGCCGTAATTAGTGGAAAGAGCCGCTTATTCTGACGGCTATCAAAAGACTCGCTTGCCAAGCCCCAGGCTTGCAGCATAAAAAGGTCTGGCACCACATAAGTTAGAGGCCACAAGAGGAAGTAAAACCATTCGGGGGGATTGGGATTGAGCGCAATAGCAAGCCGACCACCTAATAAGACCACGACGGTGGCGAGAGTGATGACAAAAAGCAAGCGCATCCGGCTAAATGTTACCAGATAGCGGCTGTACAGGGTTATTAGGGTAAAGGCCAGCAGCCCTTTTATCATCAACAGGATCGGCAAATTGTCGCTGCTGATATGCCCAAAGACCAGCCCATCTACGCCGTTGCCACCCATCCAGTAGCCTGCTTCGGTCGCCAAAATAGCCCCGCCCAATAGCAAGACCGGCCCGGCTTCACCCGGCTGCATCCGCAACAGCTTACCTGCTCGGCTGGAATTATTCTTAGATTTTAACTGTGCATTGACGCGAGCCATAAGCAATTCAAGTTATAAAGCTGACCACCCACAATAAAAGCCTTCACCAACTACTACTGTTCTTACCTCGATACTCCTGGATTCTTTTGCCATGAACAGCTGGCTAATTTTACTTTATTTAAGTCACGACTTTCGCTTTGAGCCTATAAAGTTAACTGTAAGAGTTAAAAATAAACTCAAAACAACTGTCCCAGGCGAAAGTCTTACTAAATGAAGCCAATGGTAGATGAGGCAAGCTCTTGTCGATATTATAACATAACTATTACCTAATACTGCAAGCCTTTGAACCCAATTGGGCTACGTCTCAAAATTTTGCAACTGGTAAACCCAATTCAAACTTAGGTATTGGAAGGCTCGACTTGATTTGCAGCTTCAAAGCCTACTGGTGTTGTTTGGCTCTGGTAATCCGAAGGCCACCCGTCCGGCTCGACTCGCGACGACAGTCGGCTATCGCCTGGGCTATCGCCGGATAGTCGGTCGATAGCCGTGTTATCAACGCATCCAACTGGCGGGTGTCGTAATTAGCGGTCAAACTGGCCTGGGTTATATGGAGTGTACCAAATCCGGCTAGTTCGGCTTTGCCGCCAAGTTGCTCGACCACTACCGATAACTGATTACGGATCGCCAGGCGGGTAGCTTCTAATGGCTCCAACCGATCTTCGAGGCTCACAAGCTGTTGGCAAAGTTGGTTCAGAGCTTCGTCCGCCGTAATATCGCCCTCTTGCCATTGATCGTAAATATCACTCATAATTGCACCTTGTCAGCGACCGATTAAGACGGGTGAGCGTCAGATTTTTGCATATCAGCCAGACTGTACCACCCTCTAAACTGGGTTTGGATATAGCTTAGAAAATTTTTCTGCGAGAATTTTTCTAAGCTATATTTTTAGTGATTTGGGCCGAGATTTTCACGGTTGCCCGTTCTGATTGTCTGAACCCGTGCAAAAATTGACCTACACCCGATTAGGGCGGTCGCCTGTTATTGTTTTATTACTCATACTCTGGGGCCGCGCCGGTCTGGAGGACCCATTCGAGGGTCGTGATAACCCCGCTGAGATTAGCAATCTCCTCGGCCAATTCGCGGGCGCTGGCTTCGTCGTGCTTCTTTTCGGCCTTCATTTCCTCTTCCAATAGTTCGCGCCGGGCCTCAACCGCTTCCCGCAACCGTTCGCGCATTTCAGCTTCGCTTCTCATTTTTCACCTCCTGGCTAATATTTGGTTTTTATAAGAAACTTATAAACCGCTTTTAACGTAAATACCTTATATAGCCCTTGCGCCGGGTTATATTCAGTATATAATATTTTAGATAGAAATGTATTGGCGCTTTAATAACCTGGGCCATTCCACCCGTGCAATAGGGCGTTCCCGCTCCCGGCAAGCGCTATAGCTTGCTCTCAGCACGGCTATTATGAAAGGATAGCCAAACAGGTATTCAGGAGGTTTTTTAAAGACTTGGAAATTGGTAGTATCTTGGGTCTCGGTGCTGTGTTCGCGCTGGTGGCCCTTAATGGTTTCTTCGTAGCCGCCGAGTTCGCAATAGTCAGTGTTCGCAAGACCAGGATCGAACAGTTAGTTGCGGAGGGCAAAAGTTCGGCTAAACTCGTTCAAAAAGCAGTTACTCACCTTGATAGCTATATCGCAGCCACTCAACTTGGTATCACTCTCGCCAGTCTAGCCCTCGGTTGGGTCGGCGAACCGGCCCTTTCTCATCTAGTCGAACCAGTTTTAGGTCTGGTTCTGCCCGGTGGTGAGGCTGGCCCGCTTTCTCACACCGTTGCCATCGTCATTTCATTCGCCTTAATAACCACTTTGCATATTGTAATGGGCGAACTGGCCCCCAAAACTGTTGCGCTCCAACGCTCAGAAGGAACCGCTCTTTTTGTCGCTAAACCGCTCGAACTCTTTCGGCTGGTTTTCCGGCCTTTCATCTGGATGATGAACGAGGCGGGCCGCTTTGTAGTGCGGCTTTTTGGAATGAGCGCAACCGACGAGCATGCTAAGGTTCATTCGGTCGATGAACTGGAAATGCTGGTAGCCGAAAGCCGCCGGGCCGGGTATCTTGATAAGGATGAAGAAGTCTTGTTGCATCGGGTCTTCGACTTTGGCGACAAAACCGCCCGCCAGGTAATGACTCCCCGTACCGAAGTAATGGGCATACCAGAAGAGGCGACTTTAGAAACTTTAATTAGCGCCGCCGCCGACGAACGTTACACCCGCTTCCCGATTTACCATAATTCGCTGGATGGTATTTTGGGGGTTGTCCATGTCAAAGACCTCTTCGGCTTACTTCGCAACGGTTTTTCGCTGGAACAAGGCAACCAGACTTTCAAACTAAGCCAGATTATGCGCCCGGTGCTAACCGTCCCTGACACGGTTCACGTGGTCGATTTGCTGACCCAAATGCGGTCGCGGCAGGTGCATATGGCGGTCATTATCGACGAGTACGGTGGAACTGCCGGAATTGTAACGTTGGAAGATATTTTGGAGGAAATCATCGGCGAGGTGCGCGATGAGTTCGATACCAAAGAGGGTGGGGTTCAATTCGACATCGAGGCCGGGCCAAACGGCACGACCCTGGTGAGTGGCCTCTATCTACTCCAGGATGCTTCCGAGCGTTTCAATCTGGGTGTCACCGACGAAGAACTGGGCGAATATGACTCGCTCGGTGGTTACATTCAGGGCCGCCTCGGTCGCATCCCGCGCGTAGGAGATAATATCACCGTCGGCAGCTACAAATTGCTGGTTGCCCAAATGGACGGGTTGCGAGTAGATCGGGTTAGCTTCAACCCGCTAGTCGAAGCAAGTGTCTCCGAAGCAAGTCTATCTAACAAGGGATGAGGGATGAGGGATGAGGGAACATCCATTGACAGAGCAATGTCCAACAGGGGAGTGGGTATTTTGTTGGATATGGCTCCGTCCATAGACTGTTCGCAAGGGGAAATCCATTGGCGGAGCAATGTCACACAACCGAACTACTCACCCCTCAGTCCCCCTTCATCCCTCATCCTTCATCCCTTAATGGATGTTCCCCTAACCGCGTGTCTCGGCCCCGACTTCTTTGACCAATCGGCCTTCGATGCGCTGGCGGATGCGGGTTACTTCCTCCTCGGTCAGGGTCTTTTCCTCTGGTTGGAAGAATAGCCGGAAAGCCAAACTTTTCTTGCCCTCCGGGATCGGCTTACCTCGGTAGAGATCGAAAAGCGTAACCTCGGTTAGGAGCTTGCCGCCGGTCTCGCGGATCAAGCGTTGCACCTGCCCTGCCGGGGTTTCCTCGCCTACAATGATCGCCAAATCCTGGGTCATAAGTGGCAAGCGCGTCACCACTTTATAAGCCTCTTTCTGAGCGACCGATAGCAACGCCTCAATATCGAGTTCAGCCAGAGCCACCCGTTCGAGTGGGTTCAAGTCGAAAGCTTTGACCACCTTCGGGTGAACCTCGCCGACTACCCCGACCAACTTGCGCTGCCCGCCGTTCATTTTAACATAGACATGAGCCGTCCGGCCTGGATGAAGTGCGGGAGTCTCTTTGTCTCCGACTGGCTCAAACTCGACCGCCGAGGCTGGTTGGTTCAACCGCTCGATCAGGTTTTCGACCACCCCCTTCAAATCGAAGAAATCGATCTGATCGGTCTCACCGCCCGCTTTCGGGTTATAGCGTGAGAGTGGTTGACGCGGCCCGGTCATGACTATCGTCAGGGTACGATGCTCGTCCGGCAAAGGCTGATCGGCCTGGGGATGATAAACCTTGCCTACCTCGAAAATTGTCACGCGCTCGCTAAAGCGGCGGTTCTCGGCGGCAGTTTCCAGTACCGACCCCATCAAGGTCGGGCGCATAATCTCGTGTTCCGTACTGAGCGGGTTTGCCAGCCTCAACAGCCGATCCGGGTCAGCCCACCAATGGGCCGGGCCATCCTGCGAATGTGGCAAGGCGGAATGTAGCAATTGCAAACTCCGCAAGCTGACCAGCGGATAAGTAACCACCTCAAACAAACCGGCGGCGGTCAGGACATCGCGTAATTTTTCTTCAAACTCCCAGTTGTAATTAGGCACCTGGGCTGGTAGTTCGCCCCGCAAACGGGTTTCGGGTATCTTGTCGTAACCGTACATCCGGGCGATTTCTTCCACCAGATCAGCCTTGATTGTCACGTCGTTGCGGTAGGTCGGGACGCGCACCATCAAAATATCAGGCTGCATCTGGGTCTCACTCACCAGAATAGTATACTGGCTGGCATCGTTCTGAAACTGGTAAGAACCGTCCGGCTTCAACTCGGCTATATCAAATTCGAGGGCATGTAACATTAGCTCAACTTCATCTTTGGGGATCGTAATCCCCAAAACCCGTGTTATCTCGCTCAGGGGCAATTCGATCACGTGCGGCGAACGCGGTTCGGGGTAAACGTCGATAATACCCTGGGCGATCCGGCCTCCCGCCAACTCCTGCATAAGTTGGATACCGCGCCGCACCCCCAATTTGGTCAGCTCAAGATCGACCGACCGCTCGAAGCGTTTAGCCGCTTCGCTGGCGGTACTGAACAATCGGCGGGAAGTCTGCCGGATATTAGCCGGGTTCCAGTTCGCCCCTTCCAGCGCCACGTTGACTGTCTGATCCGAAATTTCGGTATCGGCTCCACCCATCACCCCAGCCAGACCGACCCCCCGGTCGGCATCGGCGACCAGCAAAACCTCTGAATTTACCTCGTGGTCTTTGTGGTCGATAGTCTCGATCTTTTCGTTCGGCTCGGCCCGCCGGACGATAAGCTGATGCCCGTGCAACATATCATAATCGTAAGAGTGGAGCGGTTGGCCTAACTCCATCATGACATAGTTGGTCACATCGACGATGTTGCTGATCGGGCGCACCCCGGCGGCGATCAAGCGGCGCTGCATCCATTCCGGGCTAGGGCCGAGCTTGACCCCCTCGATTACCATTGCGCTAAATCGAGGGCAAAGATCGGGCGCGTCGATCCGTACCTGCAACTTTTTCTCGACCGGGTCGCCGGTCTCCACAAAGGTGATTTCCGGCAGGCGGGCCTTCTGTCCCGTCATAGCCGCCACTTCGCGGGCCACCCCAACCATCGAGAGCGCCCGGCCCAGGTTCGGGCTGAGTTCTATATCCAGAATCGTCTCGCCCAGCACATTAGCCAACGGCGCTCCGAGTGGGGCGGTCGCATCCAGCACCACGATCCCCTCAAAATCCTCTGAAGTCCCCAATTCGAGCGCGGCGACCGCGACCGCTGTACTTTCTACCCCACGCATCTTGCCCGGCTTGACCGTAAAGTAAGGCAGTTCACCCGCTAACAAGGGGGGAGTGCGCTTGCCCTCTTTTTGTTCGTCCACCAGTTTATGCCCGTCGATCAATCGCGCTCCGGCCAGGGCCAACGGGATTTTATCGCCCTCTTTCAAATTCATCGCACCGGTCACAACCTGATAGTTCTGCTTACCGTCTCTCACCTGCAATACGACCAACCGGTCAGCATTGGGGTGCTTTTCAATCTTCTCGACCTGCCCGACGATCACCTTTTCCCACCCGGCCCCGGTGCGGATAATCGAGCCTACTTCCAGCCCGCGCAAAGTCAGCCCTGCCGCCAGTTCTTCCGGCGAAAGCGTTATATCAACATAATCCTTCAACCAACTCAAGGGTACTTTTATCATCTCTAACTCCCTCTACGGAATGCAGAAGTCAGAATGCAGAAGTCAGAATTAGGAAATTGTGTAAGGGTAGTAGCACGCTATATTTCTAATCTCTAATTTCTAATCTCTGATTTCTGATTTCCAATTTCTGATTTCTATTCTACATTCTGCATTCTGACTTCTGCATTCCCTACGCAAACTGTCCCAGGAACCGCAAGTCGTTGCGGTAGAACTGGCGAATATCATCAATGCCGTATTTTAGCTTGGCGATACGTTCCGGCCCCATCCCAAAGGCAAAGCCGCTATATACGTCCGGGTCGATCCCGACGTTGCGTAAGACCTGGGGATGTACCATCCCGGCTCCCAAAATTTCCAGCCAACCGCGCACCGGGTCGTCAATCGAAAGGTCAACCCCAGGCTCTACATAGGGGAAGTAGTCGCAACGAAAGCGCACTTTGCGCTCTTGCCCGAACATGCGGCGGGCGAAATCCGCCAGCGTGCCACGCAAATCGGCTAACGTCACATCCTTATCAATGACCAACCCTTCGACCTGATTAAACATAAAATCGTGGGTCGCGTCGGTCGCCTCGCTGCGGTAAACCTTGCCGGGCGAAACGATCCGGATCGGCGGGCGCTGCTTTTCCATTGTCCGAATTTGCATGCCAGAAGTGTGGGTACGGAGCAGCACCGACTCGCTAAAATAAAAAGTATCGTGCATCGAGCGGGCCGGATGACCGGGCGGCATATTCAACATCTCAAAGTTGTAATAGTCCAGTTCGACTTCCGCACCATCGACCACCTGAAAGCCCATTCCCTGGAAAGTCTCGATAATCTCGCGCATTGTCCGGGTGATGATATGCAAGCGGCCCGGTTCAATCGGACGACCCGGCAACGTTACATCGACTTTATCCGCCGATAGTCGGGCCGATAGCGCGACCTCTTGAAGCTCGGCCTGCCGGGAAGCATCCGCCTCTTCGAGCGAGCGCCGGGCCAGATTGACGACCTGCCCGACTACCGGGCGCTGCTCGGCGGGCAACTGGCCCATCCCACGCAAAAACCCGGTCAGTTCCCCTTTTTTACCCAAATATTTCAAGCGCCAGTCGTCTAGCCCTACCAGGTCGCCGACCGTTCCCAATTCGGACAGCGCCCGCCGCTCCATCTCGGCAATCTGGTCCTCGATTGACATGTGTTCCACCCTCTCCTGAAAATCTATTAACTAGCGGCCTTAGCACAAGCTTATAAAACAAAAACGCCGCCAGACCAATCTGTCCGCCCACTGTATAAAAATACAGGGACGCAGTTGGCTGACAGCCTACCACGCGGTACCACCCTGCTTGCTCTCCGCTCTTAAAGATACGCAAAGCCGCTTCGTTAAACCTATCCCCTAACCAGGAATAGTTAAGCTCGATAACGGGAGCGCCCGGAGCAGGCTAATTTAAGGAGGACTGAGGGATGAGGACTGAGTTATAGTTCTTTTGGTATGAACTCAGTGCGCTTAGAGCTTATCCTGATTGGTTGAGGGTAGGGGCGATCTTTATGGTCGCCCGGTGTGGCCCGAACCGGGCGACCATAAAGACCGCCCCTACTAAGCTAAATACTCAGTCCTCTAACAGTCCTCTAAATTTCACCTGTCGGCTCAGGAGTGAACTTCAGCCAGCCTTTCCTGAAGCGGCTCACAGTCTTCGACCGCTTCTCCCTGCCAGTTCGGGCGGGCTTACTCTCTCCGTCAATGCCTTTATGCTTTTTATTTGTAACTACTCAGCCTACCCCATTTGGGCGACCACATAGGGTCGCACCTACCCAAAATCCGTTGTAGGGTGCGACCCTATGTGGTCGCCCTGCCGGTGTAATTACTAAATTTCAGTTTTTCTCTGCGTTCTCTGCGGTGAGTAGTTACTTTTATTTAATTGTTACTACAAACTGGGGATACTTGGCCCCGGCAAGTGTATTTTACTCCACCGCGTCGGCTTTGTCCAGTTACTAGAAAAGGTCAAAAATCGGCCTCAAAAATCTTCTTCGATTTAGGTTATACTATAACCTCAAATCAGGATTGGCTACGTGTAAAACGGGCTTATAAATAGTAAAATCAGAAGAATGATTGTAAAATAAGAAAAGAGAAGAGAAGGTTAACCCCTATGGAATATGAACGAGCCAGCGGAGTACTGCTCCACCCAACCAGCTTTCCAGGGCCATACGGCATTGGCGACCTGGGTGCAGAAGCCTATCGTTTTGTCGATTTTCTGGCCCAGACCGGGCAGAAACTCTGGCAGATTCTGCCACTGGCCCCAACCGGCTATGGCGACTCGCCTTATGCTGCATTTTCGGCTTTTGCGGGCAACCCGCTCCTGATTAGCCCCGACCTTTTGCGTGAACAAAATTTGCTAACCGGGGAGGACTTGCAAGACCTCCCAACCTTCTCCGCCTCCAAAATCGAGTTTGGCCCGCTGATCGAATGGAAAATGGCCCTGCTACGTCACTCCTTCGAGCATTTCAAGCAAGCCGCCAACGACCAATTTAAAGCGGAACTGGCCCAATTCGAGCAGAATAATGCCGAATGGTTGGAAGACTTCGCCCTGTTTATGGCGGTCAAGCAAGCTCACGGCGGCATAACCTGGAGCGACTGGGAGACCGACATCGTGCTGCGACGACCGGCTGCGCTCTCAGAATGGCGCGAAAAAGAGGCTGATGAAATCGCCTTTCAGAAATACAACCAATTCCTCTTTTTCCGGCAGTGGTTCAACCTCAAGCAATATGCCAACGAACGCAATATCAAAGTGATCGGCGATGTACCGATCTTCGTAGCTTACGATAGCGCCGATGTCTGGGCGCACCCCGAACTTTTTTACCTGGATCAGCACGGTCATTCGACCCTGGTGGCAGGCGTACCACCCGATTATTTTAGCGCGACCGGGCAGTACTGGGGCAACCCGCTCTATCGCTGGGACGTGCTGGCGGCTTCCGGCTACGAATGGTGGATCAAACGCTTCCAGCAAGCTTTTCAGGTGATCGACATTTTGCGGCTCGATCATTTCCGAGGATTTGAGGCTTTTTGGGAAATCCCGGCTAACCCCGAACAATCCGCCGTCAACGGGCAGTGGGTCAAAGGGCCAGGCTCGGCCTTCTTTGAAGCAATCCAGGCTGCCATCGGCGAACGCCCGATCATCGCCGAAGACCTGGGCGTAATCACCCCCGAAGTGGTTGCCATCCGGCGGGCGGCCGGGTTGCCCGGTATGCGGGTGATCCAGTTCGCCTTTGGCGCGTTCGATACCGACGCAACCGACCCCTATTTGCCGCATAACTTCGAGCAAAATATAGTGGTCTACACCGGCACACACGACAACGACACGACTGCCGGGTGGTTTAGCGCCGCCACTCAACTAGAACGTGAAAGTGTGTTGAATTATCTTGACTTGCCACCCGATAGCCCGATCAGCCCGGCGGAAATCGCCTGGAAAATGGTACGGTTGGCCTGGGGTTCTGTCGCCAATCTTGCTATCGTCCCGCTTCAGGACTTACTCGGCCTCGGCAGCGAAGCCCGCATGAATACGCCTGGACGGGCCGACGGCAATTGGGGTTGGCGCTACCAACCCGACAGCCTGAGCGACGAACTACGCGCCCGCCTGACCAATATCACGCTGATCTTTGCCCGTTACGTCCGGCCTCGCGAAGGAGCCTCTTTTGTCCGCACCCCGCGCAAGATCGGGCAGGGCGGCGAGACAAAATAGGATTCAAATATGTTAGAAAATTTTTCGCCGAAAAATTTTCTAACATATTTCTCTAACATATTTGAATAGTTTAGCCTTTTGCAAAAACGAGTTTTGTAATTCTCCCCAATATTAATCTTAGCTTCAGGAAAAGACCTCCAAAAATAGAATAGAATAACCTTATCAAAGGCGATCAATTATTAGTATGTGTGGCCTTAGAGCCTTATTTTTATGTGAAGGGCCAAATAAAGCGGTTATAATTCACTCACGCGCCACTCTCCGCCCTTAATACTCATACCTGGAAGGGAATCATCAAGCCATTTATGGTTAATCTTAGCAAGATCAGGCGTTATCGTCGGGCTGTCGTAGCCCTGCTGGTTTTTTTCGGGTTGCAGATGGGCCTCGGTTTGTTGGGGGGCGCAGGTATCGCGCAGGCTGCCGGGCCTAGCTTTATGAAGGTACAGGGCGAACGCCTGACCCTCGACGGTCAGCCGATCACCCTCAAAGGCTCCAACTTCTTCCCACTCCACCACTCTTTTACGACTATGTGGAAAGAGTGGGATGCCGAGTTGACCCGCGAAGGCTTGCGACGGGCCGCCGAACTTGGCGACAATTCGGTGCGGATAATGCTGCCTTTCAGCCCGACCAACGGCTGGACCGAAGCAGATGGCGCGGTCGTCCCGGAATATCTAAACGAGTTGCGCCAATTCTTGCAACTAGCCGAAGAATATCGTCTGCGGGCTATCGTAACCCTGTTCGATTTTGAGGGCTTTCCTGAACCGGGCAGTGTCCAGGAACTCCGCCACCGCCGCTATGCCCAGGACATCGTGACGGCCCTGCGCGACGATGACCGGGTGCTGGCCTGGGACTTGCACAACGAACCGGACAACTATGGCCCCTGGAACAGCGAAGACCGCGCCGAACCAGCCCTCACCTGGCTCTACCGCATGAACGATTACGTGCGGAGCCTCGATCATAACCACTTGATTACTATCGGTATGGGCAAGCGCGATAGCTTCTTTCGCAAGAGCGCCAATGGCTTTACCGTGCTTGACCTGAGCGATTTTATCTCGCATCATTCTTACAACGCCCTGGCCCTCCCCGACGAGATTTACGAATTGCAGGAAGCCACCCAACGCCAAAAACCGATAGTCCTCGAAGAGACTGGCTGGCCGAGCGGCCCGATCTATAGCGATAATTTTAGCGAGACCGATCAGCTTGAGTTTTATAAAAAAATGCTGGAAGTCGCCAAAAGTCACAACGTGGCGGGGGTCTTTCAATGGATGCTCTACGATGCCGAGCCGGGTGGTGTGCCACCCTGGGACGACTTTAACAACCATTTCGGCCTGATCCGGGGTAACGGAACCCTCAAGCCGACCGCCGACCTCTGGCGCGACAGCTTTACCGGGACGAAATTCCCACCCGCTTCGGTCGTCAGCAGTCTAACGCTTACCAAACAGGAGCAGTACGACCGCAAACGTAGCTTTTTTCCCCAGACTAACCATTGGATCGGGTCGCCTTTGCTCGAATTCTGGCGGCGGTCGGGTGGTGCGCCGATCCTCGGCTTTCCGCTAACCGACGCTTTCTTGCAGGACGACCTGGGTAGTGGTCGTCACATCCCGAACGACGAAAATAAAACCCCGATCTACCAGTATTTCGAGAAAGGTCGCCTCGAATATCACCGCGAACGTCGCAGCCTGCCCGAATATGCGACGCTCGGCGGAATCGATAAATATCTTTTTGTGATCGACCGGGGCAACGTCGGCCTCGAACTAGCCGGGGCCAGGGGCTATCAGTTTACGCCTGCCACCCGGATCGACGCGCCCGCTGCGGTCTATCTCTGGTTCACCCAGACCAACCATTCTTTGCAAGAACCCTTTTTGAGCTTCTGGCGGCAAAACCTGGGCAATTACATGCTCGGCTCTCCCATTAGCGAACCCTTCGAGGAAACCAACCCCGAAACCGGGCAACGCCGTCTGGTTCAATATTTCGAGAAAGGGCGGCTTGAATTCCGGCCCGAATTTGCGGCGACCCGTTCGGCGGTCATAATGGGCAATGTCGGGGCCGAATTGCTCAAGCTCAAAGGCTGGATTTCCCGCGCCTACCTCGACTACGAACCGAGCGCGGCCCGCCTACCGACAACCTTTGCCCTGCCGACCCAATCCACCCCGGATTTCGCCGACCCCGCTTTCGAGACTCTCTGGAAGCGCACCGATAAGCCGGTCGCCGATGGCGCAACCAGTCGCACCTGGCTCTGGGGCGAAAAGCCCCTCGCGACGGCCCAGGAACCCTACCAGGGCGCACCCGGCGGAACTCGGTTAGTCCAGTATTTCGACAAAAGCCGCATGGAACTGACTAACCCGGCGGCTGACCGCAACAGCAAATGGTACGTCACAAATGGCTTGCTGGTGCGCGAGATGATTATGGGGCAGGTGCAGACCGGCGACAATCGCTTTGAACCGCTCCCACCCGCCGCGATCCCGCTGGCAGGCGATCAACTGGCGGGCAACCCGAACGCGCCGACCTATGCCAGCCTTCAGCAGGGGCTAACCAGGGCTACCGACCAGACCGGGCAACCAATCGACAAACTGCTGCTCAAGGACGGCACGCTGACTTCGGTTCCCAACGAGTTGTACGGCAAGGCCAGCCTGGGCCAGTTCAACCCGGAAAGCGGACATAATATTGCGGGGGTCTTCTGGAATTTCCTGATTAATACACGCGGCCCGCTCTACGAAGGCGACCGGGTCGTCACCGGTGACGTGGTAGATTGGCTCTTCTCGGTCGGGCTGCCGATTACCGAGCCGTATTGGACGCGGGCAAAAGTCGGCGGGGTCGAAAAGGATGTGCTGGTGCAAGCCTTCGAGCGGCGGCTATTGACCTATACGCCCTCCAACCCGCCCGCCTATCAGGTCGAGATGGGCAACGTTGGGGCGCATTATTACACCTGGCGCAAGGGTTCCGGCGACGTGAGCAGTGGCCCCCAACCGCTCGATGCCGCCATCAAAGCCGACCTCAACCGTTCGGGTGGGCTGGCCTATCGACAAGTTGGCCCGCTTGCCACTTATAAATACGCTCCCCAGGCCGGGGAGACCGCCCAGGCCGCTACATTAGCCGGGGCGGTCGCGGGTGGCAGCGCCGCCCAACCCGGCCCCGCGCTGCTCTATCTCGCTCCCGAAGTCGCCGGACGGCAGGCGATCTACCTCAACGATTTGCATGGCAACAACCGTTTTGTGGCCTACGGGGTCGCTGCCGCCCTCAGCCCCGACCGCCGTCGCCTGGCCTATGCCGGGTATAGCGGGCCGGAACAGGCCGACCTATATGTCCAGGGCCTCGATGGAGGACAGCCACAACCGCTGGCCCGCGATGTGTTACCGGCCCTTAGCTGGTCGCCGGACGGCTCAAAATTGGCTTTCTATTCTAAGGAGGTCAACAGCGTCAAGATCAACCTGAGCGAAGGGGGAGCCACCCCGCGCCTGCTGCTCACCACCCCCCGCGACACGCTGGCCGATAGCCCGGTCTGGTCGCCCGACGGTCGCTGGCTGGCCTATACCCTGCTGCGGTTGGCCCCTGATGAGCGTGGCCCGAAAATCGTGGCGGCGGAAGTGCGGGTTATAAACGTGGCGACTGGCGCGGAAAAGCTGGTCGCCGAACGCGCCTCCCAACCGATTTGGTCGCCCGACGGCACAGCCCTGGCCTTTCTCGGCTGGAACGAGAATAGCCTCTGGCGGGCTGGCTGGACGGCGGACGGCCCCACCCCGGCCCAAAAGCTTGGCGCGGCCCTCGGTTGCGAACAAGAATGTGCCAATACTGGTCGTCCGGCCTTCTCGCCTGACGGTCGCTGGCTGGCCTTCACCGGGCCACGCCGCAATCTGCTGGCAATCCGGGCGACTGGTGGCCCGGCCTACCTGCTGACCAACCCGCCTGCCGCCCCCTCCGCCGACCTCGACCCGCTCTGGCCCAAATAGCCGGGCTAAATCGGTAAGGGCGACCCGTCAACTGGTTGGAGGTCGCCCTCGTTGACCATGCTGGTTCTTCACGGGCGACCACAAGGGTCGCCCCTACAAATTCAATTTCTTGCAATTTGCTGTAAATCTTGGTGGGGGGCGACCCGGCAGGCTATTCAAAAAGCGACCATCAGCCCTCCGCCACGATCCGAATACCCTCCCAGGCCGGTAGCCGCCCTTCCTCGCGGGCCATCACAACCTGCGCCCACCAATATAAATCAGCCATTATTTGCATCTCCTCGGCATACTTTTGGGCATCTAATTTCTGGTAGCCGATATAAGCATATTCGGCGTAATGCGCGGCGTATTGTCGGTAAGCCTTGCGCCACTGAAAAAAATTATCAGCTTTTGCCGCCATAGTCGCCTCTATAAGATCGGCCAGCAAAGTCGCCCGCCGTTTGATATAGATATCTGAAGAAGCCTGCAAAGCGCGGGTTAGCCTGTTAGCTTCAGCCAGGTCACTGCGCTCTAACGCGCCCACAATTTTCTCGAATGGCTTTTTCCCGGCTTCATTTCCGCCGAAGACGAGGGCGAGGGCGAGGTCGAGGGCGCGGGCGAGGGCGAGGGCGAGGGCGAGGTCGAGGGCGCGGGCGAGGGCGAGGGCGAGGGCGAGGGCGAGGGCGAGGGCGAGGTCGAGGGCGCGGGCGAGGTCGAGGTCGAGGGCGCGGGCGAGGTCGAGGGCGAGGGCGAGGGCGAGCGAAGAAGGCGGAGGTAGGCTGGTTTTAGAAAGCCGAGCAATTTGCTGCCGGATTTGCTGTTCGACCTGGGGCGATAACCCAACCAAAGTATATTTGCCTTCTTCATCCCGGCACCAGAAAGCCAAAGGCTGGTTGTTAGCCGGGTAGCGATTGGCCTCGGCAGAGTTGGGCAATCGGTAGCGGGTCGGGCCGATCATTCTCTCGTTCAGCCAATCGCAAAACTTCTGAGCATCTGCGGCCCGCACTCCGGCGATGGGCGCGGCAGCCTGCCCTTTGGGAAAACTAAAATCTTTCCAATGATCTGGCTGGTAATACTCATCCTCTTGCCGTTTCTCGTCCACAAAAAGCTGGTATTCGGCGCAGGTAATAAAGGTCGGGTCAGGACCACGCAGATTTGTGAGCCGATTTGCCAGGGCTGTTTCCGCCGCCTGTTGCCGGGCAGCCGGGTCGTCCGAATTGAGGGCGATTAGAAGGCGGGCTTCCGCTTCGGCGGCTTCTAGCTTTTCCAATTCAGCTTTAGCTTCGGCGTGGCCCAGTTCGGCGGCCTGTTCAAGGTCTTTCCGATATTGAAGATTATTCTTTAATTTCTGGTAGCTCAGGCAACGAGCGTAGTAACATTCTTCCTGATTGGGTCTAAGCTCGATAGCCCGGCTAAAATCGTCTACCGCCATCTGGTAATCACGGTCTTTGTGATAATCCAAACCACGCCGATAATAAGCCTGAGCAGTCCAGGCGCGGGCCTGCTGGTTACGATTAGGGCGACCTAAAATCTCTTCCCCTACCTCAATCACAATATCCCAGTAGCCTTTTTCGGCTGCCGCGTTTAACTGATCCAAAAGAGAGGATAGCGGGGAACCGGCAGGCGCAATAGGAGCCGAGTTGGAAGCAGACCCCTTCCCTAGCCGTTCCAATTCGGCTTCCCAGCCGCTAATATTGTCGTTAATTTCTTTTAGCTCGTTTCGGAGCCGCAGGCTTTCGACCGGATTATCGACAACCGAAAGCTGGCGACCTTCGACCCTGGCGCGTAACTCGTTAGCTTTTTCGATCAAATCTTCAAGTTGCTGACGGCGTTGCTCGGATAATGACATGGCTTATTCCAACGATAATAGGCGGAGAGACCGCATTCCTATGACTTTAACAATATTGATATTATGTGCGAAAATAGATTATTTTGTCAAGGCTATTTGAATGTGTAAACAAAACCCGGTTTTACCCCTGGCGACTCGATAATGAAATCCATTGGCGGAGCGGTGTCCAACAAGGAACGGGTCTCTTGTTGGATATGGCTCTGCCCATAAACCGGATTCGGCTGGGGTTAAAACCAAGACCATTCAAATAAGCGGAGGCATGTCATTCTGAGGAGCGACCAGTAGGCGGCTTTTACCATCAGAAGGCTCTAAGCCCCGAAGAATCTACTTGCGACAGCCGGGTCTTGATCTCAAGGGTCGGCTGTCGCAAGTAGATTCTTCGGCGGGGGTTAGGCGGTCAGTTTCTAATCCAGGTAATGCCCCACCTCAGAATGACAATTCCCGCGCTTATTTGAATGGTCTTGGCTCTAAATCACCTCTAACCGATCCAGTCCGGGCAAGGCCGGATAGGTAGCGTGTGGTTCGGTCTGGTACCAGAAGGCGACCGAAGCAATATCATCCTGCAAGGGTAGATAACGCCCGCCGCTTCGCCAACCGAGAGCCTGGATCGTCACCCGCAAATCCTGCTCAAAGCGGATCGGGTCCATAATGTGCCAGCGATACATCCCGAAGCGGTGCTGGCTACGGTACAAACCGTCTGGCTGGATGACCTGCGGCAAGCCTAAAAAGGCGGTCGAATAAACCCCGTACTGCCCGGTCGGCTGCTCGAAATTCCAGGCTCCCCCAAAATAATCTTCGGTGCCGGTTCCGCAAATCGTTGGGAAATCCGTGTCGCCATCCAGATAAAACTTGATCTCACCCTCACCCCACCAGCCGTTATTGTTGACCTGCCAGGCCAGATAAGTCCCGACATACTGGCCCTGCCCTCGCACCCCGTCCAGCAAAGTATGGACTGCCTGATAGCCCAACGGCTGACTGCGCCGCCACTGGGCGTGGAGATAAGCCCGGTCTTCGCCGACTTCTGTCAGAGTGTAATCGATTTGATAGTAAACCTGAATTTCCTCTTCCGAAAGATTTTCGATAGTCAGCCGGGCGCTCTTGCGAAAGGGCATCTCCCAGTAGGAATTCATGCCGCCCGCCGGGTTGACCGCCACCGGCAGCGAATTGACGTTGGCCCGTTCGCACCAGCCGTTTGCAAAGAAATCGCCATAAGGACATTCAATCGAAGGGCTGTCCTCCCCATCCCAATAGGCCCGCAGGATCAACCGCCGCCAGTTAGCGGGATATGTCGTCATCCAAACATGCTGGATCGCCCCCGGCCCCTCGATCTCAGCGAGCGTAAAAGTGCTTTGGGGCTTTACAAAGACCGAAGGCGAGATTTTCCAGCCCTGACCCAGGTCGCGGGCGTAAGATGCGCCGGTGCCTTCGGTCGCCCTACCGCCCTGCCCTTTCGCACCTGTAAAATTCTCGGCGCTGATCGAGCGCGTTTTGGCCTTCGACAACCGCGCCAAATTACCCAGCCCCATCCCTAGCCCATCAAAAGAATTATTGTCCGCCATGTTTTGCTGATCCTCTCTTTATATCATTTTTAATATGAGTGGTTTTTACCGCATTGCAAAAAGCTATTTGATATAGCTTGCTTCTCTTAGCCCCCCGCTAATGAGTAGATCGCCCTAGACCCGGTCTAGGTCTTTAGCCCTAAACACGACTGGTCTTCTTTCGCGTGAAAAATAGCACAAAGCTCAATGTGCAAAATCCTACAATCATTTACTATAGGTACATCGGGAAAATAAAACGCGCCGATACGAGAATAAGAACCAGCCCAATTATAAGTTAGTGGAAATGAGGAGATATGCAAATGTTATTCGTTTTGATCGTTGTTTTGATTGCGGCAGTCGCTATTGTCAGCGTAGTTGAAGTAGTGAACGCCATTCACTGGGACGAAAATTAGTAGCCCGCTCGATTGCCGGGACTCTATAGGGAAGACGCACCCTGGAGCAAATCCCGCTCAAGCACACCAAACTGCAACCAGCTTAGCCAAAAGTTCTACCAAACTCTAATCGCCAGTCTATCGCTCAAACATTAAACCGAACTCAAAACCAATCTACCAACCGTGTTATTTTGGACTGCCGGGGCCAGCTTGAGTCAAAATTAGCTAACCGTGTTACAATTGACCCATGCAAGGTTATTTTGAAATTGGCATCTTTCAGCCAAAACGCGAATACAACGTCGGAACCCTCTGGCGGTCGGCCCTTCAGCTAGGGGCAGGTGGTATCTTTACGATTGGCAGGCGCTACCGCTTCCAATCCAGCGACACCTTCCGAACTGGCGACCAACTTCCTTTGCAGCATTATCTAAGCTTCGAGGATTTCCTGGCAAAGCAACCCCCTGCCACCACTCTGGTAGCAATAGAAATGGGCGGAGTTCCGCTAAGCAACTTTACCCACCCCGAAAGAGCGGTTTACTTGCTAGGAGCAGAGGACAACGGCTTGCCACCTTCCGTCCTAAAACGCTGCGAACAACTGGTCTCGCTCGAAGCGGTTGGGCCGGTATCCTATAATCTGGCGGTCGCCGGAAGCCTCGTCATGTACCACCGCCGCTATCTCCAGCCCTAAAATAAAGCCATGCCAAATCACTATATAAAGAAGCAAATATCATAAAGGCGCTGCAAGCAGCGCCCTTTTCACGAATATAGAAAGTTCTTCCCCGATTTAGACTGCGGCTATTTTGTAGGAACCGCCGTCCGGGTAGCATTCGGAAGGCTATTCCCGCCGCCTGGCAGGGCTGTCCCAGAGGGCGTGGTGGAAGCAGTCCCGGATGGGGTAGTGTCAGTAGCCGTCATCTGATAATCGGGAACAGTTTTAATTTCCAACTGGTTAGCAGGTGGTAGCGAATCTTTTGTGATAGCATCGAAATTCATCATCGAGATCGCCACCTGGGGGTACTGGCTGGAAATGATGCTGTTTAATTCGGCTTTGGGCTTATTAGCGATAGAGTCACGGAAAGCCCCTGTATCCAGGTTCATAATTACCCGTCCGAGCGCCTTGACCGTAACATAACGCTGACCGCCTTCTTCCTGGGGTTGGGCATCAAGCAACTTGATCGGCGTACTCTGGTCTAGCTTGAAGTTGGGGTCTTTGTTAAACGCACCCTGCACCAAACTTGTCAGAGTTTTGGTATCGTAGATCGCGGCCTGGACATTTACGGTACATGTTCCCGTAAAATTATCGGCGCTATCGTTGACCTTCTTGTTAAACTCGCAGGTTGGGTCATTCGACTTGAGTACTATCGTCGCCTGGGTAGACGGGTCATACTTGATCTGGCTGTTAGCCTGATCCTTCGCTTTGTCCTGCAACTGTTTTTTCAGGTTGTCGAGGTCGGCCTGGGTTACAAACTTCTCCTGCCGATCAGTGCCACCTGTAAAGGGGCCAGCCGTCAACCCAACCGCCACACCCAACACTCGACTGACTTTTTGATCGCTATTGCCAACCGGCCCGGCTTTGTCGGCTACTACTGTACCACTGCCCTGACCCCCGGCCCCGCTAAAGACATTCCCGGCCCCGACCGTCACACCCTGCACCAACCGATATACCACCCCATTAGGAGCGGTATAGATAACAGTACCGGCCCCATAACTCACAGCGGCACTACCCCGGTTGACAAAAGTGATCGGGCCACTGGCAGCTTTGTCCGGCACATTGCGGGCGCCACTGCTATTGATCGGGCCGGAAGCTACCCGCAAATCGCCGGTATTTACCAGCGTTACCGGCAAGCGGGCCGGTTCGTTTGATACCGTCGGGGCAACCGTTGCAGCCCCCGGAGAAGCCGCCGCCCCGGAAGCAGTAGCCCCCGGTGTCAGACTCGGAACCTGATTAACGCCGGATACGCTGCTACTCGCCCCACTGCTATCGAGCAAAAATCGGACGGTTTGCTGCTGATCCTGGGTCTTGAGTGGAACGGTGACTGCCACCACCGGCGGATTATTGGTAGTGGAGCCGTTTGAGCCAAGCAGTAAGAACAAGAGCAACCCCAACAACGCTATCACTGCAATGACCCCAATCATTGTCAGTAGAGTTGTTCGGTTGCGCTGGCTGTTGCGGCGCTTGACCTCTTCGGGCGATTGCTGAGGCTTGCCCATCAGAGGGCCAGTTCCGACGGCGCGTGGCTCGACCGGCACAATCAGCTTACGAACCCGGTTCAACACACTATTTCCGGCGGGTTTCGGGCCAAGCGCTTCGGCGGGTGTTACTGTGCGGGTTTTAGTGCGATCACGTCGCCGGGTACGCCCGCCTGTAGCAGCCTCATCGGGGTTACGAACGCCCCGTCCGCCCCGGAAACGGTCGGCGGCGGTATCTCCGCCCGCCACTGCCACTGCCGGTACGTCGTCCTCGTAAAGGGTGTTATCATCCAAAGGAGAGGATTCGAGACCCAAACTCCCGCCTGAAAAAAGACCGTTGCGGGTCGCTTCCTCGAAGCTCATCGTGCGTCCGCCCTCAATATCAAACTCAGCTTTGGGAGGGGGAGGCGGTTGGCGGGTAGCAGTTGCACCGCCAGCATTGCCAAAGAAATCTGGAATATTCTCGCGGGTCACAACCTGATCGTCACCAAAGCCATTACCATTAAAATCGCCTCTGGCTGCCGGGGGTGGCTGAAGCGGATTAGTCGGTAGACCGGGATTAAAATCACGCATTTCGTTCAAGAAGTCTGCTGCACTTCGCGCCCCCGCCGGAGGGTTCACTGTAGGACGCGGTGGCGCAGGATTGGGTGTGGCCGCCGTAGGGTTAGCAGCCTGACCCTGCTGGGCCACTACAAAACCTTCTGGCAAACCAAAAGAAGTGCGGGCAGGGGCAGCGGTTGGGGCATTGCCAAACATTTCCCCGGCTCCCCCATCATCCTCGTCCGGCCCGGCTTCTTTATCGACCGCAAAACCGAGCAACTTGGCAAGGCCGCGAATAGTCTTGTTGCCGCCAGTAATGCTCAGATTTATACCAGCAGAGCGTACCGCGTTACGCAGGGCATAGAAATTATCCAGGGTTTGCAAAGCACGGGTTTCCTGGGGCAAGGCCAGCGTAATATCTTTTGAAGTTTGCGCCTTTAAGTTTGCGATTAACGTGTCCAAATCTTCATTTGGATCAACTGCCATACGAACCGCCATACTGGATCTCCTTTTGCCCTTCCTTATGCCCTTCTTAGTTCGGTTAGAACCGGCTACAACCAATATTTAGATCGGACCCTTTTCCTTACTTCGCGCCCTAACTATAGCTCTGTAGTAGTCCAGTTATAATAGCCACCTTGAGCAGGTCTGACAAGGGCTACTTAGTACCATTTAGGGTACTTAGTACCAATTCGGGAGCCAACGCCAGGGCCTCGGCTAATTTTTGAGGGTCTTTGCCGCCGCCTTCGGCCTTATCCGACCGACCGCCACCGCGTCCGCCTACCTCGGCCACCATCGGGCCGATGATACTCCCGGCCTTAAGACCCCGATTGACCAAATCAGGCGTAACCATCACCAATATTCGGGGCGCATTGTCAATCACGGCCCCGATAGCCACTACCCCCGACTGTAGCTTGTCGCGTAAAGTATCACCCACACTGCGTAGAATTTCGACCGTCGTGGCGTTCACCCTGACCGCCAACACTTTAACTCCGCCGACCTCCTGGGTCTGGCTCAATAACTCGCTAGATTCGTTTTGGGCCTGCTTCTGGCGCAAGTTTGCCAGTTCGCGTTCCAATTCGCGCACTCGCCGTTTGACTTCCGCTGCTTCATCGGCCAGCCCTTCCGGTCTGGTCTGAAGGGCGCTGGCAGTCTGTTCGACCAATTTCAGCCGTTCCTGGACGTACTTTTCGGCGACCCGACCTGTGATAGCCTCAATCCGGCGCACACCACTACTGATCCCGCCCTCACTGGTAATCACCATCATCCCGATCTGCCCAGTGCGTCCCAGATGCGTCCCACCGCACAATTCGGTCGAATAGTCGCCCACGCTGATAACACGCACCCGGTCGCCGTATTTCTCGCCAAACATCATGACTGCGCCACTCTTGCGGGCTTCTTCCAGAGGCATTTCGCGCACTGTTACCGGTAAATCATCCCGTACCTTACGGTTGACAATCTCCTGGATTTTTACCAACTGCTCCTCGTTGATCGGGTTTAGATAAGTAAAATCGAAGCGCAAGCGATCAGGGGCCACCAACGAACCGGCCTGTCCGACCGTATCGCCCAGCACATCCTTGAGAGCCTGATGCAAAATATGCGTTCCAGTGTGATTACGGGCGGTATCCAACCGCCGATCCTCTTCAACGACTGCCGTCGCCGTGTCACCCTCAGCAATATGGCCTTCGGTCAAGCGGCCCTGATGTACCACCAAATCGCCTAGCGGTTTGTAGCTATTTTCGACCTGGAAATAACCGGCCTCGGTCTGAATATAGCCAGTATCGCTAACCTGCCCACCGCTCTCGACATAAAAAGGGGTTTCAGCCAGCACAATTTCGGCATCCTGCCCACCCTCGGCATGCCCGACCCGCTTGTCGTTCACAAAGACCGCCAGCACAGGAGCCTCGAATACCACGCCTTCGTAACCCCGGAAAGGAGTACGGCTGACCCCCAGCGCCTTGTAATCCTCCAGATCGGCCTGTACCTTTTTGAACAAGCTGCTACGGCTGATCGTGCGGTGTTCTTCCATCGCGGCCCGATAGCCCACCAGGTCTACGCTATAGCCACGCTCTGCCGCCAGTTCGACGATCAGGTCAATCGGGAAGCCATGCGAAGCAACCAACTCAAAAGCGTCCTCACCATTGATCTGCTGGCCTGCCCCGGCTGCTTCATCCAGCGATTCTTCAATCGTCTCGACATCGCCCTGGGTATGGGTCGGCGCAAGCGGGTTGACCGTCATCAGCACTTCCAAACGGTTCAAGCCGGTTTGCAAAGTGCGTCCAAAGCTTTCTTCTTCCACTTCGAGTACTCGAAAGATGTGATCGCGCCTTTGGATAAGCTCCGGGTAAAACTCGCCCATCTGATCCATAACGACCTGACAGGTCTGTCGCAAAAAGGGCTTTTCCTGACCCAACAACCGTCCGTGTCGCACTGCCCGCCGCAAAATCCGCCGCAAAACGTAGGCCCGACCTTCGGTTCCGGGCAAGACTCCATCCGCGATCAAGAAAGTTACCGCCCGGCTATGGTCAGCGATTACCCGCATCGAGAAATCGTTCTTGGCGTTCTGCCCGTACTTCTTATCCACCACTTCCGCCGCCCGCTCGATAATCGGGTAGAACAGATCGGTTTCGTGGATCGTCTTTTTACCCTGCAAGACCAGCGACAACCGCTCCAAGCCCATGCCGGTATCGATATTCTTGGAAACCAATGGCACATCCTTGCCGCCCGGCAATCGGTTGTACTGCATAAAAACGAGGTTCCAAATTTCCAGATAACGGGGCGAAATGCTGACCTGGGCATTCGGGTCGGGGTCGAATTCCGGCCCCAAATCGTAATAAATCTCGCTGTCCGGCCCGCACGGGCCAGTCTCCCCGGCAATCCACCAGTTATCGCCTACCCCTAGCCGAGCAATTTTATTTTCGGGTATGCCGATTTGCTTGGTCCAGATCTCCAACGCTTCGTCGTCTAGCCGGTCGCCCTCCTGGAAAATACTGGGGTAAAGCCGGTCGGGGTCTAACCCATAGCGTTTGGTTAGCAGTTCCCAGGCGAAATTGATCGCACCTTCCTTAAAGTAGTTACCGACCGAGAAGTTACCCAACATTTCAAAAAAAGTCAGGTGGCTCAGGTCGCCAACTTCATCAATATCCGGCGTGCGAAAACATTTCTGAACCGTCGTCAGGCGCGGCTGAGGGGGGGTTTGCAAACCTAGAAAGAAGGGGGTCATCTGCTGCATCCCAGCCGTCGTTAATAAAACCGTTTTATCGCCCGCCGGAGGTACCAGCGAGGAGGAAGGTAATTGCAGATGATTTTTTTCTACAAAGAAATCGACAAAGGTTTGCCGGATGTCACGACTACGCATATAAGTATAGAGTCTCCCCAGGTCAGCCTACTAATCCGCTACCCTGAATTTTAGATTATGTTTAGTTGATTGTCAAGGCTTTAGGCGTGCAGTCCCTCATGTTATGTAATATAGACCTATTTCGAGCCGCCTTTAGCAACTATATTTTAACACAAGCGACAAGCAAACGGCATAAAATATGCATCATTGTAGCTTTGTCTTTTTAGTAAAAGTCTAAAAGAGGATGGAGAATTGTTCGTATGGCAAGTAATTCAGGGCAGACCATTTCTAGCTGGGCCGCAACTGCCCAAACCCCTGCCGAAGCGCCCCTCAGTGGGTCGCGCCGGGCCGATGTGTGTATCGTCGGGGCCGGTATAGCCGGGCTGACCACAGCCTATTTATTATCAAAAGAAGGTAAATCGGTTATAGTTTTGGAAGCGCGTTCGATTGGTGGTGGACAAACCGGACGCACCACCGCCCACCTGACCAACGCTATTGATGACCATTACTATAAAATAGAACAGCTACACGGGGAAAGAGGCGCACGTCTGGCTGCCCATAGTCACTCTTCCGCGATTGACCGGATCGAGTCGATTATTAGAGAAGAAAATATCGAATGCGATTTCGAGCGGGTC
Source organism: Chloroflexia bacterium (assembly GCA_038210655.1). Classification (GTDB taxonomy): domain Bacteria; phylum Chloroflexota; class Chloroflexia; order Chloroheliales; family Chloroheliaceae; genus 54-19. The sequence goes on from JBBQWM010000006.1 coordinate 28,663, forward strand.
GATGGCTATCTTTTTGTCCCGGAAGAGGAGTCGACTCTTACGCTAGAGCGCGAATTAAAAGCCGCGCACCGGGCCGGGCTATTCCAGGTAGCACTGGTCGAACGCGCTCCGCTCGACAGCTTTGATACCGGCCCGGCTTTACGCTTCCCGCGTCAGGGTCAGTTCCATCCCCTTAAATATCTAAATGGGCTGGTCGAAGCCATCAAACGTAACGGCGGGCAAATTTATACCAACACGTCTGTCCGAGAGATTAAGGGCGGCACTCCGGCCCGCGTCCTTACCAACCGGGGGGCAGTCGTCCAGGCCGGGGCGGTCGTCATCGCGACTAATAACCCCATCAACGACCGTATTTTGCTCAATACCCGCCAGTCGGCCTATCGCACTTACGTAATTGGCCTGAGCATACCATCCAACTCAGTCACCAAAGCCCTCTACTGGGACACCGAAGACCCCTATCATTACATCCGTACTCAGCCAGGCGAAGGCGAAGGAGCCGACGACCTTTTGATAGTGGGTGGGGAGGACCACAAAACCGGTCAGGCCGACGATGCCGAAAACCGCTACGCCGCCCTGGAAGCCTGGACACGCAACCGCTTTCCGATGGCTAAAGAGCTTAAATTTAGTTGGTCGGGGCAGGTAATGGAAACTATCGACGGACTGGCTTTTATCGGTCTCGACCTGAGCGAGGGGCCAAACGTTTATATCGCAACCGGCGACTCCGGCCTGGGCATGACGCACGGCACTATTGCCGGTATTTTGCTGACCGACTTGATTTTTAAGCGAAAGAACAAATGGGCCAGCCTCTACGACCCGGCCCGTGTCAGAGTGGGCGCTTTACCAGAATTCGCCCGTGAAGGTATTAACGTTGCCACCCAATACACCGATTGGCTAACCGGCGGCGACGTAGATAGCAGCCGCGAAATCCAGCCCGGTTATGGCGCAGTTGTCCGCGAGGGTCTTAAAAAGGTCGCCATTTATCGTGACGAAAATGGCAAGCTACACCGCCGTTCGGCAGTTTGTCCGCATCTGGGCTGCATTGTCGCCTGGAACTCCAACGAAAACACGTGGGACTGCCCTTGTCACGGTTCGCAATTCGACCCGTGTGGGCGGGTCATCAACGGCCCGGCTATCGTCAATCTCGCCCCTGCCGACGACTGATTTTAGCCCGAAATCCACCGGCGGAGCCATATTAAATGAGGGATGAGGGATGAAAGGGGACTGAGAACCGAGTAGTCCGATTGTATGATATTGCTCTGCCAATAGATGTTTCCCTTCATCCCTCATCCCTCATCCCTTGTATGACCTTGCTCCGCCAATGGCTTCCCCCTTCATCCCTCATCCCTTCTTAGACCTTGCTCCGCCAATGGACGGCTCTGCGGCTCTGTGATGGGTAATTCCAAATTTATTGCAATATTTTAACAACTCCTTAATAACTTGCTTACCAGCTTTCTGTAAAATAGAAAAGGCCGATTAGTATCACGCTAATATTATTAGCGTTCTATTTGCGCCAAATTTGTTAGCTATAAGCGGTTTTTTTATTTATCTTTTCAGAAAGAAACAATGATGACGATCTACGATAAACTGGCTGATTTAGTCGAAACTCACAAACAAGAGATTATGCAACAGACGACCGCCGGGCTAGTGGCCCGCCACCTGCCCAGGCTCACCACTGCTACCATCGATCAGGTAGAGGGCGGCTATCATGCCTCTTTGGCGGTCTTTGCGACTTATCTACGCGATGGGGACATCAACAAATACCGCGAGTACGTCCAGCAAACCACCCGGCAACAAAACGAGCAAGGTTTTTCGCTCGAAGAAATCATTGCGATAGGGGATACGCTGGCCGCCAATATCAACCGGGTAATCGAGCGCGAGTTAGCTGGCCCTCAATTTGTCCTATCGAGGGAGAAATTTAACCAACGTCTCAAGAGCCTCTCGGTTTTTGGACGGGCTGCCGCTTTCAATTCCAGCCGCCTGCTAAAATAAACTTGCCGATCTTAGGCACGTTATGATAACCGTTTGTGAGACATTGCTCCGCTAATGGACGGGCCGCACGGTCTATGGGCGGAGCAATATCCAACAAAATACTCTCGGCCTTTGTAAGACCTTGCTCCCCCAATGGATTTCCCCTTTCACCCTTCATCCCTCATCCCTCATCCCTTGTTAGAACCAGCCATTGACCGATAGCCCGGTCTGGATTATCATGAAGGGCGTTAACGGTATGATTGTTTAAATTAAAGAGAAAGCTTAAATTGGAATGAATGAATACGAGCCGCATAATTCTCCATCGCCCAGCCCCAATGGAGCCAGCCTTAATGGAATGGCCGCGCCCGACGAAATGACCCAGGCCGCAATACCCCCTTTAGCTCCGGCCCGTTCCCGTCGGGGCAACTTCAAGATGACTTTTATCGGCATCTATATTTTCGTCATGTCTTTTTTAGCCGGTATCTTTTTTACGATCTTTATGCAAAACAATTTCTTACAAGGCACTCCGCTCGAAGCGATCCAACGCCCAATTCTCGATCTGAGCCATATTCCGGCGGATGCTCATAAAGAGTGGTTGGCCTTCCAGGAAAGCTTTACCGTAGCAGACCGTTATTTTTACGGACGAGACAAAATCGACCATAAAGAGATGGTCTATGCCGCCGCCGAAGCTGCTATCAATGTCCTGGGCGACCGCTTTACGGCTTTCAACCGACCCCAAATTGCCAAAGCCAATAGCGATTTTATCTCCGGCAAATTTGTCGGGATCGGCGTTACTCCCGAAATAAGGGATGGTCGCTACTTAATCAAGCGACTTATCGACGGCAGCCCGGCCCAAAAAGCCGGGATCAAAGAGGGTGATGCCCTGGTAGCGATCAATGGCGAACGGCTGCCCGACAAAATGATCGACTTTGGGCCGGTCTCCGAAAAGCTGCGAGGCGAAATAGGCAACCGCATTAAAGTCACTTTCCAGCGCCCGGCGGACAACAACAAAGAAACCGAATACGATCTGGTACGGGCCGAGCTTATCAACCCTTCGGTCGATGCGCGTTTGCTACCGAACAACATCGTCTATATCGAAATGACCCGCGTATTTGGCGAGAATACCATGAAAGAATTTGACGAAAAAGTAGGAGCGCTGGCTAAAAACAACCCGGCAGGCTATGTCCTTGATTTGCGTGGCAACGGGGGCGGCTCAACCGAAACGGCTAAACAGCTATTGGGCCGCTTCCTGGACGGTGGCGTAGCTTATTACGAGGATATTCCCTACCAGGATGTCCACTTGCGTCCGGCTAATGTTATCAATAATAGCGAACTAAAATTATTCGATAAACCGTTGGTGATATTGGTAGATGGTGGCTCGGCCAGTGCCAGCGAAATTACCGCCGCCGCCCTCCACGACCGCAAACGCGGTATACTAATCGGCGAGAAAACTTTTGGCAAAGGCTCGGCCCAATTGGTTGTACCGCTCAAAGGCAACGCCGCTTTGCGCGTCACCTCCGAACACTGGTTTACCCCTGATAAAATCAATCTTTACGATACAAAAGGAATTAAACCCGACATCGAGGTCATTCCAACCGAAGCCCAAAAAAAGGCCAACCAGGACCCTCAACTAGACCGGGCTGTCCAGTATATTATAGGGCAAGCCTAAATCCCTACGCGGTTAGCCGACGCAGATTTTGGAGTTCAGAGACAATATGGTCAAGGTCGGGCCGGTCAAACTGGCTTTCTCCAACATAGCAGAAATGAACCAAACCTGCCGAGTCAATGATAAGGGTAGTTGGGTGCGCGATGCGAAAAGCGTTCAGGCTAAAAAACTGGTAAACCCCATAAGATTTAATGATCGAGCGGCTCGGATCAGGTAGGAGCGGAAAAGGCAACTGATTGCGGGCCATATAATCGGCTGTTTCGCGGTCGCCCTGACCCACCACCCCCACTACCTGTGCTAAAGGCGCGATCCGCTCCCATTGATTACGAATGTCCTCCATCTGGCGGCGACAGTTTGGACACCAGGTTCCTCGAAAGAAAAACATCAAAAGCGGGCGACCCCGAAATTGATCCAGGCTAACCTTGCGACCATCAATACCCAACAGTTCCCAATAGGGAGCAGGTTGGCCTACTTCCAAACCTTTATTAGCAATTGACATTAAAGATAACCCCTTCAGCTAAAAAACTGACCACTTTACTCAATTAGTTGAGTATAGAAAGCGTCACGAACCCCTCCATATCTTCAACTTTCTAACTTCATACTAGCATCTTACAGGAGTTTTATAACAGAATCATTAATACTAGATTACAATCTCTTAAGGTTTTACCCTTTACCATTTGGGGGGTCTACCAAGCTCTAAAAACAATGAAAAAAGGAATTATAGGATTTTACTCCTAAATGTACAAAAGAGGGACTAGCAATCTGGACAAGTCTAGGTTATAATAAGGCCAAATTCATGTTATGGTAACAAGAATACATGGCAAGATTAGTTACAGCTGCGAATCAGCAAACAGGAGGCGGCACAATGGCGGCCATAAAAGATGTACTGAGCAAATTCCGCGCAGAAAAAAGTATTGACGCAGCAATGATCGTCAGCACCGACGGAATGCAAATCGAAAGTTTTAGCCGGGGCAACCTCGATGTAGACGAAGTCTGCGCGGTCGCCAGCACGGGCTTGCAAATGTCGGAAGCCCTGGGCGGGGCAACCGCGCGGGGCGAGACCCGCCAGGCGGTGCTGGAATATGCCGGCGGGGCTATCGTGCTAGAGCCAATTTCGGAAGATGCAATGTTTGTAATAGTCTCAACTGATCCCAATAGCATCGGCAAAATCCGCTACCTGAGCAAACGCTATCGGCAAGAGTTGTTAAGCGCCCTGAACGGGGCGGGCGATTATTGATAAATTATTGAGATAGTGGACAACTCTTGACTATTGGTTATTTGGTCGCTATAGTGTATAATTAGCTTGCAGGGTGGCAAAGAATGCTATCATAGGTTGTGTTCGGCTACCCAATCGTTTTTAACCCAAAGGCTTGTTCGTAAAGCAGACCCTTCTGTTTTCTGAAGTGGTTCTATAGTTCTAACGTTACTTAACTATTCTATATAAGATAAGGCAAGTCGGTAAATCGGTAGAATGGGTAAGGGACAATCGTCTTCTGACTGTCTGGCAGTTTTTACCGTTTAATAAAAATAGCGTTTTAGCCAGGTATCGAATACAGCACAGCGCATCCCGCCGGGTGAACCCATCAGAAGAGTGTGCGGGACAGGAGGAAAGGTTTTATGGACCCTCAATTGACCAGTATGGTCGTTTCTGCCGCCGAAACAGTCCACATCAACGACGCTTTGGATCGGCTGGTAGCTGAAACCGGGGCCAATTATTCGATGTTGTTGGATAAAAGCGGTCAGGTCATTGCCTGGGCGGGCGATACAGACCGGCAGGATATTACAGCGCTGGGAGCTTTGTTGGCTGGCACCTTTGCCAGTTCACGGGAAGTCGCCCGTCTACTCAAAGAAAAAGATTTCCGGGTACTCTTTCAGCAAGGTGTCCGTGAAAATATCTTTACCGAGTTAATTAGCGAACAGTGGATGCTGGTCGTAATGTTTGATAAACGCACTCATATTGGGTTGGTTAAAGTTTTGAGTAAACGAGCCACCGACGAAATGGCAAACATCTTGGAGCGGGTAAAGACCGAAAGTCGGTCCAAAGATCAGGTCATCAGTACCTCCTTCCGTACCAGTGTCGAAGATACAATCGACTTGCTATTCAAAGACTAGCCAAATTGCCAGGCGTACTTCTGTGGGAAATGAGTTAGTTTCGGGCTTAGGTAAGTAGAGCAGAGTCCTAACAGTTGTAGATAAAACGGCGTAGATAAAGTTAGGTACAGGTATTAAGAATTGGTGGTGACAAGAATATGGCCCTGATTAACGTTGCAGCTCGTGAAATCCATTGTAAAATCGTGTACTATGGACCGGGCTTGTGTGGGAAAACTACAAATCTGAAATATATCCATCATGCAGTACCTCAAACTGCCAAAGGGGATTTGCTTTCGATTGCGACCGAGACAGAACGCACCCTCTTTTTCGACTTCTTACCGCTCGACCTGGGGCAAGTACATGGTTTTCAGACCCGCTTCCACCTTTATACGGTTCCTGGTCAGGTACTCTACGAACGGACCCGTGTCGCAGTTTTGAATGGGGCCGACGGCGTAGTCTTTGTGGCGGATAGCCAGCCCAACAAATTACGCGAAGATGTCCAGAGCTTGCAAGAATTGGCTCGTAATGTCCAGGCTCAAGGTAAAAAATTCCAGGAGTTCCCACTGGTACTCCAATATAACAAACGCGATGTACCAAATGCGATTGCTATCGAACAAATGGATTACTACTTAAATTCGCAAATCAAGGTTCCGCGTTTCCCGGCTATCGCCAGCACCGGCGAAGGGGTCTTTGACACTCTCAAAGCTATCAGCAAACTGGTTATTAGCAAACTTTAAGCTCAAAACCGGTCTATAGCTCAGGAACATTTTAGCTTTAACGTTTTATGACTTGTACCGAAGACCGTTGCAACTGGACGGTTCGGTAAGGGTTCGGGGACGCACTATGGCTCTGGAAGGCCCACTACAAGAATTTTCTATCAACGATATAATCTCGATTGTGAGCCTGAGCAAGAAAACTGGCGCAGCCGAAATTGAAGGCCCACTTAGCGGTCGTCAAACCACTGGTCGCCTTTACTTTAAAGGCGGCAACTTGTGCCACGCTGTCCTAAAAGATCTTGATCTGCCACCTTTGGAAGCCGCTCTGACCTTCTTCCTTTTTGAAGAGGGTTATTTTCGTTTCCTGGAAGGAGCGCTTGCCGACCGGGAAGACCTGCGCATTTCCAATGAAATGGTTATCATGCAAGGGATCAATCGCTCCGATCAGTGGAAAGAAATTCGGAATATCGTCCAACCAAACGATATTCCAATGCTGGTTGATAACCCTCAGGGAATGGGCGCAGGCGTAAATTTGCGCTCCGAAGATTGGCGCTTGCTAACCATGATTAGCGGTCAGGATGATGTCGGTTCGCTGGCCCGTAAGACTGGCCTGGGCGAATTCCGCACAATGGTGATCGTCGCTACTCTTCTCAAAGCTGGGTTGATCGAAAAGAAAACTCGCAATCTGAAATATGTCCTCTATGCCGAGTTGGATCAGCTTGCTATCAGCCAACTTGGACAACCAGCCAAAGCCTTGCTTGACCAATCGTACCAGCGTCTTGGTCTCCGCCTGGAAGACGACATCAGCTTTGAACAGGCCCTTGATGTAGTCAATAACTTCCGCAAGTTAGCCGCTTTGCTAGTCGGGCCAGGCCGTTCCGAAAAACTGGCCGAGCAAATGCGCGAACGGGCCAGGGTTCTCTACCAACGTTAACCAATGGGATTTTATCTAGTTGTAACGTCGAAATCTAAACCGACTAATATTTCGAACATTTGAGGAGATAGAGGGATGATTAAAGAACCCAAAATCCAAAATCGCCTGTTTCCGAGTGTAGGTAAATCCAAAATTTTAGTATTGGGGGCGGTTCTGCTGGCGCTAGTGTTGTCCGCCTGCGGCGAACTAACTCCCAACAACGAAACTACTCAGCTACTTATCAACGAGGTCTATACCGGGCCAACCGCCGGAGGTAGCCAGTGGCTCGAACTGGTCAATAATACCAATGACCCCTTGAACCTCAACGGTTATACCTTAATAACCACGCGCGGTACGATTGATCTGGGTGCGATAACCTCGGCGGCAGGGTCGGGCAAAAATATAATGTCCAAAGGGGCCACTATCGTCTTTGCCAATTCTCCTCAATCGACCAACGACCAACTTTTTGCTTATTTGCAAAATTCGGCGGTAGACGACACCGCCAAAGCTGCCATCAAACGTCCGCCTCTGCCTTATCGGGAAGATAAAGTACTTGGTAAACTCGACCCCAGTAAAGATGTGATCGCTTTGAAGGGGCCAGATGGCAAAATTATCGACCAACTTGGCTGGGGCAATCCTGATCTAAACGGGTTAGGGCTGGCTAACGATACCAATACAAAATTGGCCGCACCTGCCTCTGAAAATAAATCGCTCGGTCGCACCCCGCCTATCGGTCAACGTGCGGTTGGCGACCCTGGCGAACTCAACAACCCCGGCCTCTTTTCGATCCATAACACGCCCACCCCCGGCCCTGGTGGAATTGCCCGCGCTCCTGCCTCGTTCAACTTCCTTTTCACGACCTTTACAGATGCGATTGCGACGGTCGGGGCCGCTGTGTTGTGGGTCGCTTTTATTATTATCGCATTGGTGGCCCAACGCTTCGAGACCCTTTCGGAGCAAAAAACTTACTGGCGCTGGTTGATGGCTGCGCCCGCCGGTATCTTGATCTACGCAATTTTACAGGTACAGGATTTTATTCGGACCGGACGGTTGACCGATTTTTGGAGTTGGCCCGCTTTTTTGGCCCTCTTTATTTCCGGCATCGCCTGTGTTTACGTGATTAACATCTTCCGGCTGATTGCCAAGAATATTTTGGAAGCGGAATAGTAGCAAGGAGTGTAAGCAAAATGCCGATTGGTGATTACCTGTTTGATGCTTTAACCGGCTCTCCGGCCTTGTTTTTGGACATTGGGTTTGTCTTTCTGGCGATAGCTCTTTTCTGGTTTGCCCGTATTCTGGGTGAGCTTTTGGAGATTATTCAAAAACCGCCCCTCGAAAATATGGTCCGGGTTTCCGGCTGGTTGTTGATCTTTACCTTTGCTATCCCGCACTATATCGCCCGCGCCGTTTTGTACCCAAATCTGAATGCCGATCAAGGGATGTGGACCCTACTCTACGCCTTCCGTACCATTTCCAGTGTAGGCTTGATGGTCGCGGCAGTGCTGGCCCTTATCCCGGTCTATCTCTACTGGCGCTGGACAAGTAAGTAAGATCGAACAAAGGATGAAGAATAAAGGATGAGGGCTGAGGGATGAAGGCAAGCATCCATTGGCAGAGCAAGGTTATACAACCGGACTACTCAGTTCTCAGTCTCCTTTCATCTTTCATCCCTCATCCTTCATCGCTTAGTGGATATGGCTCTGTCGATAGATTTTCCACTCAGGCTCTAACTTACAAAAAAATGTTTTTAACGCTCATTAAGGAACTTTGTGCGCTACTTATGTCTTGACCTGGGGAGTAAAAGAATCGGCGTAGCAGTCAGCGACGAAACAGAACTGATTGCCACGCCGGTCGGCACTATATATGTAACTACCCGTAAACAGGTCTTGCAAGATGTATTGCACTACCTCCAGCAGGAAGAAGCCGGGGGTCTGGTGATTGGGCTGCCGCTCCACCTTAGCGGACAAGAAGGGATCGAGGCGGGTCGCGCCCGCGAATTTGCTCGCCAGCTTTCCCGGCTAACCCCCATTTCTATCGAATTTATGGACGAACGCTTGACCAGTGTGGAAGCCGAACGGCTGATGCAAGAAGCCGGGGTCAAACGCCACAAACGTCGCACCTCGATTGACGCACGCGCCGCCGCCATTATCCTCCAAACCTACCTCGACTCCAAACGCAGCCGAAGATAAAAATTTACCTAGTTGCCAGCGCATTCGGCGGAGAAGCAACCCCGCCAAGCTTATTGAGTGGAGCCGAGGTCAACAAGAACTCGTAAACTCCATCGGAAGCGCAAGCTTCGGCCAACTTTTCCAAATAGAACATCTCACCGATAGGCATCCCCCACAAAGCCAGCAAAGTTTCGTGCATAAAGCCATGCACCGGGTGGGGCGGATATGCCTCGAACGCTATTGCATCACCTGCCACCGCCGCGAAATGATTGTCCCACAAAAAGCGCAAAGTATCCTCGCCCTGGGCCATACCTGCCGCAGTATGGGGCATTTCGGCGACCCTGACCCGCTCTTCATCGTTCAGACCTAAATACCACTCGACCCAGCCTGACCGCACGATCAGAATATCGCCCGGCAGAAAGCTGGTTCCCTGGTCGTGGGCGGCAGCTTGCAAAGCCTCCACTGTAATTTCGTGGCGGTCTCCCGGTGAATACTCAATACCCTGCTTGATAGCCCAGCGCCGATAATCGACCAACACGCCCCGCCCGGCGATCCCCCGTCGCGCCCAGGCTTGTATCCCATTGCGCGTACCGGGCTGCCCTGTAATATCGACCTCGGTTACACCATTATAAAAGCCATGATAGGTCGTGTTTCCATAATGGGTCAGGCCGTCCCATTGGCTGGAAGATTGGGTATTAAAATCGTCATATACATCATCATGGACAAAAGGCCGCTTGAGCTTGATCGTATGGCGCAACTTCTCACGCCCAAACAAAGGCGGGTCGGGCAATTCCAGTTCCCAACTCAAGGCAAAAGTCTGCCCGGTACGTACCGACCGGGCAGCCTCTACTACCCGCTCCGGGGTCAGCAAATTGATCGTCCCGATTTCGTCCTGATCTCCCCACAAGCCCCAGGCCGAGCGGGGTGGATTACCGGGCTTATAGGGCAACTGGTCAAAAGTCGGTAGAGGTGGAACCGCACTGCTATCAGGTGTACTCATATATTCTCCTTTTGAGTGGACTGCTAAAATCAAGCGCTTGTATTGATACCTCGCACTATACCACAAAAAAATTATCCGTCTGCAACCAATCGAAATGTGCTTCGTTTTATTGTCGTACACTTAAATATTCTATAACAAACCCTGTGTGCAGCACGCACTAGGGGCCAATGATATTAGCCTATTCATCGGGAATAGAAAGTTTTTTTGTAACTATTCAGGTCTGTCATTCTGAGCGTAGCGAAGCATCTAGATTCTTCGCTACGCTCAGAATGACAGGCTTGAGGCTGGCTGAATAGTTACGTTTTTTTATCCTGTTTATCACTGTTAAATTATAAAAGGCGGACACTATGAAGCGGTCAATTCAAGCTAAACAACTTACACCTTTATTTTTACTTGGCTGGCTTCTGGCTACTTTTTGCCTGGCTATCTTCCCGCTGCAAGAAACAGCAGCGGCGGCTTCGCCTATCTCTGCTACTTTTCCGCTTGGGGTGGACGCAAACGGCCTGATGAAACAATTGGCCCAACCCGACGGCGATAAACTGGCCGACGCAATCGCCAGTTCTAACTCAGGCTGGGTACGCTTCGAGTTTCGAGCGACCGACCCGACCAACTTGCAGTGGTACGACCGGGCGATTGCCCGGCTTCAAAGCCGGGGTCTGCACTTGATGGCAGTCCTGATCGACCCCTGGCTGAGTTGCCACACCGATACCCGTCAGCGCGACCCGGAGCTTTTCGCCCAGTGGGTACGTCAGGTTTATCTCAAAGGCTGTGGCGAAAACAAACCCGGCAGCACTCATCAACTCGGCTTCGACGAACTAACCGCCCGTTACCCATATATCCAGCACTGGCAGATTTGGAACGAACCCAACGTCTGCGGCTTTTTCCCCGGCGATCTTGATATTTGTGGCTACGGTCTGTGGCGCAAGGACGGCGCAGGTGGCGAACGGGTTGGGCTACGCTGGGGTATGCAAAAATTCGGGACACTCCTGGCGACCGTCTACGCCGACCGCGCTAACAAACAAGTCAAAATCATAAGCGGCGGTATCTTGAACGCCTACAACTGTTCTGCCGAATATGGTCCAATTTGCGGAACCGAGGCCCACCCTGGCCCGGAAAATTGCTACAAACTTCAACCCTGGGAGAACTACGGCTGCGACGGCGGCACAAATTTGCTGATGAACTCGGACGCGGTGCAGCGTTTCAAGCGCAACTACAACCGGCTACCTTTCGATGTTTTGGGGCTACATCCCTACCAGCATTCAGCCTGGGCCAACGGTTACGTACCGCCGTCGGTTTATCTGCCCCACGACATCGCTTTGAATGTACGCCGCTTCGTGGATAGTAGTTACCCGATCTGGATCACCGAATGGAGCTTTGATCTGGCAAACAATTCCAACCAACCGCCCGCCTGCAACTATCCGACCCCTAGCAGCACCCGGCAAGGCTGCGAACGCAATATCGCCGCTTTGCTCGAAGACGCGATCAACGGCCTAAACGCCCGACCCGATCTGAAGATTACCAATCTCTTTTGGTTCAATATGGCAGATCAGGCCGATAGCTTGCAAACCGGGTTGATCGACCAGACAGGCCGCCAGCGTCCAGCCTTCTACAGCTTCCAGACGGCGGCAAGTCGGCTCGGTCTGACTTCTCAACAAAGTTTTCAGGCCGATATTATGACCTCTTTGCTAAAACAAAGCGTCGGCAACTTACGAAAATTGGGTAGCCGCCTGATTAGTTCACATAAGAGCGACCAGTAAGCCATATTGTCAGGTTCTGCTCTGCATAGTCGGCACACGGCGATAACGGAACGAAGCCCCCATAATCAAGGCTCCGCCCAATAGCGTCAAATAAAATCCTAGCCGCAGCAACCCCACCAGATCGGGGGTGTTAAATTCTTTGTTGTTGCGGATCACCAATTCGATAAAAAAGTAGACTGCCCCTATCAGCACCACCAACCCACAGGCCAGCAACGGCCCAAACATTGGCCTTACTATCGCCACCCCAATTGCGACTAATGCCGCTATCAAAACTACCAATAAAACTAGCCGCACATCCAACCCCACACTCGCCTCGCCTACGCCGCCGCTTCCAATCGCGCTTTTGCTGCCCTGCGACCCTAGCAAAATATCAAACGCTCCCGTCCCCCGATTGTCGGCCTCTGATGCGCCCTTCGGCACTCCCAACCAGCTTAAAAAGAAGGCGACTATCACCACTAACCCGCCCAAAATAGCGACCCCATAAGCAATTCCCCGATCTTTGGCCGGGTCGTAGACTTTGAACGCCATCGGCCCAACCCACTTCGGCGCACTTGGCATCTTCGTATTACACCTGTAACAGGTCAGCGCTCCCGGCATATTCTCAGCCCGGCAATTCGGACAAACCAACTGCTGCTCCATGCTTCAACCCTTTCTGCTAATAGTGCCAAAATGCTTTGCAAAGAACGAACTGCTGCCAATATTATAACCCCCTTTTCAAGTCCTGGGCGATCCTGGCTAGATTGTGATAATTTCTCAATTCACTCTCGAATTTACTTTTAATTGCCGTTTATATCTAATGTAAACTTTCAGACAAAACTAAGCAGTTAAATATCGCCGGGCCTATCTAACATAATCCCTACCTACCCACGTCCCTACCAAAAATCCAGCAACCATGTTAAACTATCCTTTTGTAATGTCGGATGTAATGTTCGAGTTGTATACTAAGAAAAAAGGGATTTTTGTTAATGTTCGTAATGTTAGACTTCGACGCTCGATCCAGAATTGAGCAATAAAAGGCTATATTAGCCAAATTATAATTACTAAACGCTTGATGTGAGATTTCTGCTTTTTATCAAGATTAAGATCGGGTAGGGTAAGAGAGTTATGCAACCAGTATTTTCCGCTGATAGCGGCACTAACAACGCTTATGAACCACACTATATTTTGCTAATTGATGATAATGTACAGCTTCGCTCTTTGCTGGCTCGTTATATTATGCTCAATTGCCACACCGCCCAGCAATCTTGCTCGATTTACCACCTGGGCGAACGGGCTGAACCGCGCCTGACCTATCACCAACCGGTCGAAACCCCGGAAGGCTTCCAGCGTCCGCTCGACTTTGTGGTCTACGAAGCCATTTCGCCCCGCCACGCTCTGAACTGGATCAAACAGGATAACGTCAAACGTCTTACCATTATTTCCGACATCGCCATGCCCCTCGATACCGAAATTGGGCTGCCCGGCCTGATCTATCATCTCCATACCTTGCAGGTTGCCGTTAATCTGGTCTTTTATTCGGTCGAACCGAACAATCGTGCCATCGTCGAAGCCATGCTTGGCAACAAACAGGCTTATTTTCTGATCAAAGGCAGTCCGGCCTGGCAGCATCTGCCGACCGCCCTGGTTCAGGGAGCCAGTCGCTTTAACTACCAGCACCTCGCCCGCTATTACGATGCCGACCCGTCTAACGCCCGCGACCAGGATGTTGTCCTGAACCATTCTTTTTTGAACCAATCCACCCAATCGTTGCAAGCCCTTGCCCAGAACCCTGCCGACCCCAACGACCCATACGACTACGTTATCCCAGTCACGACCGTCGCCAAACCGAAGCTCGATCATAAACAACCGGGCTGGCTATCGCGCCTCTTTAGCTTCGGTCGTGGCCTCCAAACCAAATCTAGCTAAAGGGTGTCCGAGGCGAAATTTTGAAGGTAGAACTGTGAGTACTCCCGAAATCGGATTGCTAAATGCCTTAATCGAACAGAAGTTGCCGCCCACCTTCTATACCCAGCCAACCCTCGAACTGGCCCGCCAACTCCTCGGCAAAACCTTGATCTGCGCTCCACCCGACGAAGCCGCTACCGCCGGAATTATCGTCGAAACCGAGGGCTATGTCGGTCACGACGACCCCGCCAGCCACGCCTTTATCGGGCGCACTCACCGCAACGACCTGATGTGGGGCGAACCGGGTCGCGCCTACGTCTACTTCACCTATGGCACACATTGGATGCTCAACGTCGTAACCGAGACAGCGGATTATCCGGCAGCCGTCCTAATCCGGGCCGTCCAACCGATCCTGGGCCTTGCCGCTATGCGCGAACGGCGCGGTCTTCAATTCCTCAAAAGCAAGCCCGACGACCGTCAACTCACCAACGGGCCGGGCAAACTCTGCCGAGCAATGGCTATCGACGGCACTCTCAACGGTCAATCCTTTCAAGGGCCGTCCTTGCTTATCAGCCAAACCCCACCCGACCTGGCCCTCCCCGCCTTCCAACCGATCCACACCACCCGGATCGGTATCAGCCGAGGTCAGGAACTACCCTGGCGTTACTACGTACCCGGCAACCGCTTCGTTTCCCGATTCTAAACCCTAAAATGTGTTCTTGACCGTTTAGCGGTTATCCATTTAACCGCTCTAACTTATTTCATCAGAACTACTGTACCAGAGTTATAGGTTTTTAAAGTTGCTCCATTACCGTCTCAAATCCTAGTTTCTTGGCTTGCTCCACAAGACTTACAGCAACGCCATATTCCAAATCAGTTATCTCAAGGTTAGTACGTCCTTGAAATTGGTTTTTTATATCAATTATGGGCATTTCACCATAGAATGGTAATAAGGAACGTATATGTTTAATTTCTTGTACGGTCGGTAATGTATTCCTCCAGCTAATTTTCACTACAAACCGCCCATCATAATAGGGATCGCTTGGGAAATCAAACTCATCAATTAAAACAGTATAAGTATCCCCACATTTACTACACCCCCAGTTTTGTATAGGATCAACTTCATTCGTGCAAGCTATGGAATACATTGGAGCATCACAATTTGGACAATTTACTATGTATCCTTCATCTGAGATAGTCATAGGCTCAACCTTTTTATTCGTTTGATAGCACTAACAGCAGCATCTCCAACCCTTCCACGATCCGAGGTTATACCATCATCGTTCTTCATTTTTTCCAAGAAAGGTAAGGCACTCTCAGCTCTAAGCTGACCAAGTGCCCAAGCAGCAGTGTATCTTACGTTACTTTCTGTGTCTTCCAGTGCCGACAATAAGGAGTTTATAACTTGTATATCACCAATGATACCTAAAGCTTTAGCAGCACTATCTCGCACATTACTATTGGCATCCTCTATAAGGATATTTGCGAGATAAGGTATTGCTTGTAAATTATTGGATTTACCTAATCTAATAGCACTGAAAGTACGTATAGTAGAATTAGGATGGTAAAGAAAGTTTATTAACGTCTCAGTATTTAGCTGTTTGAAAATTTTTTCTAAAAGCTTATGTGCCTTTAATACCTCATTGTAATTTTTAGCATTCTTAATAGCTTCTACTAATTGTTCGGCTTTCTGACTATCTTCTTTATAATCTGTATTATCAAATTCGTTCATTTTTACGCCAATAAAAAGAGGTTGCCGTAAGGTCGAGCTTGTATCCAGTGTGAACTTAGTCTAGGGCGACTCTATTTTAGAGTAGGTTAAATTACTACAAATATAAGTACAGCAGTTGAGCTCAAAAACACTTCAATCACTATGAAATTTCTCATATTCAACTAAAACGTCACGGCAGTCCATGTTGGCAAATTCAATGTACTTCTGTAGTCTAGTCATATCACCTTCACTTAGTTCAAGACAAACAGACTGAATATAGGCCCTGTTTAGCTCGCTAGATAATCCGTCGTATGAGCCTACAATTTTTTGGGCAAATTCAACCTTGTCAGGAAATAAATCAATAATAAGCCTCTTCACTTCTACCTGTGTGTATTCTGGTGTCATATTTGAGCCTCATAGATTTTTACCCTGAAATTTGTTCCAGGTAGAACATTTACTATATACCAGCCACTGTTGCCGACCAACAAAGAAGGTGTGAGCCGGGGCGACAGTAAGGCTGAGTAGTGATTGTAAAAATTGCTAAATATTTTTCAAATCGGCGGCGGCCTGCTGATCGACCAGAAAAGTTAGTTGGCCCTGGCTAGGTCGAATAAGCTGGCTGGGATAGACCTGGGGCTGATATTCGCCTTCCAAAACCTGATGAAGCGGCGCGGCTTTATCCTGGCCTGCTATCAGGAAAATGATGTGAGTGGCCCGATTGAGGGCCGGGGCGGTCAGGGTCAGGCGGTGCGTGTCCAGTTTGGGAACATAGTTGGCTGTAACGGGTTTGCTACGTTCTTGCAAAGCGGCGGTTCCGGGAAAGAGCGAAGCGGTATGACCGTCCGGCCCCATCCCCAAAAAGATCAGGTCAAGGCGCGGGAAATTTTCCGGCGAAGGGCCACCGGCCTGGGCCAACCCGAAGAAGGCTTGTAGATCGGCGGCATAAGCTTCCGCCGCCGCTGCCGGGTCGTCTTCGCCGTGCATACGGAAAACATTCTGGGCTGGGATAGGCACTTTGCTCAAGAGCGTATCCTGGGCCATTTTATAATTGCTGTCGGCATGATCGGGCGGCACACAGCGTTCGTCGCCAAAAAAGATAAAGACTTTATCCCAGACAATTTGACCAGCATACGGTTCGGTCGCCAATACGTTATGCAAAGCACGGGGAGTATTACCGCCGGAGAGTGCTACCGTAAAGCGTCCGCTACTTTCGATAGCAGTCTTAGCGAGAGTGAGAAAGTGCCGGGCCGCTTCGTGGGCCAGGACATCCAGATCGGGTAGTCGAACTATTTCAAGCTGATTGTGATTTTGCATTTTAGCTCCATGCTCAAGGTTCCTGACCTTGTTTTCACAAGCTCAGGAACCACCCTTTTATAGATACTGAGATAATCAAGTTATTTCGAGCTAAAGTGACCGGCCAATTCCAACGACGCTTCGTACACCCGGTCGCGGCGTACTATCCCCAAATCTTCTAGCATCAACTCGGTCTTATCCCGGCGCGGAAAAAGCAGGTTGCGCGTAATAAGCGGACTATCGTCCTCCTCGATAAAAGTCATAGCGTGTTCATAATCGTCGCTAAGGGCAATCGTAAAACTAGCCATGCGAGTTTCGCCGGGTTCCGTGCCGGGTTTACTGGCAATCATCTGCACCTGAGTAAGCCCGCCCAACTCGTCCACCCGGTCGTTGTGACCGTGCAGCACAACGGTCAGAGGCGTACCACGCTGGTTGAGAATAAGCGTGCCGTTCAAGCCTTTGCGCTGGAGATTAAAAGCCGGTTGCCAGCCAAGTTGGGTTGCCAGCCAACCAACCAACAAGAGTGCCTCGGAAAAATTGGGGTTCGTGTTGTCGTGCGGCGCTTCGTAATGAAGTTCAAGACGATCAACCTGGGATAAGTAGGCCAGATAGTTAGGCTGGTCGAAGAACTGCGACAACAAATTGCGCCAGGGGGTTAAGCGCGTCCAGCACAAATCGTTAAAGAGTACCCCGGCATAACGCTGGCTGGATAATTCGGCCAACCGTGCGAAAGTCGCCGGAGGGTTGGCAAAAGAACGCGAATCGACCAAAACCCGATCAACGGTTTTGAGCAAATGCTCGAACAACTCACCGTGCAAAATTGGGTCGCCCGGCCACCACAAAATCACCGGCAAATCCGACACCAACAAAGGCAGCACAATACTCCACATTCCCTCAGTAGCGGTTCCGGTTCCTACGACTGTAATTTGCTCACAGCAGACCTTTTTTCCGCCGGAAGGTAACTGGCAATGGGCTGAGATATAGGCGCTGATAGTGCTTTGGGGTTCTTCCGGCTTGAGAACCAGCACGATAGCGCGAGAGGGATAACTGTAAGTAATCTGGGCTATCGTTTCAGTCACCTGGGCTAAGCCCTCGTCACCATCCACACAGATCACCAGGTTAAAGACACAAGCCCGTGACACCGCCTGCTCGGTTTCGCCCGGTCGAGGCTTGGCGGCAGATTGCCAGAGCGCAGTCAAACCCTTTTCGATATATTCCAAACTGATCGACCGAGCTTCGCCGCGTTCGATCACCAGTTCATACTCATCCGGGACACCGCTATCGCTCGGTTTGGAAGTTACCGAGAGCGGCTCCTTCTCGATATTATTATTCGATTTTTCGGCTACTATCTCACTCAAAGTGGTTCCTCCATTTAGAATAGAAATCAGATATTAGAAGTTAGAAATCAGATCGGATTAAACTTCTCTGATTTCTAATGTCTAATATCTAATTCCTACAAACGCCTCCAGCGACGACCATCCCGCTCGATTAGTTCATCACTCTCGGCAGGCCCCCACGAACCAGCTTCATAGTTCGGGAACTTGGGCGGCATGTGGAGTTTCCAACCATCCAGAAGCGAGGTAACGATGGCCCAGGCTTGCTCCACCTCATCGCGGCGAGCAAACAGGGTCGAATCACCCAGCATGGCATCCAGGATCAGCCGCTCATAAGCATCGGCAGCCGAGACCCCAAAGCTTTGCCCAAAGCGGAAATCCATCGTCACAGGCCGAATATTCATGGTCGCGCCGGGGACTTTCGCCTCGAATTTTAGCGAAATACCCTCGTTGGGTTGAATCTGGAGTACCAGCACGTTTGGTTCGAGCAGTGGCTCACCCGGTACATTAAAGAGGGTATGGGGAGCCGGTTTGAAATGCAAGGCTACTTCGGTGGTACGTTTGGGGAGCCGTTTGCCGGTGCGCAAATAAATCGGCACGCCTGCCCAGCGCCAATTATCCACAAACAGCTTGATCGCCACGTAGGTATCGGTGATCGAGTTGGGTGGAACCCGGTCTTCCTGCCGATAGCCCGGCACCTGCTGGCCCATAATCATGCCCGGCCCATACTGACCGCGCACCGTCCGTTGGACTACTTCGTCCGGGGTAAGGGGCGAAATGGCCCGTAGCACTTTGGTCTTTTCATCGCGCACCGCATTGGCATCGAAAGTGCTGGGCGGTTCCATACAAACCAGACTCAAAAGCTGCATCATATGGTTTTGAACCATATCCCGGATTGTCCCCGACGTATCGTAGTAGGGGCCACGCCCTTCTACCCCCAATTCTTCGGATACGATCATCTGAATATGATCGACATATTGGCGGTTCCAGAGCGGCTCAAAAATACTATTGGCAAACCGAAAAACCAAAATGTTCTGAACGGTTTCTTTACCCAGGTAGTGATCGATACGATAGACCTGGTTCTCGCGGAAAACGTTCGCAATAATCCCATTCAGTTCAAGAGCCGACGATAGATCGTGACCAAAAGGCTTTTCGATGATCGTGCGAGTCCAGGCTGCCGCACCGGGGTTTTGGGGTCGGGCCAGCCCCGACTCTTTCAGGTTGTTGACAATCGTTGGGTAGTCGTCCGGGTTGGTCGAGAGATAGAACAACCGATTGCCCTGAGTACCCTGCTCCTGATCTAATTTGTCTAATAGCTCGCCTAGTTTTTTGTAGCCGTCCAGATTGGTAAAATCGCTCTGGACATAATGAATATTTTTGCCAAAAGACTCCCAGACGGCCGGTTGCACCGGCTTGCGGCGCGAAAAGCTATTGATAGATTTCTCGGCTTCGGCCTGGAAAGTCTCGTCGGTATAGGGCCGCCGGGCAAAACCGACCACCTGGAAATTGGGGGGCAACCGCCGCTCCAGCGCCAGGTTGTAAAGGGCCGGGATCAACTTACGATGGGTCAGGTCGCCGGTCGCACCAAAAATAATCATTACACATGGACCCGGCGTGCGCTCTAGCCGAATGCCCTGGTGCAAGGGATTCTCGACCAGCGGTAGCGTCGGGGCAGGAGCAGTCATTGTCATCAGACTACACTTCCTTTTATTTTAAATATAAACTATTAACCGCCTCAGTTTGAGGTTTTCCAGGCCTGAAAACCGCAGTGCTTTGTCAATGGATGCGGTCTATGAGCGGAGCCATATCCAACAGAATTTCCCCGCTCTTTGTGAGACATTGCTCCGCCAATGCACTTTTCAGACAGGCTCTAAAAGCTAAATCTGAGATAGTCCAGACATCAGGTAAAAGCCAGCCCAGCTGAAACCTAATACCTGATACCTACAAGCTTAATCTCTTCTGTTCAGCACTCAGGACGCTACTCTAGCGGAATATTGCGCTGGCCTGTCATACCTTCTTCGGATCTGACGGCGTGACCACCAAACTGATTACGCAAGGCAGCCGCGACTTTGGCGCTAAAGCTTTCATCCTGGCGACTGGCAAAGCGCATCAAGAGCGAGAGGGTGATGATCGGGGCCGGAACAGACTGGTCGATAGCCTCCTGTACCGTCCAACGACCTTCGCCACTATCCTCGACAAAGCCCTTGATATTGGTCAGGGCGTTACCTTCTTGCTGGAAGGCCAGAACTGCCAAATCAAGCAGCCAACTTCGCACTACGCTACCATTTTGCCACATCTTAGCAATGTTATACAGGTCGAGGTCGTAGCGGCTCTTTTCCAAAATTTCAAAGCCTTCACCATAAGCCTGCATCATACCGTACTCGATGCCGTTGTGAACCATCTTGACGAAGTGACCGCTACCACTAGGGCCGCAGTGCAAGTAGCCGTTTTCGGGAGCCAGCGTTTTGAAGGCCGGTTCGACGCGCTTGACTGCTTCGTCATCACCACCAACCATCTCGGCATAGCCGACTTTCAACCCCCAAATACCACCCGAAGTCCCGGCATCCAGCAAATGAATACCCATCTTCTTGACCATCTCGTAGCGGCTGATAGTATCCTTATAGTTGGAGTTGCCACCGTCAATAATGATGTCACCCGGTTTGAGCATTCCGGCCACTTCCAAAATGTGTTCCTCGGTCACTTTGCCACTCGGAACCATCAACCAGATCGCCTTGGGGCTTTCGGTCAACTGGTTCACGACATCTTGCAGCGAGGTAGCCCCCTTCGCACCCAACTTGACGATTTCCTCAACCTTCTCCTGGGTACGATTGTAGGCGACCACCGTATGTCCGCCCAGCAACAACCGATGTACCATGTTGAAGCCCATTCTTCCGAGTCCTACAAAGCCTAGTTCCATCGCTAGTTATTTCCTTTCGCTTTATCTAAATTTCTTCTTAGAGCCTCTCCCACCAGATGAATCGGTAGGGGCGATCTTTACAACCAGTTGACAGGTCGCCCCTACTGGGAGCGGTTCTTACCAACTGGCAACCTCAGTCCTGGGCGGAAGGGCCGACAGAGGTTAATCCAGTTGAACAATTAGCTTCATTTCTTGTTCTATCTTACAACATCCTCACAAGAGACTCAAAGCTACTTTTAGGGCCTCTTTGAATTGTTTTAAGCCCGCTTCGCCCCCAACGTTAAGCTGCACCGAGATTACCCGCCGACCGTGTTTTTGGAGCGCCTCAAAGTCGCCTAATGCTTGAGCCTGCTTCAAAACGCTAAAGGTGTAGGGTGCGCCCGGTATTGTAACATCTTCCGGGTCGGCCCCGATCAGCTGAATCGCAATCAGGCTGTTGGGGCCGCCTTTGTGTAATTGCCCAATCGCGTGCAGAAAGCGCGGCCCATAACTGACGCTGGTCGCCACCTTGAGTTTGTCACGGGCCATTACACGAGTTTCTTGCAAAACCGCCTCGTTTGCCGCATCGGGTGTGACATAAGCTAGAAAAGCCAGATAATCATCCGGCTTGATCTGTTTGACAAAGTTGCTCAAAGCTTCCTCAACCGAACTGGCCTCGCCTACCCTGGTAACACCAAAACTATCCGGCTGCGAAACTAAATCGAGTTGAGGCAGGACACCGTTCTTGACGAACCCCTCAAGTACCCTTTGAGTATTTTCTTTGCTTTCGGCTACCTGCGGTTCATCAAAAGGATTGAGGTTCAAAACGGCCCCGGCGACGGCGACCGCATACTCCCACCGAAAGAACTCGGCGGTAATGTCGTAAGGGTCTTTCAAGCTCAATCGCACCACCGGTTGTTTAGCTTCTTCCAACTGACGACAGCGTTCTTCAATAAGCCCGTTTTTGTGGCCTTCAACCGTCAGAATGACAAAAAGCCGGTCGGAACCGTAAACTCCCGGTTCGCCTAATTTCTCCCCAATGATAGGGATAATACCGCGCCCTTCTTTGCCAGTGCTGGCCGAGATAAGTTGTTCGGCCCACATCCCAAAGCTCTCGATTACTTCCGGCACGATCAGGGTCGCTTTATCACAGCCTTTGAGAGCGGCAGTGCCTAGAATCGCGCCCAGATGTAGGCCGGGGTTATCCGAACCTGGTTTGTGGCATTCTTCGGCTAGACCCGCCGCCCGCATTAGCATTTCGCGAATGTCGTAACCTGCCAAAGCGGCCGGAACTAGCCCAAAATAGGATAGAACCGAATAACGCCCTCCAACATCGGGTGGGTTTAAGAAAACCTCCCGGAAGTTGTTTTCGCGGGCAAATTTTTCGAGAGTAGTGCCTGGGTCGGTGATGGCAATAAAATTTTCCCGGGCCTGGTTGCCCTTAAGCGATTTGACCTTGTCGTAATAGTAGCGCATCAAAACGTTCGGCTCGGTCGTAACACCGCTCTTGCTGTTGACGATGAAAATGGTTTTAGCCAGATGCACCGTCCGCTCGGTCTGGAGAATAAAGCCAGGGTCGGTTGTATCAACCGTCAAGAGTTCGGGATAGTCTTCGACCTTCCCAAACACCCGCCTCAAGATTTTTGACCCCAAACTGCTTCCGCCGGTACCAAGCAAAACAACATGCCGGTAGCCTTCAGCGCGGAGTTCATTAGCCAGCGCCACCAGATCGGCAGCGTTGGCTAACATCGTTTTTGGCAGGTCTAACCAGCCCAACCGTTCGACGATCTTTTTTTGGCTGGCGGTATCATTCTTCCAGAGCGAAGGGTCTTTCTTCCAGGTGCGGGCCGCAAAATCCTGGTCGTCCAGCACTTGAAGGGTATCGTCTACCGCTTCACGCAGACCGCCCAGGCGGGCCATCACCTCGCTACTCATCGAGCAACCTCCAACTCCTTTTGAAGTTTCTGGCGCTTACTCTCGACTCCTTCCAGCAACTTCTCGAAACTATCGGCAAAGCTCTTGACCCCTTCATCCAGCAGTTGGGCCGTCACTTTAGCCATGCTGATCCCCGCCGCTTCCAAATCGGCGATGGCCTGATGCGCCTTATCAACATCCTTATCTATTGTGCGGGTCACTACGCCGTGATCGCCAAAAGCGACAACTGTTGCAGGTGGCATTGTATCGACAGTATCAGGGCCGATAAGCTCCTCAACATAGAGAACATCGCGGTATTTGGGGTTCTTGGTGCTAGTACTCGCCCACAGCAGGCGCTGAACGTGCGCTCCCTGGGCCTTGAGTTTGGCATAACGTTCGGTTGCGTAGATTGCCTGAGATTTCTCGTAGGCCAGTTTGCTATTGGCAATAGCCGCCTTGCCCTTGAGGTTTTCCAGTTCTGCTTTTTCCATAACGTCCGAACTGGAAGCAATTTCCGCGTCCAGCATTTTATCGACCAGACTATCGACCCGGCTGACAAAGAAACTGGCGACGCTAGAGACCTGGTTCAAAGGTTTTTTGCCACTGGCAGCCAGCTTTTCCAGCCCGGCGATATAGGCGTTCGCGACAGCTTCGTAGGCATCCAGGGCGAAGATAAGCGTAACATTGACGTTGATGCCTTCACCAATCAGGGCCGTGATAGCCGGGATACCTTCGGGAGTGGCCGGAACCTTTATCATGATATTGGGCCGATTGATCGCGTTGTAGAAAAAGTGGGCATCCTTGAGGGTTCCCTCGGTATCGTGGGCCAGCGTCGGCGAGACCTCAATCGAGACATAGCCGTCCTGTCCGTTGCTGGCATCATAAACCGGGCGGAACAAATCTGCCGTGTTGCGGATGTCTTCGATAGCCAGGGCCGTAAAAATCTCATCGGCCTGCTTGTTCTGTCCAACCAATTCCCTGATTTGGTCGTCGTAATCGGTTCCGGCACTAACCGCCTTCTCAAAAATGGTTGGGTTGCTGGTAACACCCCGCACCCCACTCTCGTCGATCAGTTTTTTGATCGCGCCATCTTTTATCAAGCCTCGCGCAATATTGTCGTACCAAACGCTCTGACCGTAATCCAACAACTGATACAACGGCCCTTTATCGGCCTTTAAGACTTGTTCCGCCTGTTGTTTCTCATCACTCATCTTAATACTCCTTATATTTTCAAAGATAAGGCTGAAGGATAAAGGCTAAAGGATGAAAAGTGCATCCTGTTTTATTCATCCCTCATCCTTCATCCCTCACTCTTTAGCTATGTCCTTCGTCACCGGCCGCCGGGGCGCTCGAAATATGACCGCCGTGAATAAACTTGCGCTGGTTCTCGCGCAACATCTTCTTGGTCGCCTTCGGGTCTTTGACCAATTGCTGCCCGATAGCGACAACGTTTTCGACCGTAAAACCGAACTCCTTCAAAATAGTCTCATAAGGGGCCGACGCGCCAAAATGGTCTATCGAAAGGCTCGCCCCCAATGCCCCAACCCAGCGTTCCCAGCCAGTTCCAATTCCAAGTTCTAGCGATAAGCGGGCTGTTACCCCATCCGGCAAAACTTCCTGCTGATACTCTTCCGACTGCTGCTCGAATAGCTCGAAGCTTGGCATGCTAACGACACGGGTGGGGATACCGGCTTCTTCCAGTTTGGGTTGCGCGTCGATAGCCAGCGAGACCTCGGTGCCAGTCCCGATCAAGATTAGCTGTGGTTTGCCGCCTGTAGCCTCCGACTTGATATAAGCGCCTTTGACCAGATTGCTGGCCGGGGCGTATTTTTCCTGATCGAAAACGGGTACTTTCTGGCGGCTCAACACCAGGCCGACCGGAGCATTATTTTGCAAAGACCAGCGCCAGGCTTCCACCCCTTCGTTAAGGTCGGCAGGCCGGAACATCGTCAGGCCGGGGATCGCCCTTAACGACATTAAATGCTCGACTGGTTCGTGGGTCGGGCCGTCCTCGCCTACCCCAACGCTATCGTGCGTCCAGACCCACAGCGAAGGTATGCCCATGATGGCGCTCAGGCGTACCGAGGGCCGCATGTAGTCGCTAAAGACAAAGAAAGTCGAGCCAAAAGGCCAGACCCCTCCGTGTGCGGCCATCCCATTGACTGCACCGGCCATACCGTGTTCGCGCACCCCATAGTTGATCGTGCGTCCGGCATAGGTGCCGTCTTTTTCTTCGTCGGGTTCAAAGTCTGGGAAGCCCGCGAAGTTGGTAAAAGTAGACTCGTTCAGGTCGGCGCTACCACCGATCAAGGTTGGGATCGCTTTACCCAGGATGCTAAGAATTTTCTTATTGGTCTCGCGGGTTGCGGCAGGGCCGTCGCTCGGCTTGAAGATCGGTACTTGAGCGTCCCACCCAGGGGCCAGTTGCCGATTGATGGCGAATTGTAGTTGCTGGCCCAATTCCGCCTCGGCCTTTTTGTAAGCCTCGAATTGCTGGTTCCAGGTCGCTTCCAACTCGCCTCCACGTTCGCCCGCCGCCCGGAAGACCGCCAGGGCTTCATCCGGCACGTAAAAAGTTTTATCGGTCGGCCAGCCCAGATTTTCTTTGGTCAGTTTTACTTCGTCCGGGCCGACTTTGCTGATCGGGTTGCCGTGAACTTTGCCGGTTCCGCCGCCGTGCGGACTGCCATAACCAATCGTGGTGTGACAAACGATCAGCGACGGTTTATCTTTGACCGACTTGGCGACCGTAATCGCGTGGTCGATAGCGGCAATATCGTTGCCATCGGCAATGTCCTGGACGTGCCAGTCGTAAGCTTCAAAGCGTTTGTTGACGTTCTCGGTAAAGGCGATCCGGGTGTTGCCATCAATCGAAATTTCGTTATCGTCATAAAAATAGATTAGCTTACCGAGTTGCAAATGTCCACCTAGCGAAGCGGCTTCGTGGCTGATACCTTCTTCCATACAACCGTCGCCACAAAACACATAGGTGTAGTGGTCAATCAGATCGTGACCAGGCCGGTTGTAGGTTGAGGCCAGGAACTGCTCGGCGATACCCATGCCGACACCATTGGCAAAGCCCTGACCGAGTGGGCCGGTGGTCACTTCCACGCCGGGAACCAAACCACGCTCAGGGTGGCCCGCCGTCTGGCTACCCCACTGCCGAAATTGCTGAAGCTGCTCCATCGGCAGATCATAGCCGGTCAGGTAAAGCAAGCTGTAGATCAGCATCGAGGCATGACCGTTGGACAGGATAAACCGATCTCGGTTGAACCAGTCCGGGTTTTTAGGGTTAAAGTGCAGGTGGCGGGTCCATAGCGTATAAGCCATCGCTGCCATTCCCATCGGTGCGCCGGGATGCCCGCTTTTGGCTTTTTCCACCCCGTCCACCGCCAAAAACCGAATTGTATTAATACAAAGCTGATCTAGCTGATCGCTGGTCAGCTTTTCTTGGGTTGCAGTCGTCAAAATCCAAGCCTCCTTATAATTATATTCGTTTCTAACTTCTGTTTTTCTATATCATTCTTAGGACTTTCGCTCGAAACAACTTTGCAAGTTCAAAATTCGGTCAAACCGGGCCTTTCTCAGGTTCAGGAGCAAAAGTCGTGATCCTATTTAGTTAAGGATTACATCCGTAATCTCTCTTTCGATTTTAGTTCTCCCATATTAAGCCAGTCTTAACCAGATTAACAAACATATTACGACTCTACTCAAAGCCTACAGCAAATTGCAGCGATATGGGGTTGGTAGGGGGGACCCTTGTGGTCGCCCGTGAACACCCTGCCGGGTCTCCGAGGGCGACCACAAGGGTCCCCCCTACAACGGGTCAATAATTCTGCAATTTTCTGTAGATATAAATCGGTAGCAGGTCTGGCTAGTTTTTATTTGAAAAGCTCCTTTACAGCCAACTTGAAATCAGGTAGTACTTCGCCCCCGCCCAACTCATCCATCAAATCTAAGAAACCTCGGCGTGGCTCGTTAAGACGATAGATTATTACATACCTAAAGGGCATATAAACCAACCAAAGCAACCGCACTCCGGCAGCCTGATATACCTCAATCTTCTCCTGGGTTTTCTTAGGAGTATCGCTGGGCGAGATAACCTCTATTACCAAATCGGGCGCAACCTGAATCGGCCCCTCGAACTTGGGCGGGGTTCGACCGGCTGCTACAAAACTAACATCTGGCTCTACCCAATTACCTCTCGCCCCAACCCAACCAAGCGTGCAAGGTGCTTGATCGTAGACCCGTCCAAGTGGATTACTATCCAGGTAGTTGTTGAGGTGCTGCATCAAGCGACCGATAATCTCGCCATGTTCGGCACTCTTGCCAGTAATCTCTTTTGGTACCAGTTTACCCTCGATTAATTCATAGTCTTCATCTTCCGGCAAGTCCAACTCAAGAAATTCTTCCAGGGTATAGGTGCGGTCGAGATCAAGCTCTACTGGCGGGTTTATGGTCATGCTCATAACTTCACGCTTCCTTATCAGTCCTGTTAATGCTAAAGGGCGGGGCGGGCCGGATAATCCGGCTGGGCCTTGAAATGTTCTTCCAGCGCCGCCATAACCGCTAGGGCCACATCTTCGCGCCAGAGACGGGCGGCAACCTGAACTCCGACTGGTAGCCCGACGCTGTTTTTCTCGACGTTACGCGCCGTCCGGTCGATCACGTCTCTGGTACGCGCCCGGTCGCTTTCTTCGTCAGCCCGCACCCGCCCGGCAGCTACCACCCCGGCGGGCAATCCCAACAGATTAAAAAGCATGGCATAGCTGGCGGCGCTCGAAAGATAGTAGCTACTGCCGTGCGTCAAAGCGGGTAAGGCGTGGGGCGGGCAGATGATCGCATCATAACGCCCTTTGTCAAGAGCAGCCATAAAACGAAGGCGATACTGGTTACGATCTTCGATCAATTTGAAGTAGCTATTGGCAGAGTGGTTACGGATACTGCCTATCGTAAAAGCCAGACGAGGCTGCCCCGAACGTTCGGCAGCTTTGACCAGGGTCGGGCGGAGGCGGCTCGGCAGGCTGGCAATTTGCAACAGGCCGCTAATCCGGCGGTCGCGTTTGCTATTGCCCAACACTTGTTTAATGCTCGTTCCACCATCCGCCCCGATAATCCCAAAGACCAATCGCATAGCCTCTTTTACGCCCGATGGCTGAAATTCTTCAACTTGTACCCCGCGCTGGCGCAAAGCGGTCGCCGCCTCTTTTACGATCCGACGCAGGGCCGGAGCCGCCGGAAAAAAGCCATCGTCGATGTACATTGCTACTCGCAAGCCGTCCAATCTGACCTGGGACGGGTCGCCAAGCGGAACGGGCGGGATAGCCGGGTTGTAAGCTTCCAGACCGGGCGCAGCCAGCACTTGCATTGCCAAAGTCAGGTCAGCCACACTCCGCGCCATTGGCCCGGCTTGCGAAAGAATCCCTTCCTGCCCGGCAAAGATCAGATCGCCGATGCTCCCATTAATCGTAAGCCGTCCGGCAGTTGGCTTGAGACTGCTGATACCGCAAGCCTGGGCCGGAGTTCGCAAGCTACCGCCGATGTCGTTACCCAAACCAAGCGGTGATCCACCTGCCGCGATAATTGCCCCTTCTCCGCCGCTGCTGCCCCCGCTGGCCCGCTCTAAATTCCAGGGGTTGTTAGTACGACCGTAGACCGGGTTATCGGTCTCGTTATACAAGAGCAGTTGCGGTACATTGGTCTTGCCCAAAATAATCGCCCCGGCCTCTCGCAAGCGGGCTACCAGGGGGTCGTCCTCGGTAGCGCGATGGGCAGCCCGGTTGCTAATTCCGGCGGTACTGGCTGTTCCGACTATATCAAAACATTCTTTGATCGTGATGGGTACGCCGTGCAAAGGGCCAAGTTTGTCACCCCTTTCGCGGGCAGCATCGGCCTTTTTTGCGTCCTCCCGCGCCTGCTTGAATAATGGCACAACCACTGCATTGAGCCGAGGATTGACCGCTTCGATCCGGCGGATATGCGCTTCGACCACTTCAAAAGCCGAAAACTCCCCTACCGCAATCAACCGGGCGAGTTCTCCCGCGCTCAGGGTCGTGAGGTCGGTTGCTTTAACCCTGGCTGAGGGTTGAGTTTCCTGCATTTCTCAATGCTCCTTCCCTAATCATCTAGCTCTGATAGCCTGAGTTCTAACCAATCTTCGATGCTAGACCGAGTTATCCTTGACCAAAACGTTATAGAGCTCTTTTTGACGCTCCATCGCCTCGGTATAGCGTTGGTGGCGGGCCGGGTTGGGTTGGAAAGTCCGACCAAAACTGAATTGAGCATGATCCAGGCTGCCGGTTTCGACCGAAGTATCGGCTACTACCGGGTTCTTTTCACTGGTTGTATCTGCATTTTTTACGCCATGCCCAGGGCCAAATACGCCAAGTTGTTCCAAAGCCAGTAATGCTGCGCCCCGACTGGTCGTCTCGCCTTCATCGGAAGCCGTGACCGGGCGGTTCAAGACATCGGCTAAAATTTGCATCCAGGTCGGCGAATTCAAGAGAGCGCCGCCACTGGCGACAATCTGACGGGCCGGTGGCAAACTGGCAGCCATAATTTCGTGCAAGAGGCCAAAGCGGTAGGCAATACTTTCCAGCCCAGCCCGCAAGATTTCGAGCGGTTCGGTATCCAGACTGAGACCGACGATAGCAGCGCGGGCGCTGGCATTCCAACCAGGGCTGCGTTCGCCGGTCAAGAAAGGCAAAACGGTCAGGCCGTGTCCGTCTGGCTCCAGCATACTGAGTTCTTTTTCACTATCTTCAATCGAGGGTAACTGAAAGTTCTGACGCATCCAGGCGAAGAAGTTGCCGCCCTCGCTCAAGGCCCCCCCGATCACAAAACGGTTATGGTCGGCGTGATAGCACCACAACCCCCAGGGAATGTTCACGCTCTGGCCGGGACAGACGACCCGCATTGCCCCACTCGTCCCGATCATTACGGCGATCCGGTCGGGCGAAAAGCAACCGCTACCGAGGTTCCCGGCAGCACCGTCCCCGACTGGTGGAAACCAGGGAACCGAGGCCAAGACAGGCCAGCGTTGGGCAAATTCAGCGTTCAAGCCCGTTAAAGGGGTATTCAGATCGCCGAGGGGAGCCAGTTGTTCGACTTTGATCCGGGCCAGTTCTAGCATCTCAGCATCCCAGGTGCGCCGGTTCTGATCTAAAAGGCCGGTTCCGCTTGCCATTGACAGACTACAGACCGTCCGCCCGAAAAGCTTCAAAAAGAAATATTCGCCAAAGGATAGCCATTGGCGAGCGCGACGAAAGACGACCGGCTGAGTATTACTTAGCCAGCGCAATTTGGCGGGAAAATAGGTCGGATGAAGTTTGCAGCCAGTCCGGGCGTGGGTGGCGCGTTCGTCCACTTCGCGGGCCAACTGCCGAGCGGTAGCAGCACTGCGGGTATCGGCCCAGGTCAAAAGCGGGGTAGTCGGTCGGCCTTCGGCATCGAGACCCATCAGGCTATGCCAGAAGGTGTCGATAGCTACGCCTGCAATTTGCCCAGCCAGCGGCCCGGCCTGTTCGAGCAAAGCGTCGATGGCCTGGCAGACAATATGCAACAACTCATCGGGGTCTTTCTCGACCCCACCGTCGGGGGTAGTATCAAGCTGGTAGGTCGATTTAATTTCCAGCCCTGCGATGGCGTGGGCCTGCCCATCGTACAGGCTGGCTCGTAATGAACTGCTGCCGACATCGAGCGCCAGCACCAACGGCAGTTGAGCCTGCTCTCGTGAGATAGTTCCCATAAGCTTCGCCCGTTGCCTCCTCAATAAGCCAGACGACTTTTTGTCGCCATGACATTATGTCACAAAACCCTCTCGTTTTCAAGGCCATCTAAGCCGACAACCCCAGCGCCTGGCGAGCTATCGACTATTTATTCTTCATTATACAAAAAAAATCGTGCGATTGCATAGTACGAGGGAAAAGGGAAAGATTTGGAACTACTCACCGCAGAGACGCAGAGGACGCAGAGGAAAGCTAAAATTTAGTAACTACCTAAATTTAGTAACTATCTAGTCCGCCGGGCCGATATTCTTCATAGCCTCACCACCTCTGAGGGCTGCGGCTCAGAATGACAAAGTTGAATAGTTACTTACGATTTACGATTTACCCCCAGCGGGGGCGAGGCCGCGATTTACGATTACAATACATGCATGGCTCTTAATTCTCTTCTGCATTTTATATTCTGACTTCTGACTTTTGCATTGTTAATCCGTGTTCACCCTGTCCATCCCTGTTAAATTCCGAGAGGCTATAAAAGCAAAAAACCGCTACCAGTTGCCTGGGGCGGTTTTTGCGGAAAGGACATCGCGCAGTGATCTAGTAAACTAGACCTCCGGCGACGCCCTTACGGTTATCATTAATCATGGGCATCACCTCCTTTTTCTTAGAGAGGATATTCTGTTGAGTATAGTTCAGAACATCCTTACGCGGGTATATTACCAGATACCAAAGCCAAAGTCAAGAGTTTTGCGCTGTGTTTTTTTCGTATTCCAACTTGACATATTATGGACTTAAGATCATACTTTGGGAGTTGCTGTTGGTTGGAGAAACTAAAACCATGCTCAAAAGAAAGCTTGTCGAAATGGATGCGGCAGCGCTGTCCCGCTATCGGGTAGAGCGGGCGACGGCTCCCCAATTTTACTATAACGAATTGGCCGACCGAGGCCGCGCCCTGGGCGAATTACGGCCCTTGCTCGAAAACTTCCGGCTGGGCCGGAGTGGGCTGGTTGAATTTACCCGACAACTGGCCGGAAGCAGCAGACGTGAAGTCAGTGCGGCGCGGGGGCGAACTGCCAACCGTTACTGGCGTTTTAATAGTGCCGGACGACTTTTCGTCGAGAGTGTCTACAAACAGGCCGAGCAGACCGGGCGGCTCAATCAGACCGGGGTCGCCTGGCAAGCTGTTCTGGCGGCCCCGGCTACTCTGGACGGGGCCGGACAACAATTAGAAGCTTTTTCAGCCTTTCTGACCGAAATATATGGGCCGAACGCACCGGGCGAAGCCAGTCGCGCCGGGCTGTCCGCTTACGTAGTAAGCTACTTTTGGGCTGTCCAACAACCCGAATGGCCGGTTTACGAACGGGTCTCCCGCGAACAATTGATCCGGCTAGATCGGTTGACCGAGCGCCCCGGCGAACGAGCGGCCGGTAAATACAGCGGCTTCTATCTGGCTTTCACCCGGTTGGCAAGCGAGTTGGACATTCATAATAACTGGGAACTGGAAAGCTTGTTAAACTGGCTGGCCCGGCGCGATCTGACCGCGACCCGCCTGCTTGCACCCCGTGTAGGACGTTCGGCCCGGCGCGAACGCAGTCGGAATACAGAACTTCGCGCCATGCTAGAGCCAGTCTTGCGCGAAACGCTAGGCGAAACCCTGACTGCAACCACTTCTGAGGATGGGCGGCTGACATTAATCGGGCCGGAGCGGACGTTCCGGCTCGAATTACGGCCTGCCCAGAGCGGGGGTTGGCTGGCAGGAGTTGGTTTCGACGGTTTTAGTCCGGCAGCTTTGGCAACCCAGGCGGGCGAGGCAACCCTGACCGAACTGGGCGGCTTTCTGAATGCCCGCCCGGAGTACCACTTTTATACGGCTGCTTTTCAGCAGCAAATGACAACCACTTTGACCCTGGCTGAGTTGGCGGATGAATTTTGGTTGATGCGGGCGGTACCGACCGAGCGGGGAGCGGCCCTGGTAGAAGGGCTGGTTTCGGAATGGCGGCTGCTCTATCCGTTTGCCTGCCGGTTGGTGGCCCCTTTCGAGGATGAAATTGGCGACAAACCGACACCCGATACCACTTATGAATATGACCTCGAAGCAGCCGAACCCGAATTACGAGCCGTCGCCGAAACTCCGGCAGTCTACCGCTTTGAGAGCGACGCAACATCGGCAGAGACCGAAGCTTTACCCGCTCAACCGGCTGTCCGCAACGAGGCCGTCAATCAGGAAGTCCGCCGTCTGGCTCGGCTCAAACCGACCGCTCTGACTGGCGACCGATTAGAAGGCTTGATCGCTTATATCAAAGAGCGGTTGGTAATTACCCCGGAAAAAATTACCGAAGTGGTTACGCACCTCGAAGCCGGACGCAATTTGCTGCTCTATGGCCCACCCGGTAGCGGCAAGACTCGTCTGGCCCGCCTGATTGCCGGGCAGATGGGCGCAACCGATCCTGGCTGGGCTTCGGAAAACGAGGCCACCAATTACAGCCTGACAACTGCCACAGCCGAGTGGAGCCAATACGATACGATTGGCGGTATTCGGCCCGGTCTGAGCGGAGAAAGTGGCGATGCAACTGGCAGCCAGAGCCTTTTTTATTATTTTGAGCCGGGAGTGGTAGCGCGGGCGGCCCTGGTCTGCGAGGAAAGTTTGCGTCGCACCGGACGACCGCATTACCTCATTATCGACGAGTTTAATCGGGCCAATCAAGAGCGGGCTTTTGGCGAGTTGTTTACGCTGCTCGAATACCGCGATCAACCGCTTTTGCCCGGAGCGCGACTTGGTCGGGCGGCTGACCTGTTTATCCCGGACGCTTTTCGGATTATCGGGACGCTCAATGCCGACGACCGTAATACGCTCTACGAGGTCGGGCTGGCTTTACGACGACGCTTTGCGCTGGTCGAAATCGGTCTTCCACCGCCTGTGGAGGAACGTCGCTTTTTACCAAAAGCGGTCAAATCGCGTCTGCCTAACCTGGAATTGACCGCCGCCGGTGAGTTTAACGAGCCGACCCTGGTAGCCGCCGCCGACCGCCTGAGCGCTTTGGTAGCGGCGATCCGGCCCGACCCGCTCAACCCGGCGGTCGGTGGCAAGCAGGTCGGGACAGCCCCTTTGATCGAAACACTGCTATTTTGCGCGGTAGCGGCCTCTTATTATGCCGACCCAAACGAGGCTCTGGAAGACGCGATTCTGGCAAATATTTTGCCCCAAATCGACCGCGCTCCCCAGGCTATCAAACGCGCTCTGGCTGCCGTCTCACCCGGTGGCCCACTACCTGATCTCAAGCGAGTCCAGGCCGCCTTGCAACGGATGGGCGGTTATTCCTAAACCTAAAACAGGTGAATCAGGGTCAGCCGATGATACCGGTGATAGTATCCATAAAAAGCTTTAGCTGGTTCAGACCAACGTGGACTTCCGGGTCGGAGAGAGGCCGAATGGCTACATCAACCAATACCAAAATTTCGTTGTCGCCAATCGGTTCACTAAAGCCGTTGATCGGGTGAGTGAGCAATCGTTCGTTGAGGGTGGGGTCGAGGGTTCCTTCCAGCACAGCATTATCCAAAAGCAGCTTTATACGATGGCCTTCTTCGCCCTGTTCTGACCTGGGTTCCCGCAAAATCTCCAGTAATATCTGCCTGACGGCTGCGCTACGGCTCACTCTGATACCCCCTGTTGATCTGGTGATTACAATTTACTTTGAAGCCCCGCTTGCCTGCCTGACTTGATTATACTACACCAAAGCGTATTTTAATAGAGTTGCGTTCCATAATGCTGAATAGCCCAAATTTCAGTAAATTCAAAACAGGTCTTTGAATTTTTCAAAGACCTGTTTTTTAGACTATCCAAAAAGGCTCGAATAAGCTCTTAAACCAACTTAGTAAAGACTACCAACCGCTTATCGTAGGTCAGGCGGTCGGTCAGGAAAGTACCATCGCAAGTAATCAAATTCAGGTGCTTATCAGAGGACGCACCGAAGATGCGATCCAGCGGTGCTTCGGAAAGCGCGAAGCTTTGCATTTCAGTAACTTCAAAAGTCAGTTCATAGCCGCCCTGATCGGAAACATAAATCCGGTCGCCCACCTTGAGCTTACCCAGGTCAAGGAAGATCGCGCCGCTATTTATGCTATCTTTGTGACCGTCGATGACCGCATTGCCTACATCACCCGGTCGTGGGCTGCTTTTAAGCCAGCCAGCATTCCAGATATTGTTCGGCACGTCCATATTGCCGTTGTGTAGCCCAACCTGCTCGACCGTCGTATCGATCTGCAAAGCGGGAATACGCAACCGATCCGGCACTACTGGGCCTGAACCCGGCTTTAAGTCGGCATCGGCTTGCGTTCGTGAAACCCGGTCGGACGAAAGTCTTTTACCGAACATATCCACATCTGATACACCCGGTCGAATGCTCGACCCAGAGTTATACCAGATTCGCTGGTCAGAAGCCTGGCTCAAAGGCTGACAAAGCAATACCAGGCCCAAAGCAACCGCCGTCAGCCCGACCAACCGTTGCCAACGCCCCTGGCGGTTTTGGATAAAACTTAGAATATTTCGCATCTTATATCTTCTCCTGTGTTTTTCCCATTGTAACCGTTCTATCGTCGGTTTTCAACCCCCCGTATGGGCTATTCTGAGGGACGAAAGATGAAGAATGCAGAAGTCAGAATGCAGAGTGCAGAATGTAACATCCGTATCTACAATCGTAAATCGTAAATTGTAAATCCTCTTCATCCTTCATCCCTCATCCTTCCCCTTACTCCCTTCGACGGGGGCCAGATCTATTCCGACCTCGATAGATCAGCCAACCACCACCAAACAGTAATAATCCGGTGATGATCCAGCGTAGCCAGCCAATAGCAACTTCCGACTCAGCAATATTCTCGCTAATCGGTACGCGCCCGGTATTGGGCAGACCAGGTGAACCAGGGCCACCTGGCGGAGTGCCAGGAGTAGCAGTTACGGGTGGCGTAGTCGGTAGCCCAGGGCCAGCCCCAGCCGTTGGGGTAATGGTTGCAGATGGAGTCGGGCTTGGACTAACCGATGGAGTAACCGTCGCAGGGGTTACGGAAGGCCGCACAGTAATAAAACCAGAGGGCGGCGTAGGGGTAGCAGCCGGCGGTGGCGGCGGTTGAGTAGGAGTCACGGTCGGAGTCGGGGTCGGAGTTGGGGCCAGATAAAAGCCAAAGTCGTAGGTATGATCGTTCGCACCGGGGCCACCAGTATTAACGTTAGCTTGAGGATAGCCACTGACCCACACGCCATTCGAGTCAACCGTGGGTTTCGCGCCAGCCGTAGCAAACGGAATAGTCAAAATATAGAGATAAAGCGGCCCACCGGCTTGATAATCTGCCGGATTGTCCAGGCGGACATAATAGCCGACAGTATTTGGCTTGAAGCCTACAATGCCATAAACAGCACTAGAAGTAGTGGTTCCCGTACCATTTGAGAAATAGTAGTTACCATTGGCATCGGTAAGAGCCGTCGCCAGTAACGTACCATTAGGCGCATAGAGACGTACCGTGACCCCCGGAACCGGGACCTCAGCAGCATCCTGGATGCCGTTCTGGTTAGGGTCGTACCAGACCCGGTTGCCGATTTCGAGTGGGGCGGCATTACACAGGGCAACAAGATCACCCAACCCATTAGCCTTACCAAAAATTGGAGGAGGATTTGCGCCGCTATTGGCGTAAATTTGGTAAGATCGACTGGTTGCGCCAGTCGAATTGTTAAACCATCGAGTTCCGGCAGTAAAAGCGCCGCCGTTGAGAATAGGGTCAAAGACGGTTGAGACGACATCGGGCAAACCGGGTACCTGGGTCAAACCACCCAGGCTAATCTCATCGTGGTCAGGGTAAAAATAATCCTGCCAGTAGTATTCCCCACCGCCAGGGCCTTGAGCGTTGCCTGCGCCAGCAGTGGTAATACCAGCGCAGTTACCGTTATTCTCCAACGTCCAGCCACCCGCTCCGTTAGCACAGGCCCGCATAGTGTCGCCCGCCGTAATACCGGTATAGCGAGTGTTATTTAAGGGGTCAGGACTGCCGCTTCGGTAGCCGACCTGATCTCCAAAACGATCTCGAAAGCCGAGTACCATATTGCCGTTATCAAAAGCAATCCCGGTAAGCATCGGTTGAGGATGTCCGCCAAAGAAAGCCGCATCAAAAAAGGTCGGCGAGAAATTCGAGACCCAGGGTCGCCAACCGGCGCTATCGATAAAAGCTAAACCAGCATTAGCATTACAACCAAAAGTGCCGCTAACGCTGGCATCGGTACAGCCTCGCGCAAAGTTGAGCGGGATGTTCAAAACCGGGCCAGCAAAGCTGCCGCCTGCCGGATTAAAGGTGTAGACATAGGCCCTCAATTTGCTTGGATCGCCAAAGGGAAAACCAGCTGTGCCAACCGTCGATTCGGCGGAACAGACCATCCCCACATAAACCAACCCATTGTAGGGCTGGACCGCAAAGGGCCGCACATCATCGGTTACACCCGTACAATTAGGCGGGTTGAGAGGGATGGCATACGAAGCAGGAGCGCCCGCTACCGGCGGATTGCCCGACAACGGAATTTGATAGAGCCTGCGGTCGAACAAATTGACGGTGTAAAGAGCCGATTCATCTTCGGCGATCTTCATGCCACCTAATGCCATTTTACCGACCTGGGCGAAAGCCAGCGGGTCGAACAGATAGTCCGTACCAACAGGCCGGATAGTTGCAGCACTTCCAGCATTAAGGGTAACAAAAGGAGTGGCGTTGGTCGCAGCGGTAGTCGTATCGATACGGTAAATTGTACCCGCCCCGCCCGGACCAAACCCAGTGTGCCGCTTTAAGTAGGCGGCGGCAAAAAGCTGCTGGGTGGTCGGCTGGTAGGTGATACCCCAGGTCGAACCGGCCTGATTAGCCACCGAACGGATGGCTGGAGCAGGAGCGGTTCCGCTCGAATTGTAAGGAAAAGTTACTATAACCCGCTCAGCGTTATTAGTTCCGGTCGCTTGATCGCCAAACTCGTAGCAATTGGTCGCCAATTGGGGGTTATCCTGACAATATTGTCCCGGCAAATTAACCCCAAAATTTAGGGTAGTAGTTGTATTGATAAAATTGATACTGGTACTAATGTTATTAGTCGGGTCGTGTGGAGCAGAGCGATAGCCCAGCGCCTGATAGCCCGTAAACTCGACCCGAACCTGGGTAGTGCCAGGAATATTAAGAGTGTAAAAGCCATTGGCTCCCGAAGTAGTGGTAGCAACTGCCGCCCCGGTTGGGTCGTAAGCCGTTACTGTAATACCGGCCACCCCCGTTTCGATTCGGACGGCAGGTGCATCAAGGAGACCATTGGCATTAGTGTCGCGGTAGACTGTCCCGCTGATCGTAAAAGCCGCTAAAGCCTGACCTGGCATCATTACCAGACTGGGCAAAAGCAAAGCGCACATACACAACCCAGTTATAAGACTGTGGAGAAACCGAGTCGGGTAAGCTTTAGCAATCCCTGGTTTTCGATTGACCATTTAACCCCTCTTCTACTATTCTGATCGCCTAGCGGTCGCCACCTCAGCCAAAGAATATGACTACCCGCTAGACTTGCAGTAAGTTAAGACTATAGACCCTCAACTCAGCAAGAAAAGCCGCCGGTCTGTCTAACCCTTCTAACGTTAAACCGACTGGCTTATTACTCCTGAGCGAACATCCGTACAAATCCCACTTTTCGTTGTCGTTGAGCTTATGGGTAACACAAACAAGCTTGTGCTAATTAGCCTAGCGGTGCAGACCTATAGCTCAACCAAACTGACCACCACAAAACGGGTGTTTCCTAACCTATTTATCGGCGGTTAATTCAGGTGTCCCGATGTTTATACAACTCTTTTTAAAGATGCAGTGTTTAAGAAATATTAACAAAACAAGGCTAAACTGCCCTGTTGGGTAGGTTTATATTATAATGTTAGCTTACTTTGCCTTATCAGACCCGTTAACTAAGTAGAATCGATAAATCAAAGCTATTAGATTAGCGAGCCTTTCGGTAGGATTTCAGTTTTCAAAGCTGATAAAGAAGAGGCTTTGTACCGATATTTATTTTAGAAGAACGCACGCACGTACTCTGGCAATACAACTTCTTCTCTATTAAGAATTCCACAGGAATAGCTGAAAACCAAACCCAGTACCAGGTAAGTATTTCTGCTGCATGCATGTATTATAACCGCTTCAGCACGATTTGACTAGAATATATTGTTACAGAATTACTACATTTGAAAATTAGTATAGGCTCGCCGAGAATCAAACCGCAAAAAACCTGCCGCTCTTATGACGATATGCTAAATCGTCATAAGAGCGGCAGGTCTTTGTTTTTGCTATAGAGCCTGCTTAAATGCCTACCCCAATGTCCCGATTGTTGGTGGGCTGAACCGGGCGGGCGTTGTGACCGATGACTGAAACAAATTTATCGACTTGAGCTTTGGAGATTGTGACCGGCTTTTTGAGGACAATCCAGCGCACACCTTCGGTACAACCTGGAGTAGTCAAAGAACCTTCGTAGGTATAGTAACCCGGTTCGGTAGGGACGGTATCGCTGACGTTGATCGTAATACTAAGGCTTTCTTTGCCCTCTTTGGTCGGCATTTTATCCCAGAACTTGGTCAAAAAGGTATTTTCGGCCCCTTCCGACATCATAATACCGACGACCGCCAACGAATTGTCAGCCGCTTTGTGAACGAGGTGCAACTCCATCGGAAAAGCTTGACCGGCAAACTTATGCTCGCTAGGCGAATGAAAATGGAACTGGGCCAGATCATATTTCTTGCCGTCGATGGTCAGGCTACTGCCTTTATCGTAATCGACCTGAATGGTATGTCCGTTATTTAGATAGTTTACCGCCGTCGGGTTATAGCTACGCTCGACCTTTTTGAGCGGGCTTTCTTTGCCGTTGAGCGGTAGGTCGATGGGGGTCTGATTCTTACCGACGCTACAAACGGCGTAAGTTGGGTCAAGCTCACCCCAGGCTTCCGGGCCTTCTGCGCCTTCATAAGTCCAGTGGGCTGCTTTAGCGGCGGCTTTAGCCGCTTCGGTGGTTTGGGCGGCAGTAGCAGCAGCAGTGGTAGCGGCTTTGGTAGGGCTGGGAGCGGGGGCGATGGTGGCGGTGTTGTCACCGCAAGCGGCCAGGATTGCCCCGGCTGCCAGGGCGGCCATTCCAGAAACAAATTCTCGACGCGAGTGCTTTTTAGTCATAACGTGGCGCTCTCCATATCAGGTTTTTGGGCTGTTGATCTCAAACGATAGGTATGTCAACAGTTCAAATTTATTTTACTACTTGAACATTACGGATAGTATTAAGAGACAATTGTTATATTTTTATAAAAAAAGCGGCTCCTGTAGATTGGGAGCCACTTTTTCGTTATTCAGATAGAGATTAGAGGGTTACGATCTAGCCTATTTTTTGACCGCCATCAAAATCTCGGTGCCTCTGGGACGGGCTTGACCTTCGGGCGGGTCGGTTCCCAGCACATCCCCTTTCTTGAGATTACGGTAAGTATTGAGTGCGTCATCGAGAGCCGCGCCCGTAAACCTCTTACGCAACTCGTTTTCATCCCACTCTTCCACCCGCACCTTAAACCCGGCAGTCTGAAGGATTTTTAGACCATCTTCGCGCGTCCGACTTACCACCCCCGGCACTGGAACCGGCGGAGCTTGAGGGGTAGGGGTAGCGGTTGGTTGGGGCGGCGCAGTCGTCGGCACCGGGGTAGCGGTCGGGATAACCAACGGGCCTTTGCTAACAATTAGCTTGATAGTCGAACCCTTTGTGGCGGTCACACCATCGCCCCCTTTAGGCTCAGTCCGAATAACCGCGCCTTTCTGGATTGCATCGCTATTTTCCTCGGCTCGCTCGACCTTAAAGCCGAGGGCCTCT
This sequence comes from Chloroflexia bacterium, assembly GCA_038210655.1. Classification (GTDB taxonomy): domain Bacteria; phylum Chloroflexota; class Chloroflexia; order Chloroheliales; family Chloroheliaceae; genus 54-19. The sequence continues at coordinate 69,578 of JBBQWM010000006.1, forward strand.
AGCTGCTTCTGAGCTAAATCTGGCGGAGTATTGGCATAATCAGTGAGTGGTGCAACATCTTTGCCTTTGCTAACAGTCAGAGAGACCTTTATACCAGCATCCACATCGCGGCCTGCCGGTGGGTCGGTCGAAATAACCTTACCCTGCTCGACCGTCGCGTTGTTCTCCTGCTTAATCTCACCGATGTCCAGGCGGGCCGCTTTGAGGGCGGTTTCGGCTTCCTGCTGGGTCTTGCCAACCAAAACGGGTACTTTGACTTTTTGCACCGGCACCGGCGTATTATTGGGCAAAGGGGAAGTCAGGGCGGTCGGAGTTTTGGGATTATTGCTGATGGAAGGTAACACCACTACCAATACTACGATCAGAGCAACCACCATTAGAAAGGCTGCTCCACCCAAAAACCAGGGCAAACAACCCCCCCCGCTTCGGCGTGGATAATCCTCCTCGTACTCGCGTTCGGATTCTACAAGCGGCGCTCGGCTGGCTCGATATTGGCGGCTAGGACGTTCTTCAGTATAACGTGGCCCACCATTACGCCGGGGCGCTTCTGCCGGATAATCATCATAGGTCGGCTGGACCGGTTGAGGTGGACGGGTCGGTTGATAGTAAGTCGGGTTTTGATCGTTAAAACCAGGATAAGCGTTCGGCGGTGGCACTACCGAACGTTGATTGCTAACCGGCGGGGGTGGCGGAACCGAGGGGCGACGGTCGCTGGTGGTTGGGCGCACCGCCTGAGTCCCCTGTTCGGCCTGGGCTTCTATGGTTCGTAAAGCTTTACCTAGCTGCTCAGCGCTCGAATAACGCTGGGCCGGGTTTTTTGCAAGCGTCCGCAAAATAATCTGTTCAACTACTGGCGGGATATTCGGGTTGATCTGACGAGGAGGGAGCGGGGTATCTTCGATATGCTTGAGGGCTAAGGCCACCGGGTTGTCGCTATCGAATGGAATCCGCCCGGTCATCATCTCGTACAGCACGATGCCTATCGAATAAATATCACTCTGGGGCAGAACTGGCTGGCCTTTGGCCTGTTCTGGCGAAAAATAATGGACGGTACCGAGGGTAATCCCGGCCTCGGTCAAAGTCGAAGAGGTGCTGCTTTTGGCGATCCCAAAATCGGCTACTTTGACCCGCCCGGTTTTATCAAGCAAAATATTTTGAGGCTTTATATCGCGGTGGATCAGACCGTTGGCGTGAGAGTAAGCAATAGCATCGCAAATCTGCGCCCCAAGTTCGAGCGCCCGTTGGTTCGGGAAGGGTGCTTCGCGTAGAATTACATCTTTGAGGTTAGGGCCTTCGATGTATTCCATTACAATATAGTGATAGTCCCCATCATCGCCCACGTCGAAGACCCGCACGATATTAGGATGGTTGAGACTGGCGGCTTGTTGGGCTTCCCGCTTGAAACGGGTCAGAAATTGTGGATCAGAAGCGTAGCTATCGCGTAGAATCTTTACAGCGACGATCCGATTTAGCTTCAGGTCAAGCGCTTTGTAGACCGCCGCCATTCCGCCATCACCCAACTTGGACTGTATTTCATATCTATTATTTAAGGTTCGGGCCTGCGTCATTTTTAAGTCTTTCTCAGGTTAAATTTTCTTACCAATCGCCATTCTTAAGCGGTAGCCATACTGAAGCTATCTTTACCGCCTGACCACTGAGGTGCGTATGTAGTATTTACTAGCTCTATTATACATCGTTTTGGGTTCAAATGGATGAACCTCATCACAATTTATAACGCTCCTAAAGGCCGATTCATTATTAGGACTTTCGCTCGAAACAACTTTGCAAGTTCAAGATTCGGTCAAATCGGGCATTTCTCAGGTTCAGGAGTGAAAGTCGTGATTATCTTTCTCAAGTATAAACGTCCGAGTCAAGGGGCAAGTTCCGACTCTGGAGCGGTTCTTCGGCGCTCTTAATCTGTTTTCCCAAAAATCCTGGCTCTAACCCTTGCTAATCGGCTTTGTATATGTTATATTAAGGGCGCTTCGGCGGGTCATTTACCAACAATAGTATGACTTTGCATAGCAGCAACTCTGTTCACCGGGCGCGTATCGTCTAGAGGCCCAGGACTCCGCCCTTTCACGGCGGCAACAGGGGTTCGAATCCCCTTACGCGTATCCTCAAAAAATATGAACTTCATCACCCCCATCCGGGGCTTTTTTTATTTCTGCAACCTACTGCCTACACGTCACAAGTTAATTGATAGGAGCTAGACAACCGACATCTTCAGGTCATTATTCTTCCTTTTCCTCTTGTAAATGTTTAAGTTCTCGCTCTTGTTCACCAATCAAAACCATAGCGATCTGCTTAAGTTGTCGCAGTGTTCGCGCGTCCGGCTTTCTTAATTGCAGGTAAACAACTAGGTCATCAAATTCAGCTTGATTAGGATTAACAGACGCTTCAGGACTAGCTTGAGCGACCATATCGAACAAACTCTCAACGCTGGTATCCATGAAGATAGCAAGTTTAATAAGAACATCTAATCCCGGTGATTTATAAGCGTCTTGCTCTAGCCTAGTAACATAAACCCTGGTCTTGCCGATCTTACCAGCAAGTTGCGACTGTGACCAGCCCTTTGCTTCCCTTAACCCTTTTATATTTGCTCCTAAAGACATTTCCCGATCCTTTCACCTTAAAATCTCTGTAATAATTGTATACCAGCCTAATATAAATTACTACAGTTTAACGCACAAATTTGCTAATAAGGCTAAATTTATGGTTCCGGCAAGCATCAACTCTAGAAATGTGCGGCGCATCATAGGGCATTAGAGTAGTTAGTGTAACAATAATAGAAGTAATGGTATAATAGAGTTAATTAGAGGTGTGATCCTTAGAAATAAAGAAGGATCGCCCTTTTGCAAAGAAACGAACTGGCAAGAAAGTATGGACCTTAAAGTGCAAACCAAGCGCTTGATGAGTTACAGCGTAGTAGAGGGCTTACTTAAAGGGCTGCGGATTCAGGATAATTCGCCTGAAATGGAAGAGATAGCCCGGATTTGTGGTTACGTGCGTAAGTTGCCGCCCAAAGAGTTAGCGGTCGAAAAGTTTGTCGAATTATTAGAATGGTTAGCCTTGCATTATTATTCCAATCTGGCTCGCTCGGATGCTTTGTTTGAGGTTGGCGCTCGGCTTTTCGAGGGCTACCGTACTACGATCCTGGGTCGGGTACAGCTTGCCGCTATAAATATAATGGGGCCGGACCGTTTGACCAAACGCTTCGTCGAGTTCGCCGACAAAAATAGCAATTTCGGAGAGCGTACCGTCGAGGAAGTCGGGCTACACAGCTATATCATCCACTACCGAGGCGTACCACTCCCCGGTGATTATCTGCTGGGCCTGATGAAAAGCGGTCTGGTCGCCGCCGGGGTTGCCAACCCGTCGCTTTCCTGGTCGCAGGTCGGGCCGGAGGATACAGACTTTAAGGTTTCCTGGTAAGAACAAATATTTAAGCCAAAAGCCACTTGCCGCTCTTAATAAAACGGCAAGTGGCTTTTGGCGTTAAAATATGGAAATTTCATTCTTTAAAAGTAGTGGTTGCGTAGGCTTCCGTCATAACGACCCGTGTTACGGCAGCAGCGTCTGAAAGCTGTGTCCCGATCTACACGGACAGGGGTCGTCCTTGCCGAGTTTCTCGACTAATTCTTTGTTTCCATGTACAATTCGCTCGCCGCGCTTGACCACCCTTTCGGAGGGGAAGCCCCGGCGGCGCTTGCTGGAAGGTTCAAAAGGAGTCGTCCAGGTTGAATTCTTCAAATTCGGTTGTAAGATTTTTCGCCATACAAAGCCTCGCTTTCTAATATCGATTGATTAGCTGTGTATATTATATAGCTTTCTTGCTAGAAAATCAACCGGGGATTTTTACTACTGTTCTTGCAACAACTCGTGCAGACGGGAGAGACAGCGACGGTATTTTTTAGCATAACCTTTGTCGCGGTATTCGGCAGAGAAAAGATCGGGCAGAGCGCAACGGGACGAGGCAAAAAAATGGATACCCTGGTCGTAAAGTTTGTCGATCAGGTGGACGAAACGCAGCGCGATATTTTGATCTTCCATTTCGTTCAATCCGTCAATAAAGACCGCTTCAAGTGGGGCCAACAGGCGGTTATAGCGGATTGGATGTAATTTTGCCAGGTGGACGGTCAATTCCTCAAAAGTAGCGTAGAGTTTAGCTTTACCGATTTTGGGCTGATAAGCCTGATACGCCTGCCGCAATTCGGCTCCACTTTCCAGCCCTTGCGATAGCGTATTAGTCGCGTAGCTACGGTGGCGGTAATCGTCGCCCTCGATCCGCAACATCTCAAAGGCAGCCGCGATCTGTCCAATCTCGCGCCGAAAATCCTCGGCAGCGAAGCGGCCTCGCCCCAACTCGCTCGGCAAAGTGTTAGAAGTCGTGACGATCCGGGTCTGGCCCTGGGTCAACCCAGTGATAAAGGTTTTCGCCAGCATAGTATTGCCCACGTCGTCCAACTCAAATTCATCGACCGAGATCAGCCGATACTGACCAAAGGCAGCCAGACACGCCTGCATGCCCATCGAGCCGATTACATAGGCCAACTCTTGAAAAGAAAGATAGGCTTTGGGGCCGGGGGCGGAACGATAGGCCGAAGCCAGCAAATGGGTCTTACCTACGCCATACCCACCATCCAGGTAGATACCGCTTGGCCCGTCCGGTTGGCTGGCCCGTCGCCAACGCCCAAAGAAGCGGGCGCGAGGCCGGTCTTCCGGCTCCAAATCGCTAACATAATTGCGAAGATGTTCGAGGGCGGCGGCTTGCGAAGGGTGGGCCGGGTCGGGCCGATAATTCTCAAAAGCAACCTGGGCAAAGCGCGGAGGCGGCACAAAACCGGCCACGATTTCTTCCACGCTGGCTGAGGTATCGATCTGCTCAAAAGTTAGTTGCTCCGGCTCAGATTCCGGCGGCTCATTTGCTAATGACATAATTCAAGTTTAGCGGCCCACCTCAAATATGTCAAATTTTCGAGCCTCAAACCTCAACTGCTGCGCGTCAGTTTTTTGCAAACTAGCCAGACTGGGTCACACCAAAACTGGGGCGGTGATTATATATTAGAAAAAAGACAAAAAAAGCGCCCCTTAGGGGGCGCCATTGTGTTGTATCAGCAAAGAAAGGAACCTCGTGCGTGTATTCCATAAAAGGCGGGGAACCAGTCCCAGGCCAGTTTAGCACTCGATCATACGATCTTTAGGCTATTTGCCACAAGGTTTAGACAAATTACCGAAAACTTTGCTACTTGGTGATGGGTATATCATACTAATTGTTGGGGCTGGTGTAAAGGGACATAAAAACTGAATTAAAATGGTTCCTTTTTGGGCATTCCGCACAAAGAGTGGTCTTTTTACCTCAATCTTTGGCTATTTCGGTTGGCTTAGTTGTGCAGAGCTTCCGAACCGTAGACTTTGCAGCAAAATCTACGGTCGGCAAAGTCTATCATGGGTAGACCGGCAGCATATCTAGGCCGGTGGTTTCGGGCAGACCCGCCAGCAAGTTCATGTTTTGAACGCCTTCCCCCGCCGCGCCCTTGACCAAATTATCCAGCACCGAGATCACAACCAATCGCCGGGTACGGGGGTCATAGGTCGGGTAGATAAAGCAATAGTTACTACCCTGAGCCTGTTTGGTCGTTGGTGGTGTATCGACCACCTGGACAAAGGGATCGTTGGCGTAAAAGCGGGTGTAAAGCTCTTGCAAGGCGGCATTGATAATGTCGGGCTTGCTGCTACCGTAGTCGGCCCAAAATTCGGGTGTAAAACGGGCGTAGCAAGTCGCCAGCATCCCACGAGCGAGTGGAACCATATGAGGCATGAAAAGCACGCTAACCTGGCCCTGACCGTAAACCTCGCTCAACTGCTGCTGGATTTCGGGCATGTGGCGGTGTCCGTCCAGGCTGTAAGCGCTGGCACTCTCGGTCATTTCGGAGAAGTGCAAATTTTGCTTGAGACCGCGCCCGGCCCCACTCGTCCCGCTCAAGGCGCTGATGATAACGTCTGGCTCGATGATGGCCGCGCCACTCAGGGCCGGAGCCAACGCCAACGCGCTACAGGTCGGATAGCAACCAGGGTTCGCCACCAGACGCGCCGCCGGGGTCAATCGCGCCCGGTTCAGTTCGGTAATACCGTAGACCGCCTCTTCAAGCAAGTATGGGGCCGGGTGCGGGCCGTACCACTTCTCGTAAGTTGCTACGTCGTGCAACCGAAAGTCCGCCGACATATCGATTACTTTCGTTTTGGGTGATTTTTGCAAAATTTCGACGGCGGTCTCGGCACTGGCGTGATGGGGCAAGGCCAAAAAGACAAAATCGGCCTGCTCCGGGTAATGCAATTCTTCCTGGACAGTTAGCTTTAACGGCCCCAGGCTCGGAAAGACTTTGCCAAGCGGTTGGCCCGCCGCGCTCCGCCCGACCAGTTCGAGCAACTCCACGTCGCTCCGCCGGGCTAATAACCGGGTCAGTTCCGACCCGACATAACCTGTAATACCTACTATTGATACTTTCATGAATATCAGCTATTAGCTATCAATCTGAGGCAAATGTTATAGACGCTCAGACTTCTTTTGTAGGGGCGACCCCTGTGGTCGCCTCGTTGACCGTGCCAAGTGTTCAGGGGCGACCACAAGGGTCGCCCCTACGGTTTAACTGAACATCTATAGTAGAGATCGAAAAGATAGTAACAGTCGGTTCCTCCTTATTCTTAATCGTTCTTAACCTGCTAAAGCGGCCCTACGCCTTTAGCGTTTGAAGACCTTTGTAACCCGGACTCGCGCAATGTGGCGGGGGTCTTCTGGCTGGTGCATCCGATAATCCTGACCGGTATACTTGTGGGCCAGTTTATCAATGTGTTCCTCGCCGCCCTGGTCAGTTATGTCAACTACTTCCCCAAGTACATTGACCTGATTATAAGGGTTTTTCAGGTCGAAGACGGATAAGGCCACGTTGGGGTCGCGTCGCAAATTAGCCAGCCAGCCCCGGCTTTTGGCCCCGTTTAACAAAACGTCGTCCCCATCGAGGTCTACCCAGATCGCCGTATTGCGCGGTGTGCCGTCCTTGCCAGTAGTGGCGACATTCACCAGATTGGGGTCTTCAAATAGCTTGCGCTGTTCGGGTGTGAAAATGGACATTTTATCTCCTTGAATAAATATGTTTATTTTGCTGACGGCTAAATGCTATCAGCTATTTCTTCTTTTAGCTGCATCTTCTTGATCTTGCCGCTACTGGTCATCGGAAAAGCTTCCACGAAGCGCACAAAATCGGGACGCTTGAAGTCGGCCAGTTTGTCTTTCAGAAAGTCCAGCATCTCCTGGGAGTCGGCTCGTTGGTCTTCTTTGAGCTTGATACAGGCCACGCTACGCTCACCTAGCACCGGGTCGGGTACGCCTATGACGGCTACTTCCTGAACTTTTGGGTGCAGATAGTAAAACTCTTCCACCTCGCGGGGGTAAATCTTAAAGCCGCCCCGGTTAATCATCTCTTTCTTGCGCCCGACGATCCGCACGTTGCCGATCTCGTCGAGGGTTGCCAGGTCGCCGGTATAAAACCAGCCATCGCGGTCGATAGCCGAAGCGGTCGCCTCCGGCAGCTTGTAATAGCCCTTCATGACCCCACTAGAGCGGCAGATCAGTTCGCCTACCTCGCCAGTCGGGACGGTCTCCCCATCGTCGTTCACGATCTTGATTTCCACGCCCGGCAAAGCCCGCCCGACTGTCTCGGCCCGTACTCGGTCGTCGTCCTCGAAGTGGGTCATTGTCAGGCAGGGCGAAGTTTCGGTCAGACCGTAGGCGCTGGCAATCTCGCAGCCCATCTCCTTGCGGACGCGCCGGATAATTTCAGCCGGGGCCGGAGCCGCCGCAATAATGCCCGTTCGCAAGCTCGACAGGTCGAAGTGACTGAAATTAGGGTAGTTTAATTCCAAAATAAACATAGTCGGTACGCCATGATGCACCGTGATCTGCTCGGTCTGCACCAGTCGCAAGGCTTCCTCCGGCTTGAAAATATCGAGCAAGACCAGCACGGCCCCCGCCCCATAAGCCGAAATCACACACGGACTCATCCCGAAGATGTGAAAAAGCGGCACAGCTACCAAAAAGCGATCCTGTTCGGTCACTTCCAATACTTCGGCCATCATCATCCCGTTGTTGACCAGATTGGCGTGGGTCAGCATCGCGCCTTTGGGTACGCCGGTCGTGCCGCTAGTATAGAGGATCGCAAACAGGTCGTCTTTAGGGCTGATTTCGACGGTGGGCGGTTGGGAAGCGCTGGACTCGTGCAAGAGATTCTCCCAGCTAATCAGCCCTGGCCCACCTTGCGGCTGTCCGACCACCACGATATGTTGCAGGTCGGGCAATTTGGGCCGCAATTCCTTGAGTAGTTCGACAAAATTAAAGCCGCCAAACTCGGCGCAAGTCAGCACAATTTTCGCTTCGCTATTGCGTACCATATATTCGATTTCGTTGGCCCGGTAGCGCACATTGAGCGGAACCAGCACCGCCCCCAACCGAGCCACCGCAAAATAAGCAATCACAAACTCAGCCCAGTTTGGCATTATCAGGGCCAATCGGTCGCCCTTTCGCAAGCCGTGAAAATACAATCCGGCGGCGCAACGTTCGGCCCGGTCGAGAACCTGTTCAAAATTATAGCGGTTGGGGCCGGAGACCAACGCCTCGCGCCGGGGCCAGTTGCGAGCAGTGCGTGCCAGCATTTGCCACAGGTCAAGCGCTTTTACTTCGGAATAATCAATTTTTTTATTGTTATTTCCGGCGGCCTGCGAGTCGGTCAACGCCATCGTTGTACTCCTTCAATTGTCTCTTTAATCAATTCGTCTCACCAAAAGAAACATTACTCGATTGAGCCAAATATTGCAAACTTAAAGCAGATCACCGAACTGGATGGCTCTAATTCCAATGGGCTTATGTCGAAACGAATGCCAGCAACGCTATTCAAGCCAACTATGTATTAGGTAATGGAGGACTAATTTCGCAACAGAAAAGCGGAACAGTCAACTACTACCTCAAAGATGGGCAGGGCAGCGTTCGCAATCTCGTTGACACCAATGGTAATCTTGTCATCGGGCAGAATTACAGCTACGATGTCTTCGGCACACTGTTGAGTGGGCAACCTGCACCGACCAGTAATTACCTCTATACCGGACAGCAGTTTGATAAGCTGACAGGCTTGTACGATTTGCGGGCTAGGTATTATAATCCAACAGACGGACGGTTCTTGAGCCAGGATAAGGCTAGTCTAGGATTATATAACCCAATTGAGCTAAGTCGATATATCTACGCAGCTAATAATCCGATTACTAATAATGACCCATCGGGCTATAACATGGTAATGACAGGATCGGGTAGTGGAACTTTCGAGTATGGATTATTGTTAGGGGCAGCCTCAGCAGCAGGGTATGCAGGTGCAAAGGTACTTGGGTTTAATGTTGAAGACCTTATCGTACGTCTTTCTCTAAATGTAACATCAGCAACACTCCAACTAGTTGCTAATGCTGTTAAATCACTCCTAAACATTAGGCGTATCACAATCGCTTTTGCTTATCCCAAAGTTCAAGGGGCTTACAAGGTTGCAGTTATAGCATTTATCAGCACTCGTGGTGCTCTTAGTGTTCCTCTGGAACTAGGAAGTAAAGCTAAAGAAGCTATTATGGGATTGTCTAGCGGTTCTCAATATTTTGATTTTGCCATTGCTGGTGCTGAAGCCAAAGATTTACATGCGGAACAGCTTATGCGGCGACTTATTACTCGTCTGAATGGAACGGCTCCAATAGACTCAAACCAAAAATTGATTTTAGGTAGGGTTATTAATGACTTTTGTGATACTTACTGTGTTCCTAGTGCCGATGAGGTAGGGCCTGCTGACTCTACTGGAAAGGTTTCTTGGCTAAAATGGAAGATTAACGGGGATAAGGCATTAAAACTGTATAATGTGAGAGTTCCATTTGCACTTGAATAGCATTAGAAACCAAAAGTAGCAAACAACATTATATACTCATAAAAACTACTGTGGCATTAATTTAGATTGTGTTTCTTGAGAAAGCTTTAGAACAAAGAGTAAAAAGATGAAATTACCTATTCAAGTAGAATGTCTGTGTAACCGATTTTCACAAAAAGTACGTCAAGATATTAACCATAATATAACAGCTAAGGAACGTTTTGAAATTTATCAAAACTTTGGATTTTCTCGACTTAATTTGCCCGGTTATACAAAACGAGGCGTGAGTTTTAATGGTGCGGAATACAGGCAACTACTGGAAAACGAGTTTTTGAATTTTAATATAGTGGATTATACTTTAGGCTGGTTAGCAATATTAACAGCAAAAAAAGTTTTACCTATATGGGATCGAATAGAGGAATACTTTACAGATGAGGCTTATAGTGTTAGTGCTCATCATATTATAGGGGTGGCGGAAGCTCTTTTACAGGGCAAAATATCATATACGGAGGCAAGTACCGACAATGATGAATTTTATTTGGAGGGAAGTTTTATTTCGAGTACTGCTACTAATGATATAGTATGTGCTTATTATTCAGCTTGTGAGGCACTTAGATTTATTTTACACGGAGTAAAATATAGATATATACAAAATTACTTTTCTACGGAAGATGATAAAGTATTTGGTGGGGATTTTTTTACCACTCAGGCATTAGAAGCCTATACAGTAATAGACAAGAATCCACCAGGAAAGTATAAGGTGCAAGACGTTGATATAATTATGCAGGATTTTCTTAATTTTAAGATAATTGATAATATTTCAGATGGACATCAACCCTTACAGTTACCTCTTCCTTTAGATTACAGTCTAGAAAAACGGCTAGAATTTTGGGAATGGTGGTTAACCGAAGCCATCCCCCAAGCCTGGGAGTTGGCATATAAAAATGTACCAACCCAAGAATAACGGGCAAAAACTAGCGGTGTGAGGTTATGATACATTGAAACGTGCCATTCACAATGACATAATTCTCGCTACTAAACCAGCACAAAATGATACAAAATAGCGGTTATTGGGATTTGAGCAGACGAGCCAAACGAACGACTTCCTGACCCAATTCGACCAATTGAGTAGTCAGTTTTTCGTCAAGCAGGTGGCCTTCGGCATCAAAGACCCGTTTGGAGGGGGAGACGTGCAGACTGCCGGGGGCGATCAGCAGGCGTAAAGTGCGGGCATTGTAGATCAAGGAGGTCAGGGCGGTCGGCCCACCGTTGACCCCACTGGCGACCGCGATCAGGCCGCCGACTTTGCCGCTAAGATAGAGTTTGGGACGGCGGGGCAGGAGTTCCAAGAAATCGAGCGCGTTCTTAAAGGCAGCGCTAGGCGTGCCGTGATAGGTCGGGGACGACCATAAAAAGCCGTCTGCCGCCCGAAAGCGGTCGAGGAAAGCAGTGATATAGGCCGGGTCGGGATAGGCTTCGATAGGCTGCTCAGGCCGGAAAAAAGGCAAGTCAAGCTGGTTCAGATCAAGTAGGTCAGGGGTGGCTCCGGCTTGGGCTGCGGCATCCAGCGCAATTTTAAGGGCGGTCAGACTGAAAGATGGAACCCGCAGACTGCCGCCCAAACCCAGGATTTTTAGCTCGCCCGATAGCTCGCTCATACCGGGGTCGCCGGTCTAATTTCGTCCGTCGGGCGCTCAGAAGTATCGCTAAAGGCATCGCCGCTCTGTTTGTCGATAACCGCCCCGATGTCGCGGAAATACTGATCGTTATCCTCGACCGGGATCAACGTCCGAACCAGCCCAAGCCGATTGACCGTGCGGAGCAAATTGAGCGGGAACATACTGATATGGTCAACATTAAGCTGCACCACATAGCCCAAAAAATCGCTCACATTATCACCATTTCGTTCGCCGGGTAGTGGGTTGTAAACGTTGCGCCACAACCGACGCAGTTCCTCAGCCCGCGTGAGAAGTCGCACCTCACCTTTACCCAACAAAGTGGTCTGGCAGGCCAAACGATAGCCGCGTTGCAAGCGGCGGTCTGGCAGCCAATTTAGCTCAATCTCGTTTGGGGCGGACAAGTTAGCCGCACCTTCCAGCACCCGACATTCGCAGGTCGTGCATAGCCCATTACCATCGCAGACAAACCCAATATGCGAACGGTTACGCCGAGCTACATTCAATAGCCCTTCGCCCAGGTCAGCTTCGACCGGCTCATCGTTTATAATCACATTGGTCAAAATTAGTCTCCTCAGAATTTAACAAGGATGGACAGGATTTACGATTTACCCCAGAGGGGGCGAGGCCGCGATTTACGATTACAATGCATGCTTCGCTCTTAATTCTCTTTGGCGTTCCCTATTCTGCATTCTGCATTCTGCATTGTTCATCCGTGTTCATCCGTCCTATCTGTGTTCATCTGTGTTATAACTCCCCTTCTTCATCCCTCATCCCTTAGCTTAGGCTACTCCGGCAGCTTGCGGCTGGCCCTGTTCTTCGCGCTGATATTCGGGAGTTTCGTGCAAGCTGTCTTTGAACTCCCTGACATTGATATGGGTAAGCGTCCACATAGCCAGGGCCATACCACCTGCTTGCATCAAGAAGACCAACCCGTAGCCAAACCCCAGGTTGTCGCTAAAAGTATTATAAGCCACATCCCGCGCCCCACCCGCTAACAAACTGGAAAGGTTCTGACCAAGCGCCTGAGCCAGACCCCAGGTTCCCATGTAAAGAGCAGCGTTAGCCGGGTCGGTCAAATCCATCATCATCCCGATCAAACCGGGTACGGCAATTCCCAGCCCAACTCCCATTATTACCAGTCCAATAGTAAAGACCCCTTTGTTACTACTAATAGCACTGTTCCAGGTGGCGAGAGCCACGTTATAAGCCTCTTGCGTGATAAGCTTGTCGGCAAACTGATCGCTGGCGACCTCGTAGGCCCGGATCGCGGCAGCACTGACATTGAAGGTGAAAGCCGCTAGAGCCTGGATTGCAATCCCCACAATCGCCAGCGCCAGCCCGACATAACAGGCCCATTGCTTGGCAACCCGCAACGTCACCAACCCGGCGACAATCATAGCGACCAGCAACGGCCCATTGATAACACTTTGCAGAGCGGTGCGGTCTCTAACCGACATCCGAAAGACGTTGCCCGCAAAGGCCGGAGCTAGAATGTCACGCATAAACATAAAAGTCATCATCGTAAAGAGGAATAGGAAGAACCAGCGCGTCTGCCGGTTGCGGCTAATAACCCCCAACGCCTTGCGGAAGCTGACGTGAGTACGGCCCTGAACCAATGGACCATTAACACGTGGTTCCTTGATTAGCCCACCGATACAGGTCAGGATGATAAGGGTCATCAGAACGCCCGGCACGATAAAGAAGAAGATCGGGTAGAGCGAGCTATAGACAAAGGTGCGGCCCTCGGTGTCGGGCAGAAGCCGACTGCTTACGATAGAGCCGATCACGATCCCGGCAATCAAAAGCGTCCAGCTTAAGGCCGCAACGATCCCGCGCACCTTTTCTTTGGTAATATCGACCAGCAGCGACATAGCGATTGTCCCCATCACCGCCATGCCGATGCCGTTGGCGATAAAGATAATAATCGCAAGGGCCAGCCAGAGCGGTTGGATCGGGTAATTGGCAGTAGTATGAACTTCGCCGATGACCTTCTGGTAGTTCGGGTCGCGCAGTCGTTCGACCACCAAAATCATGGCCGGGTAGGTCAGCGCTAAAATAACCCCACCACCCAAAATAAACGGAACCCGGTGTAGGCCCTTGAAGGAAAAGCGGTCGGAAAGTGAACCAAAGTAAGTGCGGAGCGGTTGAGCAACGAAATCGACCCCCAGCAGAAAACCGACCAGCAAGGCCGGTACGCCCAACTCATTTATCATCACAACGTCCAGCACGCCAGTTACAAGCACCACCCCAAAGCCGGTCGCAACCTGGAACATAAAGATCAGGAAAAATACAAAGCCAGTGCCTGCCCCTCGGATTACTTTACTCATATTATCCACCAATCCGTTCATGCCACTAAATTTTTGAGCTTTGGTAACTATCGCCAAAAGGATGCGGGCCTGGCTGGATAGTTACGAGCTTTGTAAATACCTTGAGTGAGTTCGACCCTGGCGAATTAAAATGCCGGGTCAAAAGAAAGGGCGAAAGCCGGTCGCAACCCGGCTAAAACTCGCTTGCCACTGCTTCGGGTTCCCGAACGAGGGCTTTTTTCTGCCGGTTCTTCAAAAACTTGACGAAGTATTGCAAAGCATTAACCAGATAGTTAAAGTAAGCCACGATAATTACGACCAGCAGGACGTTTTTGGGTGCGCCCGCCAATAACGCAACCAGATAGGCGGTATGGGTCGTAAGCAAAATCGTGCTGACTAAATCTTCCCAGAAAAATTCCGGGGCCATATAATAATGACCAAAGACATCTTTCTCCCATAGCATGCCAGTAATAAACATAAAGTAGAGCGTAGCTATTTTCACTAGAATAGTGATATTAGTAAGCTCGAAAGCATGCCCGTCCGTAACCAGACTATAGATAACGAAACACAGGCTAATCAAGAAAATGAGCAATTGAATTGGCGCACCGATAATTTGAACCATTGTCCAACGGCTCTGGCGGCGGCGCTCAATTTGCTCAACAGTGTATCTACTCATCTAAAAGGGCCTCATAGCAGTAGGAGGTCAATCGGCGGGCGACGCACTTTTGCAAAAAGGGTAATTAACCGACAGGCGCGGTTGCCCGGTGGCGATTGCCATAATTTTTAGCGCAAAATCGCTGGGAACAACAAAAAAAGGCTACGGGTTAAATTTAACACCGCGCCTCTATAGTAGTATGTAGTTCTAACTACAATCGATTTAGGAGCTTTTGCGCTCAGTCTGGCTAAGCCGCCCGATGACCGTAATCTTCTCGAAAGCCTCCGATTGGGGCGGTGAGATCAAATCGAGTTCAGCCGGCAACAAGGCCGCCCCATTCTCATCGACAATCTGAGCGAAGCCCGAAGAAAGGTCGGTCGGCTTTTGGGCGCGGGCTCTCCAGTAGCCGTTATGCCAGCGCTGATTTAGCAACTCGCTATGCCGGATTTCATCTTCAATAGGGGCCGGAGCGACGGTTGCTAATCCGGCATAGAGCTTCTGGCGCTCCTCCTCGGTCAACATTTCGGCGGGCAAATTACGGGCCATTGTATCTTCCATTCGGATATAAAACAAAGCGCGTTCGATGACCGGGAATTGCCCATCGATCTGACGCAAATTGCCCAGATAGGCCATCGTGCGCTGGCGAGGCTCACCGACTTCATTCTTATAGCTTTGCACCAGATAAGCATCGTAAAAAACGATATTTGCCAATTCTTCGTTTTTGTGCCGTCGCACAACCCACTTGACGTACATATGGGCTTGCCTTTCTAGTTAACTCAGGGCTAACTTTTATATAAATACATGACTTTCGCTTTGAACCCATAAAGTTAGCTTTAAGAGTAACAAATAAACTCAAAGCAACTGTGCGAGGCGAAAGTCCTAAAATAGTAATGATAAGTCAAACCTATAGGAATTAACCAGCCGGTAAAGCATGTCAGGAAGCATACGAACGAGCTTAATTACTTATGGCTGATTGTAGCAGGAACAAAGCAACTAAAGTGTATTTTTCACTACACCAGTTACTTTTTTTTGTGCTTACGCTGGCGGCGCTTGACCCGGCGGGTCTCACCTTCCAGCTTTACACTTTGCTCGGCAACCTTTTTTTCGAGACTTTCGCCTTCACGCAAAAAGCCTTCGCCTGTCCAGATGCCATAGCGGGCAGTTACCGGGCCTCCTCGCTCACGCTGGCGCTTTTGTTCGCGTCGTTCGGCTTTGCGGGCCGCTCGTAGCGAGTCAGATCGATCCCCGGTTTCGTCGTAACTGTTGCTCATTTCAAACCCACAATCAGTAATTGAATTTCTTGGGTAGTATCATAGCATATTTTAGCCTCAACTGCATTATCTTTTTGTTATATTAGATTGGCTATTTTTTGCCAGGCCAGAGATAATGTAAGGTAATAAAGGAAAAGATAGGCTATACTTAGAACCCTAAAACCAAAGGCTGAAGGCTGACCGCTAATTATGAGTGAGAAAACCGAGATTAAAGCAAAAACTAAAAAAGAACGTCCCAGCAGCACCTGGTGCGTGATGCTGGCCCACGACAATTTATACATTATTGGTGGCTATCGACCTCTGGCGGTCGAGCTTCTAAAGGTCATCGTACCGGGTGGAGCGCGACGGTTTTATCGCACGGTCGGGCCAGAATTTTTTGCTCAGTTCGGCCTGAGCGAGACGCAAATTGAGTGGCTGTGCGAAGCCCGTTTCTTTAGTGGAGTCTGGGAAGTACTGCACGAATATCGTCGCGCTCTGCTGGACGCGCTTTCTTTAGAATACCCCGAAGTCTGGGTGGTCGAGGAAGGCGAAAGCCAGCCCTATCAACTTCCGGCAGGGGCGGCCCACTCGGAGGCCGAACAATACGCGCTTGGCCCGGCCCTGGTAATGCCCCTGACCTGGGCGCGGTCGTACACCCTCTATTGCCATCGCCACCGTACCTGGGAAGTACAGCCTTGTAAAGAAGCCGGAGTGATTGCCGAAATACAGCCGCCTGCCATAGACGGTCAGCCCCCCAAAAAGAAAAAATGGCCCGACTTAGAACTGCACGCCCCTAAAAATACCCTGGTGCGGGCCACCCGCCAGCAGGTCAGTTATTATCTAGCCGCCGAAAAAGAGCCAGTGCGCCTGGGCCGCGACGAGGCCGGTGAAACCGTCGCCCGCCGGGTGATCCAGGCCCAGCATCTCGCCCTCCTCTTGCGCGTCGCGCGTACTATGACGGTCGGAACTTCTGATGAATAGGTATCAGGTGTCAGGTGTCAGGTGTTGTAGGGACAATCCTTTAGGCTACAATTAGGCTTTAGCCTCATCTTGAGATAAGGATTACCTCATTCGCCTAGCGCACATGCCAAAACAATGGAGCGATAGAATAATCTGTAAGAGCGAGCTTCTGCCCGCGAGTGGAAGATACGGCTGAGTGTTCAATCGCGGGCAGAAGCCCGCTCCTACAGGGGTCACTTTCTCGGCATTTTGCTATAATACCCCAATTGTATTTGTTGAAAACCTGCCACAAAGTCGCCTCTACCAAAAAATGGTTCAATACTTCTGCAATTTACTATATACCTGATACCTCTTATCTAATACCTGACACCTGATACCTGATACCTGATACCTCACACCTCTTTACAAAATACCCCTCTAAATAAGTTGCCAAAACCGAGCGGACGGTTTAGGATAGTAATGCGGTAGAGTGAATATAGCAACCTGTGATTAGACCTAGCTCGATAAGTTAAACTGCAAGAAAATTCAGGGACGGGACAATGCCAAAACTATTTGCGGGGGTGGATGGCGGCGGTAGTAAAACGGCTGCCGTAGTAGTCGATGAAGAGGGGCGTGAATTGGGCCGGGGCCTGGCGGGGGCCTCCAATTACCAGGCGGTCGGGTTGGAAACAGCCCTGACGCGGGTGCGTGAAGCGTTGGCGGGCGCACTGACCCAGGCGGGGGTCGCCTCGGAGCAACGGCCCGTCGCCCTGGTGCTGGGGTTAGCCGGGATCGACCGCCCGGACGATCAGACCAACTGGCAAGCCAAACTGGATAATGCGCCGACCCTGGCCGACCGGGTAGAACTGTGTGGCGACCACGACTTGATCCTGTACGCTTTAGCCGAACGACGTGGGCTGGGCATTATTGCCGGAACTGGCTCGATTGCGGTAGGCCGAGACGGCCGCAAACAGGGCCAGCGCGTGCGGGCCGGAGGTTGGGGCCATTTCATTGGGGACGAAGGGAGCGGATTGTGGTTGGGCCGGGCGGCGCTAAATGCGGCTTCGCGGTCGGCAGACGGACGCGGCCCTCAAACCGCCCTTTTGCCGATGATCCTCCAGGAATGGGGGTTGAAGGAAGCGTCCGACCTGATCGGGGGGGTTTATGGCGGCGGCGGAGTGGATAACGCCAAAATCGCCCGACTGTCCGAACTGGTTTTCAGGGCGGCGGACGACGGGGACGATTTCGCCAAAATCCTGCTCCAGGATGCGGTCAACGAACTGGCCCTGGCAATCAAAGCTTGTGATATGAAGCTGTTCTTTGAAACGCCGCCCGGACTGGCGGTGGCAGGCGGTCTTTTGCTCAACCATCCTCATTTCCTGGAAGCCCTGACCCATCGCCTTGAAGCGATGATGACGGTTGGCCCGGTCGTAAGGGTAGACGACCCGGCTTTGGTAACGGCCCGCGCCGCGATTATTTAAGAGGGATGCACAGGACAAGCTTATGAACAGACGGGACAAAATTGGGCAACGGTTGATGGTGACATTTAACGGGCCAGAATTAACCCCAGCAGTGGCTCGTTTTATCGTCGAAAGTCGGGCCGGTGGGGTCATTCATTTTGGGTTTAATATCAAAAGCCTCGCACAAATCGCCGCTCTTAACCGGGATTTGCAAGACCTTGCCACCCGCAATGGCTTGCCGCCTTTGCTGATCGCTATCGACGAAGAAGGCGGACGGGTCAGCCGAATGCCCGCCGATGGGCAAGACCTGATTGCACCCAGCCAAATGGCCCAGAGTGCTGCCGGGCCGGACGCGCCCGCTACTTGCGCGGGGGTAGTCGCCCGTCAGTTGCGCCGACTTGGTTTTAATCTCGATTTTGCGCCGGTCGCCGACATAAACAACAACCCGGCTAACCCGGTTATCGCTACCCGCTCCTACGGTAGCCAACCCGCCAGAGTCGCCGAGGCGGTGGCAGCAGCGATCAAAGCTTATCTTGCCGAAGGTCTCGCACCCTGCGTCAAGCACTTCCCCGGTCATGGCGATACCAAAGTGGATAGCCACCTGGGACTGCCGGTCGTCCATCATTCGCGGGAACGACTGGACGCGGTGGAGTTAGAGCCTTTTGTAGCGGCGTTCGCGGCAGGCGCTCCGGCCCTGATGACCGCCCACATTCTTTACCCCGAAATCGAACCGACCAGTTACCCGGCTACCCTTAGCCACTTCTTTCTGACCAAGCTTTTGCGTCACGAAATGGGTTTTAAAGGGCTGATCTTTAGCGACGCGCTGGTAATGGAAGCGATTGCCAGCCGATATAGTGTGCCGGAAGCCTGCTATTTGACCCTCAAAGCCGGGGCCGACATCGCCTTACCGCTTGGCTCTTTCAAGCTGCAACGGGCTTGCATCGAAAGGCTGGTCGAACAGGCCGAGAGTCTGGATTGGGATGAGCCGTTGGCCCGTATTTTAGCTTTCAAAGAACGGTTTTGTCTGGCTCCTGTTCCGACCGACCCGGCAGCCATCGCCACTGATACCGGATTAATTGCCGAGGTTGCCCGCCAAAGTATCACCTTGCTAGGGGCAGGTTCGGTAAGACCGCAAGACTCTGATTTGGCAGCGCCGGTCGTGATCGACTTCGAGTTGCCGGTCGCCTCGCCGGTCGAGGAAGGCCGCCGACCGGGGCCACTGCTCGAAAACTTGTTGAGCAAAGGCTGGCCCAATGCCCAGTACTCTGCCCTGCCAACCGACTTCTCCGACGAACAAGCCAGCGTTGTCATCGAAGCGGCCCACAAAGCCAGTTTGCTTTTAATAATCACACGCAACGCGACTCGCTTGCCTTCCCAGGCTGGTTTGTTACAGACTTTACTAGCGGCTCAACCGAACGCAATCGTCGTCGCCGCCCGCGACCCTTATGATCTTTCGCTGGCGGAAGGAGCCGTCGCTCGGCTGGCAACTTACGGCGATCCACCTGCCAGTATCCGGGCGCTGGTCGAAGCCTTAAATGGAGTTTTCAAACCACAAGGGCAACTGCCTGTAACATTGGATTGAAAAATATGGATGTTCAAATTACACCTGTAGGGGCCGGTTCATCCCGCCTGCACTTACCGACCGACGAAATCTGCGCGGTCTGGAATGCCGCTTTCGGGCCAGAATTCCGGCTGACCGAGCGACTATGGATGCAAAATACGGTCGGCGACCCAAGTTTCCTGCCGTCCGATTTGCTGGTAGCCTTCGATGAAGGCGGGGCCACCACCGGCTTCGCCCTGACCAAACGCTTCCGAGAGGCTAAACTTTATCCTAACCTTAACCTCGAAAAATACGAAAATATTGGCTATATTGCGGCGTTGGCGGTCAGGCCGAGCCAGCAGCATCAGGGGTTAGGCCGTCAACTATTGGCGGCTGCCGAAGCCAAATTACAGGCAGAGGGGGCCAACCAGGTGTGGGTCGGTGCTAATTTCCGCCATTTCTTCCCAGGTCTCCCGTTAGGCTACCCGGTGGCCCAGCATTTGTTTGAGACGGTGGGTTACACTTTCGATCAAAGCCGACCCGAACACGATCTGGATGGAACCCTCTCGCCCGAAATATTTGAGCCGGTGCTGGCTTCGATAACGGGCCTGACCTATCGGCAGGGCCAGCCAAGCGACTGGAAACATCTCCTGGCTTTTGTAGAGCAAAACTTTCCCGGTCGCTGGTACTACGATTTAGGGTTGTACCTGGAAGAAGGCGGCTTTTTGGAAGATATAACCCTGCTTTTGGATCAGCAACAAGCAGTACAGGGCTTTTTGATGGCTTATTCGGCCCAAAGCCGGGTACTTGGCCCAAGTATCTACTGGCTGACCGGTCAGACCGAGTGGGGCGGGATCGGGCCGCTTGGTCTCAGCCCTGCTATGCGGGGCAAAGGGGGTGGGTTGGGCCTGGTCGCGGCGGGCATGCGTTACCTTTATAATAAGGGAGTACGCCAGACCCGGATCGACTGGACGACCCTGACTGATTTCTACGGTAGGCTCGGCTTCAAACCGGCTCTGACTTATTGGCGTGGGCGTAAAGTTTTATAGGTTATTAGGTGTCAGGTATTAGGTGTCAGGTAGGAAGATGTCGATTGGTTATATAAAAGTATTGGCTACGACCAAATCGTAATCAAGCTATTAGCTGTCACCTATAAAACTGCCTAACACCTGATACCTAACACCTGATACCTGGACACCTGATATATGGCAAACAACGAAATGATTCTAAGCGGCAAATTATGGGGCGAAGACGGCTTTAAGCCTGGACGTTTAAGCGTGCGGGACGGGCGGATCGCGGCGGTCGAATATGGCGAGTTTAAAGCAGTCGAAGGCGAACGAGTTTTTGGGGAAGCCTACCTTACGCCCGGCCTGATCGATCTGCAACTAAATGGTGGGTTGGGCTATGACTTCACCCAACAACCTGAAACGGTTGATATTGTGGCTGCCGCTCTCCCACGCTGGGGTGTAACGGGCTTCTTGCCGACCTTTATAACCGCACCATTTGAGACTTATATAAAGGCGCTCGAATTTCTGGGTAGCCGCACGAGTAGGGTGGGTGCAATCGCGCTGGGGGCGCACATCGAGGGGCCGTACCTGAACCCGGCCTACCGAGGGGCGCACGACCCGGCCTTTGTACGAGAGCCATCTTTGCCGGAAATTACCCGCCTACTTGAATACGACACCTTCAAACTCATGACGCTGGCTCCCGAAGAACCGGGGGCGCTGGAAATCGTTCGCGCTCTGGTCAAAGGCAGCAGGCTGGTAGCGGCAGGACATAGCGGTGCGACCTACGAGCAGGGTTTGGCGGCGTTTGAGGCTGGAATACTTTGTGCTACCCATCTATTCAACGCTATGCCTCGACTACATCATCGCGAACCGGGACTGGTCGGCGCAAGTCTCGCTCATCCCGAAGCGACCGCCAACTTGATCGTAGATGGCATTCATTTGCATCCAGCAATTGTCCGGCTGATTTATCGGCTCAAGGGCTGGCAACGGGTAGTACTGGTCACGGATGCGATGGCCGGGTTGGGGATGGCTCCCGGTCGTTACGAACTGGCGGGTCAGGCCGTTATAGTGGATGATAGCTCGGCGCGGTTGGCGGAGGCCCCCGACACTCTGGCCGGTTCGATCCTGACTCTCAACGCCGCGATCCGAAACATGATAAACTTTAGCGGTTGTGCGCCCCACGAAGCGGTCGCCATGGCCTCGCTCAACCCGGCCCGTCTGCTCGGCCTGGATCGTACCAAAGGCCAATTAACCCCCGGCTATGCTGCCGATATAGCCGTCTTCAGCCCGGAGTGGGAACCGCTATTGACCCTGGTCGGCGGACAAGTAAGTTTTGGTCTTTGAGATTGCTATACACGAGAACGTTAGTAAGTTTACAGCAATTTGCAAAGCCGTTGAGGTATCTACTTATCTGTAGGTTGTAAATAAATAGGCAGGAAGTATTAAAAAGCAAATCATAGGAATTCTCGCTGCGTTTGGGTGGTGAGAAAATTTTGGAGGAATCTAATGACGAACAACGAAGCGGTTGCCGCGCTGTCGCGGGCAGACTTCCCGGAAAAGTTTGTATGGGGAACGGCTACGGCCTCTTACCAGATCGAAGGTGCGGTCAAGGAGGACGGGCGCGGTCAGAGTATTTGGGATACTTTTTCGCATACCCCCGGCAAAACTTTTGAGGGCGATAACGGCGATATCGCCTGCGACCATTATCACCTTTACAAACAGGACGTGGGCCTGATGCACGATTTGGGTCTAAACGGCTATCGCTTTTCGATAGCCTGGCCGCGCATATTGCCGGAAGGTCGCGGTACAGTCAATCCCAAAGGACTAGACTTTTACGACCGATTAGTCGATGAACTGCTCAAAAATGATATTCAACCCTACGCGACGCTCTACCACTGGGATTTGCCCCAGGCTTTGCAGGATAACGGCGGCTGGAAAAATCGTTCGACCGCAAAATATTTTGCCGAGTACGCCGACATCGTATCGCGCAGACTGGGCGACCGGGTCAAAAGCTGGATCACCCTCAACGAACCCTGGTGTTCGGCGGCCCTGGGCCACATGGTTGGCGATCACGCCCCCGGCGAACGCAGTATGGAAGCCGGAGTACGGGCAGGCCATCATTTGATGTTGGGGCATGGGCTGGCAATGCCGGTGCTGCGCCGCAATGCCACCCGACCGGATGCCGAATTTGGGATTACTCTCAGCCTGAACTATACCGAACCGGGAGATGATAGCCAACAAGCCCAGGAAAGTGCCGTTTTGGTGGACGCATTTGCCAATCGCTGGTTCCTTGACCCCTTATTCAAGGGAGTCTATCCCGAAGAACTGGCTCCCTATTTCAACCATTACCTGCCGATACAACCGGGCGATATGGACATTATCTCCGGGTCGCTCGATTTTCTGGGGGTCAACTATTATTTCCGAGTATTGCCCCTCGCAGTCGAAGACCTCAGCAGTTTTAAACTAAAAACTCGCAAAGTTCCAACTTCGCAATATACCAAGATGGGTTGGGAAGTCTGGCCGGAAGGTCTTTATAACCTCCTAATGCAGCTTAACCGCGATTATCAACCAGCCAAAATGTTTATCACCGAAAACGGTTCGGCCTACGAGGATGTGCTGGTGGAAGATAAAAGCGGCCCTGCCGTCCACGACCCTGACCGCCTCAACTATCTGCGCGACCACTTTAACGCCGCGCATCAGGCCATCAAAGATGGCGTGCCATTGGCCGGTTATTTTGTCTGGAGCCTGCTGGACAACTTTGAATGGGCTTACGGTTACGACCGCCGTTTTGGACTCACCTATGTCGATTACCCGACCCAACGCCGTATTTTGAAGGATAGCGGACGCTGGTATCAACAACTTATACGCGGCGAATAAGACGATACTGTAGCAGCTTGCAAAGCGCTTAAGTTATTCACTTGTTTGTAGGAGCGAGCTTCTGCTCACGATGGAAGGGATGACTACTGTTCAATCGCGAGCAGAAGCTCGCTCCTACAAGGGGCAATATCGCTGCATTTTGCTATAATAACCTACTGTAAGTTATCTAATGAAGACCCGCTTTTGATAAGCGGGTCTGTTTTATGTGATTAAGAACCTGTCCGAAAAGTCCATTGGCAAAGCAATGTCTCACAAGGGCCGGGTAATTTGTTGGATATGGCTCCGCCCATAGACCGGCAGAACAATCTCTACCACAAATTGATTTTTCGGATAGGTTTTTACAGTGAAAGCAAGGTTGTAAGAGACTACTCTGCCAGTTGATAGTCCTTATTATCGCTCAAAATAGTGGCGACTTAGCGGTGTTATGTGAGGCAAAGAGTGTATAATAGGGTGAAAATAGCTTTCCCAGGCCGGATGATGTAGGTGTAGGAAAATAAGGAGGATGTTCGAGGATGAGCAGGCTAAATCAAGACCCGGTGGCGATTATTCTCGCCGGAGGGCAAGGCGAGCGCCTGAGCGTTTTATCCGAGCAACGGGCGATCCCGTCAATCCCGTTTGCCGGGAAATATCGCATTATTGATTTTACTTTAAGCAATTGTGTTAATTCGGGTCTGACTAGCATAATGGTGCTGACGCAATATCGCCCCATCTCTTTACACGGTCACATCGGCAACGGCAAGCCCTGGGACCTCGACCGGTTAAACGGCGGCATACAAGTCGTCTCGCCCTATTTGGGGCCAAAAGATGCCGGTTGGGATCGTGGCACTGCCGACGCGGTTTACCGCAACCTGGAGGAATTGATCGAATTACCCTGTGAAAACGTCCTGATTTTGGGTGGCGATCATATCTACAAGATGGACTATCGCCCCATGCTCGAATTGCATCATAAGCAAGGGGCCGATCTAACCCTGGGGGTGCTGCGTATTCCGCTCGAAGAAGCCAATCGCTTTGGAATTGTCACTACCGACGAGACGGGTCGGGTCGTCGATTTTAAGGAAAAACCCCGCCAGCCTACCAGCAATCTAGTTTCGATGGGCATTTATATTTTTAATAAGGAAGTCCTGATAAACCGTTTGACCAGCGATGCCGCTACGCCGGGCAGCCAGCGCGACTTTGGTCGTAACATTCTGCCACGTATGATCGAAGAGGGCGACCGAATTTTCGCCTACGCTTTCGAGGGCTACTGGCACGATGTCGGGACGGTCGCGTCCTATTGGGAAGCCAATATGGAGTTAGTAGAAGACTCCCCCACTTTCGATCTATACGAACGGGATTGGGTTATTTACACCCGAAGCGAAGAGCGACCACCGGCCCTGACCGGGACTGAGGCTCAGATCGAACGTAGCTTGATTTCACACGGTTGCCAGATACGCGGACAGGTCATTCATAGCGTGTTATCGCCAGGGGTGATTGTCGAAGAAGGGGCCGTCGTGCGCGACTCGGTTATCATGACCGATACAGTCATCGGTAAAAACAGCGTGATCGACCGGGTCGTGATCGACAAAGAAGTAACCGTCGGGGCCGATAGCTATATTGGCTATGGCGACGATAATACCGTCAACAAACGGGAGCCAAACAGCCTTTATACCGGGATTACGCTAGTCGGTAAGCGGGCCAACCTGCCTGCCGGTTTAAAAGTCGGGCGCAACTGCAAAATCGGTACAAGCGTCCAACCGGCCCACTTTACCAGCCTCGAAATCGCCAGTGGCGAAAACATCGAAGCACCGGGAGCCGATAAGAAGTAAAAGCCGCTTCACAATTACTCAGTCCAGGGTGGCAGAGGCGACCATTGTGTCGCCTCTGCTACCTAGAGGATGCACATTTTCACCTTGAATCGTACTTGACACAAGGCTATAAAAGGCATATAATTGCCACTTGCAATCCGGCGAAGTGGTGCGGTTTTGTACCCCCTTCGCACAAACCTGAAATTTTACTTTAGCAGAGGGTTTAAACCCTCCCTTTTCATGTTAAGGTGGTCAACAAGTTTAGTTGGATGAAAACTTGCGGGCCGGGCCTTTTGCAAGATAGCTTATTAGAAGGATTAGCAGGGCATCCAATGCGGAGACCCTTGCCAGTCGAATAATTACAGGTGGTCTATAACGGTCGCCTAGAGCTGGCCCCTGGTGGGCCGATCAGGAGGAACAGCAAGTGTTTGCGGTGGTTGAGACAGGAAGCAAACAGTACAAGGTCGAAGCGGGCCAACTGCTTAGAGTAGATCGTTTAAGCGGTGAAGTCAACGACGAAGTACGTTTGGACAAAGTTTTGATGTTATCAGGCGATAGCGGTGTAACAATTGGCACCCCTGCCGTCGTTGGGGCGGTCGTGCGGGCAACTATTGTCCAGCAAGCCAAAGGCCCCAAGATTATTGTCTTTAAGTTCAAATCGAAAAAACGGTATCGCAAGACGCGCGGGCATCGCTCCCAATTGACCGTCTTGAAAATCGAAGAGATTTTGCAGGGCTAACCCCCGCCCGCTAATCGGCAAGTTGGAAAGGAGGAGTAACCCGAATGGCTCACAAAAAAGGTGTTGGTAGTTCCCGTAACGGTCGTGACAGCAAGCCCAAAATGTTGGGTGTCAAGCGTTACCAGGGCGAATTGGTTAAGAGCGGTAACATTATTGTCCGCCAGCGCGGAACCGAGTTCAAGCCCGGCGAAAACGTTGGTCTGGGCCGCGATCACACCATTTTCGCTACCGCTCCCGGTATTGTAAAATTTGAGTGGGATAGCAAAGACAAGCAACGCATTAGCGTTTACCCTGTTCCTGCTACGGTTGAGTCGGCTCCCACCGTCTGAATTTATAGCTAATTTTTTAGAAAGTTGGTCGGGTAATCACAGGGCTACCCGGCGAAAAGAGGTATTCAAATCATGAAAACGGGTATTCATCCGCGTTACCAGGAAGTCACAGTGATCTGTTCCACTTGTGCTACTACCTGGCAGACACGTTCGACCAAAAAAGGGCCGCTCAAAACTGACCTTTGTTCCAGTTGCCACCCCTTCTTTACCGGGGAGCAGCGTATCGTTGATACTGCCGGTCAGGTTGATCGCTTTATGCGACGCATGCAGCTTCGGCAGGAAGCCAAGACCAAAAAGTCGGAAGGCCGAGCAACCGACGCTAAGGGTGCTTCGGACGACGAGGAGTAATAAAGTCTCGATGGTCGGGCAAAGACCACTGGTCTTTTTACCACCATCCTACCACCTTTGATAGATCAATACAGGCCGCCACTCTATAATACGATGGGCGGCCTGCTTTTATGCTTATTATGATTTTATGCTTAGTGATCCGATAGCTAACACTCGATAAGGAGCCTGGAGTGGTGATGAAAGAGATTGATAATCTGCCCGAAAACGTCCGATTACGCGCTCGTACCCGGGACGAATTGGGCGGTTGGGTCGAAGTAATCTGCGGGAGTATGTTTAGTGGCAAAACCGAAGAATTGATCCGGCGGATCAAACGTGGCGTAATCGCCCGCCAGGTAGTTCAAGTCTTTAAGCCCAGCCTGGATAATCGTTACGATGCGGTGCAGGTCGCTTCGCATAGTGGGACCTTTTTTAGCGCCGCGCCGGTTCAGAGTGTAGACGAAATGCGAACCCAACTCAAGCCCGAAGCTGAAATAGTCGCTATCGACGAAGTGCAATTCTTTGAACCGGCCTTGATCGAATTTTGCCGCGAACTGGCCGAAAGCGGTCGTCGAGTGATCGTAGCCGGTCTTGACCTCGATTTTCGGGGTGAACCCTTTGGCCCAATGCCGCAACTGATGGCCGAGGCTGAACACGTAGATAAGCTTCAGGCGATTTGCCTGGTTTGTGGTGCGCCTGCCAGCCGAACCCAACGCCTTATCAACGGTCATCCGGCCAGCTATCACGACCCGATTATTCTAGTCGGTGCAACCGAAAACTACGAGGCCCGTTGCCGAAAGCATCACGTAGTACCAAAAAACTAAGCCGCTCAATCCTTATGGGGCTAATACCAAGTCCGGTAAAGTAGAGTAGTAGAGAATTTATTCTCTTTCCTTTTGCAAAAGGCTAAAGAGAATAAATTCTCTACTACAAATCTTGCATACTTATTAGGACCTGGTATAACTGCTTAAAAAACAATCTCTGAAAGTAAATACTCAGGTCGGGCGACCACACAGGGTCGCCCCTACCCACAATCCTTTGTAGGGTGCGACCCTGTGTGGTCGCCCAAAGGGTAAGGTTGTGTAGTTACCTTTGAAAAGCTATGTTTGGGAAGGTTAACCAGTGAGGTATTGCAAGTTGACCGAGATCGATTGGGTTTGTATGAAAGAAGAAAGGGCCGTGCATCCCTGATGCCACGTCCCTCTCCTAAACAATCTCTCCTCGCTGATATATTGACGACAGCAGTTTCAAAAAAGTTCCCGTCTTTTAACCAATTTTTAAAAACTCGTTTTAACAACAGGTCAACGCCCGGTTGGAAACAGCAAACCTACCAGGATAATTCAAAAACTGGCCTTAAGATTTTAGGACTGGCGGTTGGCTGAGGCAGGCCGCCACCAGATCGCGGACTTCGACCAACAAACCTTCTCGACTGTAAGCCCCTTTTTGGAGAATCTTCTCGACCTGACCGTTGAGTAACAAGCGGTCTTCCAGGGTAATATCTTTGGCCGTGACGACCACGACCGGGATACTACGCAATTCCTCCCGTTTACGCATTTCGATGATAAACTCAAAGCCGTCCATTTCAGGCATCATCAAGTCGAGCAGAATAAGCTCAGGTCGGTTGTTATTGACCCATTCTAAAGCGATGCGCCCGTTCTCGGCCTCGGCCACCGTCCAGCCTTCTTTTTCCATCGTTCGACGCAAGAGTTGGCGGGTCGGTGGATCGTCCTCGACTACCAGCACCGTTCCCGGTAACAGATTGCGTCGGTATCTTTTCAAAACCGTTACCAGCCGTTCGCGGTCAACCGGCTTTATCAAATAATCAGACACCCCCAGCGCATAACCCATGTTTTTATTATCCATAAAAGTGAGCATAATGACTGGGATTGCAATCGTTTCGAGATCGTTTTTGAGGCTGGTCAGGACGGCCCAACCATCCATGCCGGGCATCATCACATCCAGCAAGATCGCGGAAGGTCGCAACTGGTGGGCCATCTGCAAACCTTCCTCCCCGCCCGATGCGCTTAAAACCTGAAAACCCTCTTCGCTCAACGACCGGCGCAAAATATCGTGGACGGTCGGGTCGTCATCGATCACCAAAATAGTGTTACGCTCTTTTTGGAGTATGATGGTTTCGAGTGGGGTAAAGGCGTTCGGGTCAGCCAGGACGGTGGAAACCTGGGTCGGAAGCTGAATAACAAAAGTAGAACCCTGTCCTGGCTGGCTCTCGACTGTAATATCGCCCTGCATCATCTGGCAAAAACGTTTGGTGATTGCCAGACCCAACCCGGTTCCACCGTATTTACGAGTTGTCGAAGCATCGGCCTGGGAAAAGGCTTCAAAAACCCGGCTCATCTGCTCAGTACTCATACCGATGCCGGAATCGATTACGCTAAAGTTGATCCACTCGCTACCATTTAACCTTTCGCGGGTGGCGCGTAGAGTGATCGTACCATTCTCGGTAAACTTGCAAGCGTTGGAGAGCAAATTAAAGAGAGCCTGACGGACTTTAGTCAGATCGGCGGTCATTGTGCCAAGCGTATCATCCCATTCCAGGTTTAGCCGGTTGCATTTCTGCTCCACCAGCGGATAGACGGTCGTCACGACTTCCTGGAGCATACTAATAACCCCAAAGTTTTCGAGATAAAGCTCCATTTTACCGGCTTCAACTTTAGAAAGGTCCAGAATATCGTTGATAAGACTCAGCAAATGTTTTCCGGCTCGATGGATTTTTTGAAGATCGGGAACAAGTTCTTCCTGTCCATTATCTTGGGCTTCTTCCTGGAGCATATCGCTATAGCCGATAATAGCGTTGAGAGGAGTACGCAACTCGTGGCTCATATTAGCCAGGAACTGGCTCTTGGCTCGGTTAGCTGTCTCGGCAGCCTCTTTTTGCTCCTGGATACGACCGTTCGCCACTTTTAATAGATGCGATTGGGCCAGAAGTAGGATATGCAGATCGAGCAACCGCAAGCTATGGTCTTCCGCCTCAACCACGATAGGCTCGTAGACCAGCCTGGTAGCCCGACTGAGGGCCTGCTCAACCGCTTCGTCAATCCGGCAAGTATGGGACAATTGGAGCGGCTCTATTAAGATAATTTCCAAAAGCTCGCGGATCGAGCGCCGCATAAAAAGCGCCACACCGTAGGGCCGTCCAAGCTGCTCGAAGAATTTCTGGCGGGAAATCATACCAAGTGAGCGGGTTTCGTCCATAACCAGGATGCCCGGCAAATCGGGCCGCTGTTCAAACTCGGTCGCTACAAACTGACCCGATGTAGTTGGATCGACCCAAAAGTCGTGCGAAGGTAAATCTCCAATAGTCGAATGACGAGTTAGTCGTTCCAGGTTCGGATAGGCCATTCTCAGTTCCCCTTATAGTCTCTAGCCCAAAGTTTTATCGTAATGTCCAGGCTACCTTATTTCACAGTTAACTTAGTGTATTAAATTAACCTTACGAAACAGCTTACAGATCAGGATTTTAATAAAGACTTTCCCATAAATATAATATGTTCGATCCAAACTAACCTATTAAGAAAAATTGCCACTGATCCTTATAAACGATCAATGGCAACTTTCTAGCCTATTTAGAGCAAATTCAAAGCAATTGAGCTATACAACTTCTCTAGGTGGTTCAATAGCACTGCATTTTGCAATATAGCCTATCAAGGGAAAATCAACCGTCGAACCTATTCATCCCTCATCCCTATAAAGATCGAAGGGCGCTTTTTCCAACTGGGCCGGATAATATTAGGACTCCAAAATTACGCCAAAAGACTATTTCCAATTGCTTAGCTGTATGTAATAATAGTGGGGTTATATCAGCAGATGTTTAACCAAAAGGGTGTGCTTATCCCTGTTAATTTTCGAGGAGCAGATCATATTTTATGATAGGAGTAAATCAGCCAAAGATAGCAAACACTACCCGACCCGAAGCGGAACCGGTAATCATAGCACAGGGCCTTTATAAGAAATACAAGGATTTTGAGGCGGTCAAGGGGATCGATTTTACGGTGTATCGGCAGGAGTGTTTTGGTATTCTCGGCCCGAACGGAGCAGGCAAGAGTACCACCATTCGGATGCTGCATTGCGTTTCGCCAGTCACTGCCGGGAAGTTGGAAGTGCTGGGCTACCCGGTGACAGGCTATAGCCGCCAGATCAAAGCCCAGTTGGGCGTGGTATCGCAAGATGATAATCTGGATACCTCGCTAACGGTAATCCAAAATTTGTTGGTTTACGCCCGCTATTTTGGGATCGGGAAGGTCGAAGCCCGTAAACGGGCCGAAGAAGCTCTCGAACTATTCCAGTTGATCGAAAAGCGTGATAATGCGGTGGATGAGCTTTCGGGCGGTATGAAGCGGCGGTTGGTGATCGCCCGCTCGTTGATAAATAAGCCTCGCCTGATTATTCTGGATGAGCCGACAACCGGCCTCGACCCGGCAGCCCGTCAACTGGTCTGGCAAAAACTGCGCTACTTGCGCGATAGCGGTGTAACATTGGTGCTGACTACCCACTATATGGAGGAAGCCTCCCAACTTTGCGACCGACTGGTGATTATGAACCAGGGACACATCCTGGCGGAAGGTACGCCGCTAGATTTGGTGCAGCGTCTGGTCGGTTACGAGGTGATCGAATTGCGGACGGAGGCTCTACCAAACTTGAATTTGCCCGAACTACTCGGCAACCGCCCGATCCGCACCGAGCAGGCCGGAGATACCTTTTACCTGTTTGGGCAGGAACCTAACGCCTTCCACAACTTCGTCCTACCTGAAGAAGTAACTTATCGGCTCCAGCGTCGGGCCGGTCTGGAAGATGTCTTTTTGCGCCTGACTGGACACGGGCTGAATGAGGGATGAGGGATGAGGGATGAAGCAGTTAGGGCCGAGATTAGCCCTAACCGCCAGAGTAGCCCATCCCTTAAAGCGTCATGCGGTAGAGGGCGATAGTGCGGGTCTTGCCATCCCAAATCGAGTCATACATCTCAACCAGTTCGAGGCCCTTTTTGGCAAAGAAAGATCGGCCATAGGTGTTCTCGTTGACAGTCCCTACCAAAAGCTGAGTTGAACCGGCATCTTTTAGATGATTACAGGCCCGCTCAAAGAGCAACTCGCCCACCCCTTGACGCTGGTATTCGGGCCGCACGAAGAATTGTAAAATACGGGAGTGACCGTGCCGGTCTTTGGGTAGGACGCATAAATGACCGACGATCTTGCCACCTTTTTCAGCCACATAAATTGCGTTATCTGGATTATCGAGGATCGTGTGCAGAACGTGATCGTTATAATAGTGTTGCACCTCATCTTCGATTTCTTCAGGGGTCATAAAATAGGCGTAGGATACCCGACGCGACAAGAGCGCATCTTCCCGAATGGCCGGGAAATCATCCGCCGTCGCTTTCCGCAACTCTATAAATTCAACTTCACCATTTTTGTCTTCATTTTTGGTATCTAAAACAGACATTTCTTACCTCCTAATGTAAGCCTTAGCGGGGAACTCGAACCATTCCTTACCCGGCAAGGCGGCTTCGACCAGAGCTTCAAGAATTAAATCTATCATGCTCAGCATCATACAAATCATCAATTGCAAAGCGCTGGTTCCTTTTCTTAAAAGGAATACGACCGTTGATAGACTCGTGGGCGCAACCTCGCAAAATCGTCAGAACTTCATTTTCGTTCATCTGCCCATCCTGACGAGACCCGGCCAAACCTTCCACATAATAAGGGCCATTCCCCCCGGCCTCGTAAATTATCAGGCTCCAAAACCCGTGACGGTAGCGAAAATAAAAGGCTTGCCCGTTGATCGTACCTTCATACTGGGTTGGGTTGGCCCGATTGGTGCAACGAGTTGCGATCCTGATTGGTTGGTACTGCTTTTCAGTCTCGGCTGGCTCTGGCGCGACCTGGCTTTTTTCCGAGAGCCTTTCACTAAAAACTCGGATCGGCGCTGGTGAATTATCAGCACTTTCCTCTACTATCGTAAAGCCCGAAGGCGCGACCCGACCAAAGCCGGGCAATTCCAACCGGGCGTTGCTTAGGAAAGCCTTAAAACCTTCCAGATGTTCTTCATCGAACTCAAGCAAAGTGGCTTCCTCAAAAGTAAGTTTCAAACTTACCTTCTTTTTGCTGGTCACTTTTGTTTTTTTAGTAGAAGGATCGTTGGTAGCCATAGTAGTAACCCCCTTTGGTTAGTACTGGATTAACCTTCTTGGTTAAAGACTGAAATAACCGAAAATCTATGGGCAGAGTCATATCTAACAAAATACCCTCGCTCCTTTGTTGGACATTGCTCTGCCAATGGACGGCCCCCCTTCATCCCTCATCCCTCATCCCTTCTAAGACCTTGCTCTGCCAATGGATACTTACGGGGTTGGCTTGCGGTCGCGCTGAGCTACCCCAGTCGCATAAGCTGCGTCGGCCACCGCCTTTGCGACCGCCGTGACCACCCGTTTATCAAAAACGGATGGAATAATATAATCGGCACTAACTTCCTCATCCGTAATAATGGACTGAATGGCCCGCGCTGCCGCTAACTTCATGGCGTCATTGATGGTGGTAGCCCGGCAATCGAGCGCACCCCGGAAAATACCCGGAAAGCATAAAACGTTATTTATCTGGTTGGGGTAATCGCTCCGCCCGGTCGCCATTACCCGGACATAAGGAGCGGCTTCTTCCGGCATAATTTCGGGGGTCGGGTTTGCCAGTGCGAAAACTATCGCGTCGGGAGCCATCCGCTTAAGGGCTTCGACCGACATTGCACCCGGCCCGGACAGGCCCAGGTAAACATCGGCACCGTGAATGACTTCCAAAAGCGAACCGTGTTCGCGCTCCTGGTTGGTATGTTCGGCATACCATTGCTTGACCGGGTTCATATGTTCAAAGCGGCCTCGGTAGACTGCCCCAGCCCTGTCGATCCCCACAATATGCTCGACACCCGCCGCCATCATAATTTTGGAGCAGGCAATTCCGGCTGCCCCGATGCCTTCGACCACTACTTTGATCTCATTGATCTTTTTGCCCGTCACTTTGAGAGCATTCAGGAGCGCCGCCAACACCACAATTGCTGTGCCATGTTGATCGTCGTGCATGACCGGTATATCGAGTTCGGCGACCAACCGCTCCTCGATTTCAAAGCAGCGCGGGGCCGCGATGTCTTCCAGGTTGATACCGCCAAAAGTAGGAGCTAGGGCCTTAACAATCATAATAATCTCTTCGGTATCCTGAGTATTCAGGCAAATTGGAAAAGCGTCTACCTGCCCAAATTCCTTGAACAGCATCGCCTTGCCTTCCATCACCGGCATAGCCGCCTCTGGCCCGATATTACCCAACCCTAGCACTGCCGTACCATCGCTTACAATCGCCACCGTGTTACCTTTGATCGTAAGCGTGTAGGCTTTGGTTTTGTCAGCCGCAATCGCATTACACACACGGGCCACCCCCGGCGTATAAGCCATTGAAAGCTGATCGCGGGTTTTGAGCGGGATTTTACTCTGCACCGAAATTTTGCCGCCCAGATGAAGCAGGAAAGTACGGTCGCTTATATTGATGACCTGCACATCCGGGACTTGCTTGATCTGATCCACGATGTATTGCGAATGGGCCTCATCACCCGCCGCTACCGTCACATCGCGGGTCATAGTGTCGCGGGTAGCCTGGACAATATCGATTGCGCCCAGATCGCCACCCGCTTCGGAGATGGCATTCATGACGTGGCTCAACATTCCCACTTTATTGGGTATTTCCAGTCGCAGGGTAAAACTGTAGCTGGCATTAGGAGTAATGTTCATTATAATGA
This sequence comes from Chloroflexia bacterium, assembly GCA_038210655.1. Lineage (GTDB taxonomy): Bacteria > Chloroflexota > Chloroflexia > Chloroheliales > Chloroheliaceae > 54-19. The sequence continues at coordinate 104,205 of JBBQWM010000006.1, forward strand.
TCGCAGTCCTTTCCTGGTATTACTCCTCGATAGTCGAGAGATCGCCCGGTTCAACACCCATTTCACGCGCTTTCATAACCCGCCGCAAAATCTTGCCGGAGCGAGTCTTGGGCAAAGCTGCCACAAAATCCAGTTCGGAAGGGGTTGCAATCGGACCTAACTCCTTGCGAACGTGGTCGATCAATTGACCCTTGAGTTCATCCGAGGCGCTAAAACCGATTTTGAGCGTAACGAAAGCCTTGATCGCCTCGCCCTTGATCGGGTCGGGCTTACTGATAACGCCTGCTTCTGCCACTGCCGCATGGCTGACCAGGGCGCTTTCGACATCTGCCGTCCCGATCCGATGTCCCGCTACGTTCATAACATCGTCAGAGCGGCCCAAAACGGCAATATAGCCGTCCTCATCAACTGTCGCCACATCCCCAGCAGTGTAATAGGGCAGGATGGTTTCCCAATAGGCCAAATAGCGCCCCCGATCTCCCCAGATATTGCGGAACATCTGAGGCCAACTGCCTTCGAGTACCAGCAAACCACCTTCGCGGGGCTTAACGGCTTGTCCTTTGAGGTCTACTACTTTGGCGATATAGCCGGGCAAAGGTTTACCGGCCCGACCCGCCCGAACTTCCATCGAGGGTAGCGTGCCGATAGTCGGCCCGGCGGTTTCAGTTTGCCACCAATTATCCAGGATCGGAACCCGGCCCTTCCCGGCGATATGCTCTCTGGCCCAGATCAAAGCTTCCGGGTTAAGTGGCTCTCCGGCACAGATAATCTGCCGTAGGCTGCTCAGGTCGTGCGCTTCGGGATAGGCCGGGCCAAATTTCATGAACATACGGAGACTAGTCGGGGCGGTGAAGATTTTTGTCACCTTATACTTTTCGACAATTTCCCAGACCACCCCCGGATTGGGATAATCGGGTGAGCCTTCCCGTACCAAAACGGTCGTGCCGGTTCCCCAGGGGCCATAAACCATCGCGCTATGTCCGACGATCCAGCCAATATCCGACATACACCAATACACGTCATCTTCCTTCATATCGAAGGCCAACCGCACGTAATAAGCCGTCCCGACCATATAGCCGCCGTGTACGTAGACACAACCTTTGGGCATGCCGGTCGTGCCGGAAGTATAAAGAATAAACAGGGGGTCTTCCGATTCCATTACCTCGGCGGGACAGGTGGTCGATTGGGCGTTGCAAAGCTCATAAAAATCAACTTCGCGTTCGGCATCCAGTTCGACTAGCGGGGTCGCCCGCCGATGCACGATCACTTTTTCCACCAAATCCAGCCCTTTAACCGCTTCGTCCGCGATACTTTTTAGCTGGGTGGACTTGCCACGTCGGTAGCCGACATCCGCCGTCACCACTACTTTGGCTTGAGCGTCGGTAATTCTGGCTCGAAGGGCGCTACTGCCCAATCCGGCATAGACCACCGAGTGAATCGCGCCTAACCGGGCGCAGGCCAGCATAGTCGCAATGCCTTCCGGGGTCAGCGGCAAATAGATAATAACCCGGTCGCCTTTAGTAACCCCCAACGATTTTAAGCCGTTGGCGATCTGACAAGTCAGAGCCAGCAGGGCGCTAAAACTATAGGTGCGGTCTTCGCCGTCCTCTCCAATCCAGATCAAAGCCGGTTTATTGCCGCGTCCTTGCTCAATATGGCGGTCGAGGCAGTTAAGCGTAATATTGACTTGCCCGCCGACAAACCATTTTGAATTGGGGGCGTGGCCTTCCAAAACCTTGTCCCAGGGCTTGACCCAGCTAAATTCACGGGCAATCTCAGCCCAAAAACCTTCCAGATCAGCGGCGGCGCGGTCATAAAGGGCCTGATAATCTTTAACATCAGCCGTTGCCAGGGTTTCGGAGGTCGGGGCGAAGCGAGTTTCAGTGGTAAGCAGTTGTTGGAAATCGCCAGAAGCGTCATTTGTTGCAGTAGCCGTACCCTCAGTCCCACTTCTTTGTTGGTTCTCACCCAATTGTGACATTATTTTCTCTCCCAAAGTGGCTAAATCTATCAACTCAAAATTCCGGGGTAGAAGGCTGCCCCACCCAAATGAGCGCTCCCTTGCGCCCCAGGCCAAATTTTGAGCTGATAACTAAAAACTAAACTCGAATCCGTTAGGTGCTGCTTTATTGATTATATCACAGCCCATTTAGAGTCTATCTAAAAGTAGAGTAAGTATCCATTGGCGGAGCAATGTCTAACAAGGGATGAGGGATGAAAGATGAAGGATGAAAGGTCAGGGTCTTTTGCTGGAAATGGCTCCGCCATAGACCACCCATTGACAGAGCAATATCCCACAAGGGCGTGTCTGTTGTTGGATATTGCTCTGCCCATAGACCGTACCCTTCATCCCTCAGTCCTCAGTCCTCAGTCCTCAGTCCTCAGTCCTTGTTTGTTAGCTATGGCTCCGCCCATAGACTTTCGGTTATACTCTCAAACCCCCACTACCGCCTGCCCCATATCGTCCTGTGGGATGCTCCAGTGTTCCGGGGAACGCCACAGAGCCGATATAATTAGCTCCCGAATGTGGAGTAGTTCTTTGGGCAGCCGATCATACAACTGGATAAACAGTTCATCGTGCGAGACAATCTCCTTCTTCCAGGCATCTCGATCTATCGACATTAGCTGCTCGAACTGCTCCTGGGTAAAATCCTCCATACCAGTCCAATCGAGATCGTGATAGCGTGGAACCCAACCAAGTGGGCTTTCCAGACTAACCGCATGGCCTCGCGCCCGCTCGACCACCCACTTCAAGATACGCATATTCTCGCCAAAGCCGGGCCATAAGAATTTGCCGTTATCATCCTTACGGAACCAGTTGACATTAAAGATGCGGGGTGGATTGGGAATAGACCGCCCAAACTGAATCCAGTGATTGAAGTAGTCCCCCATGTGGTAGCCACAGAAAGGTCGCATTGCAAACGGGTCGCGCCGCACTTCCCCGATAGTACCGGCCGCTGCCGCCGTCATTTCCGAACCCATCGTAGCCGCCGCATAAACCCCATAAGTCCAGTTAAAAGCCTGGTAAATCAAGGGTACGACATTGCTGCGCCGACCTCCAAAGATAAAGGCCGAGATCGGTACACCCTGCGGGTTATCAGCCTCCGAGTCGATAGAAGGACACTGGCTGATAGGAGCCGTAAAGCGAGCATTCGCATGCGCCGCCAACCGACCGCAACCCGGAGTCCATTCCTGCCCAGTCCAATCGATCAACCTTTCGGGCGGCTTATCGCTCATCCCTTCCCACCAGACATCCCCATCCGGGGTCAAGCCGACGTTGGTAAAGATCGCATTATGGCTAACCGTATCCATCGCATTGGGATTAGACTTGTAGGAAGTGCCGGGCGCGACCCCAAACATACCGGCTTCGGGGTTAATAGCGTAGATTTTGCCGTCCGCGCCCGGTTTGATCCAGGCAATATCGTCGCCAATGGTCGTGACTTTCCAACCGTTGAACGAGGCGGGCGGGATAAGCATCGCGAAGTTAGTTTTACCGCAAGCACTTGGGAAAGCCGCCGCTACGTAAGTCTTTTCGCCATTGGGCGACTCTACCCCTAGAATAAGCATATGTTCGGCCAACCAGCCTTCATCTCTGGCGAGTACCGAGGCAATCCGCAGCGCAAAGCACTTTTTAGCCAGCAAAGCGTTCCCGCCGTAGCCGCTCCCATACGACCAGATTGAGCGTTCTTCGGGGAAGTGGACGATATATTTGCGTTCTTTGTTGCAAGGCCACGCAACATCCTTCTGGCCTCGTTCGAGCGGCATACCGACCGAGTGCAGACACGGGATGAAATCGCCGTCGCCCAACACCTCGTAGACCGCCTTACCCATCCGGGTCATTAGACGCATGTTGATAGCCACATAGGGGGAGTCGCTAAGTTGAACGCCAATCTGGGCGATGGGGGAGCCAAGCGGCCCCATGCTAAAAGGAATAACATACATCGTGCGACCGTGCATGGAACCTTTGAAAAGCCCTTGCAGCGTCGCTTTCATCTCTTTGGGATGCACCCAGTTGTTGGTAGGGCCAGCGTCATTTTTGCTCTGGCTGCAAATATAGGTGCGGTCTTCCACACGCGCCACATCGCCCGGATCAGACCGCGCCAGGAAGCTATTGGGGCGCTTTTCGGGGTTCAGCTTGATTAGCGTTCCCGACTCTACCATCTCGGTACACAAAAGATCGTACTCTTGCTGGGAACCATCGCACCAGTGAATGCTATCTGGCTCGCATAACTCGGCCATGGTCTGTACCCAGGTTTTTAGTCCTGCGTTCACTATATATCGAGGGAATTCCATAATTGTCTCCTCTCCACCCTTCATGAAATTATCAAGGGTAGAATTTGAAATCAATAACTCTTAAGTATGCTGACAAAAGTAAAAATGCGGTTTGGAAACTTTGCTACTATAGTCAGTTTATTTCAAAAGCACTCGCTCTTCTTTTAGCAGTATAACCGATTTCTTTTACTCTAAGTTCGTTATCCTGGTTTTTCCCACCTTGCAACACCGACGATCTAGCCGTAAGAGGCTGGGCCAGGGTTTGAACTATCGGCTCAAGCTCCAACCACCATTGCTCTTTGGGGCGGCGCAGTTCCATATCTACCAGCCTGGGCATTTCTTCTACGCTAGTAATCTTGAGCTTACTCCCTTTGAAACCGATGAAGGCACTTGTCGTTGTACCGCGTTTGAATTCCTCGGTCATAAAAGTAATACACCGGGCCGCCAGGCGGGTAGCCTGGATGCGGTCGAAGGGGGTAGGATTACCACCCTCTTGCAAATGTCCCAGGATAACCTGCCGGACATCAAAAAGTCCTTTGTTTTCTTCTTCAAACAGAGCGCACAGAAAATCGGTCGTATAGAGCCGACTGGCACATTCATTGCGGATCATCAAACTCAAGCGTTTGCCTTGCAAAAAACTGTGCATCATCTCGGTCAGGTCGGTCTGTAGATCACTCAATTTGATGCCCCGCTCCGGTAGATAAATTCGCTCGGCCCCGGTTGCAAGGCCACTCATCAAAGCTAAATAGCCGCAATAACGCCCCATCACCTCGACCACAAAACAGCGTTGGGCCGCGACCGCCGATTGTTTAATTTTATCTACCACCTCCATAATAGTATTGAGCGCGGTATCGGCCCCGATGCTCAATTCCGAACCGGGCAAATTGTTGTCAATGCTGGCAGGCAAACAGATCATTGGAATATTGAAAGCCGGGAAATTTTGGCGCTCACTATACAGGTTATAAGCTGCTTCGTAAGCATCCCAGCCACCAATCACCAAAAGTCCATCTATATTGTTGGTTTCCAGCGTCCGGGCAATCGCATAATAATCGGGCCGGGCCGGGATCGAACGGCTGGTGCCAAGTTCGGCTCCCCCCACCCGACCCCAACCGTCTACGCTGCCCCAGCTAAATTCTTCAACCCGGCCTTCTGCCAACCCGGTAAAGCCGTTATGGATCGCCAGCATCGTATGGCCCTGGTCTAACCCCAAGCGTACCGCCGCCTGGGTCGCCGTATTCATACCAGGAGCGGGCGCTCCGGCATTCAAAACTGCCAGCCGAAAGCGTTTTTTGGTCAAGGGCGTGGCGACCGGTAAAGCTTGATTGAGGGCCTGGAAAGTCTGGAACATTTCCTGAAAACTGCCGCCTCTTAACTCCATTGCCCTGGCATAATTATGGTTGGCAATCTCTGTGGCAACCGCGTGAGTTTGCTCGACGCACTTCATCAGGGGCAGCTGGACAATCCGGTTGTAGCGCATCCCGACCAGTTGCGGTTCGCTTTCCGGGCTGCTGGACAACAAGGTCTCAATCGCAGCATAACCCATGAGGGTACTCATCCAACGGTCGTAGGCGCTAGGCGACCCGCCCCGTTGGACATGACCGAGGATCGTTACACGAGTATCCTCGCCCAACCGCTCTTCCAGCACCTTCCGAATATAGGCACTGGTTATCGGCTGACCGGTGCGGTCCCGCGCCCCTTCTGCTACCACCACAATACTTTCGCGTCGCCCAGCCAATCTCCCGGCCCGGATCAAATTGCACATATACTGTTCCCAGTTGTCCAGATCGGGCGGGTTTTCGGGGATCAAGACCCAATCGGCCCCACCCGAAATCGCCCCCATCAGGGCCAGATACCCACAGTTGCGGCCCATCACCTCGACCACAAAAGTTCGGTGGTGGCTGGCTGCCGTGCTACTCAGAGCATCCAGGGCCGCCGTAATCCGGTGCAAAGCCGAGTCGGCTCCGATAGTCATATCAGTTCCAACCATGTCGTTATCAATCGAGCCGACCAACCCGACGATCCCCAGATGAGGATGGGCCGCCACCAACTCCGGCGAAATCCGACCGCTCTCGACCAGTTCACTTAGCAAGCCCGACCATTCGCGGTGGAAGAGATCGGCCCCGGTCAAACTGCCATCCCCGCCGATAACTACCAGTCGGTCAATCCCACGCTCGATCAAGTTGTGGGCCGCTTTCAAACGACCTTCCCGGGTCTGAAAAGATGGGCAACGGGCAGTCCCAATTTCGGTTCCGCCGCGCTGGATGATCCCGCCGACCCCTTCCCAGCCGACTTGTCGGATCAAACTATCGCCCTCTATCAAACCTCTATAACCCTCACAGATGGCGTAAACTTTCGCACCCCGGCTAAGAGCCGTCCGCACCACCGCCCGTAGTGCGGCATTCATCCCCGGTGCGTCACCACCACTGGTTATTACGCCAATTGTTACCGTTTCAGCCTCTGCCATACCATTTCCTCTAACCAACCTCGACCCCCTACCGCAAATTTCAAAGACCTTAGACTGCTAGGAGCAAACCGTCAACCAGTTGAGTGGTCGTCCTCGGAGATCTAAAAAGGTCGTCACGGGCGACCACCAGGGTCGCCCCTACCTGCTAAACTTCTTCTCAAATCTCTGAGCGGCTACATGTAGAGGCCACCATTGATATTTAGCTGCTGACCTGTAACATAAGAAGCGTCCGTAACCAGATAAAGTACGCCCTTCGCCACCTCTTCGCCAGTTCCAATTCGATTCAGTGGCACTTTAGCTCGCAGCTTTTCCAGCACATCTTCCGGAACACCTGCCAGCATATCGGTAGTGGTATAGCCCGGACAAACTGTATTGACAGTAATCCCGGTTTTGCCCAACTCCAGCGCCAGACTGCGGGTTAGACCGAGGACAGCGGCTTTGGAGGCACTATAGTTGGTCTGACCATAAGAGGCGATTTGACCGTTAGCGCTACCGATATTAACGATAAAGCCGCTCTTTTGGGCCAACATCGTCGGCAAGACCTGATGGGTACAATTAAAGACCCCACCCAGGTTTGTAGCAATGACCTCGTTCCAGGATTCGAGGGTCTGGTTCTTAAAAGCCTTGTCCCGGTTGATCCCAGCGTTGTTAACCAAAATGTCAATCCGCCCGAAATTGCTCAGGGCCGCTTCAACCAGCTTTTTTGCTTCCTCATAGACGGCGACGTTTGCCCCAACCGCGACCGCCTTGCTACCAAAGGTTTGAATCTGCTCGACGACCTCGTTGGCTTCATCTTTGTTGCGGACATAGTTGACCACCACGTTAGCCCCTTCCTGGCCCAGCGCTAAGGCAATCGCGCGACCAATTCCCCGGGAACTCCCCGTCACTATTGCTACTTTACCTTCCAATTTAGACATAGCTTCTAAACCTCCTCTACTACATTAATTTGAGAGTTATTGCGCCAGTTAAGATCGTAATAAAACAATCTATCGGTTCTCTTAGGGTTAATCTGGCAAAAGCTTTTTCAATTCCTCGTAACGGACATAGTGAATTTGCGTATTGTAAAAAGCTCCCTCGTAAATCGTACAATAACCCTCCCGCGCCAGAGTCTTCATGATCGAAGTGACTCGATCCTTGTAATCCTGAAGGGCCCTGGCAATTTCTCCACTAAAAGTTTGTTGCTGATAGACAATCTGGCGTATAACTGCCAGTCTCAACTCCTCATCCCTCACCATAATCACACCTCCTGTTTTTGTTTTCGTCGTATCATTGGCCCCCTTTGTCGGGCTTGAGCCGCCACCTTGTAGCTCACTCTAAATTAGGGTTGCCAGTGATATGACGAAAACAAGACAAGTGCTTGCCCCCCAGGGGCGGGTCAAAAATCAGCCGGATATGTTTTCATATTCGGAGAACCGGCCAGGTTCAATCTCTTTAGTGTGTTCAATAAGTTTTGCGGCCATTTCTGCTGGTATCGGTATAACCACAAAGCGTTTATCGGTATCTGGTTGGTCAATCTTAACCCAGGCCCGCACTTCGTAACCACTGGCGATCAACAGTTCATCGCTGTAAATTACGTGCTGCAATTTGAAAAAATGCTCGTGTACTTCCGACACACTGGTTGTAACCCGTACCGGGTCATCGTAACGCAGTGGGTGGGTAAACTGACATTTACATTCCGTTATCGGTTGAGCATAATGATACTGGCTCAAAAGCTGGCTATGATTCAAACCAACCGATTTTAGAAAAGCGTTGGTAGCTCGGTCGAACCAGAAAAAGTATTTTGGATAAAATACGATCCCTTCTATGTCGGTATCTTCTAGCTCTACCCGAAACTCAATCGTATTAGTCTTCATAACTACTTCTCCAAAACATAGGTACCGGGAGCGGGAACCAGGGCTGGATAGGTTTTGCTACCCATTGTCGGGGGCGCAACCGACTTGCCCGAACGAGCTTTGAGCCAGCTTGCCCAATCGGGCCACCAACTACCCTTGTAAGCCTGGGCCTCGGCAAACCACTCGTCCGCCGTTGCGGCCGGTTTATCGTTTGTCCAATACCCCCGGCCTTTGGCGGGTGGGTTGATGACCCCGGCGATATGACCACTCCCGCCGACGATAAAGCGGGTCTTCCCATTGGTTAGCTGCGTAATACGCCAGGCCGACTTCCAGGGAACGATATGGTCTTGCTCGGCCCCAACCGCATAAATATCCTGCTTTACCAAACTGAGATCAATCGGGGTACCCTTTAACACAATCTTGCCGGGTTTGATCAGATTGTTCTCAAGATAAGTATTATGCAGATAGAAAGAGTGGGCTGCCGGGGTCATGCGAGTGCCGTCCGCGTTCCAATAAAGCAGATCAAAAGCGGGCGGTTCTTTGCCAAGCAAATAATTGTTGACTACATTGCTCCAGATCAGATCGTTATCGCGCAACATATTAAACATATTTGCCATATAGCTACTATCAAGATAGCCCTGCCCCTTCATCTGACCTTCGAGCAAGCTAACTTGCGAGTCATCGATAAATACGCTGCTATCACCCACCTCGCTAAAATCTTGTAAGGAAACAAAGAAGGTCGCCGCATTGACCGTATCATCCCCAATCGCTTGCAGATAGGGCAAAGTCATCGAAAGTAACGTTCCACCAATACAGTAACCGGCAGCATTGACCTTCTTCGACCCGGTAATCTCTTTGACTACTTCCAACGCTTTTAATGGCCCCAATGTCAGATAATCTTCAAAAACGACATCATCCATCGAAGCATCCGGGTTCTTCCAACTGATCGTAAAGACCGTAAACCCTTCCTCGACCAAAAACTTTATCAGGCTGTTGTGGGGCTGCAAATCCAAAATGTAATAACGATTGATCCAGTGCGGCACGAACAGCAACGGGATTTCCTGAACCTTCTTGGTAGCCGGAGCATACTGGATTAGCTCGATCAGTTTGTTACGATAGACCACCTGCCCAGGCGTAATCGCCAGATTGCGGCCCGGCTCAAAGGCATCGGTGTCGGTCATCTTGATCTTTCCGGCCTTCATATCGCGCAGCAAATTGTTCATACCTGTTACCAGATTTTGACCGCCGCTTTCAACCGTTTCGTGGATTACGTGCGGATTGGTAAAAGTAAAATTGCTCGGACTGATTGCATCCAGGAACTGGCGCAGGTAGAAAACCATCTTGCGCTGCTGCTTCTCGTCTAGGCCACGCATTTCGGAAGCGGTCTTGAGTAAGGTGGTAGCTACCAACAAATAACCTTGCTTGATCGAATTGAAAGCGGCGTTTTGTTGCCATTCCGGGTCATTAAAACGCTTGTCCCCTTTTTCAGGTTCGATTACCGGGTCAACCTGCGAGGCTCCACTCCAAAACCGCATTGTCTCTGTCGTCATTAGCTGGGTATATTGTTGGACAAATTGGCTGTAATTGTTCCAAACCTGGAACGAGTTAGGAATACTATTGGCCCAGAGTTGCTGGAAAATTTGAGTGGTCTGCATTGGGTCCATCGAAAGCAGTTTGCCATAAGGCTCGGTCTGCCACATCTGCTCGATCAGATTGAGCCACTGATCTTGACCTTTGCCGCCTGCCCAGTCCATATTGGGCATATTAGGCAGCGCAGGCAGATTGAACATAGTTTGACCCATCGGGTTCGCATTCATAGTGGTTTGGATAAACTTACTCCAAAATTCAAAAGGATTAGTCTGCCCCCCACTCATCATATTCTCCATCGTTATTAACTCCGTTGTTTATTTTCTTGACTTATACCAACTGCAAAATTATTGACCCTTTTTGGTAGGGGCGACTCTGAATGGTCGCCCTGAGAGACCCGGCAAGGTGTTCACGGGCGACCACCCAGGGTCGCCCCTACCAGTCCGATGTCTTTATAACTTGCCGTAGATGCTCAAGCTAAATGTTCAAATTCTCGTAAATCGTAGCGATACCCTGACCACCACCAATACAAGCTGTAACCAACCCAAACCGGGCGCCCCGGCGTTCCAACTCGTACATAATCTTGATCGTCAGAATCGCGCCAGTTGCGCCGATAGGATGACCGAGGGCCACTGCACCACCGTTGACATTAACCTTATCGATGTTCATATGAAGCTCACGGATACAGGCCAGGGCCTGAGTTGCGAAAGCTTCGTTCAACTCGATCAGATCGATCTGGTCAATGCTCATACCAGCCCGCGCCAGGGCCTTCAAAACCGCTGGAACCGGGCCAATACCCATGATTTCGGGCGGCACACCTGCGACTGCCTGGGCTACCAGCCGCATTCTTGGTTTTAGCTTTAACTCTTGAGCTTTGGAAGCCGACATTACTACGACTGCCGCTCCTGCGTCATTGATACCACTGGCGTTACCAGCCGTGACGATACCCGTACTCTTGAAGGCCGGTTTGAGTTTGGCAAGACCTTCTAGCGTGGTTTGGGGACGGACATGTTCGTCTGCCACGACCTGAAGCGGTTCACCTTTGCGTTGGGGTACAGTTACCGGCGTAATCTGTTCGGTAAAATAGCCGGAGCGGATCGCGTGATCGGTCAACTGCTGGCTACGCAGAGCCAAAGCGTCCGAGTCTTCCCGGCTGATCTTATATTTCTCGGCCAGGTTCTCGGCGGTAATACCCATGTGACAACTGGTGAAGGGGTCGCTGAGGACTGTCGTCATATTATCGATCAGGGTTGAGTCGCCCATCCGATAGCCATAGCGAGCCTTTTCCAGCAGATAAGGATAGCGGGTCATGTTTTCGGTACCGCCTGCCACCATAATCGAGGCGTTGCCGCTCATAATTTCCATAGCGGCCTGATTAATAGCCTGCAAGCCACTACCGCAAAGCCGGTTGACCGATACGGCCGGTACTTCGACCGGCAGACCAGCGCCCAGGGTGGCCGCCCGCGAAATATAGGCATCCTTGCCAATCTGCCCGACGCAGCCCATTACGACCCCGTCAATCTGGCTGCCTTCTAAACCAGCCCGTTCTACTGCCGCCTTTATTGCGACGGCCCCTAGTTGGGCGGCTGGAACTTCGATGAACTGCCCACCAAACGTGCCAACCCCGGTTCGCGCTCCCGCTACGATGACCACGTCCTCTCTCGCTGTCTGAGCCATTTTTCTTCTCCTCATTTGTGCTTGCTGTTATACCAGATAACAGATTACAAGCAGCACTAATCTATTGGATCGTCGGATAAATTTACGCTTAATAGTTGCAATAGATGTTTTTAGCTTCGACTGCTTTACGCAAAGTTAGGCGCACGTTTTTCAAGAAAAGCGTCGATCCCTTCGTGATAATGGTTGCCCTGATAAACTTTACGGCGTAATTCCTGAATATATTCCCAGGTCTCAGTAGTGACCGAGAACGAGTCGCCTATAATACGAGCTTGTTCTTTTATGACTGCAATACTGTCGTGGGATAGCGTGCAAATGTGGCGGGCCATATTGTAAGTAAAATCTTCCAGGTCTTCTTCCGGCACCAGATGGTTCATAATACCAACCTGTAAAGCCCGGTCGGCGCTCAAGGGTAACGCGGTGAAAAACATTTCTTTGACAATGTGTAGGGGCAACCGCATCAAGAAATGCATAATGCCACTCGGATTATAGGGTACGCCAATTTTGGCCGGGGTGATCGCAAAACCACTGGTCGGATCTCCCACTATCAGGTCGCAATTAAGCACCATATCGCACGCACCACCCCAAACTGTATTGTGAACCATAGCGATCACCGGAGCCGGAAACCGATTGATAGCTCGGATACCTTCTTCCAATGGGTCGCTCCAACGCAAGGGGTCGGCATTGTTTCGGGGTAGTTCGGCGACATCGTGACCGGCTGACCATGTTTTGGCATTTTGCGAGGCGCGTAAGATTACGACCCTTACATGGTTCGCCTTCATGTAATCCAAGGCCCCGACCAAATCAGTAATAAGTTCGGCACACAGAGCATTGCGTTTATTCTCACGATTTAGGGTTATAACCCCAAATTTATCGATTAATTCGGTTTTAACGCAGTTCATTCCCTCTTATCTCCTCAGTTCCAATTTAGACAACTTGACTTAGACCTGCCTCACTTTATTTTGTCCCGGCTCCCGATCAAGTTACCTGCTATTAGGCAGACCCCCTTAAGAGCAGCATAAACCTGTGATAAGACGCTTTATAGCATAATTGCACAAATGTAGAGCCGTTCTTGGTAGGGGCGACCCCATCAGGTCGCCCTGGTTGACCGCGCACGGTGTTGACGGATGATACATAGGGTCGCCCCTACCGCCCAATGTTTTTGCAATTTGCTGTAGTTCTAGTCGAGAGCGGTTCCAGGTATATTTCTTTAGCCTCTTAAAGGCTGACCATTAATTTGAACCAACCTGGTTTCAAGATGAGCCTCAGCAGTGTAGGTGTGTTGGTTTCTAAGACTAACTTAATGCAGAACAGTGAAAAGCATAGTGAAAAAAGGTAAACGCCAGGTAAAAAAACTCTCTTGAGCGAATAATTGGGCCAGAGCTACCCAAAATTTGTATCACAAAGGAATGTAAACGACCGATTTTTGCAAAGCTGCGAAAAACATCCTACAGAAATCGGTCGTTTACACGTGTCAAACGTCAGATTAGTAATTCTAAGATTTAGAACCGATCCCAGTAGGGGCAGACTGTCAACTGGTTGTATGGTCGCGCGGCCTGACCCGAACCGGGCGACCATACAACCAGTTGACAGTCTGCCCCTACAATCAATCTTACAATCAATCTATTGGGATAGGCTCTTAGGGGAATGCTGGAGTTCAGGCTAGATTGGTAAGCTGAAATTTAGCTAAATTTTCCGGGTACAGCCTGTTGGCTCATACCCAGATTAAAAAGTTAAAATTCAGCTTACCAGACATTAGACCTTGTGATATTCCATAGTAACGTTGGAGAACCGTTCGACAATCTGCCCAATTACCGCCCAGGTCTCGGTCAAGACATTCTTGCCCATAAAGAGACCAATATGACCGGCATCGACCAAATACTCGTGAATATGTTCGGGGGGGGTACTGACATATTCGCGCATCGCAAAGACCTGTTCGGGGGTCGTTACGTGGTCGCGGGTTCCACCTATCAAAAAGAGCGGGCATTTTATCTGCTTGAGATCGACGAGCCGACCCTCAACCACCAGTTTGCCCAGGATCAACTCATTGTCACGGAAAAGATGCTGGACGATCCAGAGGTAGAAATCCCCAGGAATATTCTGGGTAAAATCGTACCAGTTTTTCATCTCGCGGAAGCGCTCTAACTGCTCCGTGTCGTGAATATCCCGGTAAAGACTGAGATAACGCAGACTGGTCTGGCCGGGCTTCATTATATTAAAACCCATCACCATGTAACGACCATCCAAAACGCCGTTACCCATTGCTACCAGACCCCGGTAGAAATCCATCCCGCCATCCGGGAAGAGTTGGGCATTTTGGTTCACGGTGTTCTTTATCTGCCCATCCCCGGCTTGATAGTCTATCGGAGCGCCCGCCACTGTCAGGGTGTTTACCATGTCTGGATAGAGGGCGGCAAAGATCGCTGATAGCCAGCCTCCCTGACAATCCCCAATCAAGTTGGCTTTGCCACCCAAACGAGTAATACAATGATGTACCGCTTCGATATAGTCCTCGATGCTGGTATGCTTGGTTTCTTGGGTCGCCGGAATCCACTCGGCACAATAGATTGCTCCCAGTCCGTTCTGGCGAAGCATCTGCACTTGGCTTTGCTCCGGGCTGTAGTCGGCAATATAAGAGTGATGACCAGCTTGAGGTGGCAAGATCAGGGTCGGCACGGCTTCCCCGGCGACCGGGGTCGGTCCCGAAAAGTCCAGCAGTTTGATAATCTTAGCAAACCGCTCGTCCAGCCCAATCTCCTTGTAGGAGGTCTGCCACTCGGCTTCGGGCGGCCTTAGAACTTCCTGCCAGTAATCGAAATTACGGCGCATGAGGGCCTGGGGTGACTTACCAAACTCCTCCCAGGCGAACCACCAGTTTTCGGTCATTTCTTTATTGACCTTGACCGCACTGGATAGCATCTGGAGGTATTGCTTCGTTGCAAAACTGTTATTGCTCATCATTGAGAGAAATGGGTTCATCATAGGATTTTCCGTCCTTAATTAGCCGCAAGGCTAACTTATATATTTAACTACAAGCCTCACTCTAGGAGTAGCTTTCACCTTGTCACCCTCACATAGGTTAATTTCATACCTATGTGACAATTATACTACTCCTATTCAAAATTAGCCAATCTACAAGGCTGGCAAAAATGTACCGCTCTTAATTAGCTCGACTATTATCAGCCGATCATAAAACACGATATTGGCTGATAAACCTTGTCGAACAATAGTCGATAACATTTCCAGTTTGCGTTTACAAACCTGGCCTTATTACGGCCTGGTCGTCTGTTCCAAACTCGATTTTGTAAGGGTACTATTAATGTTCATAAACGTAAAAAGCAGCTGTAGCGATATTGGTTTTACCACAACTTTACAGCTTCACGACTTTCGCTTTGAGCCTATAACGCTAGGCTTAAAAGCAGAAAATGAACTCAAAGCGACTATGTCAGGCGAAAGTCCTAAGATTGTCAGGACACTATTAAAAAGGCTTTTTGGCCTGATTACCAATTCTAACGACACCTTTATGGTATCGCCCTGTGAGATGTCTTACCTTACTTTAATACCTTTTATATATCTTAATATAATAGTACCTTTTGAAAGTGACAGTTCGGGTAAAAACAGGTATATATTGAGTAATAAGCCAAGTTTTCTCTCTACTCGATAAAAAATATTGAGCCGGGAATAAAAGCTTTAGAAAAATTTTCGCCGGGAATTTTTCTAATATATACCCACTCCCCGGTTTAGGGAGTGGCACAAATTGGCTAGTGTGCAAAAAAACTGACGCGCACTCCAGATTTGTGATAAGCTAGACAATCTTTGCTATAATAAAGCGGAATATTTTGAGAGGGTTAACAAATAAAAATAAGGAGGCCAATATTTATGACAAGCCAAATATTAGAACAAGCCGTAACCGAAGGCGCAGCCGGTCGGATTTATAATTTCTCGCCAGGGCCAAGCGTAATGCCGTTGTCCGTATTGGAGCAAGTTCAGCGTGAGATGCTAAATTACAAAGGGGTCGGCATGTCGGTGATGGAGATGAGCCATCGCGGGGCGACCTTTGAGGGTATTATTCAACAAACCGAGGCCGATTTACGCTCTCTGGTGGGTATTCCAGCCAATTACAAGGTTTTATTCCTTCAGGGTGGAGCCAGTTTGCAATTCTCGATGCTACCCATGAACTTGCTGCCTGCCGGGGCTTCCGCCGATTACATCGTGACCGGCGCGTGGTCGCAAGCGGCAGTCAAGGAAGCCAAAAAAGTAGGTCGGGTAAATATCGCCGCCAGCAGTGAGGCCGAAAACTTTAACCGCATTCCGACCCAGACCGAATTGCAACTTGACCCCCAGGCGGCCTATTTGCACTTTACCTCGAACAACACGATCTATGGCACGCAGTGGGCGACCGAACCGCAAGCGCTCGACAACGTACCACTAGCTTGTGATGCTTCCTCGGATATTCTAAGCCACCCGCTAGACATCACGAAATACGGCATCCTCTATGGCGGAACCCAGAAAAATATGGGGCCTGCCGGGGTGACAGTCGTGATTATCCGCGAGGATTTGCTCGAACTTGTCCCGCCCAAACTGCCTTCGATGCTCGACTACAAGCTGATGGCGGAGAAAGAATCGCTTTATAATACCCCTCCGACCTTCCCGATTTATGTGACAGGTCTGGTAATTCAATGGCTGCATAACCTGGGTGGGTTGGAAGAAATGGCCCGCCGCAACCAGACCAAAGCCAACCTGCTCTACCAGGCGATTGATAACAGCAATGGCTATTATCGCGGTCACGCCCAGCCCGATAGCCGCTCGCTGATGAACGTCACCTTTCGGTTGCCCTCGGAAGAACTGGAAAAGAAGTTTATCAAAGAAGCCACCGTCCAGGGTCTCGACGGTCTGAAAGGACATCGGTCGGTCGGCGGGTTACGCGCCTCGATTTACAACGCTTTCCCGCTGGAAGGGGTCGAAAGTCTGACCCAATTCATGCGCGAGTTCCAGCGCGTCAACGGCTAAAAATTGGTATAATAAAGGTTGGGGGGAAGATTGGGCGATCCTCCCAACTTTTATTATAGGGACAAGTTAGAATTAGGGTCTAGCTTTTGAAGAGCGTTTTAGCTAATAATAGCCTGCAAACCTGATTTAACCAGGCTATCCCTTGATAATCGAACTCAATTCAAGTAAAATAGACAAGCAAAGACAGGCGGACAAATTTTCGTATTTTGTCGCCTGGAAATTTATGGAAAAAAGGCAGCCTGAAGGTCATGCGGCATGACAGGCTCCGATGGGCCGGGCAGGAGGAAACATGGCCGAGGACCAAGAGAAGAAAACTAAGACGCGCAAATCAAAATCACCCCCTAAATCTACTACCGAAACAACTGCTGATAAGCCGGGGGAAATCGAGCCGGAAAATATTCAACCCGATATACCTGTAATTGAGGAACCTGCTGAATTGGTCGTTCCTACTACGGTAAAAGAACGGGAAAACGGTAATCGGGCAAAAACACCAAAACCGCCCAAAAAGCGTAAAGCCCGTGAGGACGAGTCGTCCGCTTCAGAGCAAGCTGACGAGCTTGACACACCCGAAATCCCGTCGATATTGCCGATCCTGCCGCTCAAGGATACGGTGGTCTTCCCGATGACGGTTTTCCCGCTGGCCGTCGGGCAGGAACGCTCGATCAAACTAATCGAAGACCTTATGCAAGGTAGTACGCCCCGCTTGGTCGGGTTGGTCGCCCAGAGGAATATGGACGTAGAACAGGCCGGGGTGGGCGATAGCTACACGATTGGAACCGTCGCGGCAGTTCATAAGCTGCTCAAAGTGCCGGACGGTACTATTCGGCTGGCGGTGCAGGGTCTCGAAAAAATCCGCATCGTCGAATACATCGAGACCGAGCCATATCTTCAGGCTCGCATCGAAATCTTAAAAGATAACGAGGAAAAAGGGGTTGAGGTCGAAGCCCTGATGCGGAACTCGATTACCCTCTTTCAAAGGCTGGTCTCGCTGGTTCCCCAAATCCCCGACGAACTGTTGATAACCGCCATTAATGTCGAACAGCCCCGCCAGTTGGCCTATTTGATCGCTACCAGCGTCCGAATGGAACTCGAACAACGCCAGGAGCTTTTGGAAATTCCCGACGTGCGTACCAAACTGGAACGGCTTAATACTTTCCTGACCAAAGAACTGGAAGTCCTCGAACTGGGTCGCAAAATCCAGAGCCAGGTTCAGGACGAACTAAGTAAAACTCAGCGCGAATACTTTTTGCGTGAGCAGATGAAGGCGATCCAAAAAGAACTGGGCGAGGAAGACCCGCAAGCTGCCGAGGTTAGCCAGTTCCGAGAGTTGATGCAGAAATCGAAAATGCCTTACGAAGCCCGGCGCGAAGCCGAAAGAGAGCTTGACCGTCTCTCGAAGCTACCACCTGCTGCCGCCGAGTATGGGGTTATCAAGACCTATCTCGATTGGCTGACGACCCTACCCTGGGATAAAAGCACTGAAGCACCCCTCGATATTGGGGTCGCCAAAAAGGTGCTGGACGAAGACCATTACGATTTGGAAAAGATCAAAGAGCGGTTGTTGGAATATCTAGCCGTTCGCAAACTTCGCACTGATCGGTTCAAACCGGCCCCGGCCCCGGCTTCTATTGGCGAGGCCACTGTCGGCGGGATTGCTACCGACGAAGTTGTGATTGACGGCGAAGCGGAACCCACCACGACCCGGTTAAATGATGCGCCCCTGACCTACGAAGATGTACACAACTTTAGTGGGCCACGCGAACCGATCTTGTGCTTTGTTGGGCCACCGGGGGTGGGCAAGACCAGCCTGGGACAGTCTATCGCACGGGCTTTGGGCCGCAAGTTTACCCGGATGTCGCTAGGTGGTATGCGCGACGAGGCCGAAATTCGGGGCCACCGTCGTACCTACATCGGGGCGCTACCGGGCCGAATCATTCAGGCTATCCGACGCGCCGAATCGAATGACCCGGTCTTTATGCTGGACGAGGTAGATAAGATTGGGATGGATTATCGGGGCGACCCTAGTTCGGCGTTGCTCGAGGTGCTTGACCCGGAGCAAAACCGCGACTTCCGCGATCATTATCTGGACGTGCCGTTCGATTTGTCGAAGGTAATGTTTATCGCGACCGCCAATTTGCTTGACCCGATCCCGGCCCCCTTGCGTGACCGCATGGAAATCTTGTATCTGGCGGGCTACACCGAGGAAGAAAAGGTGCATATTGCCTTCCAACATCTGATCCCCAAGCAATTCCGCGCTCACGCCCTGACTGCCGACGATCTGGAATTGGAAGAGCCTGCCGTCCGGCGCATCATCCGCGATTACACCCGCGAGGCCGGAGTACGCAGTCTGGAGCGCGAGATTGCGACCGTTTTGCGAAAAATAGCGCGAGGGGTAGCCGAGGGTAAGACCGAGAAAATTATTGTAAACGCCGAAAAAATTACCGAGTACCTGGGCAAGCAGCGTTTCTTTTCGGATGTTGCCGAACGCACTCAGCAACCGGGGGTGGCAACTGGCCTGGCTGTCACCGAGGTTGGTGGCGACATTTTGTTTATCGAGGCGACCCGTATGCCGGGCGGCAAACAGTTGATTGTCACCGGGCAGTTGGGTGAAGTGATGAAGGAGTCGGCCCAGGCCGCTCTCAGTTACGTCCGCTCGAAAGCCAAAGAGTTGCAGATCAACCCGGATTTCTTTGAAAAGAGCGATATTCACATCCACATCCCGGCAGGCGCGATCCCCAAAGATGGCCCTAGCGCCGGAATTACGATGACCACCGCTATCGCTTCGCTGTTGACAGGTCGCCCGATCTATGGCGATATCGCCATGACAGGCGAGATCACTTTGCGTGGCAAGGTGCTGCCTATCGGTGGGGTCAAAGAGAAAGTGCTGGCGGCTCGAAGGGCCGGGATCAAGCGGGTCATTCTTCCGGCCCTTAACGAGCGCGACCTGGACGATTTGCCGCCTGAACTGCGTAAGGAGCTTGAATACATTCTGGTCGATAATATCGATCAAGTCTTGGAGCAAGCCCTTGAGAAACCGGGCGAACCGCATTCTGGGGCCGAAATTAGCCCTAACGGTTATCACGCGCCCAACGGCACTAGCACGGTCAAGAAAAGCCGGAAGAAATCCGATAGCACCAAGAAATAAGAAACGAGTAGTAATTTAGTCACGAGCCACTCTAATGTCCAGGCCAGTAGGCTGCCTATATTCGCGTAGCGCTACGATTTGGAGGAGGAATTTTACTAACTCAAGTGGCTCGTCCAAAATCCGACTTTACTTATTTCTTCAAAAAAACCGGCCCAGCCATCTGGTTAATCGGGTGGTTGGGTCTGGTGGCAATCACCCTCGGTCTGTGGACGGTTCAATTCCCCATTTTAGCTCAAACAAAATACTTACCCGATCAACTGGCCGCTAACTCGATTAAAGCCGGGCAGGTTGAAGGCTTTTTTAAGCCGGAGCTAGACCAGTCTTAAAACCCTTTGTCTGGACCAGTCGCCGCCCTGAGTTGAACCTTGATTTTGCTACCCGTGAAAAAATCCGGCTGATTATTGAAATGCGGAGTGCGGCGACGATGGGCGGACCAGACCAACCGGTGCGTGTGCGGTCAATGGGCGCGAGCTAACCCAGTTCCGGCCTGCTCCCCGCGAGCTAAAATACCAGCCCTACGAAGGTCTGAACACTTACCACAAATGATAACGTATCCTTTGCTAAGGGTTCAGTTTGGACAGCCTTTTTTGAGTTCAAATTTGAGCTTTCAAAAGTCAACCCTTAGAGATCGATACGTTATCCCACAAATTTGCGGCTTGCCAAAAGCGAATAAGGTTTGTTATAATAGTGTTAAGGAAAGGTTTCATTTTGATAAATAGAAGGGTTTCCCTCAATGGCAACTATAACAATTTTACCTTCGGGGCTGAAGATAGAAGTTGAACCAGGCAAGACAGTTCTAAAAGCGGCAGTTGAGAGTGAGCTTTGCTGGCCCCACACCTGTGGCGGTAAAGCGATCTGTGGTTCGTGCGTTTACACTGTAGTAAGCGGTAGTGAGAACCTTTCGCCACTTGGTCGCTTTGAGCAACAACGGCTTGTCATTCGCAAGGGGCGGCAAGTTCTGGCTCAAAAAGCGCGTCTGGCCTGTCAGACGGTCGTCAATGGTGACGTAACGATCCAAAAAAATCTAATGATTATTTGAGTGCGCTCGGTAATCGTTTATTAGCAGCCCTGGCAACGTCGCCAGGGCTGCTTTATTTTTGTGACTTTTAGCTATCGAAAGATGGCCGGGCGGGGCTGGCTCTATGCTATAATTGGCTCGTAACGCTAAATGCGCTACATCGGCATTGATCCAGCTTGATAAGGAAGTGTGAACGAAAATGGCCGCAATGCAAATAAAGACGAGTGAGGTTGACCGCACCCGGCTCTACACTGCCGAAGAATTTATGACCCTGCCACTTGACCCCGGTATGCGCTACGAATTGGTGAAGGGAGCAATCCAGGAAATGTCACATCCAGGTGAAGAACATATGTTGGTAACAACCAATATATATGGGGTATTGTGGAATTTCGTTCGGGCCAAAAAATTAGGTCAGGTACTACCACCGGGCAGCTATAAACTAAATATTCCGGGGGCCGAACGTGATACCGTGCGGTCGCCCGATCTGACTTTTTTGGCAAAGGCTAAGGTCACGGGTCAGGCCGGAGCGATCAAAGTTTCACCTGAACTGGCGATAGAAGTCTACTCCCCCAACGACCGACCGGGCTTGCTAACCGAAAAGCTAGAGGATTATCAGGCTGCCGGGTGGGATCAGGTTTGGGTGATTTATCCAACCTCGGCTTCCCTTAAAAAACAAAAGACCGTCGAAATTTACCACCTACAAGAAAGCGATCTGCCTGTCAAAACGCTGGACGTGACCGAGCTACTAGAAGGCGAAGGCATCTTAGAGGGCTTTACCATTGCGGTCGCGGCCCTATTCGATTATAGCGATGAAACTTAGGCGACCCGAAACAAAAGATCGGGCAAGCGCGTCTAACCTACGAGCGTAAGCAGTTCGGTGGTATAACCCTTGCGAGTAGAATAGCTAGATCAAAATACTGGTGGGATTTAGAGTGGTGGAACTTAAAGTTGTTGTAATGACAGAATGAGAGAGCATGATGAATTTTTTTCAAAATCTAAAACATGTTACGAAGTTCGGACGGTTGAGCATGCTAACGTTGGTTGGGTGGTTGCTCTTGACAGTGCTGGCAGCCTGCGGCGACCCTAGCCCGACTGCCACACCCCTTCCCCTTCCCAAGCCAACCGAAGGCCCCCCCGATCCCCGCGTGATTGCCAAACAAGCTGCCGACAAAATTCAAACGCTCAACTCTTTGCACTTTTTGGTCGATATAAAGTCGGGCGAAGTCGAAATTACCAATGGGATTACTTTTCAGCAAGCCGATGGCGATTTTTCCAAGCCGGACAAGTTCCGGGCCAAGTTGAAAGTGACTGCCGGGCCGGTCAAAGTAAATGCTGAAACGGTCGGTATGGATAACAAACAGTGGTTACTTTTGTCCGGCCTGAGCAATAGCTGGACAACCCTGCCCGCCAATGTCGGGTTTAAGCCAGATGTGCTGTTCGACCCGAACGTCGGGCTAGGCGCGATAGTCAACAAGGTCAAGGACTTAAAGCTGGTTGGGACTGAGAAGCTCAAGGTTAAGGACAACGACGATAAAGATGTAGAAGTTGATACATATCACCTGAACGGGGTAGTAACCGGCCCGGACATCAAGCCGATCACCGCCAGTACCCTGGGTAAAACCGACGTGGACTTTGATATATGGGTCAGTACGGCGGACTCGCTGGTACGGCAGGTAGTCTTTAAGGAAAAATCTACCGACCCGAAAGCCTCTAACTGGCAACTCAACTTCTGGAAGTTTAACAAGCCAGTCGAGATCAAAAGCCCGGTCTAGTCGAGAGAATTACCAGCAACCCTATTGTAGGAGCGGGCTTCCGCCCGCGATAGGGCCGAGGATACTCTTGCCTGTCCAATCGCAAGCTATCAAACCCTATTGTAGGAGCGGGCTTCTGCCCGCGATAGGGCCGAGAATAGTCTTGGGTGTTCAATCGCGGGCGGAAGCCCGCTCCTACAGAAGTTTAAGAGTTTAGTGAGATAAGATAATTGTAAAGGACTTGCTCACCAACTATGCAAAAAGAGCCGGATAGGGGCCAGCAGACGGCCCTAGACGATTTTCAACAACTGAGGGCCGCTCTGAATAAGGAGACGGAACCGGCAGAGGCGGAGACCGAGAGTTCGACCGGAGCGCGACCCTGGATCGTGCTTTCGATGCTATTGGTCGGGGTAGTTCTGGCGGCGCTTGATCTGACTGTCGTGGTCTCGATCCTGACCACTATGATGTATGATCTCGATATTCCGCTCAACGACCTTGATAAGGGAGCCTGGATTGTCAGCGCCTATTTGCTGGCCTACACTGTAACGATGCCCTTCCTGGGGCGGGTCTCGGATGTATACGGGCGGCGGATCGTCTTTCTGCTCTCACTTTTGGTTTTCGTGGTCGGTTCGGTGATGGTAGCCGTCAGCACCAAAGAATTAGGCTTGGGCTGGATGATCGCAGGCCGGGTAGTTCAGGCCATCGGTGGCGGAGCGATGGTTCCGGTCTCGATGGCAGTGGTTGGCGATATATTCCCGGCCCGAAAGCGCGGGATGGCCCTCGGTCTAATTGGGGCGGCGGATACTGCCGGGTGGGTTATCGGCCCGCTTTATGGCT
Source organism: Chloroflexia bacterium (assembly GCA_038210655.1). Classification (GTDB taxonomy): domain Bacteria; phylum Chloroflexota; class Chloroflexia; order Chloroheliales; family Chloroheliaceae; genus 54-19. Next base: position 127,795 of record JBBQWM010000006.1, read on the forward strand.
CGATGATGCTCAAATTCTTTGGCTGGCACGCTATCTTCTGGATTAACGTCCCACTCGGTTTGCTCTCGGCAGTTTTGATTTTCTTCGCCTTGCGCTCGATCAAAAGCAGTCCTGCACCTACGTCAGTTGGCGCGATGAGCAGTGGCTCACGTTTTGGGCAACTGGATGTACTTGGCTTTGTGTTTTTAGGGCTGGCCCTGACCGGCATTAACCTGGCTTTTGGGGGCGGCAAAGAGGCGACCGCTTTGGGCGGTAGCGCCTTTCAAGACCTCGAAAAAAACCCTTTGCAAGCCTATCAGACCCCGATCTTGATCGGCTCCCTGGTGGCATTGCTGATCTTTGTGGTGGTCGAACTCTTTGTCGCTCGTCGCCCTTTGCTCAATCTGCGAACCTTCCGGCGCTCGGCCTTTAGCGCGGCAAACCTGGCTAACTTTATGATCGGCGGGGCGCTGGTGATAGCGCTGGTCGGGGTGGCCCTCTTCGTCAACACCACCGACAAAAATACCGACCGAATCGCAATTGCCTTTGATGCGGCCCTAGCGCTGGCCCCGCTAACACTTGGCATGGCGGTCGGTGCAGTGGTAGGCGGGTGGTTGAGCGACCACATTGGCTACCGCCTGGCAACGATGTTGGGTCTGGCATTGGCCGTGTTTGGTTTTATTCTGATGGCGAAATGGCAGGTAAGCTGGCAACCACCCGATGATTTGTCGTTGCTCTTTCCGGGGGCAGGGCTGACCGGGTTGGGTTTTGGATTAGTGATCGCCCCGGTCGGAACCGCCGTGATCGACTGGGCCGACCGGGAAGACATTGGGGTATCCGCCGCGCTAGTCTTGATCTTGCGGTTGGTAGGCATGACGATTGGGCTGGCTTTACTTTTGCAATGGGGGCTGGGACGCTTCCGTGACCTGACAAGCGGAGCGCCCGTCGATAGCAAATATGATAGCGTGATCCGGGGTGCGTTGGCCCAGGTTATTACCGAAATGTTTGTTGCGTCGGCCCTGTTAGCCGCTGCCGCGCTCCTGCCGGCGCTCTTCTTACGTCGTCGCAACGATAATTCGCTAACCGAAGAAGAAAAACGCCGTAAGCAGGAGTTAGGCCGCTTGCTCTAGCTTAGCTGGCGGCTTTACCGCCATCAGGACGTTGCGACCAGGGCAAACGTACTTTGGGCGGACGAGGCTTTGGCAGGTGGAAATTTTCCGGCATTGTGACCTTGATTTCCACTTTCGGCAAATTGCGGGCCAGGTTGTCGAGCAAATGCAACTGGCGTTTGACTGCAATTTGCCGGACGGTGGTCGGCTGACTGGTACTCTCGGCGGTCGTCTGGGCGATGGCAGAGGTCAGTTTGCGTTTTTCCTCTTCCACCAGCACCCGACGCAAGTGCTTACCGATTAGCGTTTTTGGCAAGACCTCACGGAATTCGACCGCACGAGGCGCTTTGTAACGGGCCATATGCTCCCGGCAAAAAGCGATAAGCTCTTCCTCGGTCACACTCTCGCCCTCTTTTAACACCACGAAAGCCTTGACCGTATCATCGCCCCGCACATTGGGAGCGCCGATCACGACCGCCTCCTTGATGGCAAGATGCTGGTATAGCACTTCCTCAATATCACGCGGATAGACGTTAAAGCCATTGCTGAGGATCATATCTTTCTTGCGATCCACGATGAAAAAATAGCCATCCGCATCCATCCGGGCAATATCGCCGGTATAGAGCCAGCCATTACGGATTGTCTGGGCGGTCTCTTCCGGGCGATTATAGTAACCCTGCATGATGGTAGGGCCGGAAACGACCAATTCGCCTCTTTCCCCAATCGGCAAATCGCACTCACCCGTCGCCAGATCAACGATTTTGGCCTTTACACCTGGGAAGGGCAACCCAATGCTGCCGTCTTTACGCTTGCCAAAGACCGGGTTGGCATGCGTGACTGGGCTGGATTCGGTCATCCCAAAGCCTTCGATCAACCGCGCCCCGGTCAGCTTCTCGAAGCGGGTCGCCACTTCTAGCGGCAAAGGGGCTGCCCCGCTCAGGCAGGCTTCAACCGAACTCAAGTCGAATTTGCTAAACTGGGGATGGTTCATCAGGGCGATATACATGGCCGGAACACCCGGAAACAGGGTTGGATGATAACGCTGGATCGCTTTCAATACATCGAGCGGGACAAAGCGTGGCAACAACACTAGCGCCCCACCCGCGAAAATCGTCAAGTTCAGAGCGGTCGTCATGCCATAAACATGGAAGAAAGGAATTGCGGCCAGGGTTACATCCCGGCCTTTCTCACCTTCGCCGACCCAGGCCCAGCACATCCGAGCGTTCATTACGAGGCTGCGGTGGTTCAGCATGGCCGCTTTTGGTACACCGGTCGTACCACCCGTATATTGATAGAGCGCAATATCGTCCGGCTTGATCTCGACCGGGGGAGCCGGTTCGCTTTTCTCGGCACTCGCCAAAAAGTCCAGCCAGCCAAATACACCCGGCCCACCGACCTCGGCCCGATGGCCCTCTTTTTTCTCCTTCGCAACCGTAAAGACCACTTGCAGGGCCGGAGGAAAATAATCCTTGACGTTGCCGATGATGGTCACTTTTAGACCAACTTTCTCGCGCATCGTCTCGATCAGCTTGTGAAAGAGAGTCAAGCCGACCAAAACGGTCGCGCCCGCATCCCGCAACTGATGTTCCAATTCGCGCTCGACATAGGTCGGGTTGCAGGGTACGACAATCGCACCAATCCGCAAGGCTCCATAATAGGCGATCACAAAGTGGGGGCAATTGGGTAGCAAGAGGGCTACACGGTCGCCCGGTCGTATCCCCTGGTTCCATAACCCGGTGGCAAAATGGTCGGCAGCGACATCCAGTTCCTTATAGCTAATCTTTTGTCCAAAATAAATCAAGGCGGTCTGTTGAGCGAAACGTCCGGCACTTTCGCGGAGCAAACCGGGCAGGGTCTGGTCGGTCGGCACTAAATCCAGTGGTACATCCGGCGAATAAAAACGTAACCAGGGTCTTTCTTCCAACTGGGCGGCACTTAGATCGGTACGTGGTTCACTACTAAGGTTTAGGGGGATATGCACTCTATTGGCATGTAGGTGAGAGGCGGTGCGGCGCTCTCGGTGCGCCTTAAGATTACGGTCAATTGCTTCAACCGGGACACGGCCAAGCCGGGTCATCGACCTGGCACGTTCTTTAGCGTTCATAACTTGCTACTCCTTTACTACCCACTCAACATTGAATGTTAATGAGACTGAAACTCCGAAAGACTTCTTTGTCTTCCATCTCATTAAAAATATTATATTATAATATTGGTAGCGTAACAATAGCACAAAGTACTAAACTTAGGCTATCTTTAAAGGGATGAGGGATGAGGGATGAAAGGGGAAATCCATTGGCGGAGCAATGTCACACAGAGAACGGGAGTATTTTGTTGGAAATTGCTCCGCCCATATACCGTTCCTAAACCTTCCATTGGCAGAGCAATGTCCAACAGGGTTCCGTCTATTGGCGGAGCAATTTCCAACAATCGAGCTACTCAGTCCTCAATCCCCTTTCATCCCTCATCCCTCATCCCTTTAGAGCGGCCCGCCCGCGCCCTCGGCAGCCACCGAAAGCGACCCGGTGATAACAATCAAATCGAGTGGCCCGGCTAGTTGGCGGGCTTTTTTGAGGGCTTCGGTTACATTTGGGCTGGTTTCCAGGCGGGTTGAGGCGCTAAAGACTTCGGAAGCACGGCGGGTCAGTTCGGTTGGGTCGGTCGCACGGGGATTATGGGAGCGGGTCAGGATCGCTCCTGCCAGACGGGGTATGATACTCAACTCGTGCAAAATACCGGCAATGTCCTTATCGGTATAGATGCCCAGCACCAGCCAGAGCTTTTCGTAGTAGAAATTATCGCCCAGCGCCTCCCGAAGACGAGCGACCGACTCGGCATTGTGCGCTCCGTCGGCGACGATCAGGGGCAAGCCGGGCTGACCTTCAATCGTTTGCAACCGGGCAGGCCACGTGACCTGCTCGAACCCGGCAACAAGTTGGGCGGCACTTACCGGCAAACCACCGGGCCGCAACTGTTGCTCCCAAATCGCCCGCGCCGCCAGAGCCGCATTAAGACGCTGGTGTTGGCCCAGAAGCGGCAAAGTTAGGGTTAGAGTATCTGGGCCATAGTTCAGGCTGATACGCTGGGTTTCGTGCCGCCGGTGGGTCGGGCTGAGAGGTGGGCCGGGGTCGATCAGGTGGGCTGGTTCGACTACTGTCAGGGACGCGCCTCGTGCGCGGCTGACTTCTTCTAGCACGCTTTGAGCCGCCACCCATTGAGGAACGGTTAAAACGGGGATACCCGGTTTGATGATCCCGGCCTTCTCGAAAGCAATCTGTTCGATAGTATCACCCAGCACGGCCATGTGATCGAGCGAAAGCGAGCTAATCACCGAAACCAATGGCTCGACCACGTTCACGGCATCCAGTCGCCCGCCCAACCCAATTTCTAGCACCGCCAGATCGACCGACTGCCGGGCGAAATAAAGCAAAGCGAGGGCGGTTCCGATCTCATAGCTGGTGATCGCGCCCCAACGCTCGGTTTCCTCCGCCAGCATTGCCTCAACTGCCGGGCGCATCCTCCAAACCAGGGCCGCCAATACGTCCGGGCTAATCAATTCGCCGTTTATCCGCATACGTTCGCGGTAGCTGTAAAGATGGGGTTGGGTGTAGAGGCCGACCCGGTAGCCCGCCGCCTGCAAAGCACTGGCAGCCAGTACTGCCGTCGAGCCTTTGCCTTTCGTCCCGGCAATCACCAACGCCGGGTAGCGTAGCTGGGGCTGCCCCAACCGCTCTAAAAAAAGCCGGATACGTTCCAGATTAAACGCGCCTGCCGAAGGGGGCGGCATCGGTACTTTTTCGTAGTTGACGAAGTTGTTGATGTAATCAAGGGCCGCTTGATAGTCAAATGTCAAAAATCACCTCAGTTTGTAGACCGCCATATCTTTTTCGCCATATTCCTCTAAAACAGGTTCCTGCGGCTGAAAGACTTTGGGGCGGGTTTTTTCCAGGTCGGGATACAATTCAGGATACCAGGTTGGCAAAAGTGCAAAATAATCGACCTTGAGTTCCACAAGCTTTGCCAATATTTTGGGCTGGTCGCGCACGATTGGCACAAATTCCGGGCTAACCAGTCCGGCGGTATCGACCAGTTTGCGTTTGCCGAAATAGGTGATCGCCCCAATGTCGTGGGTCGCGACGGTCGCGGTTGGGAGAGTGTTAGCCGCCAGCCAGCGCCCGACCTGCACCTGTTCGACATTGATAATTTTAACATCTTTCTGGTAAGCTATCGCACCGATATACCAAATCAAGCCAACCGCCAGCCCAATCACAACCGGGACAAGCCGGGCCACCGTATAAAACCGCCGGGTGCGTAAAAGTCCGACCAGTCCTGCCGTCCCGATCACGCCGTAAATGATGAAAAAGGGGGTCAGGGGGATCAAATAGCGGGCGTGCTGGTACAACACTGGCAACCGCAAGGCGTACAGGACGAAAACTACTGGCGGCCAGACCAGCGGTCGCCAGTCCAAACTACCTTGCCGGAAAGCTTTAAGGCAAAAGAGCAGACCGGGGATCAGCACGAAAAGCGCACTCCCTAAAAAGAATTGGGATAGCCCGTTGCCAAGATAGCGCAGCAACCCTTCCGGCGAAAGGTCGGAATAGCCGCTTACTTTGGCCCCAAAAGTATTGGGCAAGAAGCTACCGCTCAGAGCATAGTTGAACAAAAAATAGGGCAGTGCGACAACCACCCAACCGCCAATCAACAACCCCCAACCCTGGGCCAATTCGCGCCACTCTCCCCGTCGTCGCCAACCAAAATCGAGTGCCACCAACGCCAACAGTACCGACCCTTCCGGGCGCACAAGGGTTAGCAAGCCGCCGAAGAGACCAAGAAGGACTGAGGACTGAGGACTGAGGACTGAGGACTGCCTTGTAGGAGCGGGCTTCTGCCCGCGATGAGCCGAGGTCTGAGGGTCTCGCCCGCTTTGGGGAAGGTTGAGATTGATTTTTGAGGATTTTTCGAGGTAGAAGCGGACGAGAAAGAGGGAGCCGAAGGTGAAGAGGATCGTTTCCATCCCACTGGCTCCGGCCCAGGTCAGCCGCCAATCAAAGAGAGTGAGCAGGCCCGCACCCCAGGCGATCCGCGAGTTGCCGGTTAGTTGGCGGGTTAGCCGGAAGGCTTCGTGAGCGGTCAGGGCCAGAAAGAGAATACCCAGCCCATAAGTCCAGAAGATATAGAAACCTTCGAAGGCATAGCCGGGAACCAGCAAAACCGTCCAGAGCGGCGAAGTGGAACCGGCGACGGGCTGACCGGGGTTATAGGAAAACTCGCCCCGCTGGGCCAGATTGCGGGCGAAGACCTGGTGTATCCAGGCATCATCGAGCGGAAAGCCGAGCGAAGTAACCATCAAAGCCAGCAACAAATACCCCACTACCGAACCCGCCGCCAACCCTAGCCAGATCAATAGCGGCGCAATAGGCGGTCTGCCGCTACCCTTCATCATTGGTGGGCCACCGCCAGCGCGTCGGCGGTCTGTTGGGTTTGCAAGGTTTCGGCGGTCGTCGCCGGTCGTTGCAGCCAGCGTTCCAATTCAGCCAGGGTCGCCACGCGCCCGGCCTGGATTGTCCGGCGCTGCCTCAGTATTCGCCGCAAATGACGCGGATGAAAAGCAGCCAGCCGACCGCGCCCCGAATGAGGATTACCCTTGAGCAGCGTATAGGCGCTGGCAGCCAGATCATAGGCCACAATCCGCCAGCCATGCCGCCAGAGCAAGCGGCCCGGCCAATTTTTGAAGATGACCCACACCCGGTTGCGCCCCAACTGAAAACTCTTGAAAGGCGAACCCTGTCCGCCCGTCCCGCTATACTCGTGCCAGACCTTTGCTTGCGGCAAATACAAGGTGGGCCAACCGGTCAGCCGAAGCCGCCAGGCTAGATCGGCATCTTCCAGATAGGCAAAAAAAGCCGGGTCGAAAAAGCCGACCTGTTCAAGGGCCGTCCGGCGGTAGAGCGCTGCCCCCGCACACGGCCCGAAAATCTCAAGCGGCTTTTCGTCCGGTTGCCAGGGCTGGCCCAGTTGCCGGTCGATAGCCAGCCCATCCCGGCGCACTTCGATCCCCGCCGAAGATAGTCGGGGTTGAGGTTGTCCACGTTCGGAAGCGAAGAGCATTGGGCCACAGGCCGCGCCCCACTCCGGCCCTGCTTCCAGCCCGACCACAAGACAGGCCAACCAATCCGGCTCAGCCTCGGTATCATTGTTGAGAGTGGCAATATAGCGGCTATTCGGGTCGCATCGGGTTAGCCCGGCGAGATTGCCACCGCTAAAGCCTTCGTTCTGGGGTAGCTCGACCAGTTGCAGACGGGGGTAGTCGGGCTTGTTCTCGACCAACCAATCGGCAAAAGTCTCGCGTACCAACTCGACCGAGCCGTCTGCCGAACCGTTATCGACCAGCACGACCTCAAACTCTCGAAAAGTTTGCACCCACAACGACCGCAGGCAAGGCTCTAAAAACCGCCGTCCGTTCCAGTTGAGTATAATGATTGAGATCAGTGGTACAGTCATAGTTTGATTGCTGGAAAATTATAATTTAGGTTTTGAGACCCAACTTGCGAGCTTTTTCAAAGATCGGCTCTACCGCATCCGGTAGCTTGGCGAAAACCTCGGCGGCGGTCGCTTTGCCCAACCAGACCGGCTTTAACGCTTCATCCATCAGGCCATCCACATCGTGCGAGAGCAAAAACTCCGGGTAGGGATGGCCCAACTCGGTTTCTTGCAAAAAGACCTGGGTATTATAAGGCTGCTGGCGCAAAAACAGGTTATCCTCACGGACGGTTCGGCGGGCCGGAACCAGCAAACCAGTATCGGCAAAGAGGGCCTGTCCGACTGGGCCGGTCAGCCACTTGACGAAAGCCCAGGCTTCGTCTTTATGCTTCGAGTTTTTGTGAATAGTATAACCCGCGCCACCCAGCACGTTAACCCGCTTCTTACCGGCAGGTAGCGGCACAACATCCCAACGCAGGCCGGGCGTTTTGCCATAAACCGCAATATTGGTGTGATTGCCAAAAGCCATTGCCAGTTTGCCGGTAGCGAACATCGAAGCGATCTGATCGCCACTACCCATCTGATCGTAGTTGGGAGTGACCTTATCAACGTTAATCAGGTCGGCGAAAAACTGCACCGCCTCCGAAGCGGGCTTGTTGTTGAGCAAAAGTTTGGTCGGTGGCAGCGGCGGCGTAAAGTTATCGTAAAGCTCGCCCCCATTCTGCCAAACCCATAGCCGCCACCATGTGTTCGGCTCGAAAGCGAAGCCGTAACGAATAATGTTGCCCTGGTTGTCGCGCCGGGTCAGCTTAAGAGCGGCCTGTCGCAAATCCTGCCAGGTCCAACCACCTTCCGGCACTTTCAGCCCGGCCTCCTGGAGCATATCTAGGTTGACAAAAATAACCTTTGTATCGTTATCACGGGGCAAACCATAAAGGGCTTTATCGTAGCGGAACAAATCGAGCAAACCGGGATAAAAATCGTTGGTATCTAGCTTATCGCGGTCAACAAAAGGTTGAACCTTTTCCAAAATACCTTCGCGCCCGGCCCAGGTCGGAATATTATCCAAAAACATCACGTCGGGCGCTTTATCACCGACCCACTCGGTTCGGACCAGATCAAAATATTTGTCCCAACTATCGTGGATTATTTTGATCTGCACGCCGGGATTTTCAGCCTCGAATTGTTTAGCCAGACGGCTATTGATGGCAACCTCCGAGTCATCTCCCCAAAATGACCAGGTAATCGTAACCGGATTGGCTGGATTGCCCAGCGCGGTGGTTTTGGTAGCGTTGCTCACGATACGGCTGACGGTAGCAGGCGACGTGGCAGATGGGGGCGGGGTAGCCGTATCACCGCACGCGCCCAATACTAACGAACCAAGAATAACCCAAATCAGCCCCCAGAATAATCGTGGAGGCAGTCCAACTGCTCCTTGCCTCACTTACTTCACACTCCTTACTTTCATCACTTCCCGACTCCTAGTATCGGTGTTCGTCAGATTAAAACCCAATTTACCCATTGGCAACATTTGGTAGCTCTGCACAACTATAATGGTTCTGACACCAAATAGTTTCTAGTAGTTTCGGTTGTACTTCCAGTTAGTTTGTCAAAATCCGTGTATCCATAAGTAGATTATGCGGTTCATTATACCACTAATTTGACCCTGAATAGACTCAAACCGATTGCCAACCACCTCAGTATGTTATAATCTCAACGACAGCTAATTCAGGCTGAAAATGGATCTTCGGCCCTGATTTTGGCGAACGCAATCAGCTTTAGAGAATTTTTTAGCAACGAGATAACATAACTAAGAAGAGAGGAGCAAGCGGCTATGTCTCAGCCTCCTTATGGCCCTCCTGGTGGGCCTCCCCCTCCCGGCGGTTTTGGCGGTTTCCCACCTTCCGGTGGCCCTGGTGGGCCGCAGGGCAATTATCCGCCGCCCCCACCCGGTTATGGCCCCCCACCCGGCGGACCTCCCATGCTAGAACGTGCAATGGTGACAACCGGGTTTGATTTTAATGGAATGGAAATCGTGCGCTACCTGGGAGTAGTACGTGGCCTGACAGTGCGTAGCCGAAGTGTACTGGGCAATATCGGGGCCGGTTTCCAGACCCTGGTCGGCGGTAAAATTAGTATCTACGTTGAGTTATGCGAAAAAGCCCGTGAGGAAGCTTTTCAGCTGATGTTGCAACACGCGGCTCAAATGGGGGCTAACGCGATAGTCGCTATGCACTACGATGCCAACGAAGTCGCCGACGGTGTAACCGAAGTGCTTTCTTATGGCACTGCTGTCGTGGTTAAGCCTATTAAGGGGTAGATAGGGAAGGGGGATTTAGTAACACAGATGAACACAGATGGGACGGATGAACACGGTTTTTTTTAAATAAAGTTAACTACTCAAGCCATGCATTCTGAGGCGGGCGCTTACCTGGATTTTGCCAAAGATAGTTCCCCGCCGAAGAATCTAGACCCTTCGTGGCCTCACCCCTCTGGGGGCGGCGACTCAGGGTGACACGGTTGCGTAGTTACAAATAAAGTAAGTTAGGTTGGCTTTGGTAGCCTGACCTAAGCGGGAAAGCCGGTCATTGGCAGAGCAATGTCCAACAACAAAGCCACTTGTAAGAACCTGCTCCGCCCATAGATTTTCTTACATATTCTCATCCGTGTTCATCCGTCCCATCCGTGTTCATCTGTGTTACTATATTTCCCCATGCAAAACAACAAGGTACTGCTATGACAAATATACATCCTGACTTGCCGCCGTTGCCGCTTCGGGCGCGGGCCTGGCAATGGCTACAATGGTACGGCGTGCGCGTAACGGTCAAAAACCCTGGCAGCACACGCGGAGGCGGCTTATGGTGGCCCGATAAAAAGTTAGTCGAATTGGAGACGGCCCAGGAAGAAGCCGCCATCCACGAACTGGCCCACGCCTGGTGGGAAGAACGCCGCAAGGACGTAGAGGTGCGGACGACTTTTAGCGCAATGGTCAAGCGACTTTCCGAAGAACACGACCCGCAATACCGCCGGGCCACCGAACTGGCTTACGTCTACGAACACGGCGACCCGAATACTGGCTTTAAGGGGATGTTTTTGGAAGATGGCACAATCATCGACTGGGAACAGTACGCCGGGCTTGCCAGTGGTGTAATGGGTCGCCCTCAGCTTTTGCCGCCCTACATTCGCGGATTTTATGCCGAACTTTTTGAATGAAACCTATCTATCCCTGTTAATTTTCGAGGAGCTTATGAGCAATGACTTAAATCTGGATAATCCAGTACTGGACGATAGTGACGATTGGTTCGAGGCCCGTGCTGCTTACAAAGCCGGGCTGAAAATAGCCCGCCAGTGGCAAAGCGACGCTCGAACAGCGCTAGTCGATGTGGGTGAGTATCCCCCTGCCCACGTCAACGAGGATGGTTTGTGGGAAGTGCAGTATTGGTCGCCTGCCGCCCGCAAAGGACTGGTCGTCTTTTTGGACAAGCAATTGGAAGTGGCCCGCCAGACCGAGTGGGGCGCGTTCTATCAGGATTTGGCGGCCAAAGTCGGGACTGAAATTTTGGGGTCGCAGGGCTTTAGCTATGTGCCGGAAATAAGCCAACCAGGGCCGGACGGCCTTTCGTTTGTCTTTCGTCGCCCTTCGACGAGCTTCTCCAACCAACACGATTTCGTGGATGTCCAGATTTCGACCTCGGTGATGCTCACCCCACCGCCCCGCCGCTTCACTATCAATCTGGTGCGGAACAATGGCGAACGGCCCATGTTTGGACAGTTCGGCGGCTTTGAAACCCGCCTGAGTACGCTCCTGCCGGACGCAAAATCAGACTATTGGTGGAGTTTTAAGACGGAAGAGGAATATGAGGCCCGCCTGCACGAAGCGTTCCAGGCTGTCGTCCAGTACGGCTTGGCTGCAATGATGTAAAGAGATTAGAGATTAGAAATCAGATATTATAAATTAGAGATTAGAAACTGGGGATTAGGGCGTGTCTAAAACTTCACTGATTAAACACGCTTTCAAAGAAAGAGACCGTTTCTCGTATACAAGGTAAAGATATTCCCCAACAAAGTCCTGCATTTCTAATTTCTAATTTCTAATCTCTAATTTCTAATTTCTAATATTGGAGGATATAAATGAGCGAAGTTATCAAACGGGTCGGGCTAATCGGGGCGGGGGCGATGGGTCGTCCGATGGCGGAGAACCTGTTGAAAAAAGGGTTCGACACCTATGTAATGGCTCACCGCAATCGTGGGCCAGTCGAAGAGTTGGTGGCGTTGGGCGCGAAAGAAGTTGCTACAGCAGCGGAAATGGCAAGCCAGACCCAGGCGGTGGTGACGATGGTTCCGAACGCGCCGCAAGTCGAAGAAGCCTGCTTTGGCCCCGGCGGTCTGGTCGAAGGGGCGCAACCGGGCTTCGTGCTGATCGATATGAGTACGATTTCGCCGGTATCCAGCCAACAGATAGCCGTGCGGTTGGGCGAAAAGGGGCTTAAAATGGTCGATGCGCCGGTATCGGGTGGCCCTTTCCGAGCGCAAAGCGGCACTCTAGCAATTATGGCCGGTGGCGAGCCGGAGATTTTTGAGCAGGTCAGGCCGGTGCTGGAAGCAATGGGTAGTCCGGTGCTGGTCGGTGGCAATGGTGTGGGCGAAGTGGTCAAGATGGTCAACCAGATCATTATCGGTATGACGGCGGTGGCTATCGCCGAAGGCTTTACTTTTGGGGTCAAGGCAGGGGTCAAGGCCGAGACCTTGCGAGAGGTGCTATTGAGCGCGACCAGTGGCAGCTATTTAATGGATAAGTGGATACCGCAAAACTTGTTGAAAAATGACTTTAGCACTGGCTTTGCGACCGAACTATTACACAAAGACCTGACCGCCGCGCTTTCTGCTGCCCGTGAACTAGGTGTGCCGATGATGGGGACGGCCCTTTCGCAACAACTTTATATGACATTGATGGGGATGGGCTACAACCGGGAGGATTACACTGCCGTTGCTCGGATTTACCAGGATGCGGCGGGCGTAATCATTGCGACCGGCGAGAAAACTCGTTGAGCCACCAATGAACCAACCATTACCGAACGAACAGCCAACCGAGCAACCAGAGGATGATCGGCCTAAACCAAACGGCTGGCGACGGCCTGTAGCCTATTTACTATTACTGGGCGGGGCGCTGGCAACCTTCTTCAATGGCGAGATCGGGCGCGGGTTGAGTATTTCAACGGTGGTAGTACAGGTTGCCGCGCTGGGGTTATTGCTGGCGGGTGCGGCCCTCTTTTACAGCGTGCGCCAAAGACCCGACCGGGTAGGCGATTACCGTCAGGTTTTCCGTTCGCTTGAAAGCTCATCCGAAATTGATAAACCCGCCCAATCTAAAGAAACCCCTTCTGACCGGCTGGAAAAATAAGAACCGATCCTGGTGGTGGCGATTTTTATTATTGCCCTCGGAGACCGTGCAAGGTGTTCACCGGCGACCACAAGGTCGCCCCTACCAACAACCGATTGGGATAAACTCTAATTTGAAAGCAAGAATCGGATAGCCTGAATAAGTTTATTGGGGTACTCTGGAGAAGTAAGCAATACCAGATTTTATTAACGACTTGATTGCAAAGTCTGAAATAAAACTTATCAATAGAGCGGGTGGTTTGTAAAATTGCATGGTTCTCAGGAGGTTTCCAGATGACAGCTTATAAAGTTATGCCGATTAGCGAAGAGATTATTGACCATGTGCGTCGGACACTTACCGACCCGATCTATAATCATCCAGTTCGAGTGGAGGTAGCCGGACCGGGCGGTTACGGGCCTTGCCGGGCCTGTCTGAATACTTTCGAGGTCGGCGAACGCCGGATTTTATTTCTCTATAATCCGTTCTCTTTAACCCAGGAGTCCGACTTTGCCGGGCCGATTTTCATTCACGACTAGGAGTGTTCGCGTTATAGCGCCGATAACGCCTTTCCTGAGCCTATTATAAACCTGCCGATTATTCTCAAGGGTTATGATGCAAACTGGCGACTTGAGGCCGAAGTGCTGGTTGGAAATCAGAAGGTAGAAGAGGTTATTGATAGCCTGTTTCAACAGCCAGACATTAGTTTTATTCACGTCCGTAACGCAGAGGCCAAATGTTTTATCAGCCGCATCGAGCGAGCAGTAGTAGAAGAATTTGCTACCGTTTGAGACTAGATAGCTCTAAACCGGGCCAAATTCTACAAATTAGCCCGAACAGCAAAAACCGCCGCCTGGGTGCGGTCGCGCACACCCAGTTTTTCGAGGATGGCCCGGACGTGGCTCTTGACCGTATCCGGGCTGATACTGAGGGTTTGGGCTATGGTAGCATTGCTGTGGCCTTGCCCGATCAAGGTCAGGACTTCTTTTTCACGCCGGGTCAGGTTTGCCAGGAGTAGTTGGTTAGCCCCGACCGCACTAACTTCGATAGCAGCCTGATTCGGGTCGGGCTGAATAGGCTGGTTGGTCGCCATTTCCTGGATCATGGTACGCAACATCTGGGGATTAATCAGCGAACCGCCGTTTGCCACCGTCTTTACCGCTGCGAGCAGACTAGCGCGGTCGGTCGTTTTGAGAATATAGCCACTAGCCCCGGTCAGCAAAGCCTGCCGCAAGTAGTGCTGACCATCGTAAGACGTGAGCATGAGAACTTCGCACTGCGGATAAATCTGTTTAAGCTGACGAGTCGCGGCCAAACCGTCCATTTCAGGCATATTAATATCCATCAGCACAATATCCGGCTGATAGTCAGTAATTTGTTCTACCGCTTGCCGCCCCGAACTAAGTTCGACTACTACCTCGAAGGATGGTTCAGCCGCTAAAATACTCCGCAACCCTTCGCGCACCAAAGGTTGATCGTCTACGATCATTATCCGAACCCGCCGGGTATCGTCTGGGACGAAAGACATGTAACTATCTTCAGTTCTCATAAGTTATTCTCCGCCCAATGGCTGCGTAGGAAGCGTCTAATCTTATATTAAGCTATTCATGGATGAAGGTCAAGCTAGAATTGCGTTAGATTAGGTAAAGTTGGTTGAAAACCTTATTATTAGTATCACCCTAGAGGCTGCCGCAGCCCAACCTAATATTGCTTTATGTCAGCCTGAGTGTTATAATAATGGTGGAAAAGTTCCAGCCAGAAGTGGGCTTTAAGATACCCACTTTTCTTTTTGTGGACTTGCGGATTAACCAAAGCATACCAGATACGGTCAATCGGTTGGCGGAGTGGGCCTCTTTAGGGCTGGTCGTTCCGGATAATTTATCGGTTGCCAGTAAACAGTGAGTGCATTATGGGTTAAATTAGACCGGAAGAAGTAGAAGTTGAGTGAGCGTCGTTATAGATTATTTCTTGTTGCTATTTAGCAAACGCCACTCAGACTAGCAATCTAGTAAGTTCTGGACTAGGCCCACCCTGAAATTCAGGTATGGGCCGTCTTCATCTTTAGGGGGTCTTGGGAGCCGAGTATCGTTCGATCCAACAAGATAAACCAACACACAGGCTACCCCTTGCCGGTGATTGTCGGAGGATAAGGGTTATGAAAAGCGATTTTAGAGCGGCAATTGCCCAAATTGCGGCAGATCGCGGATTGAGCAAAGAAATAATTGTCGAGGTGCTGGAAAGCGCCTTGAAAGCGGCTTACCGTCGTTCTAACCCAACCGCAGCCAACCAAAATGTGCGGGTCGATATGAGTAGTGGCGACCTGAAGGTCTTTGTGCTGCGCGTCGTAGTAGAAGACGTCGAGGACGAAGACCTTGAGATTAGCCTGGAAGAGATTCGTCGGTTGAGGCCAAATCTGAAGCTGGGTGACGTTTACGAATTAGAAAACACCCCCAAAGATTTCGGACGGATCGCGGCCCAAACTACCAAACAAGTCCTCTTGCAAGGCTTCCGCGAAAAAGAACGCGATCATGTTTATGACCAATTCGCCGAGCGTGAAGGTGACATCGTCAACGGCACGATCCAGCGGATCGACCCGAAAGGGATTACGGTCGAACTGGAACCCCGCGCCGAAGCTCTGATGCCGCCCCAGGAACAGGTACAAAGCGAACGCTATCGGATCAACCAGAAGATCAAGATTTATTTGCTGGAAGTCCAAAAGAGCCATCGCGGGCCGCAACTGATCGTGTCGCGCACCCATCGCAATCTGTTGCGCCGCCTGTTCGAGATCGAAGTACCGGAGATTTACAACGGTACGGTCGAAATCAAGTCGATTGCCCGTGAGCCAGGCTTGCGCTCCAAAGTGGCGGTGGCCGCCCGACAAGAAGGGGTAGACCCGGTTGGGTCGTGCGTGGGTATGCGTGGAGTGCGTATCCAAAATATCGTCAACGAATTATATGGCGAGAAAATCGACGTATTACCCTGGGATGCGGATATGTCGAAATATATTGCCAATGCCCTCAGCCCGGCCCAGGTAGTCAAAGTCGAGTTGGAAGAAAACGAGAAAAGCGCTTTGGTGCTGGTTCCGCAAAATCAGCTATCGCTGGCAATTGGCAAAGAAGGCCAAAATGCCCGGTTAGCCGCCAAGCTGACTGGCTGGCGGATCGACATCAAGCCAGTCACGACTGGCGCAGCGGTGGCAGCGGCGAGTGGCAACTATGGCCCACGTGATGATGACGATGCTTTTGCCCGACTTGCCAGGGCAGCCCTCAACCGCGAACGCGAACGTGAGGCTGCCGCCGAGCAGACCCTCAATACCAGTTTTGCTCAAGCTGCCCGGGCTGCCGGGGTGAACTTTGGTGATTCCGATAATGGGGGCAGTAGCGAACCAAAAGAAGAAAGCAACGCGCTACCGGGTGATATGCAAAAGGTACGCAAAGACGGCACCTTTAGTTATAAGGGGGTGACGTTAGGGCCACTACCGCCCCATATTGCCGGACAGAATGTCCGATTGGTCGATAACGGACGGAATTTGTTCGTGATGATCGGGGATGAAATGATCCGGGCTTTCCGGGCTGAGGAATATGAACACGGCGAAAGCGAAGAAGGCGGAGAAGCTGAAACATCTTCCGGCGAACGAGAAACACGCAAGGTTCGCAAGGACGGTATGGTAGTCTTCCGCAACCAGACTTTCGGCCCGCTGCCCGAACAATATGAGGGTCAGACGGTCGAAGTCGAACTGGCAGGCGACCATCTCGATATTTATGCCGACGGCGAGCTAATCGACAGCTACCTGTGGCAAGAGTAAGTTAGGTAAAAGTAGGGTCGCCCCTACCAAAACATTATGTAATTAGCGATAAGAAGTGCTGGGTTAATTAAAGACAATCGATCAAACCGATCAGCACTTCAAAAGAACAAAGGACGGTGAGAGATGGGTAACAAGCCTGGTACTCAATCCGCAACCCTTAGCCCCAAAAAAGGCCCTCGCCCTAAGCACGTGCCGCAACGCACCTGCATTGCCTGCCGCACCCACGATGCCAAACGAGGTCTGGTGCGGGTAGTGCGAACCCCGGAAGGGTCGGTTGAACTGGATGAGAGCGGCAAAAAAAATGGGCGCGGGGCTTATGTGTGCCGTACCCGCAAATGTTGGGAAATTGGCCTATCCCGCAAGGCTTTGGATAATGCATTAAAAATGTCGATAGACCCGGAAACCCGGGCCAGGTTGAAAAGTTATGGCGAAAGTTGGCCGGAAAGGAGCGCCGTTGAAGTGGAATAGAGGGTTGGAAACCAAAAATAGTGGTCCTGAGGAGGAGTAAAATTAATGCCCGGCAAAGACGATTATACCCAAAATAATGATAAGGACGCAGAGCTAGATAACGAAGTTCCTGCATCTTCTGATACTGAAAATAGCGCAAATAGTGGAAATAGAAATAATGGCGGTCGCCCTGGCGGCGGTTATAATGGCGGTCGGCCCGGCGGCGGTGGCGGTGGTAATCGTCCTCCTGGTGGCGGTGGCGGTGGTTATAACAGCGGTGGTGGTAATCGTCCCCCCGGCGGTGGCGGCGGTGGTTACAACGGCGGCGGCGGTGGTTACAACGGCGGCGGCGGTGGTCGTCCCCCCGGTGGTGGCGGTGGTAATCGTCCCCCTGGTGGTGGCGGCTATGGCGGCGGTGGTGGCGGTAATCGTCCCCCTGGCGGTGGTGGTGGTTATAACGGCGGCGGTGGCGGCGGCGGTGGTCGTCCTCCCGGCGGTGGCGGTGGTGGTTACAGCGGCGGTGGCGGCGGTGGTCGTCCTCCCGGTGGTGGCAGTAGCGGCGGCGGCGGTTACAGTGGCGGCGGTGGTGGTAATCGTCCCCCTGGCGGCGGCGGTGGTCGTCCTCCTGGCGGCGGCGGTGGTGGTTACAGCGGTGGCGGTGGCGGCGGTGGTCGTCCTCCCGGCGGCGGCGGCGGCGGTTTTGGCGGCGGCGGCGGTGGCGGTGGCCGTCCGGCGGGACGCTCTGGCTTTGCCCCTCCCCCGGCTGCACCACCGACCGAACGTCCCAGGGATCGGGATCGGGAGCGCGAACGCGACCGTGAACGCGAAAAAGTACGCGAAAAAGATTTTGAGAAAGATGGGCAGGGCAGTAGTTTTGGAGCCAGACGCACCACAGCAGGCACCCGCCCGGATGGACGGCCTATCGTGGGTGGCCCTACTCGCGGTGGGTTTAACGGCCCTGGCGGTCGCCCCGGACAAGGTGGGCGCGGTGGAGTAGCCACCCCGCAACGCCCGGTTGGACGTACCGGCATCATCAAGAAAATCGAAGTCTACGAATTACCGCCCCAAATGACGGTCAAAGAATTGGCCGACGAGTTGGGAATTGGTTCGAGCGATATTATTCGCGAGTTGATTAAAAACGGGGTCATGGCAAGTATCAATCAGCAAATTGATTATGATACGGCGGAAATCGTTGCCAGCGAACTCGGTTTTGAAACTACCCTGCTTGAGCCAGTCAAGGATGAAACCGACGAGGTTAAAATCCCGACCAAAGACGAAATTGGCTCCGACCCGGATGCTATTACCCGTCCGCCGGTCGTCACGATTATGGGCCACGTCGATCACGGTAAAACCAAACTGCTCGATGCGATCCGCTCAACCAACGTGGTAGCAGGCGAAGCAGGCGGTATTACCCAAAAGATCGGTGCTTATCAGGTTGAAATCGACGGCAAGAAGATCACTTTCGTTGATACGCCCGGTCACCAGGCATTTACCAAAATGCGGGCGCGTGGAGCGCAAGTCACCGATATTGTGGTACTGGTAGTGGCTGCCGACGACGGTGTGATGCCCCAGACGTTGGAAGCCCTGAGCCACGCGAAAGCGGCTAATGTGCCGATCATCGTGGCAGTCAACAAGATTGACCGTGAAGGAGCCAACCAGGAGCGGGTCAAGACCCAACTAAGCGAAGCCGGTTTGATGCCAGAAGAGTGGGGCGGTGACACGCCTTTCGTACCGGTCTCGGCCAAAGAGAAAATCGGTATCGACGATCTGCTGGAAATGATCTTGCTGGTCGCCGAACTCGCCGACCTCAAAGCGAACCCGGACAAACTCGCAATCGGTACGGTCGTTGAGGCCGAATTGGATAAATCGCGGGGGCCGGTCGCGACCGTACTGGTACAAAACGGTACCCTCTCGGAACGAGATTATGTCGTAGTTGGCAACATCTACGGTAAAGTCCGGGCCATGATGGACGACCGAGGCAAGCGGGTTCGTAAGGCCGGGCCAAGCTTCCCGGTAGTCTTGCTGGGTCTCGACGATGTACCACAGGCGGGCGATATTGCCCAGGTCGTCTCGGACGAAAAGTCGGCCAAAGAAATTGTCGAGCGGCGTATCCGGGCCAAGAGCGTTGAAAGTCAGCAGATCGTTAAAGCGGTTACAATGGAAGACCTTTTCAGCCAGATACAGGCCGGTAAGGTTAAAGAGTTACGGCTTATCATCAAGGCCGACTTGCAAGGCTCGGTCGAGGCGATCCGGGGTGAGTTGGAGAAGCTTTCTAACGATGAAGTCATCGTTAAGATACTCTTACGAAGTACGGGCGCAATCAACGAGTCGGACGTGTTGCTGGCTTCGACCACCGGGGCCGTCATCATTGGCTTCAACGTGCGGCCTGATGCTGCCGCTCGTCGGGCTGCCGATAGCTCCAAAGTCGATATTCGTTTCTACAACGTTATCTATAACTTGATCGACGAGGTCAAGTTGGCGATGACCGGTATGCTCGAACCGACCTTCCAGGACGTGACCGACGGCTATGCCGAAGTACGTCAGGTCTTTAAGGTTGGCAAGGTTGAGCAATTCGCCGGGTTGATGGTGACGGACGGCAAGATCAACCGCAACAACAAAGTGCGCGTACTGCGTAACGGCGCAGTAGTCTTTGATGGCGAAGTGGACTCGCTCCGCCGCTTCAAAGAAAACGTAAACGAAGTGGCCGCCGGTTACGAATGCGGGGTGGGTCTACCCAACTTTAACGACTTCCAGGTTGGCGACAGTCTGGAGTTCTACCACAAAGAACAGGTCAAGGCTACTGCACTTTAGGTCGCTTTGCTTAAACAGGTAGGGGCGACCCTTGTGGTCGCCCTCGGAGACCCGGCAAGGTGTTCACGGGCGACCACAAGGGTCGCCCCTACTGAGAATAAAGGCTTGATCGCGTTATAAAAAGCTCCTGCAAAAAAGCGGGAGCTTTTTGTTATCGGCAAGGCTATTCGCTTGACTATTGCAAAATTTTTATTCTGCTATATAATAGCCCTAGTAATTTTTAGTGGCTGATGGCAAGGAAGCTCCGGCTTATCCTGCATACTCTAAGAACTTACAAGCTAATAAACTGCTCCAGCGCCTTATGACGGTACGGCGCGGATAAGCCCTGGTAATCAGGGCGACAGCTTTAGCTCCTCGGCCTAGCCGCAGGAGGCCGTCAAGCAGGTGGCCCCGCCGCCTTTATCATTAGCGTTGCTAGTTAGATCAAACGGAGGAAACAAAGATGGCGAAAATGCGTATTCTTTCGTCACTCGGCGATACGGTGGTAGAGTGGGATACGGAAAAAGCAGCCGTGGATGCCGAAGCAGCTAAAGCCGTGAAAGAAGCCGAGCGGATTTTCCGTGAAGCTCGCCAGCGCGGTGCAACCGCTTTCCGGGTCGATTCGCCCGAAAAACCCGCCGAGCGAATTGATAAATTCGACAAAACTGCTGATCAAATTATTGTCGTACCGAGGGTAGCCGGGGGTTAAAAATTGGAGGCGATGTTGATGCTGTCGCTAATTGCGGTGGTTACAGCTGGGGTAGCGCTAGTTTTCTACCTATCCTATGGGCGGTCGCTCGTTCGCGGCCCTTTCACCAACCGGCATCCCGCCTTCGCCCGCTACTACGTCAATAAGCAGGAGGCTGAACAACGCGCCGAGCAGTTGCTCAAAATCCTGCTGACTTCTGAGCAGTACAATCATTTGGTTCGTAAAGGCTACCTCGAAGTCCAAAGTGCGATGTATCCCTATCGGACTTATCGTATTCCGCGACATCGCGGCAGCGTTGAAGTCTACGAGATGGGCCGGTTGGTCATGAGCCTGTGTGTCCAGCCAACCGAAGTCGTCCCGGATGCCGATGTAGTCGTTATGCACAAACTTATGATTGAGGGTAACGAGCGCGAGTACTTGCGCCGGGCCAACTACTTCGACCGTCAGACCGACCCCTTCTGGTAAGCTGGGCCGGGGCCGGGAGGTCTTAGTGGGTTAAAATTGTTTCTCGGCCCGCCCCCTGGCGGGCTGACCATCCTTTTCCTGCCAATTTACCCTGTTTACTGGGCTTTTTAACGTTTAGAGTGTCGTAAATGGGCTTGACTCGCTCGTTCGGCATGTGTATAATAATGTACAAGTTGAGGGTTGCGAACTCTCGCTACTCCGTTTTCTCTACAAAGGTTCCCAAAGATTTCATCATCCATCAAGAGAATTTCAGAGTACGCAAAGGGCTTTGCCTTTCCTCATCACTGTTGGAAATTGCCAGTAAAGTTGGTAACAAAATAAAACCGAAAGACAATGCGGAAAGACCCAGTTCAAAGCTTCGCCGGGTCATCATCAGCAATTGTACCTGCGCCAGTACGCGCCGAAGGCAGCACCCTAACCCTCCTCCTGGCGTGGTTCAGGTAGCCCCCACTGGCAAATCAATCGCCCTAAACCGTCATTCGAGTAGCTTAACAAGATTGCGCTTTAGGAATAAGCTACCCGGTTTTGCTGTACCTGTCTCGCTATTTGGGGGCAAAGCCGCCCTTCCTCTTGGCGTTCCTGCGATAGGAGTAAATTTTCAACCATCAGTTCTAAAAATCAAAAATTTGTTTTAGGAGTTCAAACGTGAATCTCGCAGAATTAGAAACTAAGACTCTCGAAGAGCTAAAAGAAATGGCTCGTGAGTTGGAAATGGTCGGTGTTAGTGGCCTGAAAAAGCAGGACTTGATTTTCAAGTTGCTTCAGGCTCAGACCGAACAACAAGGCAATATTTTTAGCGCCGGTATCCTCGAAATTATGGAGGACGGCTTTGGCTTTTTGCGCCAGGAGCGCTTCTTGCCCGGCCCGGACGACATCTACGTCAGCCAGTCCCAAATCAGGCGCTTTGGCCTGCGGACAGGCGACCGGGTCAGTGGTCAGGTGCGCCCCCCCAAAGAGAACGAAAAGTATTTCAGCCTCTTGCGCGTCGAAGTAGTCAACGGAATGGACCCCGAAGTGGCCCGCCGCCGTCCGCACTTCGACAGCCTTACCCCCATTTTCCCCCGCAACATGATTAACCTTGAAACTGTCCCGAATGTCCTTTCGACCCGCCTGCTGAATCTGGTAGCCCCGATTGGGCGCGGACAGCGTGGGATGATCGTATCACCGCCAAAGGCCGGTAAAACGATGCTGCTCAAGTCGATTGCCAACGGTATCACCGCCAATTATGCCGACATCCACTTGATGGTACTGCTGATCGGTGAACGCCCCGAAGAAGTTACCGACATGCGCCGGAGCGTCAACGGCGAGGTCATTAGTAGCACCTTTGATGAGGAAATCGACAATCATACGAAGGTCTCCGAAATGGCCCTCGAACGGGCCAAACGCTTGGTCGAGAGCGGACGCGACGTGGTGATTTTGCTCGATAGTATCACCCGCCTGGCCCGCGCCTACAACGTGGCGATGCCTCCTAGTGGTCGCACCCTGACCGGTGGTATTGACCCAGTGGCGCTCTACCCGCCAAAGCGTTTCTTTGGGGCCGCCCGTAACATTGAGGAAGGTGGCAGCCTGACGATCATTGCAACCTGTCTGGTCGATACTGGCTCCCGTATGGACGACGTGATTTACGAAGAGTTTAAGGGAACCGGCAATATGGAGTTGCACCTCGACCGTAAACTGGCCGAGCGCCGCATCTACCCATCTATCGACATCCAGCGCTCCAGCACTCGCCGCGAGGAATTGCTGCTCGACGACCCGACCCTCAAGCAGGTCTGGACGATGCGCCGGATGGTTTCGGCCCTGGGCGGAACCGAAGGGATCGAGCTTTTGCTGGGCCGCATGGCAAAGACTGGCAGCAACGCCGAGTTCTTGTCCACCCTGACCAAAGACGTGCTGTAATTTCCCCCTGGAAGGGAGCCTGGTCGTATGCCTACAGATGTTAGCCAAAAGCTTTATACGATTGAGGAATTTCTGGCCCTGAGCTTGTCAGGCGATGAAAACGACGGCGATACCATTCAGTATGAGCTTGTGAGGGGTGAAATAGGGGCAAGACCCAGGTCAGGCACAAGTGGGGAACACGGCAGGATTGTAGCCAGACTTGGTCATTTCCTGGATACTTACGCCGATGAACATAACCTGGGTCGGGTTTACACCCAAGCTTCTTGTACACTTGGTCGGCCCGAAGGTTCCAATTGGGTCGAGCCAGATATTTCTTTTGTAGCAACCGGTAGAACACTGGCTCATTTTAGCGGTTCCATCCCGGTTGCGCCTGACCTCGTGATAGAAGTTAATTCCCCTGGCGATACTATCGAGCGTATTCATAATAAGCTGGAAGCCTACCGAGAAACGAATGTCCGGCTGATCTGGTCAATTTATATGCTCGAAAAATATATTGTGATATATCGCCTCAATGACCCTGATGTTAGATTTCTTAATATCAATGGAGAGCTTGAGGGGCAGAGGTTCTGCCCGGTTTTAAGCTGCCCATAAGCAAGCTCTTTGAATAAACCCGCCTCCCAATAGGGGCTAGACCATACACCGGAAGGTTCGGCCCTGGGCGGAACCGAAAGCAGCGAGCTTTGCAGTCGTTAGCCTAGAGGTATACTCAGATGGAATTGCTAAAACAATGGGGGCTTTTTGCACCCGGTTTGCTCTATATCTGGTTTGGGTTGGCAGGTATATTAGCTTTTGGACGGCGACGAAAAACTAGCAGAGCTTACAATCTACTAGCCGATGCCGCCGTAACTTTAGCTGCAATTAGCTTTTCTTATATGATGGGTTCAAATATCTCCGCATTACCAGATAAAGTGAGCGATTAGAAAAACTATTTAAAGCTTTACTTGAAGAACTAACGAGTGGGCGGCTACGAATTACCATCTTAGCCGAGGTACAATTGAACTAATCAACTTTCACCGAACAAAGGAGTAGCACCATGCAATTACCCACCGATGCCAACATCTTTACCGCCAAACCCGTATCTTTATCCAGTTTGTTGACCGGCATCCACAACTACAAAACTGCGTTGCCGGAATTTCAGCGTCCCTGGGTCTGGCAACCGGAAATGGTGCGCGAACTAATTATATCGGTGGCCTACCGCTACCCGGCAGGTAGCCTGTTAACCATGCCAGTGGGTAGCCATTCCAGTTTTGCGCTACGCCAGTTTGAAGGTTCGGGCGATTCGCTCAAAGATACGCCAAACCTTATGGTGCTAGATGGGCAGCAACGCCTTACCAGTCTCTACCAGGCTTTATATAATCGGACAGGAGTAACCATCAATCTGGGACAACGCAATCAACGCACCTTTCATTTTTACCTAGATGTGCCGCTGTTAATGTCCGATCCCGATGGTAGTATTGAGGTTGGCGATCCTTTTTTCGAGAAAGCTTTGTATTATGTGGCAGATGAAAAAACTGGCAAACGGGTACGCTATGACCGCATAATCCCCTTATACGAAGTGACTACCCGTGACGACGAGCTAAAAAATGGAGCATTACCACTTGGTTGCCTTTTCAAAACCGACGACTACCTGGAAAAGTGGCGAAAAGATTATCTGGTAGCCCTATCAGGGATGGATATGGCTAAATATATTGAACTGAATAGTAAATGGGATAAGCTGGTCGAGGCATGGCTAGAGCGCATCCGCAACTACATGTTTCCTGTCACCGAACTGGTTGAAAATATGCCCTTGCACGCTATTTGCCACATCTTTGAGAAGGTGAACAGTACCGGCGTGCCATTGGATGTATTTGACCTTTGCACCGCTATTTTGTGGGCGGACGGCTTCAAGCTAAATGATGAGTGGCACACCACCCGCCAGCAACTGGCTCCCCTGCTGCCTATGCAACCGCTCTCAGGAAGCTATTTCTTGCAAGGGCTGGCTCTGCTGGATTCGATGGATAAGAAACGGTCTGCTCAAAGTGGTTCAGTTTCTTGTCGCAAAAATGATTTGATGGCCTTAAAAAAGGCGACTGTACAGAAATGGTGGAAGCCGCTAATCGAGGGTTACAAGGAAGCCGCCAAGTTTATGACCAGCGAAGGTATCATGTCTGAGCGCATTCTGCCCTACTCAACCCAAATAATGCCGCTCTCCACTATTTTCGCCGATATAATCCAGCGCCACAAAGCGGTAAATATTGGTTCTTTCTGGCCCAAAATCCGGCAATGGTATTGGTGCAGTGTTTTCACCCAGCGTTACAGCAGCCAGGTGGAAACAGGTGCGGCTAAGGATTTTGAAGAAGTAATAAATTGGATTGATGGCGGCCCAGCTCCCGAAGTGGTACGCACCTTTAGCTTCCGGGCGGATAGCCTCCAGGAAATAACATCTATCCGCAATGCTATTTATAAAGGAGTGCTGTGTTTGCTGGCTGGAAAAGGAGCTAAAGATTTTGGCGGTGGTGGCGACCTGAAAACCAACCTCTTTTACCAAACCCGGCAAGATCATCATCATATTTACCCCAAAGCCGCTCTTAGCAAAAAGGGTATAAACGACCCACGTGTGGACACTATCGTAAACAAGACGCTTATTAGTGCGCCAGTGAATAATAGCATCAGCGATAGCCTTCCTTCTAAATACGTAGCCGATTGGGAGGCAAAACTATCTGGTGCCTTTGAAGGCATCTTGCAAACCCACCTGATTGACGCGGCTGTACTTAGCTCGGACGACTGGGACAAATTCTTTGACGACCGGCGCGAAAAATTGCGCCAGCTTATCCTGACCGTCTGCGGTGGAGCGGTACAAGATTTTACTGGCGCAACTGCCCAGACCATCGAAATTGAGGAAGCCGAGGAAGAGGAGCTTGTAGCATGAGCGAACGCAGTGCTATCCAAATCCCCATGCTCAAACACGCCCAGGAAATTGGGTAGCAATATATCAAACCACAAGATGTGCTGGCTACCCGGAGCAGTGATCAGGGGCGGTATTTTGAGGAAGTTTTGCATAACCAGATGCGGCGGCTCAACCCCGGTGTGGTAGACACCGCTCGTGCCGATGATATTATCCGCCGAATGAGCCTGCTTTCCTCTTGTATTGAAGGCAACCGCTTTGGAATGTTAAATCGTAAGCGCAGGACAAAATGCAAGCCGAAATTCAACAGCTTTTCCCGACACCCAAAGCTAATATAGAACGCGATACCCTCTATACCTTCCCCGAACTGGCCTTCCCGACCGAGGGCGTGCCGGTCGGTGAGAGTGGGAAGCGACGGCCTTACGTTTATTTCAATATGGTTTCGAGCATGGATGGCAAGATAGCGACGGCGGCAGGTAACGCCGGAGGGTTGGGTAGCCAACTCGACAAACATTTGATGCGGCGGTTGCGGACAGCCAGTGAGGGCGTAATGGTCGGAGCCGCGACTTTCCGCAACGACCCGTTTGTACCAGTCATCCCACCCGAATTGACCGACGAACGCGCCCGCTATTTCCCAACTGAGCCGCAGCCCTGGGGAATTGTCTTGAGCCGGGACGGGAATTTGCCACTGAGCAAAAAATTCTTCCAGGGAGCCAGTAGTGACCCCTCAGCCCGGCCTATCGCGCGTCGGCTAGTCGGGTTGGGGGAAGCCGCCAGCCCCGAAGTAGTTACCAGCTTGAGCCAATATGCTCGTGTGGTGCGCGTCCCAAACCGGGAAGATTATATCGACCTGGAATGGCTGCTGGTCTATTTGTACGAAGAAGTGGGGATTCGGTGGCTGCTATGCGAGGGCGGGCCGACCCTCAATTATTCGCTGTTTTCGAGAGGGCTGGGCGACGAGCTATTCTTGACCTTTGCGCCCAAACTGGTAGCCGGAAAGGGCGGCACTATTTTGAATGGGCCAACCATTTTCCCGCTCGACCAGATGCCCCAATTCAAGTTAGTCTCGCTTTACGAGCAGGATAGCGAGCTTTTTTTCAGGTATAGGGTAGAAAAATGAGCAATTCGGAGCCGAATAAAAGCGGGTTCGACCCGGCCCGCTTCAAAGAGCAAGAGAGGGCCGGATTTAACATGGTCGCCGAGCGTTACGAAGCGGCGGTTGGTTCGCTGGCCCCCATGAAGGATCGGATGCTGGAACTAGCCGAACTTGGGCCGGGGCTGACAGTCCTGGACGTAGCAACCGGGCCGGGGATTCTGGCACGGGCGGCAGCCAGGCTGATAGGGACCGGGCAGGTGCTGGGCGTGGACATCGCCGAGGATTCGCTGGTAGTCGCCCGCCAACGGGCCGCCGCCGAGGGATTAACGCAAGTCAGCTTCGAGGTCGAGGATGCCGAAGCCTTAACTTTGCCGGACGCGAGTTTCGACCGGGTGTTATGCTCGTTAGGGCTGATGCACTTCCCAAACCCTGAAAAAGCCCTGTCCGAAATACGGCGGGTGCTAAAGCCGGGTGGTAGGCTGGTCGCGTCGGTTTGGGGCGAAGCCGAGGAAGCTCCCCTGATCCAGGTCGCGTTGCAAACGCTGGCTCGTAATTTCCCGCCTCCAAAGGTCGAACGGCCCTCGATGTTCCGCTTTGGGCAACCCGAAACGCTGGCAAAGCTGGTTACAGCGTCCGGCTTTAAGGTCGTGCAAATTGAGAAAGTCCAGATTGCGGCGACTGCCCCGGATGCAATTAGCTATTGGAAAGGCTTTTTGGGAACGGCGGGGATCACAGCGGTCGCCCTTGCCAAACAGTCTCCCGAAGTCCAGGCTCACCTTGAAAAAGAGGTCGAGACCGACCTCGCCCCCTATTGGCGCGACGATCATTACGACCTGACCAGCGCGGTGCTAGTCGTGGTTTGCGATTGACCGAGCAAGAAAAATTGTAGTATAGTGCAGTGACGACTAACAACCCTGATTTCCCTAGAAGGTGATTAAACTAACCATGAATGACCCGCATATTGATATTGATGAAGTAGAAAACTATCAGCCGCCCAAACCTGCCGAAGAAATTCCGGCGGCTCAGGCCAGTACGACCCCACCGTCACCCAATCCCGCATCCCAAACCTTTGACGACGATTTCGATGAAGAGCGCATGACGGGCGGTTCTACCTTTGGCGATATATTTTCGAGTATGAGCCAGCAATTCCGGCGCTGGCAAGATCAGGCCGGCTCCGGCGGTGATAGCGAATTTATCCCCAAAGAGACGCGCCGCCACTTGCGGGCCAGCCAGCGTGAACTCTTGCTGGCCTGGCGTTCGCTGATCGACTATTCGCTCGAACGGATCGACCGCCGGGATGTGCGCGACCAAATCCGCCGCGAAGCCGAAATGAGCGACGATACCGAACCAGTTAGCAATTCCAGTAAAATCGTAGTGGAGGAAGTGGAAGATTAATTAACAGGAATGAAGGGGATTTTGGATTTTAGATTTTAACTACACCCTTCCCTGTGGGTGACCATACGGGGTTGCACCCTACAACCGATGCTGGGTAGGGGCGACCCTATGTGGTCGCCCGATCTGAGCAGTTACATTAGATTTACGATAGTAGGTAAAGATTAGTGTATAGCTGAATTGGCAGAGCAATGTCCCACGAGGGTCGGGGTATTCTGTTGGATATGGCTCCGCCCATAGACTTCCCTTATTTAATAATCCCGTTCATCCTGCCTATCCCTGTTAATACCAAGTCCGGTAAAGTAGAGTAGTAGAGAATTTATTCTCTTTCCTTTTGCAAACGGCTAAAGAGAATAAATTCTCTACTACAAATCTTGCCTACTTATTAGGACCTGGTATAATTCCCTCAAAAGGCTGGAGTCGGGCGTTGACGTTCCAGGTTCCAGGCCGGGTTAGCGTATTTGGTGGTTAGCAATTGGTGGGCGAGGGCGGCTTCGGCTTCGGTCGGGGCGCTTTCGAGCGGAGCGGCTTGGAAATGGGCGGCAAAGGCAATGGCAAAGCTGTTTTCGGCCTCGGCAAAGGAGACCATCCGCCCGGTCGCCTGCTCCACCGAGCAAAGCCGGGCCGCAACCTGGGCGATTGCCTCGGCCTGAGTAGTGCGGGGTGGCGGTTTTAGCACCGTAAAAAGCTTTTCGACATCGACGGTCAAAAGAATAGTCCCCTGTTGGAGCAGCGCCCCCCGACGGCGGGCCTGGGCGCTCCCGATCAGCTTACGCCCTTGCCAGGTGACTTCGTAAGCGCTGGGCGCGTCAAAGCAGGCGGCGGTCGCTGCGCCGTCCTCCCCGCGCCGATGTTTGTCGGCTAACTCGGCGGCGACTCCCAAACCTTGCAAACCCTCGACCAGCGCTCCACTGATCTTGCGATACGACTCCAGCACCCCCCCACTAAATTCCGGGTCATCACTGGCCGCGATCAGGCTATATGTTAGCTCACCCCAATCGTGCAAAATAGCCCGCCCGCCAGTCGGACGGCGCACCCAGTCTATCCCTAGTCGGGCGCAAGCTTCAAAATCCACTTCGCGTTCGGCGCGTTGGGCATAGCCAAGCGAAAGCGCGGCAGGCTCCCAGCCATATAGCCGCACAAGCGGGGCAGGTCGTTCGCCCGCCTCTAGCCGGTCGGCATAATGCTGCCAGAGTGCCTCATCCAACGCCATATTGTAAGCCCCCCGGTCGCGCCCGGAACGTATCAACCGCCAATCCATTTGTAAATCCTGTTATGTAAATCTGCTCATGCCAGTCGCCTTATACGACTTCTTAAAACTTGGCAGCCAATTCGGGCGGTAACTCAAACTGTTGGGGAAGTTCGAGCGAAGAGCGGGTCGGGTCGGTGGTCGGGGCCGCCCCCTGTTCGTAAAGCAACCGTTCGAGACGAGGCAGGCCCAGCGTCAAGCCATAGGCCAACTCCGCCCCGGTAATCCCCACGATTTGCAGCAAATCGACCTGCCCGGAGCGCAAGCCAAAGCGGGTCTCAAAATCACGTGGGCGAGTAATAAGCATGCCACGTACCGGCGAGGCCGGATATTGAGGGCTGATCGGCCCGTTGAGCGGCATCCAGTCGTGGTAATCAAAGAGCTTGCCGCGCCTCAACTCGAAATAAACCCCGACCTGATAAGCCATTAGACGGTGGAGCATATCAACCGCCCAACCTGCCCGTTCCGGCGTGCGGATCAGCATTTCATAACCAAAGCCGCTGTAGTTGTTGGGGTCAAGTTGTTCGGGGTCTTCGACTTTCCAGGGCTGGCTAAAGGCGCTGGTAACATAAATCCAATCAGGATGCTTCTCATTAGGGGCGATCTCGATTACGGCGTAATGTAGCCATTCGTCGTTAATGGTGGTGGTTGGGCCAAGAATAGCTCGATAGCTTTCGGCCTTTATTGGCAGTACCGTCTTGGGGAGTGGCCCAAAAAGTTCTGGATAAACCCGCTCCTCGCGGTCGCGCCAGATTTCCTCAAACCAAAACATTTTATCCCACTCAAATACTCGTTCTGACATGCAATTCTTTCTAGTTATTAGTGGTCAATTTTCAGATAGATTAATGGATTTTTCGGATAGGCTCAAATCTTAGACCCCCACCGACGTAATCTTGTCCGGCACGAGATAGAGCGTCATACGCTCCTTATCGCCAAAAGATAACGCCTGGTTGTGGCCTTCGATAGGGCCATAGTAACGCTGACCGAGCTTTTCGAGGTCTTCCTGGGCCAAAGCCGGGTCTTGCGTGACATCAAATTCGGCCTGACCTTTGACGACTACATAGCGCCCGCCATTTGGGACACTGACCGAGAAGCGCGGGTCGCGGGCCAGATTGCGGGCCTTCAGACTATCCTTCTCAATCACAAAAAGCAGTTTAGTACGCTCTTCATTAAAACCAAACCAGACCGTCGAAAGCTGCGGTGTACCGTCCGGATTGATCGTCGCCATCACCGCGTAATGGGGATAAGACATATAGGCCAGTTGGCGGGAAGTAAATTCGGCTGTCATTTATCTACACAATTCCTTTCTAATTCAATGCAGAGTGCAGAATGCAGAATGCAGAATGTTTTAGTTTTCATTCTTCACTTCTCACCTCTCGCCCCTATCCTTTAATGTCCCTTGTATCTTTTTAATTCTGCATTCTGCATTCTGCATTCTCTATTCTGCATTTAACCGCTCCGGCCCGATTAAGTCCTGGAAGGTTTCGCGGCGGCGGATCAGGTGAGCGGTGGGGCCATCTACCAAAATTTCGGCAGCGCGGGGGCGGGAGTTATAGTTGGAGGCCATCGTAAAACCGTATGCACCTGCACTCAAGATCGCCAGGCGTGTGCCTTCGGCAAGCTCGACCAATGGCACGTTATGGCCCAACCAGTCGCCACTCTCGCAGACTGGCCCGACGACCTCGTAAGTAAGGGTGGGTCGGGCGGCATCCGCCAGTAACGGCACAATCTTGTGGGTCGCCTGATAGAGGGCTGGACGGATCAAGTCGTTCATAGCGGCATCGACAATCGCAAAATTTACTTCCTCGTTAGTTTTTAGATAAAGCGTTTCGGTCAAGAGTGCGCCTGCCTCCGCCACCAAATAGCGGCCCGGTTCGGTCAAGAGTGGATAGGCTCGGTCAGCCTCGTGCAAGACCTGGGCGATAGCCTCGGCAAGGACGGCAGGTTGCTCCGGCTTTTCACCGGTGTAGCTGGCTCCCAGACCGCCACCAATATCAAGATATTCAAGCTTCGCACCGATCAATTTTTCCACCTCGTCCGCCAGGGCTAATAGTCGCCGGAAAGCCTGCACAATCGGTTGGATATGCAACAGTTGCGACCCAATGTGCATTTGCAGACCACGCAACCGCACGACAGGAGAGTGAGCTACTTTTAGGGCTAATTGGGTTACTTCTTCCATTGCCAGCCCAAATTTGTTGGTGTGTTTGCCGGTCGTAATGTAGGGATGCGTTCCGGCTTCTACGTCTGGGTTGACCCGGATCGAAATTCCGATGGAGTTGGACGGCACATTATGGGCCAGCGCCCGTCGTTCGATCAAAGCCAGTTCGCCCGCCGATTCGACGTTAAAGGCCCGGATAGCTTTATCAAGCGCAAAATCGATCTCGGCGGCGGTCTTCCCCACCCCGGCAAAGACGATCTTGGTCGGATCGATCCCGGCTTCTAAAGCTCGGAAAAGCTCGCCTGCGCTGACTACGTCGGCCCCGGCCCCCAAATCTCTTAGCAACCGCAAGATTGCTAGATTAGAATTAGCCTTGACCGCATAGCAAATGGTCGCATCCAGACCCGCGCCATCAAAGGCTTGCCGATACCGCCCAAACGCCTCCCGAATACTGCGGGTCGAATAGACGTAGCAAGGTGTACCGTATTGGGCCGCGATCTCATTCAGGCTTAGGTCTTCCAAATAGAGTTGTCCTTCGCGGTAGGCAAAATAGGGTGGAAGCCAATCGTTATCGGGTAAATTTAGATTATTTGGATTTTGGTTCTGCACGAAACTCTCCTTACGCTTAAAACTTTTTGTGTAACTACTCAGCCATGTCATTCTGAGGCGGAAGATTACCTCGATTTTGCCGGAGATAGTTCCCCGCCGAAGAATCTTAGACCCTTCGTTGCGGCTCAGGGTGACATAGCCTGAGTAGTTACCTTTTTTTCAAAATCCCAAATTCCCGGCTATTTTACGCTATCTTTTGGCAAATAGCATGTTACTATAATCTAACAATGCTCTAGCATTCTTCTCATAAACCTCTAATGGTGAGTTACGTAGAGTCTTATGTGATAGAGCTAACTGCTTTACGGGCTAATTAGTGTAATCTTAAATATCTTTTAAATAAAATAGACCCTTTTAATAGCCGGTAAAAGATTGTCAGCAATAATAGAAAAAGCGAAGGCAGGAGAAAATATGGAAGTAAATAAAATGACCGAAAAGGCGCAGGATGCCCTTTTGAAAGCCCAAAATCAGGCTGCCCGGCGCAACCATTCGTTGATCGAGCCGGAGCATCTTTTGTTGGCCTTATTGGATCAACCCGATGGGATTGCACCCCAAATCGTTGCCAAATTGGGCTACGCACCGGGCCGCTTGCGAACCAGAGTCGAAAGCGTACTGGACTCTAAGCCTCGTGTCTACGGCGCAGCTACCGAAGTGCGTTTTTCGCAGCCTTTGTATCGGCTAATCCAAAAGGCCGAGCAAGAAACCGAAGCCATGAAGGACGAATATACCAGCACCGAACATTTTGTGCTGGCCCTGGTCGAGGATAAAAGTGAGGCCGGAAAGATCCTACGTGAAGCGGGCATTACGCACGATGCCGTTTTGAATGTCCTAACCGCGATCCGGGGGGCGCAGCGCGTGACCGACCAGAACCCGGAAGGCAAATATCAGGTATTGGAGAAATACGGACGCGACCTAACCGAACTGGCCCGCAAAGGCAAGCTTGACCCGGTGATCGGGCGTGACGAAGAAATCCGACGGGCGACCCAGGTGCTTTCGCGCCGCACCAAAAATAACCCGGTTTTGATCGGTGAGCCAGGGGTCGGTAAGACCGCTATCGTCGAAGGGCTGGCAAGCCGAATCGTGCGGGGCGACGTGCCGGAAGGCTTGAAAAATAAACGGCTGGTGGCGCTCGATTTGGCGGCAATGGTTGCAGGCGCGAAGTATCGGGGCGAGTTTGAAGAACGGTTGAAGGCCACCTTAAAAGAGGTCGAAGCGGCCCAGGGTCAGGTTATCTTGTTTATCGACGAGTTGCATACAGTCGTAGGGGCCGGGGCCGCCGAAGGCGCGATGGATGCCAGCCAGATGCTCAAGCCGATGCTGGCGCGGGGCGAATTGCATTTGATCGGCGCGACCACCCTCGACGAGTATCGCAAACATATCGAGAAAGACCCGGCCCTCGAACGGCGCTTTCAGCCGGTCTATGTCGGGGAGCCGACCGTCGAGGATACAATTTCGATCTTGCGCGGGTTGCGCCAGCGCTATGAAGTCCATCACGGGGTGCATTTTACCGACTCGGCGTTGGTCGCGGCGGCGGTACTTTCCAATCGCTATATCACCGACCGCTTCTTGCCCGACAAGGCGATTGACCTGATCGACGAGGCAGCCGCCAAGTTGCGAACCGAGATCGACAGTGTGCCGGTCGAGTTGGACGAAGTGCGGCGGCGGGTGACCCAACTTGAAATCGAGCGAGAAGCCCTTAAAAAAGAAAAGGATGCTCCCAGTCGCGAACGCTTCCAAAAGCTTGAGCAAGAACTGGAAAATCTCAAGGAGAAGAACAACCAGCTTACGGCCCGTTGGGAAGTCGAAAAGCAAGCTATCAACCGAGCGCGTAATCTGAAAGAAGAAATCGAGCAGGTACAGCACGAAATCGAGGTAGCCCTACGGCAAATGGACTATCAAAAGGCGGGAGAATTGCAGTACGGCAAGTTGGCCCAACTCGAAACCCATCTCAAAGAGGAGGAAGCCGAAAGCCAGGAAACCGGGCGTATGCTAAACGAGCAAGTCGATAGCGATTTGATTGCCGAGATCGTCAGCCGCTGGACGGGCGTACCGGTTAGCCGGATGCAGGAAGGCGAAATCCAAAAGCTAATCAAGATGGAGCAGCGTTTGAGCCAGCGTGTGATCGGGCAGGATGCCGCACTCAAGGCGGTCGCCAATGCGGTACGGCGGTCGCGCACGGGGTTACAAGACCCCAACCGTCCGCTCGGCTCGTTTATCTTTCTGGGGCCGACCGGGGTGGGTAAGACCGAACTGGCCCGCGCCTTAGCCGAATTTTTATTTGACGACGAGCAGGCCCTGGTACGCATCGATATGTCGGAGTATATGGAAAAGCATAGCGTTAGCCGTTTGATTGGCGCACCGCCGGGATATGTCGGTTATGACGAAGGTGGGCAGTTGACCGAAGCCGTCCGGCGGCGACCTTATTCAGTGGTGCTTTTCGACGAAATTGAAAAAGCGCACCCGGATGTCTTTAACGTGCTACTCCAACTGCTCGATGATGGGCGTTTGACCGATAGTCAGGGCCGGACAGTCGATTTTAAAAATACCGTTGTGATAATGACATCGAACATCGGTAGTCAATACCTAAATGAGTTGGGCTTTAACGGAACCACCGATCTGCTCTATAAAGAGGCCCGCAGCCAGGTGATGGCTTCCTTACGCGAACACTTCCGACCAGAGTTCCTAAACCGGGTGGATGAGATTATCATCTTCCAGTCGCTAGGCCGGGCCGAATTGGAACGGATCGTGGAAATCCAGTTGGAGCGGGTGCGTAATCGGCTGGCTGAACGCCGGATCACGCTGGAGTTAACCCCGACAGCCCTTGAACTCTTGACCAATGAGGGTTACGACCCGGTCTATGGGGCGCGTCCACTCAAGCGAGCGATCCAGCACCTGATCCTCGATCAACTGGCGATGGCCTTACTCGAAGGCGATTTCGGCGATGGGTCGCACATTATCGCCGATAGTCAGGATGGGCAACTGATCTTTAGACATAAATAAATATACGATAGCCGGTGTCAGGTATTAACTATAATTAGTTTACTAATATCTGACACCGATGTACTCTATAACTGTCCTTCCTCAAACCTTCGGATGACATTTTGTTCATCTTTAATCGCCCAAGCAAAATTGTTTCTTCTCAAAAATTCAATCGAATTGCCCCCAAATCTGATCGGAAAGTGGTTGCACTTCGGCCCAAAAATTGATACAATCAGGTGGGTTGAAATTCTCCTTAATTATACTCAATAGCCAAACGAGACAGCACGCTTCCACTGCTTGCCACTGTCTTTGGTTACACACCGGGAGAATAAGTTATAGTTTTTCCTGGCCCCAGTCGCGCGGTACAAGCTGTGGTCAGCTATTTTGAGTTTGAAGTGGCAAGTTTGACTGCTCCTACTTGCCCCGACACCCTACATTCATACGTCGTGCTTTACAATAACGCTAACGTTAATAGGGACAGAGGTACAATAAAATGAATATGACCGATTTAGCAACGTTTAACAAGGCTGTAGCAATGGCGCAGGCCGGAAATAAGATTGAAGCCTATACCAGGCTAAAGGATTTACAACAGCACCACCCTAAAGATACCAATTTACTGCTCTGGATCGCTTTTACGGCCCCAACCTTGACCGAAGCGCAAAAGGATGTGGCTATAGCAAGTTCGCTTGACCCGCGTAATCCTAGCGTGGTACAGGCCCGGACCTGGTTAGCCCAGGAGATGGCAAGGCGGACACTGGTAACGTAGAGGTTTAATGCCCGATTTAGCAACCTATATCCTGGTTTGTGCAATCTTGCTATGTGGGTCTTTCTTACATAGCGTGGTTGGCTTCGGGTTTAACGTGTTGGGGGTACCGACCCTGACGATCCTGACTGGCTCACCCCGGACAGCCGTCACAGTTATTAGTATTCCCAGTTTTCTCAATTGCATCGTCATCGTCTGGCGGATCGCACGAGGCGAAGGCGATGTAAAAGTTGAGTTTAGCAAAGTTACACCCCTGCTTATCACCAGTGGACTCGGAACCATAGTTGGTGCAACCTTGCTGGCGGTGCTAGACCCCTCGATTGTGCTAGTTTGTTTGGGCATCTTGCTCATTATTTTTGTACTGACCGCTAAGGCCCGCCAGAATTGGCAGCCCGACCCGCGTTACACTACTCAATTTGCCTACGCCGCCGGGCTTGTCACCGGGGTTCTCAACGGATTAGCGGGGGTCAGTGGCCCGACCCTGGCCCCCTATCTCTACACCCTCCGCCTCAGCAAGCACGAATTTGTTTACTATATGAACGTGATCTTTTTGTTTTTGGGGACGTTCCAGTTTATTAGCTTTGGGCTGCTGGGGTTTTTCACCTGGGAGCGCATCTTGTTTGGGATAAGCCTAATCCCGGTCTCGCTGCTTGGTGTGACTATCGGGGCGCGAGTACGCACGAAAGTCAGCCAGGTATTTTTCAACCGACTGATTTTGGTAGTGTTATTTGTGACCGCGCTCGATCTTTTGCGGCGTGGCCTGCACATCAATTTCTAGGGGGATATAAAATAAAAGCGCAGACGACCCCTTTGGCTACTTACCGTTGCTTCCTTCCGAACCTGGCGGGGTTCATAGAGGGGGCCTCTGCAACGAGTATGATACACCTTTGCAACCTCTAAGTCAAGTAAAATTGCCTCCCAAAATTGTTTACCCGTTGACAGAAGGCTAATTTTCGCATATATTTATGACAAGTAGGTTTTATGACAAGTAGACTGGCAAGCGCGAGCAGTCTGGGTATTTTCTTCTTTTATTAATAATGGAGTCCTATTGTGGCAAAGAGAAAAGCGGCTTTCGCTATTACGATCAGCACTTCGACCGAAAAGCCCCCCTTGCGGATCAATTTGAATCGTTGGGTTGCCGGTCTCGCTATCTTGATGACCCTGGCAGTGGTCGGTCTGGCAAGTATAACGGTCTATACCTTGCTGGATGGGCAGAGCGGACGCAGGCGGGGCGATAATATGTCCTTCCAGAACAGTTCCAGCACCCGCGAACAAGAGCAGGAAAAGCTTATCAAACTGGGCGAAGACCGTCTAGTCGAACTCCAACGCGAAAATACCGCCCGTAAAAAGGATGTGGACGACCTGGAAAAACGGGTCGGCGAACTCTCCAGCAATATAAAGACTCTTCAACAACTGGCCAAGGAAATCGAGCAAAGGCTCTCAACCGGGAGCAACGGCAACGGTGGCCCACCGGGTAGCCCGGTTACACCTAGCGGCAACGCTCCTCAGCCTAATAGATCGGGTGGTATCGGCGGCAGTTTCCCCGTTGCTGGCCTCGATAAAAACTTGGGCAACAATTACACTACCCAATTTTCCAAAGTGATGTCCGATTTGGATAGCCTTAATCGAACCATTCTGGACGGTCGGCAAAATATATCGGCTCTGGATGTGCAGGTCGAAAGTTATCTAAAGACTTTTAACCAGCAGAAAACCTGGCTCGACTCGGAAACCGGACGGCTCAACCAATTAGCCGGGGCGGATGGGAATAACCCTCCCCGGGTACTACCGGGTAATTGTATAATTACCAGCCCGTTTGGGATGCGTTGGAGTCCATTTGTAGCCGGAGTGCGCCAAATGCACTACGGGATGGACATCGGCTGTTTCGAGGGTACACCGGTCGCTGCCACCAAATCGGGGATTGTCACCTATGTCGGCTACGATTCGGGTTATGGCAATCGGGTCGAGATCAGCCATGCCGGAGGTTGGCTGACCCTCTATGCCCACAACAACCGGGTACTGGTCAAGGTTGGGCAGAGCGTTCAGAAAGGTGATATAATATCGCTGTCGGGTAATACCGGGGCCAGCACCGGGCCGCACATTCATTACGAACTACATCAGAATGGCATCCCAATCGACCCAGCTAAATTGCTGACTGTCCCGCCCGTTTACCAGTAGAAGATTCTAAGTACATCCTTTCGTTGAAGAGGCGCGAAATTAATTTGTAGCGGCGAGCCTGGTTGTCGCCCCTACAAAATCCCTGTTCTAAGGTTCGCACCACTACTATAAAAGGCTGTACCAGGGAAGGAAAGAAAGCTGAAATGTTTGGTGGTAATTCTAACAAAAAGCCGCAAGGAACCGATTTAGCAATACCGCAAGGCAGTAACGTGCGGGCCGATGAGATCATTGAGACTAGCATTGGCAGTTCGGTCAGTATGCAAGGGGTTCTAAAGGCCGAAGGTAATATTCGGATCGATGGCCTGTTTGAAGGGCAAATCGAAACGGCAGGTAACGTGATTATTGGGCGCACCGGCAAGGTCGCCGCCAAGATTATTGCCCGCAATGTCTTGATCGCCGGGTTGCTCAAAGGCGACGTGGTAGCCCACGAACGGCTCGAAATAATTTCGAGCGGCAGGGTACGGGGCGACATCGAAGCCAGCACGCTTTATATCGAAGAAGGTGGCTTGCATCACGGTCAGACCCGGATGCTGGGCGATGAGGAAGACGAGCATTTCCTATTAGAAGGCCCGCGTTAATAGATTTTCATCGTTGGCAAGGCATTTTCGTCAAAACTGTCCTGGTTCGTAATCTTGTCTGTAATCTTATCCTGGTATGATTAAAGCACAATTTACAAGTAAATAGCAGACGGTAAAACTGATAAAATCATACCAGGATAGAGATACATGACACCCGACGATTTACAACGCTTTCATCAGGCTGTTTCGCTGACCCAGGCCGGTCAGAAAACGGCAGCTTACGCTACATTAGTTCAACTAAGCCAGGCTTATCCGAACGAGCCGAACCTGGCACTCTGGCTGGCTTTTACTAGTCCCAACCTGAACGAGTCTCGTGCAATGCTCGATAAGGTCGCTCGACTTGAACCGACTAACCCAGCGCTTGGAAGCGCCCGTCAGTGGCTGACCCAGACAGAAGCCAGCCAACCACCCGTTACGCCTCCACCTGCCAAACAGCGTGTTAGTACAACCTTTACACCCGACCGCCTCCCGGTTATCCCCCCGGCCCACCAACCCAAACTCGGCTATCAGTATCAACAGCAACCGCAACAACGGATTGCCTACCGACAAGAGCAACCCGGCTTTTTCGACCGCTTTAGCCTGGGCTGGCAATTTATGAAGCAAGCCGCTCGGATGGCGCGTAATGATACCAATTTGCTAAAACCCTCTTTTTACTCTATCGGCCTCAATTTGCTGGTCAGTCTGGTGCTGGCTATTCCGCTTTTCCTGCTCTATATCTCGATCAAAAATGATCTGGTAATTTACGCGACGCTGTTTGTCTCGCTACTGGTCAACTACTTTATTACCTATTTCTTTTCGGCCCTTACGATTCATCTGGTTCACCAACACCTGACGATTGGAACCAGCGAATGGAGTCTGGCCTGGGCGGTCGCCCGTCGTAGCACGGGTAGCATACTGGCAGTCGCGGCGGTTTCGGCTTTTATCGGTACGCTCAGGCGGGGGTTGAGCGAAAACCAGCGCAGTATCTTTGGGTTTATCGGTAGTTTGTTGGTTCGGCTGATCGAGTCAGTCTGGACGACTGCCACCTTTTTCATTCTACCGGCGATTGTGATCGAAGACCGTGAAATGGGCGATGCGGTCAAACGGGCCACCTTTATCATCAAGAATAATTTGCTGCAAATCGGGGTCGGCTATCTGGGTCTGAGTATTATCTGCGGCCTGTTAAGCCTGGGGTTCATGGTAGGCGGCTTCGGATTAGGGGCGCTGGCCTTTTTTAGCCTGATAAAGATAAATCTACTGCTGGCAATGCTGCTGGCCCTGGCAATCGTCGTGGTGATGCTGGCGATCAGTAGCGCCCTCAATTCTTATTTGCGGATCGCCTATTACACCTGTCTCTTTTCGTGGGCGGCGGCGGTCGAACGCAACGGCATTTATGCGCCGCCCCCCACCCCCTTGCGATTGGCTTTGCAAAGTCGGGCCTACGCGATTTGAAAAGTTTATGTAGGGGCGGAACTTTCGTTGGTGATCTGAGGTTGTGGCACAGCTACAATCACGTATATAAAGCCCGCTCCTACAGGTAAACTTGAACGATCACAATCCAGAGTTACTGCGGTGTCCAACTAACGGTTGTTTTAACTGTTTCGCCGCCCGATGTAACCGTTACATCCACTTTGATTTCAAAGCCTTTGGTTGGCCCGCCTATATCCCAACTTGTAACAGATTTCCCTGTAGCGTCCGTATCGTTGCCAGTAAAAGTCTTGGGGCTACTCTTATACCTGACCACAAAGCTTACTTTAGCTCCCGCCACTGGCTGACCATTTTTGTTAGCAGCCACACATAAAGTTTGGCTACCACCCGAAGCATTCGCTATAGCAAGACTGGCGTTGATTGCCAAAGAAGCGCTCACCGCTGGCTGGGAAACCGTACAACTAGAGGAATTGTTGGTCGGTGGTACTGTCGTAGGGGGTGGAGTGGTAGAGGGTGGGGTTGTTACAGGTGGTTTTCCACTCCCATATTTAGCCTGATATTGCTCTCCACCCAATAATCCCAGCAAGACATCATAAGGTCTGGCATTCTCACTATGCTGTTCAAAACGCGCTCTTTGGAAGTACTGAACCCGATGTAGTTTGCCATCTCCAGCGGGTGGTGGAGCGTTTAATTCATCAAACTCGCCTGAAATCGGAAAGCCCTGCTGAGTTAGACCGCCACTGGCTTTCCA
Organism: Chloroflexia bacterium; assembly: GCA_038210655.1. GTDB lineage: Bacteria > Chloroflexota > Chloroflexia > Chloroheliales > Chloroheliaceae > 54-19. The sequence continues at coordinate 168,887 of JBBQWM010000006.1, forward strand.
ATATTCCAAAAAGCGACCACAAACCTTAAAACCAGTTTCAGTAAATGCCTGACACGGAATGCCAGTAAGATCACCGATGAAAGCGGGAATACCACTATCGTACTTTGCGTGATACTGTTCCGCCCCTAATAACCCCAACAATACATCATAAGGCGCTTTGTTTTCCAGGTGTTCTTCAAATCTAGCTCGCTGAAAATACTGCACCTTGTGAATTTTGCCATCGCCTGCCGGTGGGTCGGCGTTTTTCTCCTCAAAAACGCTCGAAATTGGGAACCCTTGCTGGGCAAGACCACCGTTGGTATTCCAATAAGCGAGGAATTTGCCACAAACCTGGAAGCCAGTTTCGGGAAAATTCTGACACTCTTCGGCGGCGCTGGCCTGACTGACGGCAGCAGTCGGATTGACCGCGAATAGCATCAAAATCAGGACTATCAAAAAAGCAAGCGAAGCCCCACTTGCAGATAACCGAATGATGCGAACATTCGACATAAGGTTCTTCTCCTATAATCTGTTTTTCGCTATTAGTAATGAGCTATCCCATTGCTTTAATATAGCTCTACCGCAAGCGTATCTAACCGATACCAGGGTAACAGCTTGGGGTCTTTTTCTCCCTAGCTGTGTAGTAACTCTAAGAATAGCATAATTTGCTGCTTGTAGCACACTTACGGTAGTAATTTTACAAAAGTCATATTATACTAACATTGAAATTAGTTTGACAACTGGTTATGTGTATAATAATTTTGCTACAAATTAAATATTAAGAAGTTGATTAGTTATATAGTGGATATATTCAAGCTTATTTGCCTTCTTACATCCTACCATCCCTTACAAGAAAGATTTAGCAGTATTTGAAGGAGCGGATATGTCAATTTGCACTATAAAAGTTATTCCAGCCTCTAAAGGTACGGAGAGTTCTTTCCTAAATAAGTAGCAGCAAGCAATATCAACACAGTACTGGGTTGAGGTTATACCGGGGTGCGATATAGTATGCTAATCGTACTATACCGCACCCCAAGTTATCTAACCCGATACCAGGGTAAGGGCTTAACATTATAGTTGCTCTCGCCGTCCTGGGCAGCGGCTTGCCGGGCGGTGACGGCAGCCCGGACGGTATCTAGCGAAGTGTAGCAGGGAATACCGTTCTCGACGGCAGACCGCCGGATTTCAAAGCCATCCAAGAGGGGCCGCCGCCGTCCGGTGACGGTATTGACGACCGCCACAACCTCGCCCTGCTTTATCAAATCGACCGTATCGGGCCGTCCCTCGCCAATCTTGCGGGCGATCACTCTGACCTTTAGCCCAACATTTTCGATCATAGCGGCGGTTCCCTCGGTCGCGGCTAGTTCGTAACCAAGTTCAACCAGGTCGCGAATAATCTCGAAAGCCTCGGTTTTGTCGCGGTCGGCGATGCTAAAGAAGATCGTTCCCTGGGCGGGTAAATTCATCTTGGCCGCGATCAAGGCTTTGCCCATAGCCGCTTCGTAGGTCTTGTCGATCCCCATTACCTCGCCGGTAGACTTCATTTCCGGCCCCAAATAGGTATCCACCCCCGACAATTTTGCCATACTAAAGACGGGAGCCTTGACCGCCACCAGGGGCTGTTTGGGCCATAATCCACCTTGATAGCCCTGATCGGCCAGCGATTGGCCCAGCATAATTCGTACAGCCAGCTTGACCATCGGAACGCCGGTTACTTTGCTCAGGAAGGGGACGGTACGACTGGCGCGGGGGTTGACTTCCAGGATGTAAACCTGCCCCTGGAAGATCACAAACTGGATATTTATCAGACCGAGGGCCTTGAGGCCCAGCCCGACCCGCGTCGTATAATCTACGACCGTATCAACTTCGTGCTTGTAAAGGTTTACACCCGGATAGACCGCAAAACTATCCCCGCTATGGACCCCGGCCCGCTCGATATGTTCCATCACGCCGGGGATCAAGACTTGCTGACCGTCACAGATCGCATCGACCTCGACTTCTTTGCCTTCCAGATACTTGTCGATCAAGACCGGGTGTTTTTCGCTGACCCGCACGACCGTATTGACGTAGCGTTGCAGATCGTCCTCGTTGTGGCAGATTTCCATCGCCCGACCCCCTAGCACATAGCTAGGCCGCACCAGCACCGGGTAGCCAACCGAGGCCGCGACCTTGAAGGCATCCGGGATGTGCATGACGGTCGCGCCGGGAGGCTGGCTAATTCCCAGGTGGGCCACAAAATTCTCGAACCGCTTGCGGTCTTCAGCAATATCAATAGCCTCGGCTCCACTACCCAAAATCGGCATGCCTGCCAGAGAGAGTGGTTCGGCCAGGTTAATCGCGGTCTGCCCGCCAAACTGCAAAATCAAAGGGGTCATCTCTAGCTGCCCTTGACCCTGTCCATTAGTACCCGGCATCGGCAGCGCCTCATTATCGAGGATGTCCAGCACGCTTTCTTCGTCCAGGGCCTCGAAATAAAGCCGGTCGCTGGTGTCAAAATCGGTCGAGACCGTTTCAGGGTTGCTATTGACCATAATGCTACGCACCCCGGCCTGTTGCAAAGCCCAGGCCGCATGCACACTGGAATAATCGAACTCGATCCCCTGCCCGATTCGGATCGGCCCGCTCCCGATCACAATCGCTTTGGGGCCGGGTAGGGGCAGAGCCTCGTTTTCTTGCTCGTAGGTGCTATAAAAGTAGGGTGTAACGGCCTCAAACTCGGCAGCGCAGGTATCAACCATTTTGTAAACGGGCCGAATACCGTTTTCCTGACGCATCTCGCGCACCCGTTCGGGCCGTTCGTCGGTCAGTTCGCCGACCTGATCGTCGCTAAAACCCATCCGTTTAGCCTCGTAAAGCAGCGAAGGGGTTAGCCGGGTATTGCTCAAAAGGCGACGCTCCATCGCAATCAGAGCTTGGAACTTGCGTAAAAACCACATATCAATCTTGCTGCGTTCGTAAACTTCTTCGGCGCTCACATCCCGGCGGAGAGCGGCGAACAAGGCCCACAACCGCCGGTCGTTAGCTTTGTCGATATACTTAAAAATCGTCTCAAGCTGCTGTTCGAGATTGCCGACCGACCATTCGCCTTCTTCCCACATGAGGCTCTTGCCACCCCATTCGAGCGAGCGTACCGCCTTTTGGAAAGCGGCTTCAAAAGAGCGATCTATCGCCATCACTTCGCCGGTCGCCTTCATCTGCGTCCCTATCGTGCGGTCACCAGTCGGGAATTTGTCGAAGGGCCAGCGCGGGATTTTAATCACACAATAATCGAGGGCCGGTTCAAAGGCCGCTTTGGTCTGGCGGGTCACGGCATTCGGTATTTCATCCAAACGTTTGCCAACCGCGATTTTGGCGGCGACCCGTGCAATCGGGTAGCCGGTCGCCTTAGAAGCCAGCGCACTCGATCGGCTAACCCGCGGGTTGACCTCAATCACGTAATATTGGAATGAATAGGGGTCGAGAGCATACTGAATATTGCAGCCCCCTTCGATACCGAGCGCCCGAATAATCTTGATCGAAGCACTTCGGAGCATCTGGTATTCTTTGTCCGAAAGGGTCTGGCTAGGGGCAATTACGATGCTATCGCCGGTATGTACGCCAAGCGGGTCGAGGTTTTCCATATTACAAATGATGATGCAGGTATCGGCCCCGTCGCGCATCACCTCGTATTCGACCTCTTTCCAGCCACCCAGATACCGCTCGACCAGAATTTGCGAGATCGGGCTGGCCTTGAGGCCACTAACGATAAAGTTATCAAATTCTTCCCAGCTATGGGCGATCCCACCCCCCGTACCACCCAGGGTATAGGCAGGCCGGATAATAAGCGGCAAGCCGATCCGATGGCCCATCACCGTAGCTTCCTCCACCGAATTGGCAATATCGCTTTCAATGACCGGCTCACCGATTTCGTTCAAGAGAGCTTTGAACAGTTCGCGGTTTTCGGCTTGCTTGATGCCTGCCAACGGAGTCCCCAATACCCGCACATTGTAGCGCTCTAGCACGCCAGCCTCGGCCAAGGCGACCGCCAGATTCAGGCCGGTCTGCCCGCCCAGCGTCGCCAAAAGACTATCGGGCTGCTCCTGTCGGATGATCCGGGTCACAACCTCAACCGTAAGCGGTTCGATATAGACCTGATCGGCTACGTCTTCATCGGTCATAATGGTAGCCGGGTTGCTGTTGACCAGCACGGTCTGGACACCTTCTTCTCGCAAAGCTTTGCAAGCCTGCGTTCCGGCGTAGTCAAATTCAGCAGCCTGTCCAATCACAATCGGGCCACTACCCAGCACCAACACTTTTTTGATCGGGCGCGGGTCTGGCCCTACCGGAGCAGCATTTAGGGGTTCGGTCATTTTTTTCTTTTTTAACACCTTATCTTGAGGCATCAGCTAGAAAAATCTTTTGGCTAATACCTGACATCTGGCAATTTATCTCAATATTTGCATTTGCGGTTACGAACATTCCAGCTTTGGATTGGAAAGCAGCGCTGCTCAGAGCGATATTATACGGCATAAGGGGGATTAGTTCAAAAAATGTGATGAACCAAACACAGAGCTAAATTTAGTATATAATCTCCTTGATAGTATTTGTAATAAGTAATTTGATAGACGGATTGGAAGAGATGGCTTTATTAAAAATTGATTTGCGGCTAGACCCGGCCAAAGAAGGCGGACGAGAATTATCCTTATGGCCTGAAACAAGTTTCACACCCGATTTTGCGGTTGCCGCCAGTGGAAAAGCGCGGTTTGAATTGGATGGCAAGTTGATCGCGGTTGCTGCCGGAGATCGAGAACCGATTGCGGTCGCCGCGTCGGGCTTGCATGGCGAACCGCTTGACCCCTGGTTGCCCGATTACATCGCCGGGTTTGCACTTAATCTGGCTCAGGCAGCCGCCCAAATCCGCTCCCACGCTAAGGCCAAAACCGCTGCCCGCTTTTTGGATGAGCCGCTCGAACTCCGGCTCGAACGCGATAAGCACGACCCCCAACGCCTTAGCCTCAGCATTCATTTTGGGAGTGCGACCATTGCCAAAACCGAAGGTTCGGCGGTGTTGCTTCTAGCTGAAATAGGGCGGGCGCTTCAGGATTTTATGGTGCAACTGCTCAACCTCAACCCGCGTTTGTCCGAGTATAGCGAAGTGGTTCAATTGCGGGGTTTGATTGCTCAGATCGTAAGCTAAGTTATAAAACTTAGTAACTACTCAGGCCGGGCGACCAGATAGGGTCGCCCCTACCCAAAATCCATTGTAGGGGCGACCCTATCTGGTCGCCCAAAGGGATAGATTGAGTAGTTATAAATTTTTAAGATTATTTCCCGGCTAGTCTAACAAACAGAAGGCAGAGAACGTGATAGCTAATCGGCTCAAACTGGCCTATTTTAGCCCGCTCAACCCGGTGCAATCGGGTATCAGCGATTACAGCGAAGAGTTGTTACCGGCCCTGGCCCGCTACGCCGAAATCGATTTGTATGTCGATAATTATACGCCGACTAACTCCGACATTACGAAACAGTTTGCGGTCTATCCCAGCGCCAGGTTTGGGCGGCAGGCCGGACGGTATGATACTTACCTGTTTCATATGGGTAACAGCGCCGCTCATTCGTATATCTACCGTACCCTTCAGGCGACTGCCGGACAGGGGGTGCTGGCCTTGCACGATTTTGTGCTACACCATTTCCTGATCGGTGAGCATCTTAATCACGGCAAAGCCCCCGAATATATTAAACTGATGACCCGTCGCTACGGGTCGGAAGGCGAGCGGATCGCCCGCGAGGTTATCAAAGGCAAGTTAGCCGAAGAGTTATTCAACTATCCCCTCAACGAAAGTGCTATCGAGGCAGCCCAGGCCGTGCTGGTGCATAGCCAGTATGCCCGCCACCTGATCGAAAATGCCTATCCTGGTAAGCCGGTCGGGGTCGCCCGGATGGGTGTGCCGTTGCCGACACTGGTTTCTCAGGCCGAAGCCCGCGCCCGGTTGGGCCTGCCCGCCGACGAATTTATCCTGGTTTCGCTCGGTCATCTCAATCCATACAAGCGGCTTGATAGCGCTTTATGGGCCTATCGAGCTTTTAGCCACGAATTCCCCAATTCACGCTTTATCCTGGTCGGTAGCCCTTCGCCCAACTATAACGTGCGGGCTATGATCGAAGCATTGGGCCTGACCGGACGGGTCGAGTTGCCCGGTTATGCTTCCTCCGAAGAGTCCCGCGATTATTTGGCCGCCGCCGACTGTTGCATAAACTTGCGCTACCCAACCGCAGGCGAAACCTCCGCCAGTTTGTTACGGATCATGGGGGCGGGTCGTCCGGTGCTGGTCTCGCGCACCGGCGCTTTTGAAGAACTGCCCGACGATGCCTGTATCAAGGTGGACGTAGACGATGCCGAGGAAGAGTTGCTGCTCGAATATTTGCGGTTGCTGGCCCGCCGTCCCGAAGTAGCTCAGACATTGGGTCGCAATGCCCGTCGCCATGTGGCTCAGGCGGCCCGTTTGCCACAAGCGGCCTATGACTATTATCTCTTTTTATGTCAAGTTCTGGGCCGTGAACCCTCTATCTCGCCTGAACCGACCCCTACGCCCGACCCGGACGAACCGATCCGCTTCACTCAAAAATCACCCCTTACTCATACCCCAACCGAACGACCTGAAACCTCCCCTCTCACCGAACTGGCTCAGGCTGCCGCCGAGATTGGCCTGGACGAAGGCGACCCGGTGCTGGACGACATCGGACGCGCCGCCCACTTTAGCGGATTAATAACTCCATTTTGATGTAAGTTTGGTGAAAAGGGGGCAAGAAGCTTGACAAAGACTGTGAAATTCAATACAATTTAGGGGAAAGTTAATAACTAAGACCTGACCTTCAGGGCAAAGTGCGACGATTAGCAGCAGGCTATATAAAACAGCCTTTTGCAATCGCTAATTCTTGACTGGCGGTAAAGCCCGCGAGCCTGCGTTCTTTTAGAACAAGGGCAGATTCGGTGGAACTCCGAGGCCAACGGTAATAGTCCGGATGAAAGAAGGTGATGGCAGCATTTTTAGTGCTGTTCTCTTAGTGGTCACGCCCGTTCCCCGCGCCTTTTGGCTTAAGCGGGGCAACTTGACGTATTTGGGCGTGCTATAGAAAAGAGAATGGGCGCGAAGGTTGGCTGAGTCACCCTTTGCGCCCATTTTTTATTTGGTCTTAAAAGCCGTTAATTTAGATGGCAAGGATAAAAAAATGTTAGCTAGAAGCCGTAGACCGGTGCTGGATGAAGAACCTAATGAGGCTTTGGAGACAAGCCATCTCAAAGTGGTTCCAGTCGAGCTAAATAAAAATAATAAAGATAAACAAATTAATCAAAAAATAGAACAAGTCGGTAGAGAATGGAGCGCCGAAGATAACGAGCAACCGACGATTATCGCGCCTACTCTAAGCCGGACCGGACTGGAATATGTATCAAAGCTGGCCTCTCCGCTTACTTTTGTAGTATTGCTAGGACTGTGGCAACTCCTGAGTATCCTGCAAGTCTATCCGGCATATATTTTGCCGTCCCCTGCGATGGTCGCCGAACGTTTTGTCGAAACAATCCAAACTGGGGCGCTCTGGCGGCATACCCAGATAACCCTGATTGAGGCCGGATTAGGCTTTGGAGCGGCCCTATTAGTAGTAGGGCTGTTCGCCTACCCGATTGCCCATTCGCGGTTGGTAGCAACTTTGCTCAGTCCGCTCCTGGCCGCGACCCAGGCAGTTCCATTGGTCGCCCTTGCACCGTTATTAGTGATCTGGTTTGGCTTCGGGCTGCTACCCAAAATCGTGACCTGCGCCCTGATCGTATTCTTCCCGCTTTTGCTCAATGCAGTAGCAGGTCTGCGCGGTATCGAAAAATCTTTGCGGGAAGCGGCGGCAGTCTTTGGGGCGAGTCGCTGGCAAACTTTTTGGCTGGTCGAATTCCCGCTGGCCCTGCCGACTTTCCTGACGGGGGTCAAAATCGGTTTTACAGTCTCAATTACCGGGGCGGTGGTAGGCGAATTTATTTCATCGGAGGCTGGTCTGGGTTATTTGCTCAACCTGGGACGCGGGCAATTTGATACACCGCTCGTTTTCGTGGCGCTGCTGACCCTGACCGCCATTGCTACGTTAGCCTACGGAGTGGTAAGTCTGCTCGAAAAGCTGTGCCTTAAATGGCAATAGTTCGGGCAGTAGGGAAATCCAGTGGCAAGGGATGAGGGATGAAGGGAAACGTCCATTGACGGAGCTATGTCAAACAGGGGCCGGGGCATTTTGTTGGATAGGGTTCCGCCCATAGATTTTCCGGCCTAGCGGTCAACTGACAGTTCACAAAATAAAACTCAAAATCCAAAAGTTCCTGCGGGATGCTGTTTTCTGGCAGGCTTGATTTTGTGCTGGCTTTTTTAGGGTAAATAAGGAGCGGGATTAGCGACGCTCGTTTAACAAGGAGGATAATGATGATAAAGTTCAAACGTTTGGTGTTAAGTGCGGTATTAGGGCTGCTACTCGTGCCGGTATTAGCCGCCTGTGGCGACCCGACCGCTACAACCGCTCCGGCAACGACCGGGGCCGCAGCAACGACGAACGCTACGCCCTCGAAAGTCAAGCAATCCCTTACGATAGCTTTGAGTTACATTCCAAACGTGCAGTTTGCGCCTTTTTATGTGGCTCAGGACAAGGGCTATTTTGCGGCGGAAGGGCTGGACGTTAAGTTCGAGTACAGTACGGTCAACGATTTAATGGCAATTGTCGGGCAGGGCAAGATACCATTTGCGATTGCCAGTGGCGACGAGGTGCTACAGGCCCGCGCCGGAGGGATTCCCGTCACCTATATTGCGACCCAATACCAAAAATACCCAATAGCCCTGGCCGCTATCAAGGGCAAGGGTATCACCAAACCCGCCGACCTGAAAGGCAAAACGATTGGTATACCGGGGCAGTATGGCGCGACTTATATCGGCTTAAAAGCGATATTGGCTTCTGCGAAACTGAGCGAAGACGACATAAAAGAGCAGGCGATTGGCTTTACCCAGCGCGAGGCACTCAGCCAGGGCAAAGTAGATGCCGCGATGGTCTATTCGATGAACGAGCCAGTCCAGTTGCAAAAAGCGGGGGTTGCGCTCGATATTATCGAAGTATCCAGTGTGGCAAACCTTGCGTCGGTCGGGCTGGTGACAAGCGACAACCTGATTAGCACCAACCCGGAACTGGTGCAGAAGGTGGTACGCGCTCTGACGAGGGGAATTAAGGATACGATTGCCAGCCCGGAAGCCGCCTTCGATAGTACGATCCGGGTCGCGCCCGACGCGAAAGGCGATAACGCCGATTTGCAGCGCCAGGTCTTGATCGAGACCGCCAAATTTATGGTGGCGGACAACGTGAAGGGACAGCCCATCGGCTACAGCGACCCAAAGGTCTGGGAAAATACCCAACAATTTATGCTGGATAACAAGCTGCTGCGTAGTAAAGTTGATACAAGTGTCGCCTTCAACAACAAATTTCTTAGCACCGAAGTCGGCAAATATAGCTGAACTTAGTTGCTGGTCAATTTCCAACACACTCTTTCAGAGTGTAGTATCTATTTTAGCTTGTAAAGCTTCAAAGCCCTATCGCTTGATAGGGCTTTTTAGGATTTCTTTTCCGAGGTAGGCCGGACGTAGCTACAGGCGATTTCTTCACAGACGTAGGCATAATCGAGCGAACGGTCGCCTTTCTCTTCGGGAGAAGGCTCGGTAGGGGAGGGAGGGGCAGGGTTAGCCTGGGTTAGATGACCCTGACGAGCTAGTTTGGTAGGGTGCTTATCACCACGCATTTCAGCATAGACGCTGGAAAATTCACCACCCAGCAATAGTACCACCGCGATCAAATAGAGCCAAAAGATAAAGACGATCACCCCGGCCAGGCTGCCATAGGTGGCACTATAGCGGGCGATCTGGGTTACATAAAAGGTAAAGCCAATTTTTACTAATTCAAAGAGAGCGGTGGTTATCAGCGCCCCCGGCCAGACATCGGCAAAGGTGACTTTGCGTTGTGGTACGATCCGATAGAGCAACATAAAGGTGACAAAGTTTAAGCCCCAGGGAATTGCCAGCGCCAGCCAATCCCAAATCTGGTTATCTTTGAGATAAGTCTTTAATTCGTTATTGGTCTGGGCGAAGTTTTTTATCACATCGAAGGCAATCGAAACCCCAATCGAACCGACCAACAACAAAATAAAAATCCCAAACATTGTAAAGCGCAAAATCAAGCTCTCTTTGATGCTACGCTGCTGACCGGGAATTTGCCAGGCTTTGTTGAGCGCATTGGTTAGCGCGTCGAACAGGCTAGTTCCACCCCAGATCAGACCGATAAAGAAGATTAGCCCAAAGACCGAGCGGAATTGTTGGCTCTGCTTGAGGGTTTCGCCCACGATCTCCGAAACGTTGACGGTATTACTGGGGAAAACATCGGTAAGCTGGCGGATCAAGGTAGCGCGGGCGAGCGGGTCGTCATAGAAAAAGGAGATTAGCAGGATGATACCCATAATAAGCGGGAAAACCGAGAAAAGGGCAAAATAGCTGATCTGAGCCGCTAAATTAAGGCACTCGTCTTTTAAAAATTCTTTGACGGCAGTGACGACCAGCGCTCCCAACCTTTGGAAAAAATAGGCAATAAACGCACTCGTGCGCCGCAAAGCTACAGGTAGCCGAGCCTGAAAGAAATTATTCAAGCCTATATTGGAGGTAACTCGATCACTTTGCTCGGCCTTGCTTTCAAGCTCGGTCGCACTACTCGGATAATCCATGCATCCCTCTATAGATCAGGTTGGGGCGACCACAGCCACCCTAATCGTACCGCTTAACGGGGTGAACTGGTTGATTTTGGGGTTGGGGTTGGACTATCCGCCTGGATAAAGACGACATTCTTTATCCCATAGGCTGAACCCACCTGAAGGATTAAATTACGTAGATTGTCTTCGGCGTTGGTGCGGGCATTTTTCATAAGCAGCCCCTGCTCCAAAACGGTCTTGACTACCTTTTGCTTACCCTCTTCCTGGGTTTTATCGATCAGATTTTTATCCTCGCTAAACCCGGCCAAAAACTCGCGGTTATGTCCAATAACCGAGCCACTGCTTTCAGTACGGAGCAATTGAGGGGTCGGTAGCCTGACCGTCACGGTATCGCCCGATTGGGTTATATCGCTATCCTTGAGGTTGCTCATATCGATCCCGGCAGTCATGGTAACTACGATTTGGTAGTTATACTTTTCTTCCGAGAAAGGCAAGGCGCTGGCGGACTTGGCTTCCAACACAGTCGAGCTAGTAACTTCCGCCGTCTCCATTTTATACTGCTTTTGAATCTGACCAATCAGGACCGGAGCGGGATTGATCTGCGTCTTAAATGGACTATTGGATGAAAGAAAATAACTGATCGCGATAATTACGACCGGGATAAGGATTGCCAAAAAGATCAACCGATTGAGCGCACTAACGGTAGTACTCTTTCCCTTTACTGCCATTCTGTCTCCTTTGCGGGGCGGTTAAACGCGGCCTATCTTGCACCGCGTTCATGGTTTATCTACAAAAAGTCAGCTGTGTGTGTTCCCAGACCCGGCTCTAAATCACTTTATAACAGTCGTCTTGGTTGCCCCACCAACGATATTAAACACGACGATAGCTGCGATCACAACCAATATAAACAGGATGAGAAGCATCAGACGTGAAGTACCGACCCCTCGATTACGCATGGACTTGCTCCTTTCTGACTCACCACCCTTATAGGCATATACTTGAGATATACGTAAGAAGGGGTGATAGAGTTCCTTTTCAAGAACTTACCGATAAAATTAACGCATAAAATATACCAGGAGTTTAGACAAGTGGCCCCGATCTATCTTTGGATGCCTGACCGAGCCGACTATCACGATAGAAAGCATGTTCGCTCAATCCAAATTGAGGCTAATTATAGGCGGGCAATAGAATGAAGTCAATAGGCTCTAAAACTCAAAAGCGCTTTGTTTGAAGCTGGCGGCTTTTGTTTGATTATCGCCTGGGCTGCTTTTTTTAGCCGTACTGGGCTGACGACGACTCGATACGCCTTCTTCGAGCGTGTCACGCACGATTAGCTCATACAAAAAGGCTTTGGCTCCCCCTTGCCGTCGCAAGATACGACCGAGCCGTTGAATATATTCGGTAGACGAACCGCCGCCCCCCACAATAATGGCGATCTTGGCAGTCGGTAAATCGACCCCCTCATTCAGGACACGGGCCGTCACAATCGCCGGAAATTCACCCGCTCGAAAGCCATCCAGGATCGCTTTGCGCTCAGCGGCAGCGGTCTGGTGGGTGATAGCTGGGAGCATAAAAAGTTCGGCCATTTCGTAGACCGCCCGGTTAGTCTCGGTAAAAATAATCGCACTCTGGCCCTGATGCAAAGCCAGGATCCGGGCCAGGGCCAGCCGTTTGGCCTTAGCCTGCTCGATTATTTCACCCATCCGGGCCTTATAAACCAGCGCCCGCCGATATTCCGCGTCCTGGTTCTGACCGCGCAGCACTTTATCGTACCAGCGCAAGCCATAGGCTTTCCACATCTTCTGAGCAAAGGGAGCATAAACCTCCCGCAACTTTTTGTACTCGGCTGCTTCTTCCGCCGTAAGCTCGACCCGAACTCGCACCGTCTCATACTCCGCCAGATAAGTCCCGGCCAAATCAGCCGGAGCCTTGTAATAGCAGGGCGGGCCAATCAATTCCTGTAAGAGCAGGTGATCCTCAAAGTCGGGCGGGTAGGTCGCCGTCAGAGCCAATCTTTTGGGAGCTATCGAAAGCTTGGCAGCGTGCTGCCAGGTTGCCGCCGTCAGGTGATGCACCTCATCGCAAATCAATAAATAGAAGCGGTTGCCCAGTTCGTCCAGGTGCGACGAGGCGCTGACATAAGTCGTGACGGTCAGGGGCCGAATGTCCTTCTTCTCGCCAAAGTAGACCCCGACATTATCCTGTCCATAAATGCGCGACAAATTCTCGTACCACTGATGCAGCAAATCGAGTTGCGGTACGACCACCAGCGTCGGAGCGCGTACTTCGTCAATCGCCAGGGTCGCCACGATGCTTTTACCCGCACCGGTCGGTAGCACAATCGTGCCGCGTCCACCCAGGGTCTTCCACGATTCGATAGCCTCTTTCTGGTAAGGTCGCAAGGTCTGGGCGGTTGGTTGGGCCGGGGGTGGCTGAGGCTTAAAGTGGTAGGCGACCGTTTCTTCCGCCACCCGACGCGGTCTTTCTTCTTGCTGTACCGGGGACGGATAGTGGTAGCCATTCGGTTCGGGCGCGACTTCGGTAGGCGTGGTGATTAACCCATCCTGCCGCAAGAAACGAAAACCATCGCGGGTCTGGTGCAAATAGCGTGGCACATTGTTGACGACCTTTGGCCCTTGCTCAACCAGCCAGGCTTTTAGAGCGGCATAACGATAAGCCGGGGCGACCCAATGTCCGGCATGCCAGACAAAATATTCGGGTAGCCCCTTTTCCTCGCGCCGCACCGCTTTTAGCACCAAAGCCCCGTCCTCGAACACTAATCGAGGTTGCTCGTAACGACCCGGATTGAGTTCTAGCGGCTCCTGAACGGCCTTTTCTTTTTTAGCAGATTTACGCGCCACAATCGGGTACTTTCCAGATATTGGTTATATAGAGCATTTTATAGAACAAAAGGACTAGATGTTATTGCTTTATTTTACCACACAATTCGCTAATCCTAAAACAAAAAGCCAGGTAGCCGATATTAACATTGAATACCGACTACCCGACACCTAATACCTAATACCTATAAATCAATCTTCATCCAACGCGAGTGCTTCCGAAAGAGCCTGACCTAAACGCTGGCGTTGGGGGTCGTCCAGGGCAATTTCGGCGTAGGAAGCACTGCCATTGCTGCCCAGTTCGCCAGTCGAATGGAGCGAAGAGTGGGTCGAACCCTGTACAATCAAGACCAGACTGGCAATCACCAGTCCGCCACCGAGCAGGGTCATACTGGTTAGCTTCTCGTTCAACAACAAGGTGCCGATCCCCATCCCGACTAGCGGTTGGAGGAACAGGGTGGTCGAAACCAACCCTGGCTCGACCCGTCGCAACGCTTTGAACCAAATACTATAGCCCAACGCTCCACAAATCAGGGCCAAATAAGCGATCCCGGCGACCGCCCGCCAATCCAGTTGCGGCCACTGCCAGTCGGATTGGGCCAGCGTAATGCCTGCCGCCGGTCCCCAGAATAGCAGCGAGGTCAAATTCACACCGACGATGACCACCAGAGGTGGGAACCGCCGGACGCTACCTGCTGCCAACAAAGTGTAAAGGGCCTCGAAGCCAAAGCCGAATAGCAACAATAGATCGCCCAAAACCTGCCCGCCGTTTGCAACTTGCGGCAAATAGAAGCCTTTGGCTACCAACAAATAAACCCCAAACGCGCCGATTGCCAGCCCTAGCAGTTTGAGGGGCGGGAAGCGTTCCTTCAAAAACAGCCAGGCCAACAGCGCCGTAAAGAGCGTTTCGGTAATTGCCAAAAGCGAGGCATCGGTCGCCGTTGTGAGTAACGCGCCGTTAAAGACCAGCATATTATTTAGCACGACACCAATCAGGGCCAGCAGGGCCAACCGAGGCAGGTTTTTCAGGCTGGGCCGAACGCCACCCGCCCGGAGATGCCGCCGTAAATCAACGATAGCAAAGGGCAGCAGCACCGCCGAAACCAGCAGCACCCGCAAGGCCGCGTAAACCGGGATCGGCATCTGTTCCAATACAATCTTGTAGGGAACCCAGGCCGCCCCCCATAAACCATTTAAGATTACCAGCAAGGCCAGAGTTTTGTTCAGACCGGCCCGGTCTGGTGCTATCTGAGTAACTTTTAATTTGAGTTTTTCGGCGGTAGCCACCGTATTAACATGCAACAACATATTCGTTCCTCCCCCTTACCTGGGTTATAATAGCCCTTGCCGCGCCGGTCTTATTAGCCAATTGATCTAAACTACTCTTAGACGGCAAAGGAAGTTTTATATGATATGAGATTAGGTTATTTAGCTTATTTTGCTATTATTATATGGTATTATAACGTATTTGTCAAGTTTTATTAGGTTAAAGCGAGGATGTACCAATTTATTACTGTTAGCCGATAACTGACAGCTATTTAACATTAAGGAGATCGAACAATGGCAATTCATGAACTAGCTTCCGATGTGCTGCATTATTGCTGGGATAATGCGATCCCACCGCGCCTGGAAATCGAGCCGGGCGATACGGTGGTTTTTGAAACCCGCGATGCCAGCGATGGACAGATCAAATCGGGCTATACCGTCGAAGAATATAAGCAGCGGGTTTTCAAGGGCCACCCCCTAACCGGGCCAGTTTTTATCAAAGGGGCGCAACCCGGCGACGTGGTGGAAATTGAAGTGCAGGAAGTTCAAACCGAAAAATGGGGCTGGACGGCCTTCCGACCTGGGGCCGGGCTACTCCCCAACGATTTCCCGGAGCCTTACCTGCATATTTGGAATTGGGATAACCCGGCGCTCCCGGCAGGCTGGGCCGAATTTAAGCCGGGTATCCGCGTACCGCTCGACCCCTTCTGTGGTGTGCTGGGCCTGGCCTGGGACGAACCAGGTCAGCACAGTACGATGCCGCCCCGCGCCGCCGGTGGCAATATGGACATCAAACAGTTGGGGGCCGGGAGTGTCGTGCAGTTGCCGGTATCGGTCGAAGGCGGGCTATTTTCGGTCGGAGATTGCCACGCCGCGCAAGGTGACGGCGAGGTATGCGTCTCGGCTATCGAGACCAACGGACAAATCAGGCTTCGCTTTAACCTCAAAAAGGATTTGCGGATAAGTGAGCCGCGTTTTTGGATCAACCAGCCTGCTTCGGCTCGGTCGGGCGAACGGGGTTACTTCGCTACCACCGCCCACGCGCCTGATCTGCACCACGCCGCCCGCCAATCCGTCCGCTATATGATCGAATATCTGGTAGATACTTACCGACTAACAGCCCAGGAAGCCTACGTGCTGTGCAGCGTGGCGGTAGACCTGAAAATCAGCCAGATCGTCGATGCACCGAATTGGACGGTCAGTGCCTTTTTGCCCAACGTTTTATTCGGTAGCTAAGTCCAGGTCAAAGAAAACTCGACCATAGAAAGAGAATTTCTAATTGAGCGAAGAACAATCGAAAGCGGCCCCAACCAGGGCCGCCAAACCTAAAGACCCCGTTTTCAAACGGTTGCTGCAAAGCTATTTTGAGGAAGAACACCTGACAGACACCTTTGCGGTTACGCCCGGTGTACAGGTCGGTCAATTACATCTGGAAATTGACGTGCTTATCAGTGCGACAAAGCCAGCAACAAACCACAAGCAAATACAGGCGAAATTGGCTAATACTCCTTTCTGGTTTTTCAACCTCTATAATTTGGTAGAATTCAAATCAAGTGCCGATTTGCTAGATGAGGCGGATTTTGCTAAGATTACAGCTAGAGCTTTGTTGGCCTGGTCGGAGCGCCCCCAAGCAGCCCGTTCAGAAGTATTAAGTTGCATTGTGTCGGCTTCCTGGCCGCGTGAGCTTCTTAAACAATTGCGACCGGGTGGGCGGCCCTTCGAGAAAATCCGTCCCGGCCTTTACTTCCATCCCGGCTTTCTCTTTCCGATCTATCTGGTTGTATGTAACTTGCTACCGATAGAAGAAAGTAATTATCCTCTGTTGGTCTTTTCAAGCGGTAACAAGCTGAAAAGTTACCTCGAACGATTGATTAACGAAGACCTGCAAATGTATTTAAATTATGTGGTGCGGATGCACCCGACGCTGACGACCGAGTTAGTAGAAAGTATGGGAGGCGTTATGACTGCTGCCGAAAAGAAGCTTATCAATGCGATTTATAACGCATACGAGCCGGAAGAGTTAGCTGAGAAAATCGGCATGGATACTGTGATAAAGGTTTTTGGCCTGGAACGCTTACTAGAGTCAGTTGGCCCAGACCGTCTCGCCGAAGCTTTGAAAAAAAAGCTCACGCCCGAACAACGCGAACGACTTAGGGAACAGCTTAAAGACGAAAATTAAGCTTATAGGCTGAGTATCGCCTATCTCGTTTTTCAAAGGGTGTATGACAGAATATCTAAAATTACGAGAAAACCTCTTGCCGAAAAATGGCAAGGGTTTTTTAATGTAACTACTCAGAGCGGGCGACCACAAGGGTCGCCCCTACCCAAAATTCGTTGTAGGGGCGACCCTTGTGGTCGCCCAAAGTAGTAGGCAAGCTGAGTAGTTACTTTTTAATAGTACAAAACTACAAAGGGTGGGCTAGTTTTAAGGCTAAGTCTTTTGGACAATCACCCGTTGGAGCTTATTGCCCCTCCCTAGCGTCACCAACTGCCGACCGGCGAACTTTCGGATCGTCAGGTTGATAAGGATGTCACTCCCCTGCAACTGCAAGCCGTCACCACTCATCCCATTGCCGTCGAGCGTGATACCGGCACCACCATCGATTGTCACCCCATTTTTAACCGTCGGCGACAGCATATTGGTAAAACTAATGGTACTGCCCTGACTCAAGGCAAAAGTAATGGTCACACCCGCCGATTGGGTCAGCGCAAAAGAGAACGTCCCGCAAACTGTACCCGTCCCATCGTCAGTAGTGTTTGTTACCAGCAGTGTGTTGCATAGACTATAGGTTACGGCTGCTCCCTGAGAGTTGTTAGCTCCAATTTGTTTGTTGGGAGCGCCAATGACAGCAAAGTCTCCCACCCCATTCAACGCCACTGATCTACCAAGCTGGGTATCTAGTGCCACAGAGGTGCTATCGGTCAAAACCTGCGACTGGTTCCAGACTGTACCTGTCCGGGTAAACACCAACCCGGCCCCCATATTGTCTTTGCCATAAGAACCAACGAGAGCGGTATCACCTGCACCGTTCAAGGCCACCGAATAGCCAAAATAATCGATGAATGCCCCGGCACTATCGGTCAGACGCTGTTGCTGGCTCCAAGTTGCACCGTTCCAGCTAAAGACATAAGCCGCTCCTTGCAGGTTGTTAGTACCTATTTTTTTGAAAGTCGCGCCAATAAGAGCAGTATCGCCTGCGCTGTTCAAGGCCACCGACCAACCAAAGCGGTCGTTAGATGCTCCAGTTATGGTATCAGACAAGACTTGCTGCTGGTTCCAGGTTGTACCGGTTCTGGTGAAAATGTAGGCAACCCCCTGAAACATATTTCCATTTACGTTTTTATTGATAGCTCCGATGATACCGATATTACCTGCACTGTTTAGCCCTACCGAATAGCCAAAGAGATCACCCCCAGCCCCGGTCGTAGTGTCGGTCAGAATTTGCTGCTGGCTCCAAATCGCACCGTTCCGGCTGAACACAAATGTCGCACCTTGTGCAGAGTTACCGTTTATGGCTTTGAAGGGCGAGCCGATGAGGGCGAGATCGCCTGCGCTGTTCACCGCCACCGCGCGTCCAAAACCATCGCTACCGGCCCCCGCTGTATCGGTAAAAATTTGTTGCTGACTCCAGACCGCGCCGCTCCGGGTGAATACATAGGCGGCCCCCTGAGCACCGTTTATCCCTACCGTTTTGTTCTGAGCGCCGATGAAGGCGGTATCCCCAGGCCCGTTTAAGGCTACCGAATAGCCAAAATAGTCATTAACGGCCCCGGTCGTGGTATCGGTTAGAATTTGTTGCTGGCTCCAGACTGTACCATTTCGAGTGAACACATAGGCCGCACCCTGCTTGGTGTTACCATTTACTGTTTTTTGGTAGGCCCCAAAGATGGCAATGTCGCCTGCACTATTCAAAGCGGCTGAATAGCCAAAATTGTCATTAGCCGCTCCATCGAAGGCACTCAGGACTTGCTGTTGGATAAAGGGGTCTACCACGATTGGGAAGCGGGCGCCTTGCACATCTGTCAGCAGGCGCAAACCTTTCCCGCCCGGCTTGACTTCCAATCGGCTAGGTAAAGCCACGCCGTCCGCATCATAAGCGTGGAGCTTACCGTATTGGAGGGTCGCACCCTTCTCAGGTGTCACCCACAGCCAATCGCCTTGCCCGCTTGCACCCGCCCGCGCTCCTTCCAAGTTCAGTTCTAGCGAAAGCCAACTGCTATTTTTCGGCTACTCCGTCAGGTTTTGGGAGAGTGTAAAGCCTTGTTCGAGGCCCAGCGGCCCGTTGATATACCACTCGGTCAGTCCACCCATCCGGCGGTATTCTATTCGTTGTCCTTCTACCGCAGGCGCGACTTCCCCGACTGGACTGATCGTCTGACCTTCCCAACCGATACCGGCTAATCGCATTTGCCAGCCGTTGATCTCCACTCCCTGCCCGCTAAAGCGCGAGTTGATCGTCTGGGCCGGGTTCCGGGCGGTCAACCCGCTCCCATTATCGGCTATACTGTACGCGCCCGAAGGGTCGGCTTGTTGGGCTTGCCAAAAAGCTAAATTGAGCGTGGCGGGCATTGCCGGGGCTACAGCAGACGGCGATCCTGGCTTCGAGGCAACCGCTAACGGTTGGGCCAGCCTTTCGGTTAGCAAGCTCAGGTGGCGGTTGTGCTGCTCAAACCCAATACCCCAGACGTAAATGGCTCCTGTCAGCAACCCAACCGTCAGCAACAAGCGTACTTTACCATTCACAACTATACTTGTTTTTAGCATAAGAATTATTAGCTCCTGATTATTCAGCCGAGGCGGTGACACAAATACAACTGCAAATTTATCAATCTAATTATACGTTGTGGACATTACATCATACATTGCAAAACCATCAGACTTATAAAAAGATCGACCAGTTTAGTTGGGCCGCTTATTCTCAATTTTAGCTAGTTTAGCTTTTATAATCAGGTTAGTTTGATCGAAAGCGCACCGAGTCGAAGTTGGCGGGAGTCGTTGGGGGGGTTGTAAAAGCCGTCGGCGGGGTCGGGACGCAGGGCCAGAATATTATCACCGGGCCGCAATTTGAGGTTTTCCAGCCGCAGGGTAGTCAGGCCGACGATTTTTGTATCGCTTATTGGCTGACCGTTGAGGAAGACTTGGAGACGGCGCGGCTTGTCGGGTGAGACGGCTTGCAGTTCGATAGTATAGCTTTCTTTCAAGGCTACTTTTGGCCCGACCGCAATATTGACCCGCGCTTCGGTTGCGTCGGACTGCATCCAGCGTTGCACCCGGCCCCCGGAAATCGCTTCCACCTCGCGCCAACCCTGCCCCAAAACCATTACAGGCTGGTCTAGCGGGGTGGGTGGAACCAGATAGACCTGGGCCAGTCCATCCTGGAAGAAAGGAATTGCCGGTTGGTTGCCAGACGCACCAAAGGTTTGATTTATCAGGTTTTGGGTTTTGTCGCGCATATCCTGACGGGTCAGATCGTTTGGGTAGACTACTACAAAACCGAACCCAGCATAATCGAGCAAGCCCAACTGCTCCTGGCGAGTCTTGGGTGGTACGATGTCCGGGTTGAGTGAACGTGGCTCGATCCAATCGTACAGGACATAATCGTTGGCAAGGCGGTGCGGGTCTACTAGGTCGCGGCTGATATAGCCGCCCGTGATAGGTCGCTGGTGGTAAATCTGGTAAAGCATCCGGGGGCTGTCCGGGTTGCTGTGCTTGGTGACGGGCAGTTCGAGGATCGCAAAGCCCGCCGGGACGGTCGGCCCCAGGTTGGAGGCTTTGAGCGCGGTGGTAAAGGGCGGTGGAATGATCGGGTCGGGCGGTGGCAAGATACCGGGCCAGCTTTCAATAAAAAGCAGTCCCAATACGACTGTACCTACGATGGCCCGCGCCGGAAACGCTTTGAAAACAGCGAACCGCGTACTTTCGGGGAACCGTGCTAAAAGCTGGGCCAACCCATACGCGCCCAAAATACCTAGCGAAAGTTGGGTCATTAGAATAAAGCGTTCTGGGAACCGTCCGATCCCGATAAAGGGTAATTTTATCAGCAGACGGTAGGGCATCGCCAGCCCGGTGCTACTCCCGTTGAACCGCAGGCTCGGCCCAAACGAGAGCAACAGCCAAAAGATAGCGTTAAAACCCCAGAACCACAACCCCCGGATTTTCACCAGAGCATATATAGCTAAGATCAGCCCGACATACCCTAGCACAGCCCCCCAATTGTTGAGCGCCTGCCCATCTACCTGACTAACCCCCAGGGTTTTCCATAGCCCAAAACTGTCGCCCCACCAGGGCTGATGGGCGGGCGGTAAGAACATTTTGAGCAAATCGGCACTGTGTACCTGATCGGGTGAGGTATTATCAAGCGGCGTATAACGTGGGCTACCGGTCTCGCGGATCGTCGCCCACAATACCGGGCTGTAGGGGAGCATACCGAGGGCAAAGACGGCGGTCAATTTAGCGGTCAACCACAGGAAAGGACTGAGGACTGAGGACTGAGGGGAGAGTCGGGTGAGCTTTGCGAATAGTAGGTTGGTGATGCGCCAGAGCCAGTAGAGGGCGGCGAACATTATAAGGTAGATGGCATAATAGTAATCTACCATGATGGTCAGAAAGTAGAAGAAGGCGGCGGCAAGTCCATCAGTAATAATTTCGCGGCGGGTTTGCGCCCGGTCGAGCTTTAACATGAATAGGATAAAGAAAGGGAGCCATTGAAGCGATAGCAAATTAAGCTGATCCTGGCGTAGCTCGACAAAATGATATGGCCCAAAGCTCCAGACCAACCCCGCCACCAACGCCCCCCACTGGCTACCAGTTAGGTAACGCGCCAGCAGCCATGCTCCATAACCACCCAACGGGAAGGTTAGAAGCTCGATAAAACCGTAGGTCGGGATAAGACCGAAAATGAGTTGCAACGGCAAGCCAATTATCAAATTGTAAGGGCTAAAAGTATGCAGATATAGTTTGGTGCCGTAAGGGTAGAACAAGAAGTCAGTGTTATAGGGATTGGTGTGGGTTTCGAGTAGCGAACGCTTAAACCACCAGAAATTCCAGAGGTTCTGATTGCGGTCTACCGGGAAATGACCGGGCGTACCCAGGCTCAAGTTGGTCACAACCGGCCACGCGAAAAGCAGGGTCAGGCCGCTAAAGAAAGCCAATGCCCAGAGGTGCGGTCGTAACCGCCTCCAACGATCTCGACCTGGCCCAGACTGCGGGACAGCCTTCTCGCTATTAACTTCCCTTGCAGCATTACGCAACTCGGCCAAATTGGGTTTATTGCCTCGATCTAAACGAGAGTAAGCAGTTAATTATCCAGCCGGGCTATTGTACCGTATTTGCGCTCCTAGTGCCAACCCTATGACTTAGCAAGGGTGCGCGTCAGTTTTTTGCAAACTAGCCAGGCTGTACCAGACCCTAAGTCGGGGTTGAGTATCTATTAGAAAATTTTTCTGCGGAAATTTTTCTAATAGATACTTTTGAGTGGTTTGGCCCGTTGTTTTCATGCTCATTCAGCGGGCCAAAAGCCGGTTGCGAATCGGGGCAGAAAACAGTATAATTAAAGGGTTAAGCAAAGCTTTGAACTACGGCGATGGTGCGCCGGTTGGACTCGTAGCCGATCACGATCTTAAAGAGGAGTATTAAGTTATGCCCAAGAAGACGAGCCGGGCGGCTCGTACGCTGCAAACCCAACGAGGCGGTGTAGCAAGTGGGGAGCGCAAAAGCGCCGCTCGGCCCCTAATTGATATCGAGAATAGCCGGTTGGTCGCCGAAAATCTGGGGACTTCGGCGACCAATGGTACAGCCCTGGCTGATGAGTCACCTGTCACCAGTGTTGATGTAGCGCCGGTGCGGGTCACGACCAGCCCCGATTTGTCGCAGAATATGACCAGTGCAGTTCGCCCAAATAGCGCCCGCCGGGTCTATAGCCGCCGGACGGCTACGACAGTCACTCGCCAACCGGCTTTATCCCGCGAAGAAGAGTACGCTTATATACGTACCGACCTGTTGACAGTCTTGTTGCTAACTATCTTGATGGTGGCAGCCCTAGTCGTGCTGACTATTATTCTCAGTCGCTAGATAACTTTCAGGTTTGAGACATTTCGGGTAAAAATTAACCCCCGCTACAGGTCGTAGCGGGGGTTCTTCGTGTTTGTTTCGGAAATCTATGGCTAAAGGTTTAGTCGAAATCGAACATATCACCCAGGAAACCTCTGCGCCGACCCTGCTTGTTGTAAGACTTTTTGTGATAATCATCATCGTCATCGTCGTCGTAGCCCCGATAGGCTGGAACCGGTGGTTGAGCGTAAGCATTGGGTGGATAGGCTGGAACTGGATAGCCCGGTGCTGCTACGGGAGCAGGTGCAGCCTGATAAGGTACGGTTTGAGTGGCCTCGCGCTCGATCAATTTTTCCAATTCGCCCCGGTCTAGCCAGACTCCACGGCACTTAGGGCAAAAGTCGATTTCGATCCCCTGCCGCTCCATCGCTTTTAATTCTACATCACAGACTGGACAAAGCATTTTATAACCTCCTGATTATCTATTTTCTATCTATAGTAACTTCTAAATGTTAGGCCAAAATGAAACGCTTATTAGAACTTGATAAATCAGTCTTTTGAATAGCAGTCGGCTTTTCTAAAACTGAGAAAGCCGACTGCTATTCACAACTAACGAACCGTACTAACAGCCACCGCCTGAGACGGTAACACCGGGTGCGGCTCTTCAGCCTCATCCGCGGCTTGCTCACGGACATAACGAGGACTGAACATACTTTTGATAGTCGGTACAAAATGATGACGTTCGCGGATTGCCAGACCTACGGCTGCCGCAAAGTATAGCCCGGCGAATAGATAGTTGGTGTTAAACTGGCCTATCGAAGCCGGGACAAAGAACTGTACCAACAGCAGGCTAAATAACAACCCGGCCCCGGTCAGCGAAACCCGCAAGTTCAGGATAATCATTACCGCCAGCAAAGTCTGAGCCGACGTTACCAGCATCGGGCCGATCAGATCAAAGCTCTGGGTGACACCCTGCTCGTCTACGAAAGTACCACTCAAAGGCAACGGCCTTAATTCGCCTGAGCCGAGGCTATAGACCAGTGGCAAGGTCCCGACCAGCAGCGTCCACTGGTTGACTTTGCTCGAAACCAGCGTCCCCAACCCTTCGGCAGCCAGTCCCCGCAGGGTAAAAATGATACAGATCAGGATTTCCGCTGCCTCGGAAGCAAATGGGGCAAACCACTGGATCAAGAAGACCTGATCGACCCCCAGCGATGTCCCGGTCTGGATCAAGGCCAGGGCGAACGGTTTGGCGACCGATAGGATCGTCGCCAGCGAGAAGGCCATCATTACCAGCACCCAGGTAATACGCTGACGACGAGGCATCTCGCCCAACATTTTAGCCGGGCCGATGAGATGTGGCTCGTGGACAGGAGCCTTGAGAATACGCAAGGTGTACAACACGAACAGCCCTACCAGGAAGATCACGTCAAACAGGTTGATATTACCCTTGATCGGGATGCTGATCGAGTATAACCCGGCGGTCAGTAGAAAGCCGATCTCGACCCGGTGGTCTTTACCGAGCCTGATATGGGCCTTGCGGAATTTCAGGAAGAACAGAAAAACCAGCAAGGGCCAGGCGAACCCGACAATCATGCGATTAGCCCCGATCATGTTGGCAATCGCGTATTCTTTATAGGCCGGGTTGGAACCTGCCTCAAAAGTTAAGGCCCAGTCCACCGAATATTCGGGGCTGATCGCAATCAGAGCCAGCACCGAAAGAGCAAAGGCTTGTGGCACGTCGCGCTGGATCGCCTCGGTCGCCCAAATCAACAAAAAAGACGCGCCCATTATCGCCACTCCAAACAAGCCTGCCACGACTAGCGCGTTATCTTTTTGGAATTGGGCGGGCAAAATATATTTTACAAAAAGACCCGGTAGCGTTAGGATAGCCGCCAGTCCAAACCAGACCCACGTTTTTGACTTCAACCTTTGTTACTCCTTTTTCGATTTCTATACTCGCTTTTGAATAAGATGCTGCAAGGCGACGCGGTCTTTTGATCTTACAAAATCAAAAAGGCGAGACCACCACGTCAATTTGCTTGCCGTGATGGTCTCGCCTTCCGCATTGTTAAATGCCGATGAACAGCCGGGAGCAATGCTCCGTAATGACGACTGCCCAGCCCGCCCAAGCGGGTGACTACTCCCCAATCTATATTAATTTGTAGCTTTTGTTAATTTAATTGGTACAGTTTTTTAGGTTCAAGTCCAGCTTTGCATTTGTTTTCCTGAACAACTTTATTCTATACGGGCCAGATGAAAGCTTTCTGAAGTGCTGATTAGTGGCAGATTAAAAAGCCCGCTCCTTACCCACTATCTTAATTCGGTAAAGCGTGGGGAGGTGGTAAAATAGGATGATTCAAAATAGTCCAGGTAGCTGCTGCTGGATGAACAGCTAGAAAAATTAAGACAATATCAACTCTTTAGAGTCCTTAAAATAACGAAGATGAACAGTGAGATACAAATTCTGCCGAACTGGTTAGAGCAATGGAGCAAGACCGCGCCGGAGCGCTTAGCGCTGGTGGCAGGGGGCGAAGAACTGACTTTTGGAGCCTTGTACGAACGGGTCAGCCAGATCGCCCGGCAACTTCACGCCCAGGAGATCGGGCGAGGGAGGCGGGTAGCCCTGTTGATGGGCAGTAGTCGGCGCTTTGTCGAACTGGTACACGCCCTGATCCAGTTGGAGGCGACCCTGATTCCGCTTAACTTGCGACTGACCCCAGCAGAGTTAAACTGGCAATTAGCCGACGTACAGGCCGATTTATTATTGACCGATAGCTCTCATAGTGTGCAAGGATTGGCGGCTGCTCAAGGGCTAGTTGGCCTGCGCTCTTTGAGCGTTGCCGAAAGCGGCCCGGCCCTGGGCGATTTGCCAGAGGCTGAGTATACGTCGCCGGTTGGGTTCGAGGCAACCGCAACCCACACTATTATCTATTCTTCTGGCACCACCGGACGACCCAAAGGAGTACGCCTGACCTATGGCAACCATTTTTCTAACGCTGAGGCTTCCTACCAGAATTTACCGGCAGGCCCAGCAGATCGCTGGCTGGCGGTGCTACCTCTTTTTCATGTAGGCGGACTGGCAATAGTCTTACGCGGTCTCTTTTATGGTATGCCGGTGGTAGTGCAAGCGGCTTTTGACCCGGTGGCAGTCAACCGGGCGATTGACCAGGAGGGTATCACGCTTGTCTCGGTTGTGACCAATATGCTGGCCCGTCTGCTCGATCAACGCAGCGACCGGCCTTATCCGCCAACTTTCCGGGCGGCTTTGATTGGGGGTGGGCCGGTTCCGGCCCCCTTGCTGGAACGTTGCGCAAAGGCCGCTATCCCGGTTATGCAAACCTATGGTATGACCGAAACGGCTTCCCAGGCCGTCACGTTGGCCCCGGCGGAGGCGCTACGCAAGCTTGGTTCGGCAGGCCGACCACTACCAGGGGTAACATTACGGATCGAGCGAGACGGTGCGCCGATAGCTGAAACCGGCCCCGAAGCGGTCGGCGAAATCGCGCTGCGCGGGCCACAAATCACGCCGGGTTACGAGGGTCGCCCGGAGGCGACTGCTCTAGCCTGGCGGGATGGCTGGTTCCATACTGGCGATCTTGGTTGGCTCGATCAAGAGGGCTTTTTATATGTAACCGACCGCCGCGATGATTTGATTATTTCGGGTGGCGAGAATGTTTATCCGGCAGAGATCGAAGCAGTCCTGCTTTCGCATCCGGCGATTGAGGAAGCCGGGGTCGTCGGCAGGCCGGACGCACGCTGGGGTCAGGTGGTGGTCGCCTTTATAAGGCTTCGACCTGGCCTGAGCCTAACCGCAACCGAAGCGATTGCTTATTGTGCCGAACGTCTGGCCCGCTACAAAGTCCCGGTGGCAATCTACTTTGCCGATAGCCTACCCCGCAACGCTACCGGCAAATTGCTCCGCCGAGTGCTTCGAGAACGACTTCTCAATCTAACATAATCTTTGTAGATTCTTTGTAACTACTCACCGCAGAGACGCAGAGAACGCAGAGAAAACTGAAATTTAGTACTTACTCAGACGGGGAGACCACATAAGGGTCGCACCCTACCAAAATCCGTTGTAGGGTGCGACCCTACGTGGTCTCCCAAATAGGATAGGCCGAGTACTTACGATTTCTTATAAATCGCTCCTACAGGGAGTTCATAATTCTGTATTTTGCTATAGAATTAGCCTTACGGCAAAATCAGATGCAAATCGCCAAACTCGTGCCAGAGATAGCCTTCCTGCAAAGCCTCGCTATAGGTTACTCGCAAATGTTCGTCCCCGGTCAGGGCTTCTAACATTGCCAGATGAGTGGCACGCGGTTCGTGCAGGCCGGTCAACAGGCCATTAACCGCCCGAATACCGCGTTCCGGCGTGATAATCAGGCGTGTCCAGCCTTCGCCGGGATATGTCACCCCATCTGGCCCGGTGACACTTTCTAGCGCCCGTACCACCGTCGTGCCAATCGCAATCACCCGTCGTCCGGCGCTGTGAGCGGCATTTATCAGTCGAGCCGTCTCGGACGGCACTCGGTAATATTCCTCGTAGGGCGGTTCGTGATCTTCCAGGCTGGCAACCCCGGTGTGCAAAATTAAAGGGGCGATTTGCACCCCCCGCGCGACCAACCGGGTTATCAGTTCCGGCGTAAAGGCCCGTCCCGCCGAAGGCATTTCAGCGCTACCCGGCTCGGTAGCATAGACCGTCTGGTAATATTCGGAAGGCCAGCCCTGTCGCACATAGCTATAACGGATCGGAAAACCGTACTGTTCCAAGTATGCCTCTAACGGAGCCGACAACTGCAAGGTAGCAATCCAGAGGCGTACCGGGCTACCGGGTGTCGCGGTGCGGTCGTGCGGTGTATGTAAAGTTACGCTGGCTCCGCCTGGCAGGGTCAGGGTTTCGCCCGCCTGAGCGTTATAAAACGGCTTGGTGGTCGTACCGCTCGGCAAGCGCACTTCGACAATCCAGAGGTCTGCCGGGAGACGAGTCGAAAGATGCAGTTCGAGAGCAGTTCCATCGGAGCGGGTGGCGTTCAGGGCCGCGTTGAGCGTCCCACTGGTGTTTATTATTAGCACATCGCCCGCCTCCAAAAAAGTGCCAAGTTCGTTAAACCGACTGTGGATCACCCGGTCGGTAGCTTGATACGAAACCATCAACCGCACTTCGTCCCGCCTCAAACCACGTGCTTCGGGCGGTTCGGAGGCTTCCAGTTCGGGCGGCAATTCAAAATCGAGTGGTCTTAGGTCGGCGACGGCTGGTCGCCAGCCCCAATTTTGCGGGCCGGACGTTAAGGTAATGACCTGCGCTTCTGGCTGAGAAAAGCGGGCAGCAGGCAGTTCAAGACGTTGTTGGGTCATTTTGTTACCTCCACTAGGACAGAACGGGCCGCATAGCGTCCACTCGGTAAATCACCTTCGAGCAAAGCTATCAGACCGGGAACGCTCACTTCCGGCAAAGGGCGGTCGCTAATGTCTTCGCCAGGGAAAGCTTCCTGGTGCATCTGGGTTCGCATATCGCCCGGATCAACCCAATAGACCCGCCAGCTAGAATTTTCCGCCGCCAGAATGTTAGAAAGCTGTTCGAGGGCGGCTTTGCTCGACCCATAACCGCCCCAACCTTCGTAAGGTTCGACCCCGGCATCGCTGGTGATATTCATTATTCTCGCGCCCACCTTTAATTCGTTTCGTAGCGCCTGGATTAAGCCCAATGGCGCGATCACATTTACGCGATAGACTGCTTCCAGCACTTCGAGCGGATAGTCCAACAAACTCGGCTGCGGGCTAGGCCCCAGAATACTGGCATTATTTATAATTGCATCCAACCCACCGATGGCATGGACGGCCTGAGCCAGGGCAGTACGGTGGGCCGGGTCGGTCACGTCGCCCGCTATCGCAATTACCGCAGTTTGTTTGCTTAGTTCGGCGCGGGCCGCTTCGAGGGCTTCCGCACCCTTTGCATTTATAATTAGCTTCCAACCATCTGCCGCTAGATGACGGGCCAGCGCCAGACCCAATCCCCGTGATGCCCCGCTAATCAAGACTGTTCGCTGCGTTGCTGTAGTCATTACCCTCTCCTTTTTCACTCAATATTTATTCTTTATTACTGAGCATTATTATAGAGGGAAATAAGCTGGATCGCCTAGTCCCAGGGTTCAGTTTTGAACCTGTACCAAAGGACAGTTTTTAGGTAGCTTCAACTTTAGTCTCGTTACAGGTTGGCTACAAATTACATTTCTGGCTGCCTATTGCTTTTAAAATCGGTCGGTGAGTGTCAGATTTTTGCAAACCAGCCAGACTGGACTACACCTTAAACAGGGTTGAGTATATCTAAAAAATTTTCTGCGGAAATTTTTTAGATATATTTTGAATGCTTTGAGTCGGGGTTTTGCGCTGGTCTATTCTTATTATTTGAAATTGTGCAAAAAAGCTGACGCTCCCGCAGAATCGGTTCGACACTTTAAGGATTGCCCTAATCTGCTATGATATTAGAAAACTTACCATGCATATTCGATAGCTAAAAGGCGGTGCAAAATGGGTTACAAAGAAGAGATCGAACGTAAATTTTTGGTAAAGTCGGACCTGCTGCCGGAACTGCCCCAGGGGGCCAGACTGGTACAAGGCTACCTCGGTTTTGAACCGACCGTCCGGGTACGCACCGAGGAAGGGCCAGGCGACGAGCGCAAAGCCTATCTGACCATCAAAGGGTCGGGACTGGTTGGGCGAGACGAATTCGAGTACGACATTCCTTTTGAGGAAGCCTGCCAACTGCTAAAGCTGTCCCAGGCTTCGACGGTTGGCAAGACTCGTTACAAATTGCCGGTGGCAGGTGCGCCTGAATTAAAATGGGAACTCGATATTTTCGAGGGCGACAACGCCGGGCTGATCGTAGCCGAATTGGAAATGCCCAGCGCCGATTATGCTTTTGAACGCCCGGCCTGGTTGGGCCAGGATGTAACCGAAGACCCGGCCTACAAAAACGCGGCCCTGGCCCGGCATCCCTATAAAGATTGGTAAACTTTACCGCTACCACACCGATTAATCAAGCAGGTCGTTTCCCACCACCTATCTACAGCTTATCCACATTCTAGCCCTTGCAATTGACCGGTTATACACGACTATCCACCGGCTATCCACATATTGTGGAAAAGAAGGTCGTTTTGGTGTGCCATCTGGTAAATATAACAAATTGCAGGTAGTTTGAACCCTTGTAGAAGCTCGCTCCTAGAGAATAGATATTTTGCACTCAACTGTAGAGAATGAATACTCTTTTAACATAAAAAACGGCTGATCCAATCAGGCTTACAAAATGTTAAACAGCCGTTAAATAGTCCTTAACAACTTTACTCTATCCTGCATGTGTTATGGTTGGAAACAGAGAAACCCCAAAATGCGGCTAATACTCAAATACCGATTTGGGTTTTGTTACTCAGACCGATATGCGTTATAATAGAACAGTAACGCAATGGAGCGTCTTTATACCTCTTTTATAATTTAACACCTCTGTTGCTCACCAGGCTTGTATTCCATATTAGATCAGACATAGAACATTAAATGCTGAATAAAGATTTCTGCTTGTGACCCTAAATTACCGAAAGTAAATTATTGCTTATGAGTATATTAGAAAATCCCGAAAATGAAGCGGCAGGTCTGAACCAAAACCGGGCAACCCTGACACAAAGTGCAGCAGATGCTTCGGTTGAAGAGGCAATCGCAGTCCCGCTAGTTGGTCAGGCCGTTATAGCGAGCCGCACTCGACGAAATTGGGGTGAATTTGGACTGGCGCTGCTATATATG
Source organism: Chloroflexia bacterium (assembly GCA_038210655.1). Taxonomy (GTDB): domain Bacteria; phylum Chloroflexota; class Chloroflexia; order Chloroheliales; family Chloroheliaceae; genus 54-19. Next base: position 199,569 of record JBBQWM010000006.1, read on the forward strand.
GCCCCGGCGCTGCTAATTTTTGTGGCTTTTACCTTCTGGCCTTTTATACGGTCGATCTGGTTAAGCTTTTTTGTAACGGATGCCGCCGGGGATACCGTAAGATTCAACGATATAAAATATTACAGCCGGATTTTGAACCTGGACGGTAAAGACGACGATCAATATTTGAAAAGTATTGTGACTACGGTTCAATTTAGCCTGATGGTCGTCCCATTAGGGATGGTGACAGCTATTGCGCTGGCCTTGCTTGCAACTGTTAAAGTAAGAGCGATCCAGGTCTTTCGAACGATTTTTACCAGTAGTGTGGCAATTTCAGTTGCCAGCGCCGGGGTGATCTGGGCCTTTATTTACAGTCCCAGCACCAAAATAACCCAATGGCTGGTAGATTTGCTGGGGGTAAAACAGGAGACGCTTTTGCAAAGTCCGGCAACTGCTTTAGTAGCGGTCGCTTTTATGACGGTCTGGACGGCACTGGGGTTCACCTTTATTATTACTCTAGCTGGTATCCAAGGCATACCGCAAGACCTTTACGAAAGCGGTCGGATCGATGGAACTAATGGCTGGAGTGCTTTCCGTTATCTTACTTTGCCTTTATTGACTCCGACTTTGCTCTTCCTGTTTATCATATCAACTATTCAATGTTTCCAGGCTTTTACCCAATTCAAGGTTTTGATCGGCAACGAAGGGCCGGATGGCTCTACTAATGTGGTGGTTTATGCCTTGTACAATTCGTTTCTAGGATTGGGTAATCCGCGCTACGGGTTTGCTTCGGCGATCTCAGTCGTTCTATTTTTGGTGTTACTGGTCTTAACTTTAATCCAGTTTAAGGCTTTGGACAGGAGGGTTCATTATCAATGAGTGTGCAGGCGACTTCTGTTTCCACTGAGAGCCTGTTTCAAAATGGTCAAGCGGCCAGGCGCTTGAGCAGTAAACGAGACATCGCCATGTAAATAAAACATTCGGCACTGTCGGCCAAACGCTCGTAATCCCGCCCCAAGCGCCGATTTTTCGAGAGCCAAGCG